>NZ_KQ058904.1 GCF_000982955.1 Micromonospora sp. HK10 | reverse complement strand
CGCCCGCCGCCCCCGCCGGCCCTACCTCCGCGCCCGTCGCCGCCGCCCTCGCCGGCTCCGACCTCGGCGGGCCGTCCGCGCCCGCGCGGCGGCTGGCCGCCGAGACCGATCCGACCCTGGCCGCCGGACCGGCGCTGGGCGCGCCGATGGCCCCGGTGCAGCGACTGGCCACCGACTTGGGCCCGGCGCAGCGGCTGGCCACCGACGCGGCCCCGGCGCAGCAGTTGGTTACCGACGCGGCCCCGGCGCTGCGGCTGGTTACCGACGCGGCCCCGGTGCAGCGGCTGGCCGCCGACGCCGGCCCGGTGCGGCGGCCGGGGCCGGCGGCGGATCCGAAGTTCGCGGCGCTGACGGCCGACGTGCGGGGCAAGCAGAAGCTGCTCGCCGCCCACCCGCCGGCCCGGTCGGAGGCGGCGAAGGCGCAGGGCGCCGCGAAGCCCCCGCAGGACGACAAGGAGGCCCAGGGCAAGGCGGCCAACGCGGAGAAGATGAACGCCGCCAAGCCGGGCGAATTCGACAAGGCGGCCTTCATCCGGGCGGTCAACGAGGCCATCGCGGCGCAGGCGCCGAAGAACCTCGACGAGGCCGACAAGTTCGGCGGCTCCGGCAAGGCAGACGCGGTCAAGGGGCAGGTGCAGGGTCAGGTCACCGACGGCAAGAAGGCGTCCGCCGGTCCGATCGAGACGACCACGAAGGCGCCCCCGGACACCTCGAAGGCGGTCGAGAAGCCGGTCACCCCGCTGACCGCCGACAAGCCGCCCGCCACGCCCGGCACGCCGGACCCGGCGAAGGCCGTACCGGACAAGGCGCCGGCGGAGGCGACGGACTTCTCGGCCGGGCCGAAGCAGGTCGACCAGCAGATGGCCGACGCCCAGGTCACCGAGGAGCAGCTGGCCCGCTCCAACGAGCCGGAGTTCACCGGCGCGCTGAAGGAGAAGAGCGCCGTCGAGGAGCACGCCGCGACCGCGCCGGGGCAGGTACGCGCGGCGGAGGCGCAGACCCTGAGCGGGGCGAAGGCGGCGGCGGGCGCGGCCGGCGCGGCGGCGATGACCGCGCTCGCCACCGACCGCAAGACGGCCGGGCAGTCCCTCGGGGCCGGCAAGGAACAGGCGAAGTCCGCCGACGAGGCCAGGCGGGCCACCGTCACAGCCACCCTGCAGAAGGTCTTCGACGCCACGAAGAAGGACGTCGAGGACATCCTCACCGGCCTGGACAAGAAGGTCGACGAAAAGTTCACCACCGGCGAGAAGGCCGCGCGGGACGCGTTCACCGCCGAGCATCAGCGGCGGATGGACGAGTACAAGGACAAGCGGTACTCGGGCCTGCTGGGCAAGGGCCGGTGGCTGAAGGACAAGTTCGCCGGGCTGCCCGAGGAGGCCAACCAGATCTTCGTGACCGCCCGCAAGGGCTACGTCGACCGGATGCAGCAGGTCATCTCCGGCGTGGCGGATCTGATCGGGGCGGAGCTCACCCGGGCCAAGCAGCGCATCGCGACCGGCCGGGACCAGTTGCAGGCCGAGGTGAAGAAGCTCCCCGCCGACCTGCAGGCGATCGGCAAGGAGGCGGCCGGCGAGTTCTCCGGCAAGTTCGACGACCTCACCGAATCGGTGAACAACAAGGGCACCGAGCTGGTGCAGACCCTCGCCACGAAGTACAACGAGGCGCTCAAGGCGGTCGACGAGGAGATCGCCGCCGAGAAGGAGAAGAACCAGGGCCTGGTCGCCAAGGCGGTCGACGCCGTGGCCGGGGTGATCAAGACCATCCTCCAGCTCAAGGACATGCTGCTCGGCGTGCTGGCCAAGGCCGCCCAGGCGGTCATGGCCATCATCAAGGATCCGATCGGCTTCCTCGGCAACCTGGTCAGCGCCGTCGGCGCCGGCCTGCGGGGGTTCCTGGCCAACATCGGCGAGCACCTGAAGAAGGGCCTGGTCGGCTGGCTCACCGGGGCGATGGCCGGGGCCGGGCTGGAGCTGCCGGCGAAGTTCGACCTGCGCGGCATCGTCATGATGATCGGCTCCCTGCTCGGGCTGACCTGGGGCGCGATCCGCGGCCGGATCGTACAGAAGGGCGTGCCGGAGCAGGCGATGGGCGCCGTCGAGCAGTCCGTGCCGCTGGTGCAGAAGGTCCAGGCGCAGGGCCTCGGCGGGCTGTGGGAGGAGATCCAGGAGAAGGTCGGCGACCTCAAGGCCAACCTCTTCTCGAAGATCAGCGAATACCTGATCCCGACCATCCTGATGGCCGGCATCACCTGGATCATCTCGCTGCTCAACCCGGCGTCCGCGTTCGTCCGCGCGGTCAAGATGATCATCGACTTCGTCTCGTTCATCGTCAACCAGGGCGCGCAGATCTTCGAGTTCGTCAACTCGGTCCTCGACGCGATCATCGCGATCGCCGGCGGTGGCGCAGGCGGCGTGCCGGCGCTGATCGAGAAGGCGCTGGCCCGCTCGGTGCCGGTGCTGATCGGGGCGCTCGCCGCGATCCTCGGCATCGGCGGGATCGCCGAGAAGGTGAAGAAGTTCTTCCAGGCGCTGAGCCGGCCGGTGATGAAGGCCGTGGACTGGGTGGTCGGGAAGATCGTCGGGCTGGGCAAGAAGCTGTGGGCGAAGTTGAAGGCCAAGGCCGGACGACGGCAGGGCGCCGGGCGGCCACCGGGCGAGCCGGCAGGCAACGAACGCCTCAGCCCGAGCCAGGTCAAAGCGAAGGCGGCGCGGGAACTACGGGCGAGGATCGGCTCCGGAGTCGACTCCGCGGCCCAGCTGGACGCCGCGGTACGGGACGTGCACCGGGTCAACAGCCCGCTGGGCCTGCGCAGCGTCGATGTCAGGCCGGGCGGGTTGGGAAAGCTCAACGTCTATGTGGCCGCTTCGCCGGCCGAATTGGGCGCCACCACCGAGTTCGACAAAGCCACGAAGTTCCTCAAGAAGGACTTCGCGGTGCGCGTGTCGAAGAAGACGGGACGGGCGACCGGCATTCCGCACACCGCGTTGGTGGCCAAGTGGAACGGGCGCTCCCTGCCCCGGCAGGAGAGTTTCGACAAGGATCACCACGCCGAGGACGTGCTCACCGCATTCATCGACGCCAACCGGGACCGGCTGCCGCGCGCCCCGGAGGGCCAGCGGGACCGCCTGGACGTGACCATCACGAAGAGTCCGTGCGAACGGTGCGGCGGACGGCTGCAGTTGTACGCCTCCACCAGGAACGTGCACCTGAGCCTGTCCATCATCGGCCTCTACCGTGGCAGAGGCACCAATGTGGAGCGGCAGACCAGTATCGACGCGATGATCAAACTCCGGAGTGACGGGCACAACCTGCGAGTGCCCACGCTTGCCGAAGTGTTGAGTGAGTACGGCGGCGACGAACTCGATGATGTTTCGAAGAAAGCGCTGCAGGGGCGGCTTGACGGCCTCAAACCCATTGTCGAGAATATCAACGCCGAAGCGGCGAAAATGGAACAGATCAAGGCTGGTACCTGACAAATGACGACATCCGAGCAACGTGACCTGATCGACGACATTCAGAGCCGACTGGAAAGCCATGGCTGGCAGCCGCAAGGTGGCGAGGGGTGGCGCTGGGTCGACCACACGTACCAGAACGCGGACGGAACGCTGCGGATCCGGTATCTGCCCAACGTGGACGTCATTCGCTTCGACTTCGAGTCCGAAGAGCACCTGGCACAGCTGTCCATCGCGTTCGACGAATCACCCGACCGGATTCTCGATCTGATCACCGCCGACCAGTCGTCGCTGTCGGAGGCCACCTGGCCGGACTTCATCGCCGCGATGATCGACCTGTCTCCGCGCATCCTCTCGGTGACCGACGAGGACGGCGATGACGAGGTCATCGCCGATCCGGACGACGGCGTGGCCGCGTTGCGGGAAATCGAGTGGGAGTAGGCAATCCTCGGATGATGCCTCATCGGGCATCAACCTCTTCCCGATCACGCGTCCACCTGGACGTTTGACCGGCGCAGCGGACGCGGGACGCTCGACTCGACCCTGAGGGACGAGGAGGCGTGATGCCCAACTACCTGGCGCCGGGCGTGTACGTCGAGGAGGTGGAGTCCGGCTCCCGCCCGATCGAGGGCGTCGGCACGGCGGTCGCCGCCTTCGTCGGCTTCGCCGCGCAAGGGCCGTTCAACACCCCGACCCTGGTGACCAACTGGAGCCAGTATTCGCAGATCTTCGGCGAGTTCGCCCCGGACTGCTACCTGGGCCACGCCGTCTACGGCTACTTCATGCAGGGCGGCGGCGCGGCGTACATCGTGCGGGTCGGCGGTGACCGGGCCAGCGACGAGGCCCTGCCGCCGGCGCCCGAGCCGGCCGCGATCCTGGGCACCTACCGGGTGGTCGCCCGCGCGCTGCCCGAGGGCACCCCCGAGGACCTGACCGTCGAGGTCGCCGATCCACCGGAGGGCGCCGGCGACGACCGGTTCAACCTGGTGGTCAAGCGGGGCGGGCAGGTCGTCGAGACGTTCGAGTCGGTGACCACCAAGCGCGGCAAGGAGAACGTGGTCGCGGTGGTCCGGGAACGGTCCAAGCTGATCACCATCGAGGAGGCGGCGCCGACCGGGCAGCTCGCCCGGCCGCGCGGCGGCGAGGTCGCGCTGACCGCCGCTCCGCCCACCGTGAGCGCGCCGGAGAACGTCTCCGCCGACGAGTACGTCGGCGACGCGGCGGAGCGGACCGGCTTCGGCGGCCTGGAGGCGGTCGACGAGGTGACCATGGTCGCGGTGCCCGACCTGATGGGTGCCTACCAGCGCGGCGCGATCGACCTCGAGTCGGTGAAGGCGGTGCAGTCGGCGATGATCGCGCACTGCGAGCTGATGGGTGACCGGATGGCCATCCTGGACCCGCCGCCCGGCCTGTCGCCGCAGCAGGTCAAGGAGTGGCGCACCGACCAGGCCGGGTACGACTCGAAGTACGCCACCCTCTACTACCCGTGGATCAAGGTGTTCGACCCGGTGACCGGCACCAACCGGTTCATGCCGCCCTCGGGCCACCTGGCCGGGGTCTGGGCGCGCAACGACGGCACGCGGGGCGTGCACAAGGCCCCCGCCAACGAGGTGATCCGGGGCGCGGTCGCGCTGGAGACCCAGCTGACGCGCGCCGAGCAGGAGTTGCTCAACCCGCTCGGGATCAACTGCGTCCGGGCCTTCCCGGGCCGGGGCATCCTGGTCTGGGGCGCGCGCACCCTCTCCTCCGACCCGGCCTGGCGCTACCTGAACGTCCGGCGGCTCTTCAACTATCTGGAGGAGTCGATCCTCAACGGCACCCAGTGGGTGGTCTTCGAGCCCAACGATGACATGCTCTGGGCGCGCATCCGGCGCACCATCAGCGCGTTCCTGGTCAACGAGTGGCGGCGGGGGGCGCTGTTCGGGCTCACCCCGGACGAGGCGTTCTTCGTCAAGTGCGACCGGGAGACCAACCCCGCCGAGAGCATCGACGCCGGCCAGGTGGTGTGCCAGATCGGTGTGGCGCCGGTCAAGCCCGCCGAGTTCGTGATCTTCCAGCTGGCCCAGATGTCCGGTGGCACCAGCCTGGTCAACGAGTAGTCCCCGTAGCGTGAGGAGGCAGTCGTGCCGCTCCCCGATTTCGACTCCGCCGTCGGCCACTCGTTCGGCCTGGAGGTGGACAGCATCGTCATCCGGCAGATCACCGAGGTGACCGGCCTGAAGATGGAGCAGGACGTCATCGAGTACAAGTCGAACACCGCCGACGGCAAGTTCGTGGTGCGCAAGGCACCCGGCGCGCCGAAGGCCGGCGAGGTCACCCTCACCCGGGGTCTGACCTCCGACAACAGCTTCGAGAAGTGGATCAAGGACTGCCGGTTCGGCAAGATGGGCGACGCCCGCAAGGGCGGCGCGATCATCGTCTTCGACTACGAGGGCATGCCGATCAAGCGGTACAAGCTCACCAACGCGTGGGCGAAGAGCCTGGAGATCAGCTCGCTCAAGGCCGGCGACACCAGCGTGCTCACCGAGAAGCTCGTGGTGACGTACGAGGCGATGGAGGTCGAGTAGTCCGATGCGCCGCACCTCGTCCCTCGTCCCGCCGCCCGGCCCGGAGCAGGCCGAGACGCCGACCGTCGCCCCTCGGCGCGAGACGCTGCGTACGGAGTTCCCGTTCGAGCTGCCCCGCGGGTACGTCGACGGCGCCGGCACGGTGCACCGGGACGGGGTGATGCGGCTGGCCACGGCCCGGGACGAGCTGGTGCCGCTGCGCGACGACCGGGTACGCGAGAACCCGGCGTACCTGACCGTGGTGCTGCTCAGCCGGGTGATCACCCGGATCGGCACGGTGGTGGACGTGCATCCCGGCGTGGTGGAGGACCTGTTCGCCTCCGACCTGGCGTTCCTGCAGGACATGTACCGGCGGATCAACAGCGAGGGCCACACCCGGGCCAGCGTGGTCTGTCCCGAGTGCCGGCACCGCTTCGCCGTCGACCTCGCCGGTGGTCGCCTGGGGGAATCGTGACGTACGCGGCCGACCGCATCTACGCCGAGGTCGCGTACGTCGCCTACCACCTCCACTGGTCGCTCGAGGAGATCCTCGACCTGGAACACGGCGAACGGCTGCGGTACGTGGCCGAGATCGCCAGCATCAACACCCGGATCAGTCAGGGACGGTGACCCGATGTGGCCGTGGCGCCGGCGATCGCAGCGGACCGTGCAGCGGTCCGCCGCCGACGCGACCCCCGGTCCGGCCGCGGCGGGACCCGGTGCCGCAGCGCCCCCGGGGCCGGCCGGTGCGGCCGGCCGGACTGAGCTGTCCGCCTGGCAGGCACTGCCGCCGATCCAGCGGGTCACCCCGACGGAGCCACGGCTGAACCTGCCGGAGACGTTCACCGGCGCGCTGACCGCCTGGCGGGATCCGTCCTACCTGGCCCCCCTCGGTCACCTCGTCGGCGCGGCCGAGCCGTCGGGGGTGCTGCACGACGCCGCCCTGCCCGCACCGGAGCCGCGCCGGCCCGACCCGGCACCGACCGCACGCCCGTCCGTTGACGCCGCGGCCCCGCTGCCGCTCGCCACCCCACCGGCGCACGGCGGCCGGCTCGCCACGCCGGTGCAACGACGGTCCGGCGACCTGTCGTCCCCCGGCCTGCCGTCGGCGGGGACCGGTGCCGGACCGGGCCGGAGCGGGCCGATGCCGGACGGGCCGGCACCGGCGGGTGCCCCGCCGTCGGCCGGGCCGGTGACGCTGGAACCGGTGCCGGTCAGCCGGCTGGTGACCGCCCCGCCGCCCGCCGTGGAGCTGCACCTGCCCACCGTCGACGCCCCGGCGCGCGCCGGGGAGCCGTTCGCCGAGCCGGTCCCCGGGCCGGCAGGCCCGGCGGAGCCGGGCGACCCCGCGGCGGCACCCACCCTGGGCCAGGACCTCCCGCCGGCCGGCCTGCCGGGACCGGCCGGGAGCGGCGACGCGAGCGGAGCGGCGGCCGGGAGCACGGCGCCGGCCACCGCCGGACCGTCCACCGTCGACCTGCCCGTGCAGCGTTTTCCGGGAGAGGCGGCACGGCCGCACCGCCGGCTCGGTCTGGGCGAGCCGATCGTGTCTCCCCGGCCCGGCCCGACACCGTCCGCGACCGGGCCCGCGGACGTCCCGATGGCGCAGCGCGCCGTCGGCGGTCCGGCGGGCCCACGCCGCCCGCCCGCCCCGGTCGACGCCGGGCTGGCCGCCCGGGTGCCGCCGAGCGACACCGCCCTCCCGCTGGCCCGACCGACACCGGCCGACACCGCCCAAGGGACACCGGCCGACACCGCCCTCCGGCGTCCGCTGAACGGTGTCGGTCGGGGTCCGCTGGGCGGTGTCGGCCGGTGTCCC
>NZ_KQ058903.1:22700-22981 GCF_000982955.1 Micromonospora sp. HK10 | reverse complement strand
GGCGGGCGCGCCCGCCGGCTCCTCCGGCATCAGGAACCACATGATCGGGTACGCCAGCGCGGCGAGCCCGCCGGTGAGCAGGGTGGCCACGGCGAAGGCCACCCGGACCAGCGTCGGGTCGACGGCGAAGTACCGTCCGACGCCACTGGCCACGCCGGCGACCATCCGGTCGGTCACGGGTCGGCGGAGCTGCTTGTACGGGGCCTGGGGAGGGGTCGTGTAGGTCATGCCTCCACGGTCCCGCGCGGGCCGGCGGGCGACCTCGGTGACCGCCCGGACCC
>NZ_KQ058903.1:0-22656 GCF_000982955.1 Micromonospora sp. HK10 | reverse complement strand
GCTGGTCCGCGCAGCGGAGCGCTCCGGCACCCCCGGCACCTGGTCGCTGCCCGGTGGGGCGGTCGACCACGGAGAGGACCCGAACCACACCGTCGTACGGGAGACCGCGGCGGAGACCGGCCTCTCGGTCGCCGTGTCCGGCCTCCGGGATGTGCTCGCCGACATGCGGGCGCTGCCCGACCGGGGCATCACCATCCACACCGACCGCCTGCTCTACACGGTCTCGGTGCGGGGCGGGACGCTCACCGACCGGGTCGACCGGCCCACCGACCTGGCCCGCTGGTTCACCGTCGACGAGGCCCGGGAGCTGCCGCTGCGGTCGTTCACCGCGCGCGCCCTCGGGCTACCCACCTCCACCGACGACATCGTCCCGGAGGAGGTGCCGGAGTTCCCCTCGTTCTACGCCGTCCCCGGCCCCGACGGGCTGCACCGGGCCCAGCGCTTCGCCGCGTACGCCGTGGTGACCGATCCGGAGGAGCGGGTGCTGCTCACCCGGGTCTCCGACGGGTACCCGGGTGCCGGCTGCTGGCACCTGCCCGGGGGCGGCACCGACTACGGCGAGCAGCCCGCTGCCGCGCTGATCCGGGAACTGGTCGAGGAGACCGGCCAGACCGGCCGGCTGGTCGAGCTGCTCGGGGTGGCCAGTCACCGGGACGCCGCCTCGCTGGGCCCCGAGGGCTACCCGATCGACTGGCACGGCGTACGCGCCTTCTACCGGGTCGTGGTGGACCAGCCGGCCCCGCCCACCGTGGCCGACGTCGGCGGCTCCACCTGCGAGGCCCGCTGGTTCCGCCGCGAGGAACTCGGCGCCCTCCCCACCGACCGCCTCACCGAGGTCACCGCCGAAGCCGTCCACGCCGCCCACCTCCTCTGACCCACTGCTGCCCACCCCCGCCCGCCGCGCTCGCCCGCCAGCGGCGATCATGACGTGGTTGCCGGGACGCGCGTGCCCCGGCGGCAATAGGTTCATGATCGGCGGACCGGGCGGCGCCACGGAGCGCCGGCCGCCGCGTCGAGCGGGCGGGAGTGGGTTGCGGTGGAGCAGCGGCGGCGGATCGGCGCGTACGGGGTGCTGCGGGACGGTCACGGGCGGGTGCTGCTGGCGCGCGGCGCGGCGTGCTGCCCGTACCCGGGGGTGTGGCAGTTGCCCGGTGGCGGCGTCGAGCACGCGGAGCACCCGGCCGACGCGCTGGTACGCGAGTTCGGCGAGGAGACCGGGCTGACCGTCGGGCGCGGCGCGATCCGGGCCGCGATCGCCGACGTGGCCGCGTTCCGCGCCGAGCACGTCGCGATGCACACGGACCGGCTGATCTTCGAGGTCGAGGCGCGCGGCGGGCGGCTGCGGCCCGAGCCGGACGGCGGTACCGACGAGGTGGGCTGGTTCACCCCGGAGGAGGCCGCCGCGCGGCCGCTGATGCCGTTCACCGCCGAGCTGCTCGGCCTGCCGGTCTCCCCGCTGCCGGCCGACCTGCCCCGTGGGCTGCCCGTCGACCCGGCCGGGCCGTCCGCCGACCGCCGGCAGCGCTTCGGCGCGTACGGGCTGGTCACCGACCCGGCCGGCCGGGTGCTGCTCACCATGATCGCCGACGGCTACCCGGGAGCCGGCCGGTGGCATCTGCCCGGCGGCGGCACCGACCACGGTGAGCAGCCCGCGGCCGGGCTGCTCCGCGAGTTGGTCGAGGAGGCCGGCCAGCTCGGCCGGGTGGTCGAGTTGCTCGCCGTGGACAACCTGCACAACCCGGCCGCGCTCGGGCCGGAGGGGCGCCCGCTGGACTGGCACGGCGTCCGGGTGATCTACCGGGTGCACGTCGACGCCCCCACCGAGGCCGTGGTGACGGAACTCGCCGGTGGCTCCACGGCGAAGGCCGCCTGGTTCGCGCCGGAGCAGGTCGGCGGCCTGCCGATGACGGACGTGGCGGCCCGGGCAACCGGACAACGGGGCAGGTAGCACCCGCTCACCCGACCAGGATGGGCCGGCTCCGGTACAGTCTGAGTTAGGACGGGTGGACGAAAACGGGCGATGGAGCCCGAGATGGGAATAACTGAGCGGTTCGCGCGGTTAAGGATGTTATAAGTACCGCCGGCAGCTATCGCCAAGCCCCTATCCCCTGTGCAATGGTGTACTCCGCAAAAAGGGCTGCCGGACTCGAGAGGTCCGGCACGAGACAGCCGGACACCCGCCCCCTGGCGGTAACCCGATCCGGTGATGGAGGAAACGTGCCGAGAGCCCCATGGCGCCGGCGTCGTACGACTGACAGTCCGCGCCCCGCAGGGCGTCGCTGGGCGGGCAGGTTGCGCCGCAGCAGCACGTTCGCCCGCCAGGTGCTGCTGGTCCGGGTGGGCCGTCGGGACGGGGCCACCGCCCCCGGCACCGACCTGGTCACCCCGGACCACCGATGGAACGACCGCCAGCGGCGCCGGTACGGCCGGTTCGACGCCGAGGTCGAGGCGGTGATGCCGGTCAGCCCGGCGCTCGCCCCGAGCACCCCGGTCGACGAGGGCTCGGCGATGTCGATCCCGCTGCTGCCGGGCGAGCGGTCCGCCGCCCGCCGGGCCAAGTTCGCCCTGGTCAACGCCTGCACCCTGAGCAGCCTCATGCTCGGCATGCTGGCGATCTTCCTGGCCATGCAGGGCGACGTGCGCACCGCGGCGCTCTGCCTGATCGCCTGCGTCGCGTTCGACGGCCTGGACGGCGCGCTGGCCCGCAAGCTCGGCGTCGCCAGCCCGTTCGGCGCCCAGATGGACTCGCTGGCCGACATGTGCTCGTTCGGCCTGGCCGCCCCGGTCGTGGTCTACGCCTCGCTGGCCGGCTCGGTGCCGCCGGCGGCCGCCGCGGTGGCCTGCGCGCTCGTCGCCGGCTGCGCCGCGATCCGGCTCGCCCGGTTCAACGTCTCGCCCAAGGACGGCCGGTTCTTCTGCGGCGTACCGACCACCATGGCGGCGGCCGTGCTGGCCCTCACCGTGGCGATCGGGCTGCCGGTCTCCGGCCTGGTGATGGTCGCCGGGGTGGCCCTGCTCGCCTTCGCCATGGTCTCCAGCTTCCCGTACGCGAAGCTGGCCCGGCTGGTGAAGCTGCCGCCGTGGCTCTGGCTGGCCCCGGTGGTCGGCGCGCTGGTCGACATCCGGATCACCTTCGCCCTCGTGGTGGTGGGCTACCTGGTCAGCGGCCCGGTCCTCTGGCTGCACCAGCGCCGGGCCTGACCGGCGGCGCCGCCGGGCCGGACCCGCGCCGAGCGCAGCGGGCACCCGGACCGACCGGAGCCGAGAGCAGCAGAAAGGGGCGCCGCGACGAGCGGCGCCCCTTTCTGATCTGCCCGTTCAGCGCCAGCGGGCGATCACCGTGGCGCCGCCGACCACCTTGTCGCCCGGTCCGACCAGCGGCTCCGCCGCGTCCGCCGGCAGGTAGACGTCGGTACGCGAGCCGAACCGGATCAGCCCGAACCGCTCACCCCGGGCCAGCAGCGCCCCGACCGGCGCCCGCTGCACGATGCGCCGGGCGATCAGCCCGGTCCGCTGCGCGACCACCACGGTGCCGTGCTCGGTGTCGAGCACCGTGTACGCGGCCACGTTGTGCTCGGCGTCCGGCTTCATCGCGTTGACGAAACCACCGTCGGCCACGAAGTAGTCGACCACCTTGCCGGCCACCGGTGAGCGGTTGACGTGCACGTCGAGCACGGACAGGAAGACCGCGACGCGCAGCCACTCCCCGTCGCCGAAACGCTCGTCGTGCAGCCGCTGCACCGAGAGGACCTGGCCGTCCGCGGCGGCGACCACGGCCGACGGGTCCTCCGGAACGTCCCGCTCCGGGTCCCGGAAGAACGCGGCCACCGGCGCGGCGGCCAGCGCCGGGAGCAGCCAGAGCTTCGACTTCGGCCGGGCGGCCCGGGCCAGCACGGCCAGCCCGAGGCTGATGCCGGCCGCGGCGACCCCGTTGGAGTCGATGTGCATGCCCCGGGTCAGCGGCACGCTCGACGGCCGGTACGCCGGGGCGAGTTGCCCGGCCAGCGCGGCGCCGGCCGGGGTGAAGCGGAGGTGGTGCACCCGCACCGGCGGGGAGTTGCGCAGCACCAGGTCGGTGCGGACGCCGTTCAGCACGCCCTGCCGGTCCAGTTCGGCGGCGGCGCCCTCGGTGCGGAACACCGGTGCGGCCACGCTCAGCACGGCGCCGTCGGTCAGGTACTTGGTGAGGCCGTCGACGGTGCCGCGGGCCTCGTCGGCGGTGCCGGTGAACGGTTCGGCGGCGATGACCACCTCGGCGGCGTCCGCCTCGGCGATGGTGTCGACCACCCGTACCCGGTCGGCGACCCACCGGCCCTGGGCCGTGACGTGCTCGCGGAGCACTGCCGGGGCGGTGCCCTCGGCCGGCACGACGGTGAGCCGGTCGCCGGGAAGCAGCGCGTCGATCGCCGCGGCGAGCACCGCGGAGTCGGGGGTCGCGCCGACCACCAGGCCGGCCTTCGAGTCATTGCGCCGGGCCAGCTCGGAGACGAGGGTACGGGCGGCGCGCTCGCCGAGGCGGGCCGGACCGGACAGGCCGGGGACGCGCACGGCGGGGGACTGGGTCATGTCGGACGGGCTCCTGACTCCGGTGACGACAGAACGCGGTTGGACCGCCACGGCGACCTGGCAACCGGGCCGCGGACCGGGGCCCGGCGATTGACGCGCCGGCCGCGGCCGGGGCGCCGGCGGGGCCGGCCGGCGGAGGCGGAACCTCCACCGGCCAGCATAGGCGGCACCGACGCGCCGCCGCACCGCGTGTTCACCCGGGCCGGCGCTCCCCGGAGTCCGACTCGTCCCCACCGGTACGCGCCGCGCCCGCCGGCCCGTCCACGGCGGGCAGTTCCCGCGTCGCGGGCGCGTCGTCCCCGGGCGCGGGCAGTTCGCGGGTCGCGACCTCCTCGCCGGTCGGGCCGCCGCTGAGGGGCAGTTCGCGGGTCGCGGGCGCGTCCTCGCCCGCCGGACCGGTGGTGACGGGCAGTTCGCGGGTCGCAGGGCTCTCCTCGGCCGGCAGGGTCGGGGACCAGCGCGGCTCGTCCCCGTAGGGGCGGTCCTCCCGGGCCGGGGCGAGGTCGTCGGTGACGGCCGTCCCGGGCCACTCGTCAGCCTCCACCCCGCCGGTGACGCCGCTGGTCGGCGCCGGGTCCTCGTACGGCGCCGCGACGGTGGTCACCGGCTGCGGTGCGGTGCCGTTCCCGGCGTGCCGCCCGGAGCGCAGCGCCCCGATCAGGCCGAGCAGGCCGATGAGGATGAGCGCGCCGGCCAGGAACCAGCCGACCGGGGGCAGGTTGAGCCCGAGGATCTGGGCGAGCAGCCACCAGACGGCGAGGGCCAGGAAGACCAGCCCGAACGCGAACGACACGAGATCGGTGCGGTGGGCCTTCACCGGGTCACCTCCAGGTTGCCGGCGTTGACGTGGACGATCAGCCGCAGGGTGCCGCCGCCACGGCCGTCGGCGCCGAGGTCGGTGCTGTCCCACTGGCGTCCGTTCAGCCCGCCCGTGCGCCGGCCGAAGACCGTGGCGTCGCCGGCGTTCACGTCGGCCACCGTGGTGACGTCGACCTTCGGCGGTACGACCACGGTGACCTCACCGAAGTTGACTGCCACCGTCACCTGGGTGTCCTTCTTGTCGAAGTCGATCGCGCGCAGGTCCAGCACCGCGTCGCCGAAGTTGTTCTCGTAGCGGGTGGCCAGGTCCTGGAAGTCGACCGGGGCCCAGGTGACGTCGCCGTCGATGCCGCGTACCCGGTCGTAGGACTCGGCCACGGTGGCGAAGCCGAGCGCCACCGCGGTCACCAGGCCGAGCGCGATCAGCCAGCGGGCCCGGCCGAACCAGGTGCCCACCAGCAGCCCGAGGCCGATGGTGGCCAGCGCGGCGGCGAAGTAGCCGGCGGCGCCCACCGGGAAGACGTCCATCAGGTCGAGCACGCCCACCACGCCGAGCGCCAGGAAGATCAGCGAGAAGGTCACCGGGCCGAGCGCGGAACGCTCCTTCGGTCGCTTCGGGGCGCGGGCCGGCCGGGCCGGGGGCGCCGGCGCCGGGGGCGTCGGTCCCGCGTACGGGCCGCGCGGCGCGAAAGGCGGCCGGTAGCCGCCCGGTGGCAGCGGCGCGCCCGCCGGGGCCGGCACGGCCACCGGCTCCCCGACCGGTGCGCCGATGGTCGGCGCCCCCGGCCAGCCCGGGGTGCCGGCGGCCGGCCAGGTGGTGCCGGTCCGGCCACCGGACACCGGCGTCGACTCCGGGTACCCGCCGGCCGACCAGGCCGGCTGCGGGGCGGTGGGTGCGGAGCCGGACCAGGCCGGCTGGGCGGTGCCGGGGTCGTGGCCGGCCGGCGCAGCGGCGGGCGGCCCGGAGGTGGCCGTGGCGACGGTCGGGTCCGGCCCGGCGGCGGGCGTCGACCAGGCCGGCTGCGCGGCGGCGGGCGGCGCCCAGGGGTCCGGGGTCGCCGCTCCCGCCGGCGGGGCCGGGGACGGCCCGGGCCAGGTGGCGGCGGGCGGGGTGGGGGCGGCCGGCGGCACCGGGCCGGGCCCGGCGGGCGCGGGCTGTCCGGCGCCGGGGCCGCGGGCGTCCCGGTTGAGCATCAGCGCGCCGCCGATCAGGATCACCGCGCCGAGCAGGATCGCCCGGAACGCGTTGGTGACGACGTACCCGAAGCCGACGGCGACCACGATGCTGAGCACGATCACGGTGACCGGGGACATGCTGGACCGGCCGCGGCCGAGCATCGACTCCACGGGGGAGGCGGTGTCGCCCTCCCCGGGGATGATCAGCCAGGCGGTGACGTACACCAGGATGCCGATCCCGCCGAAGAAGCCCAGCACCGCGAGGAGCACCCGCCAGAGCACCGGGTCGGTGTTCGTGGCCCGGCCGATCGCCGCGCAGACCCCGGCCAGGTACCGGCCGTCGCGCGGGCGGACCAGCCCGTACCGGGACGTGAAGCCGGCGCCGCCGGGTGGCGGAGCGTACCCGGCCGGCGGCGGGCCGGGGAACGGCGCGGAACCGGCGGTCTGCGCCCCGGGTGGCGGCGCTGCCGAAGGGCCGGCGGTGGTGGGTGCCGGCCCCGGTGGGGGTGGTGGTGTCCCGTCCTGTGCTGCCGCCCCGGGCTGGGGCGGACGGGCGGCGTCCTCGCTCATGCTGTAGATCCTGCTGCGCCGGCCGCCCGAACGACCTCCGGACCCGACCCTGACGCCACCCTGAGATCCGGGGCCGGCGAATGTCGGGGGCGTCCCCGTGGTCGCGGCGGGCCGGCGCGTGTGACGATCGGGACGGCGCCGGTGCAGACCGGCCCGCATCACCCGTCACCCCGACCCGGGAGCCTCCGATCAGCAGCACCGTCACCCCGCAACCGCGGCGCCTCTACCGGGCCACCGAGCACCGGCTGGCCGCCGGGGTGGCCGCCGGCCTCGCCGAGCACCTCGGCATCTCGGTGCTCCGGGTCCGGATCGCCTTCATGGTGCTGCTCGGCCTGAACGGCCTCGGGTTGCTGCTGTACGCCGCGTTCTGGGCGGTCGTGCCGCCCCGGCCGGGCGACACCGCCCTGCCGCCCCGCCGGGACCTCGGCCAGCTGCTGCCGTTCGTCGCCATCGGGCTGGGCGTGCTGATGATCCAGGTGCTCGCCTTCCACTCGGTGGGCGCGGCCGGCACGGCCGGCTGGCTCGTCGCGATCATCGCGGTCGGTGCCGGCGTGATCTGGCACCAGTCCGCACCGGAGCGCCGCCGCCAGTGGGGCGACACCGTGCCGGTGCCCTGGCTGGGCGCGGTCGTGGAGGAGAGCGACCGGCGGGCGTTCGTGCTCCGGTTCATCGGCGGCGGGCTGCTCGTGGCCGTCGGGATCATCGGCGTCGCGGCGGTCTACTCCCCGGCACAGAACTTCGACGCGATCCTCAACGGCGTGATCTTCGCGCTGGTCGGCCTGGCCGGGGTCGGCGTGGTGACCGGCCCGGTGCTGTGGCGCACCTGGAACCAGCTCCGCTCAGAGCGCGAGGGGCGCATCCGGGAGCAGGAGCGGGCCGAGCTGGCCGCCATGGTGCACGACCAGGTGCTGCACACCCTGGCGCTGATCCAGCGCAACGCCAGCGACGTCAAGACGGTGCAGCGGCTGGCCCGCGGTCAGGAACGGTCACTGCGGAACTGGCTCTACAAGCCGACCGCCTCGCCCACCGAGCGGCTCGCCGCCGCGCTGGAGCAGGCCGCCGCCGAGGTGGAGGACACCTTCGCGATCACCGTCGAGGCGGTGGTGGTGGGCGACCGGGAGACCGACGAGCGGGTCGGCGCGCTGGTCGCGGCGGCCCGGGAGGCGCTGGTCAACGCGGCCCGGCACGCCGAGGTGCGCACCGTCTCGCTCTACGCCGAGGTGGAGCCCGACCAGGTCAGTGTCTTCGTCCGGGACCGGGGCAAGGGCTTCGACCCGGATACCGTGGAGGACCACCGGCACGGCGTCCGGGGTTCGATCATCGGGCGGATGAAGCGGCACGGCGGTCGGGCGGAGATCCGGTCCGAGCCGGGGGAGGGGACCGAGGTCCGGCTGATCCTGCCGATCAGCGGCAACGGCTCCACAGCGGAAAGGGACAAATGACCATGGCCGAGCAGGAACCGGTCGACCTGGCGGCGCGGGACGGACGGCTGCGGGTCTTCCTCGTCGACGACCACGCCATGTTCCGGGCGGGGGTACGCGCGGAACTCGGCACGCACGTCGAGGTGGTGGGGGAAGCGAGCACGGTGGCCGAGGCGGTCAGCCGGATCGCGGCCACCCAGCCCGACGTGGTGCTGCTCGACGTGCACATGCCGGACGGCGGCGGCCGGGCGGTGCTGGAGGCGATGCGCCGTACCCACCCGCAGGTGCGGTTCCTGGCGCTGAGCGTCTCCGACGCGGCCGAGGACGTGATCGGGCTGATCCGGGCCGGTGCCCGGGGGTACGTCACGAAGACCATCTCGCCGGACGAGCTGACCGACGCGATCCGCCGGGTGGCCGACGGGGACGCGGTCTTCAGCCCCCGGCTGGCCGGGTTCGTGCTGGACGCCTTCGCGGCCCGCCCGGACGCCCCGGTCGCCGACCCGGAACTGGACCAGCTCACCAACCGGGAGCGCGAGGTGCTGCGGCTGCTGGCCCGAGGGTACGCGTACAAGGAGATCGCCAAGGAGCTGTTCATCTCGATAAAGACGGTCGAGACGCACGTCTCCAACGTGCTGCGCAAGCTCCAGATGTCCAACCGGTACGAGCTGTCCCGCTGGGCGGCCGACCGCCGGTTGGTCTGAGCGGCGGCGTACCCGACCGCTGATCGCTACCGGTCGACGCCCTTACTCGGTGCGCAGCACGGTGAACGCCTCGGCCAGCCGGCCGGCCGGGAGGCCGGCGTTGTCCGCCATGGTCGTGAGCCGGTCCCGGACCCAGGTCGGCACGTCCAGGTGCGCGGTCTGGGAGCGGTGCGCCCGCATCGCGGCGATCCGGCGGTCGAGCTGGTCGGTCACGTCGACCACGTGGTCCGGGCCGGGGCCGCCGGCGTACCAGATCTCCCGCACCACCCAGGGCGCCAGTCCCGCGTCCAGCAGCTCGGGGAACGCGAAGCGGTTCCGCGAGTCGGGATAGACCGCGCAGGTGGTGGCCTCGCCGACGGCCAGGTGATCGGGGTGACTCGGGCCGGCGAGCTGCTCCCAACGGCGCAGCGGTGAGCTGGTCAGCACCCGGTCCGGCCGGAACCGGCGGATCGCCGCGGTGATCTGGCGGCGCAGCTCCAGGCTGGCCGTCAGGGTGCCGTCGTGGTGGCCGTCGAGGAAGTCGACCCGGCGTACGCCGACCGCGGCGGCGGCGGCCCGCTGTTCGGCCTCGCGCCGGGCGGGCATCTGCTCGCGCGGGGTCTCGTCGAAGCCGCCGGAGTCACCCCGGGTGACAATCAGGTACGCCACCTCGACGCCCTCGTCCACCCAGCGGGCGACGGTGCCCGCACAGCCGAAGTCCACATCATCCGGATGGGCAAAAACCGCGAGGGTCCGCCGTACGTCGGGAAGGGGCGGAGCGGAGGGCGGGAAGCTCACAGCACCTCAGCCTACGCGTCCGGAGTCGCCCCGGAGTGGCGCTGTCCTGCCGGTTCGCGGCGGTACGACCGGCCCCTTTCATGATCTTTTTTCAAGTATCGGCAACATGCCGGCCAACTAACGTCTTGATAACGGCACCTTCACGGAAAGGGCTGGTGGGTGTCACAGTGGCAGCACCTCACCCCCGGTGTGGGGCACCCCGTCGGGCCTGCCGACCACGTGACGCTGCCTCCGCGTGACGCCGCGTGGCTGTCGACCCTGCGCGGTGACGTTCACCGAGGATGCGGTGCCCGGCGGATCGGTGCCCCTGGGGGTGTCCCGATTTCCCTGCGGTACACCGGCGGCCTGCGGTTCGGGCCGGCGGTGGCGTCACCCCCCACACGTGCGTGAAACCCACGACGGAACCAGGTTAGAAAGAGGAGGCCCCTCGGAATGAGAGTCTCGAAGCGGGCGAGCGGCGCGCTCGCGGTGGGCGCGGCATTCGCGCTCATCGCGTCCGGCTGCTCCAGCGGCGACAATGATGGTGGCGACGCCGGCGCCAGCGCGGACGGCGCCATCGTCATCGACGGCACCCAGCCGGAGAACCCCCTGGTTCCGGCGAACACCACCGAGACCGGTGGCGGCAAGATCATCGACTGGATGTGGACCGGCCTGGTCGAGTACCCCAACAACGGTGGCGCGCCGCAGAACGCGCTCGCCGAGTCGATCGAGACGAGCGACTCCAAGGTCTTCAAGATCAAGATCAAGCAGAACACCAAGTTCCACGACGGCAGCACCGTCAAGGCCGAGAACTTCGTCAAGGCCTGGAACTGGGCTGCGTACGGCCCGAACGGCGCGCAGAACGCCAGCTTCTTCGCCGACATCCAGGGCTTCGCGGACACCTACACCGAGGACCCGGACGGCCCGGACGGCCCGAAGAAGGCCCCGGAGCCGAAGGTCAAGGAGATGTCCGGCCTGAAGGTCGTCGACGACTGGAACTTCGAGGTCACGCTCTCCGCGCCGACCGCCGTGTTCCCGACCAAGCTCGGCTACAGCGCCTTCATGCCGCTGCCGGACGCCTTCTTCTCGCAGAAGCCCGAGGAGTTCGGCAAGAAGCCGATCGGTAACGGCCCGGTCAAGCTCGTGTCCTGGCAGGACGACGTCGAGATCAAGCTCACCCGCTTCGACGACTACAACCTGCGCGACAAGATGAAGATCAAGGACGTCACCGTCAAGATCTACCAGGACGACACGGCCGCCTACAGCGACCTGGTCTCCGGCAACCTGGACTTCCAGCAGCAGGTTCCGGTCTCCTCGCTGGCCGGTGACAAGTGGAAGACCGACCTGGGTGACCGGGCGATCGCGTCGACCACCCCGTCGACCGGCATCATCGCCTTCCCGATCTACGACCCGAAGTTCAAGAACCCGAAGCTCCGGGCCGCGATCTCGCACGCCATCGACCGGCAGCAGATCACCGACAAGATCTTCTTCGGTAACCGCAAGCCGGCCGACAGCTGGGCCAACCCGCTGACCCCGGGCGCCGAGCCGGGCAACTGCACCGCCTGCAAGTTCGACGTGAACCTGGCGAAGCAGCTCCTGCAGGAGGCCGGTGGCTTCACCGGCAAGCTGACCCTGTCGTACAACGCGGACGCCAGCCACAAGGAGTGGATGGAGGCCGTCGCCCAGCAGATCAAGACCAACCTGGGCATCGACGCGGTCGCCGTCGGCGTGCCGACCTTCGCGGTCTTCCGGGCCAACATCAACAACCACAAGATGACCGGTGCCTACCGTGCCGGTTGGCAGCAGGACTACCCGGACGTGGAGAACTGGATCAACCCGCTCTACGTCAAGGGTGGCTCCTCGAACGACGGTCTCTACAGCAACCCGCAGGTCGACGCCCTTGCCAAGGAGGCCTCGTCGGCCCCCAGCCTCGACGAGTCGCACAAGAAGTTCGCCGAGGCCGTCAAGCTCATCGACCAGGACGTTCCGTCGATGCCGATCTACTTCGGTGGCCAGCAGTCCGGCCACTCCGAGAAGATCAAGAAGATGGAGCTGACCAACGTCGGCGAACTCGACATCACCTCGGTCGAGCTCTGATCCGAACGGTCTGACCCCGGGTCGGGCTCGCCTACCGGTGAGCCCGACCCGGGGCCGTTCCGCGAGGGGGTGTACAACAAACCCCTCGCACGTTTGTCACCACCGTGTCGGCCGTCCGACGCGCCCCCTGTCTGGAGGACCACCCCATGGGCCGTTATCTCTTGAGACGGCTGCTGCAACTCGTGCCGGTCTTCATCGGCACGACTTTCCTGATCTACTGGCTCGTCTGGAAGGTGCCGGGCGACCCCTTCGCCGGCAAGTGCGGCGACCGCGGTTGCCCCGACAACTTCCGGGCGATGATGACCGAGAAGTACCACCTCGACCAGTCGATCTGGGTGCAGTACGCCAGCTACATGAAGAACCTTTTCCAGGGTGATTTCGGCATCACGTACAGTGGCCGGGAGATCAGCGACATCATCATGACGTCGTACCCCAACACCCTGAAGCTGGCGGTGGTCGCGCTCACCATCGAGGCCGTGATCGGTCTCGGCGCGGGCGTGCTGACCGGTCTCCGGCGCAACGGCTTCCTGGACAACCTGGTCCTGATCTCCACCCTGTTCCTGATCGCGCTGCCGGTCTTCGTCATCGGCTTCCTGCTGCAGTGGCTGCTCGGCGTCAAGTGGGGGATCATCCACCCGACGGTCTCCGGCGAGATGCGCATGTCCGAGCTGATCGTGCCCGGCTTCGTGCTCGGTAGCGCCTCGATGGCGTACATCGCCCGGGTGGCGCGCACCAGCATCGCCGAGAACCGGCGCGCCGACTACGTCCGCACCGCCATCGCCAAGGGCCTCCCCATGCGCCGGGTGGTCGGCGTGCACCTGCTTCGCAACTCCCTGATCCCCGTGGTCACCCTGCTCGGCACCGACCTCGGCGCCCTGATGGGCGGCGCCATCATCACCGAGGGCATCTTCGGCATCAACGGCATCGGCCGCCAGGTTCTCCGCTCGATCGTCACGAAGGAGAGCGCTACCGTTGTCGGCATCGTGGTGGTCCTGGTGCTCGTCTATCTCGTGATGAACCTGCTGGTGGACCTGCTCTACGCCGCCCTGGACCCGAGGATCCGCTATGAGTGACCGCAGCGAACGAATCAGCAAGGCAGGGTGCGCGGGCGGTCCCGCCCGCGCCGAGCGTAGCGAGGTGCGGGCATGAGTGACCCGAGTACCGCGTCGATCGTCTCGACGCCGCCGGCGCACATGCCGACCGAGGCCGGTTCCGGCGCGCCGGTCGACGCCGGCCTCCCGGAGAGCGCCCAGAAGGAGCAGAAGCCGCGCAGCCTGCTCGGTGACGCCTGGCAGGACCTGCGCCGCAAGCCGCTGTTCTGGATCTCCGCGGCCTTCATCGTGCTGTTCGTGGTGATGGCCGCCGTCCCGTTCGTGTTCACCTCCGGCGACGCCGTCAACGGCGACCTGGCCCGCAGCCGGGTCGAGCCCTCCTCGTCGGCCTGGTTCGGTTACGACGTGCAGGGCCGGGACGTGTTCGCCCGGACCATCTACGGCGCCCGCGCGTCCATCGTGGTGGCTCTGCTGTCGACCATCCTCACCCTGCTGATCGGCGGCGCGATGGGCATCATCGCCGGCTACCGCGGCGGCTGGGTGGACGCGCTGCTCTCGCGGATCGCGGACATCTTCTTCGGCCTGCCGTTCGTGCTCGGCTCGATCGTCATCCTGACCACCTTCAACGGGTCGGGCACCGACAACGGTGAGTGGACGATCATGGGCCTGGTGATCCTTTCGCTGACCGTGCTGACCTGGCCGGTCGTGATGCGGCTGATGCGGTCCTCGGTGCTGGCCACCAAGGAGGCCGACTACATCATCGCGGCCCGGGCCATGGGTGCCAGCACGGGGCGGATCATCCTCAAGCACCTGCTGCCGAACTGCCTGGCACCGCTGCTGGTCTACGGCACGATCATGGTCGGCTCGTTCATCGGCGCCGAGGCCACGCTCTCCTTCCTGGGTATCGGCCTGAAGACCCCCGTGGTGTCCTGGGGCATCATGATCAGCGAGGCGCAGAACTACATCCGGGTCTCGCCGTTCCTGCTGTTCTTCCCGGCCGCGTTCCTCGTCACCGCCGTGCTGAGCTTCGTGATGCTCGGTGAGGCGGTCCGCGAGGCCCTCGACCCGAAGCTCCGATAGGGGAACTGAGTTGTCCGACATTCTCGTGTCCGAGCAGTCCGTGCCGGGCGCCGACGGATCCGGCCGCCCCGCCGGCCGGTTGCTCGAGGTCGACGACCTCCGGGTGGAGTTCCGTACCCGGGACGGGGTCGCCAAGGTCATCAACGGGGTGACGTACCACGTCAACGCGGGGGAGACCCTCGCCGTGCTTGGCGAGTCCGGCTCCGGCAAGAGCGTCACCGCGCAGACCATCATGGGCATCCTCGACACCCCGCCCGGCTTCGTCACCGGTGGCCAGGTCCGCTTCCACGGCAAGGACATGCTCAAGATGTCCGCCGAGCAGCGGCGTCGGATCCGGGGCGAGGGCATTGCGATGATCTTCCAGGACTCGCTCTCCGCCCTCAACCCGGTTTTCACCGTCGGCTTCCAGATCGCCGAGCAGTTCCGCATCCGCCGCGGCATGAGCCGCGCGGACGCCAAGAAGCGCTCGATCGAGATGCTCGACCAGGTGAAGATCCCCAACGCCAAGGGCCGGTACAGCAACTACCCGCACCAGTTCTCCGGCGGCATGCGGCAGCGCGCGATGATCGCCATGTCGCTCGCGCTCGACCCCGAGGTGCTGATCGCCGACGAGCCGACCACCGCCCTGGACGTGACCGTGCAGGCCCAGATCATGGACCTGCTCGGTGAACTCCAGCGGGAGCGGCGGATGGGCATGATCCTGATCACCCACGACCTCGGCGTCGTCGCCGACGTCGCGGACCGGATCGCGGTCATGTACGCCGGCCGGATCGTCGAGGAAGCCGACGTGTACGAGCTGTACGCCAAGCCGGCGCACCCGTACACGCTCGGCCTGCTCAACTCGATCCCGCGGATGGACGAGAAGGGTCAGGAGCTCCGGACGATCAAGGGGCTCCCGCCGAACCTGATGAACATCCCGCCGGGCTGCCCGTTCAACCCGCGCTGCCCCATGGCGCAGCCGGTGTGCCGGGAGAAGGTGCCTCCGCTGCTGCAGATCGGCAGCGGTCGGGCCAGCGCCTGCCACTTCGCCGAGGAGCTCGTGAGCCGTGACTGAGAACATCATCGAGGTCCGTGACCTGGTCAAGCACTACCCCGTGACCCGGGGCGTGGTGTTCAAGAAGACCATCGGTCACGTCAAGGCCGTCGACGGCGTCTCCTTCGACCTGAAGGCCGGCGAGACCCTCGGCGTCGTGGGCGAGTCCGGCTGTGGCAAGTCGACCCTCGCCCGGGTCCTGATGAACCTGGAGAAGCCGACCGCCGGCCAGGTGCTCTACAAGGGCCAGGACATCTCCAAGCTCTCCGGTGGGGCGCTGCGGCGCCTGCGCCGGCAGATCCAGCTGGTGATGCAGGACCCGTACACCTCGCTGAACCCCCGGATGACGGTGGGTGACCTGATCGGCGAGCCGTTCGAGATCCACCCCGAGGCGGCCCCGCGCGGCAGCCGGCGCGGCAAGGTCAAGGAGCTGCTCGACCTGGTCGGGCTGAACCCGGAGCACATCAACCGCTACCCGCACCAGTTCTCCGGCGGCCAGCGGCAGCGCATCGGCATCGCCCGGGCGCTGGCCCTGCGGCCGGAGGTCATCGTCTGTGACGAGCCGGTGTCCGCCCTGGACGTCTCCATCCAGGCTCAGGTGATGAACCTGCTGGAGAAGCTCCAGGCGGAGTTCGGGCTGTCGTACGTCTTCATCGCCCACGACCTGTCGGTCGTGCGCCACCTCTCCGACCGGGTCGCGGTGATGTACCTCGGCAAGATGGTGGAGGTCGGCACCGAGGACGAGATCTACGAGCGCCCGACGCACCCGTACACCCAGGCGCTGCTGTCGGCGGTGCCGGTGCCGGACCCGACGCTGCGGGACAACAAGGCGATCATCCGGCTCACCGGTGACGTCCCCTCCCCGGTCAGCCCGCCCTCGGGCTGCCGGTTCCGCACCCGGTGCTGGAAGGCGCAGGAGGTCTGCGCCCAGGAGGTGCCGCTGCTCCAGATCCGGCGCGGCTCGGACCACCCGAGCGCCTGCCACTTCGCCGAGCGGCGGGAGATCGTGCCGACCCACGAGGCGGCCTGAGTCAACCCGGACCGCCTGCCGGCGTCACGCTGACGCCGGCAGGCGGTCCGTCGTATCCGGGGTCGGTGCGGGCGGGTACGGACGGTCCGGGGGTCGGCTCCGGCCCGGCCGCGCCGGCGCCGCGCCCGGTCCGACGCCGGCGACCGGCGCCGCGGTTCACAGGGGGCCGCGGCCGGCGCGCAGCAGCAGCAACGCCAACTGGGTGCCGTCCGCGCCGAGCGCCTGCCGGAACCGCTCCAGGATCTCCCGCTCACGGGAGAGCACGAGCCGGGTGCCGCCGGACGCCATCCGGGTGGCCCCGACCTCCTGCGACAGCGCCGCCCGCTCCTGCCAGAGCGCGATGAGGGTGCGGTCGATCTCGTCGATCCGCTCCCGGATGGCCACGATCCGCTCGGCGGCCGCCGAGTCGTCGGTGCCGGTGCCGGTGCCGGTGCCGGTGCGGGCCGCCGCCGCCCCGGTCGGCGCGGTGCCGTCGGTCCGGCCGGGCCGCGCCAGGCTGCCGCTGGACTCCACCACGTCAGTCATCATCGTCGTCCCTCTCGGGTCTCGGGCCCGGTGCCCGGATCCCGGGACGAAAAAGCCCCGGGCTCTCCGAGCCCGGGGCTTTGCAGGTCTGTGATCAGGCGCGACCTACGGCTGCCGGACTCCCGGTGCCGTAGTAAAAGTAGAAGCGCTGATCGAACACGCCGTCGAGTATGCCGACCCGCGGGCGGGGTGCGCAAGGAAAGCCGCCAACTGGTGGGATGTGACTCCTCGGTCCCGTCGGGGCCGCGCGGTCGGGAACTGTCCGGCGCGCGGCATAGACTCGCCGTGCGATGCATCCTCTCTTCGACATCCCCGCGTCCCCGCCCGAGCCCGCGCCGCACGACGACGCCGGCCCTCCTTCCGCCCCGCCACCGGTGGGCGGCGCTCCGGGCCGTGTGACGGCCGGTGCGGCGCTGCGGCGTGGGGCGGGGTCACCGGGTGCCCGACCGGGCCCGGAGGCCCTCCTCGACGGGCTGAACGGGCCGCAGCGGGACGCGGTCACCCACGCCGGCTCGCCGCTGCTCATCGTGGCCGGCGCCGGCTCCGGCAAGACCCGGGTGCTGACCAACCGGATCGCGTACCTGCTCGCCGCGCGGGACGTGCACCCGGGCGAGATCATCGCGATCACCTTCACCAACAAGGCGGCCGGCGAGATGAAGGAGCGGGTGGCCGCCCTGGTCGGCCCGCGCGCCCGGCTCATGTGGGTGTCGACCTTCCACTCGGCCTGCGTCCGGATCCTGCGCGCCGAGCACGAGCACGCCGGCCTGAAGTCGACCTTCTCGATCTACGACGCGGACGACTCCCGCCGGCTGATGCAGCTCGTCACCCGCGAGCTGGACCTCGACCCGAAGCGCTACCCGGCGCGCGGCCTGGCCGCCCAGGTCTCCAACCTCAAAAATGAGCTGGTCGACCCGGAGGAGTTCGCCGGCCGGGCCAAGGGGCCCAACGAGCGCGCCCTGGCCGAGGCCTACACGCTCTACCAGCGGCGGCTGCGCGAGGCGCACGCGCTGGACTTCGACGACCTGATCATGACGACCGTGCACCTGCTCCAGTCCCACCCGCACGTGGCGGAGAGCTACCGGCGCCGGTTCCGGCACGTCCTCGTCGACGAGTACCAGGACACCAACCACGCCCAGTACGTGCTGATCAAGGAGCTGGTCTCCGGCACCGACGGGCTCCCGCCGGCCGAGCTCTGCGTGGTCGGCGACGCCGACCAGTCGATCTACGCGTTCCGCGGCGCGACCATCCGCAACATCCTCGAGTTCGAGCGCGACTTCACCGACGCCCGGACGATCCTGCTGGAGCAGAACTACCGCTCCACCCAGACCATTCTCAACGCGGCCAACGCGGTGATCGACCGGAACACCTCCCGCAAGCCCAAGCGGCTGTGGAGCGACGCGGGGGCCGGCGAGCAGATCGTCGGGTACGTCGCCGACACCGAGCACGCCGAGGCCGACTGGGTGGCCCGGGAGATCGACCGGCTGGTCGACGAGGGGGACACCCGCCCCGCCGACGTGGCGGTCTTCTACCGCACCAACGCGATGTCCCGCGTCTTCGAGGAGGTGTTCATCCGGGTCGGCCTGCCGTACAAGGTCGTCGGCGGGGTGCGCTTCTACGAGCGCAAGGAGGTCCGGGACGCGCTGGCCTACCTGCGCGCCGTGGTCAACCCCGACGACACGGTCAGCGTGCGCCGGATCTTGAACACCCCGCGCCGGGGCATCGGCGACCGGGCCGAGGCGTGCGTCGAGGCGCTGGCGGGCCGGGACCGGATCTCCTTCGGCGCGGCACTGCGCCGGGCCAAGGACGCCCCGGGGATCTCCACCCGGGCCGCCAACGGCATCGCCGAGTTCGTCGCCCTCCTCGACGGCGCCCGCGAGCTGGCCGACACCGGCACCCCGGAGGAGGTGTTGGAGGCGCTGCTGACCCGCTCGGGCTACCTGAGCGAGCTGGAGGAGAGCCTCGACCCGCAGGACGCCGGCCGGGTGGACAACCTCCAGGAGCTGGTCAGCGTCGCCCGGGAATACACCGAGCGGATCGAGGCGCTGGGCGCCGAGGACGAGCGGGCCACCGTGGCGGGCTTCCTGGAGCAGGTGGCGCTGGTCGCCGACGCCGACCAGATCCCCGCCGACGACCCGGACCATCAGGGTGTGGTCACCCTGATGACGCTGCACACCGCGAAGGGCCTGGAGTTCCCGGTGGTCTTCCTGACCGGCCTGGAGGACGGCGTCTTCCCCCACCTGCGCTCGCTGGGCGACACCCGGGAGCTGGAGGAGGAGCGCCGGCTCGCGTACGTGGGCATCACCCGCGCCCGGCAACGGCTCTACCTGTCCCGGGCGGTCACCCGGTCGGCCTGGGGCGCGCCCGCGTACAACCCGCCGTCGCGCTTCCTCGAGGAGCTGCCGCCGGACCTGGTCCGCTGGGAGCGGACCGAGGGGTCGTACACCTCGTGGGCCGGCGGGGGCGGCGGCGTCGGCGGCCGCGCGGACCGCGCGCCCGGCGGGCGGGCCGGCTTCACCGGGGGTACGCCCAAGGCGACCCAGCTCGCCAAGCGGCTCGGGGTGGACGCCAGCCGGCTGTCCACGGCCAGTGAGCTGAAGCAGGCCCCGAAGGTGGCGGCGGGGGACCGGGTCAACCACCAGCGCTACGGGTTGGGTCGGGTGCTGGCCGTCGAGGGGCACGGGCCGGGCGCCCGGGCGCAGATCGACTTCGGCGACCAGACCATGTGGCTGGTGCTCCGGCACGCCCCGATCGACAAGCTCTGACACGGCCCGGCCCGGCGGGACGCCGGGCCGGGCCGTTGTCGTGCCGGTGCGGTCAGCAGGCCACGCCGATGCCCCGGGCGCGCAGGAACGGCGCCGGGTCGATCTGGTTCCACATCTGGCCCTGGTGCACCTCGAAGTGCAGGTGCGGGCCGGTGGCGTCGCCGGTGGCGCCCTCGTAGCCGATGACCTGGCCGGCGCTCACCCGGTCGCCGACGCTGACGATCAGCCGGCTCTGGTGCGCGTAGTGGGTCAGGTAGCCGTTGTGGTGGTCGATGAAGACCGAGTTGCCGTACCCGTCGCCGGCGTCCCCGGCCTTGACCACCGTGCCCGCGAAGGCGGCGTGGATCGGGGTCCCCGCGGGCATCGCGAAGTCGATGCCGGCGTGCAGGGTGCCCCACCGCTGCCCGTAGCAGGAGGTGATGGTGGCGCCCTTCATCGGGATGACCCAGCTGGGCTTCGGCTTGGCCACCTTCTTCGGCCTGGGCTTCGCGGCGGCGGTCTTCGTCGGTTTCGGGCTGGCCGTGCTCGGGCTCGGCGACGGGCTGGCCGGGGTGGCGGACGGGGTGACCGGCGCGGTCGACCCGCGGGCCGCGCGGTCGGCGCGGGCAGCGGCCTCGGCACGCGCCTCGGCCTCCAGATCGACGGCGGCGGCCGGGTCCGGGGTGCCGTGGTCGGCGGTGACGACGGAGACGCCGCCGAGGCCGAGAGCGACCAGCGCGACCGCGCCGACGGCCAGGTATGTGGTGCGCCGGACCGGATGCTTGCGCCGGTGCCGGGCGGGGGCGTCCGAGGTGTTCTCGTTCTGGCGGGAGTTGTCTTCCTGCACGGGGACCTTCATCAGTCGAGGGGCACGTTGACCTCGAAATACTGGTGTCGGCCGCGCCGTCGCCGGGTACGGGCTCCGGGTGTGGGACCCGGCAACCGGTGGCTGCTCGCCGCCTTCGTGCCCGTCCGGGCGGTTCAGGCCGGAAAAGGATCATGCACGGGTGTGCTCCCGCTCACACTTCTACCTGTGACCTGGCAGACTTTGCCGCAACGAAAACCGCCCGGATCGACTGATCCGGGCGGTCAATGGGCGATACGCAGCGTCAGGACGCGGCTACATCGGCGTAGATTGCCTCGACTTGCAGCTTGATGTCCACTCCGCGATCCTCCAGCCACGGCACCGGGTCCAGCGGTTGCCCGTTGACATGGATCTCCAGGTGCAGGTGCGAGCCGTAGGAGTGGCCCGTGTTGCCCACCAGGCCGAGCTGGTCGCCGGCCTTCACCTGCTGGCCCTCCCGCACGTTGACCGCGGAGGAGTGGCCGTAGATGGCCTCGCTGCCGTCGGCGTGCTGGACGATGACCGTGTAGCCGTACCCGCCGAACCAGCCGGCCTTGGTGACCGTGCCGTCGTGGATCGCGAGGTAGGGCGTGCCCTCCGCCGCCACCAGGTCGATGCCGGTGTGCAGCTTGCCCCAGCGCATGCCGTAGGGCCCGTTGAAGTCGTAGCCGTGCAGCGGAAGCAGCCAGACGTCCTGCTCGGCGGCGGCCTTGTCGGTGCGGCCGCTCCGCGAGGCGACGTCGGCGGACTCGGCGCGGGCGGCGGCCTCCTGGCTGGTGACCGAGGCCTGCCGGAGCTCGTCGAGAGCCGACGGGCTGACGCTCTTGGCGTCCGGGAGGGCGTTCGCGCCGAGGGCGACGATGCCGGCTCCGACGAAGGCGGTGGTGACAACCGCGGCGTAGCGGCTCCGCGGGGGGGTGGGTACGCGGCGACGGCCGCGATATCTATCGGGCTCAGACGACAGGCGCTGGCGCACGCATACCCTCCGTTGTCGGGGATCCGATGCGACCTCGGACCGTTCGGTGAAGCTCGGTTGAACGTCCGGTGGCCGCGTCATCACCCGTCCGTGGACTTGATGACAACCGTGGACACGTTAGCCAACCGCCACTCCTGTCACAAGCCGAAGCGCCGAATTGGGGTTTCATTCTGTCCGTTTCCGTCCGGCCTTGTCATAGCTCGTGCCGCCGGTCGGGTGGCCCGGTAACTGCCCGTTCGTCGCGCACAGTGACCGTTCGGCGGAGGCGTCCGGCTTCCCGCCGGGCGGGTCCGCCGTTAATGGGACTCCCATCGCGGGTAGGGGTCGGCCCGGGTTTCCGGCCGCGGTGCGGGCGGGTTACCGTTCGTTCAGTCGAGGAGTGCGGTAGCCGGGGAAAGGTGTGCGCTGATGAGCTCTCGGATCCGGGTCGTCGTCGCGAAGCCCGGCCTGGACGGCCACGACCGGGGCGCGAAGGTCGTCGCGCGTGCCCTGCGGGACGCCGGCATGGAGGTCATCTACACCGGGCTGCACCAGACGCCGGAGCAGATCGTGGAGACCGCGATCCAGGAGGACGCCGACGCCGTCGGCCTCTCCGTGCTCTCCGGCGCGCACATGACCCTCTTCAAGCGGGTGCTCGAACTGCTCGCCGAGCGCGACGCCACCGACATCGTGGTCTTCGGCGGCGGCATCATCCCCGACGCCGACATCCCCGAGCTGGAGCAGCTCGGCGTCGCGAAGATCTTCACCCCGGGCGCGACCACCCAGTCGATCGTGGACTGGGTCCGGGCCAACGTCACCCAGCCGGTCGCCTGACCCGATGCCGGTCGCCTGACCCGATTGCCCGGGCTGCGCCGGGGGTCGGTGGCAAGGTCCGGGCAGGGGAAGGGGCCGGACCGAGGTTCGGGCAGGGGGAGGGGCCGGACCGGGGTTCGGGCAGGGGGAGGGGCCGGACGCACCCCTCACACGCCCGGCCCCTCTATGCACGATGCCCCGCCGCCACCCCTCGACCGACAGGGCATCGGCCGTCTCCCGTCGCCGCGCTTGACCAGCGCTCCGACATCAGACTCAACGACGCCCTCACCAGGGGGTTACGCACCTCCCTCAACATCCCCCGTACGGCTGAACCGGCCCTCCGTTGCTGTAAGCCGGGGGTCGCTTCCGGCCGTTGACGCGCTGCCCGCCGCGCCGCGCCGGCCCCAGTTCCGCCGGCGCTGGTCGCCGCCGCTGGTCGCGGGCGCTGATCGCCCGGCGCTGGTCGCTGGCGCTTGC
>NZ_KQ058902.1 GCF_000982955.1 Micromonospora sp. HK10 | reverse complement strand
GCGGGCGGCGGTGCGGGCCAGCTCGCCGGCGCTGGGCTGCCGGCCGGGGAGCCGGTCGAGCGGCTCGGGACCGCCGCCGACGGGGGCGGCGGCGAGCGGCTCGGGACCACCGCCGACGGGGGCGGCGGGGAGCGGCTCGGGACCGCTCCCGGTGGGGGCGGTGGGGGTGGTCGGCACGGCGACGGCTCCCGGGTGTATTTGCGCGGGATATGGCAATGGTCAGGTTCAGCAGAACCAGTGCCGTCAAGAGTACGAGGGGATCCGGAATTGCGTAATCGTGCGCGTGGAAGCGTTCCCAAAAACCGGTACGGACGCGGATAGTCGTGATGCTTGTGCCGATTGTCACCGAACGGTCCCAGGCCCCTCGAACTTCGCTTAGCCTTCGCCCACCGACCGCTGACCACGCCGGGATTACCGGTGCTTGGTCTCGGGGTATGTCCGAACTGAACCTTCGTTAAGTGTCAATGGCGCGCGTGGGAGGCTCTGGTGGCAGCGCAGGGAACGGTCGAGCACAAGTACGTCTACGACTTCGCCGAGGGCAACAAGGATCTCAAGGACCTGCTCGGCGGCAAGGGAGCCAACCTGGCCGAGATGACCAATCTCGGCCTGCCGGTGCCGCCCGGCTTCACGATCACCACCGAGGCCTGCAAGGCGTACCTGACCACCGGTCGCGAGCCGGACGGGCTGGCCGGGCAGATCGAGGCGCACCTGGAGTCGCTGGAGCGGGAGATGGGCCGCAAGCTCGGCGACCCGGACGATCCGCTGCTGGTCTCCGTCCGCTCCGGGGCCAAGTTCTCCATGCCCGGCATGATGGAAACCGTCCTCAACGTCGGCCTCAACGACCGCAGCGTGGTCGGCCTGAGCGCGCGGGCCGGCGGGAACGACAGGTTCGCCTGGGACTCCTACCGGCGCCTGATCCAGATGTTCGGCAAGACCGTCTGCGAGGTTCCGGGCGAGGAGTTCGAGCACGCCCTCGACGAGGCCAAACGCGCCAAGGGTACGCAGAACGACCTGGACCTGGACGCCGGCGACCTGCGCGCGTTGGTCGACGCGTACAAGAAGATCTTCGCCAAGCACACCGGCCGGGAGTTTCCGCAGGAGCCACGCGAGCAGCTCGACCTGGCCATCCGCGCGGTCTTCGAGTCGTGGAACGCCGAGCGCGCGGTGGTCTACCGCCGGCAGGAGCGCATCCCGGCCGACCTGGGCACCGCGGTCAACGTGGTGGCCATGGTCTTCGGCAACCTCGGCGCGGACTCCGGCACCGGGGTGGCGTTCACCCGCGACCCGGGCAGCGGCGCGCAGGGCATCTACGGCGACTACCTGGCCAACGCGCAGGGCGAGGACGTGGTCGCCGGCATCCGCAACACCGTGCCGTTGCAGGAGCTGGAACGGATCGACAAGAAGTCCTACGACGAGCTGCTCAGCTACATGGCCCGGCTGGAGGAGCACTACAAGGATCTCTGCGACATCGAGTTCACCATCGAGCGCGGCAAGCTCTGGATGCTCCAGACCCGGGTCGGCAAGCGCACCGCGGCCGCCGCGTTCGTCATCGCCGGGCAGCTCGTCGACGAGGGCCTGATCGACCTGGACGAGGCGCTGCACCGGGTCAACGGCGCTCAGCTCGCCCAGCTGATGTTCCCGCGCTTCCAGCTCGACCACGAGTTCCAGCCGGTGGCCAAGGGCATCGGCGCCTCGCCCGGCGCCGCCTCCGGCAAGGTGGTCTTCACCTCGGCCCGGGCCGTCGAGCTGGCCGCGCAGGGCGAGCCGGTGATCCTGGTCCGCCGGGAGACCAACCCGGACGACCTCAACGGCATGATCGCCGCGAAGGGCATCCTCACCTCGCGGGGCGGCAAGACCAGCCACGCCGCCGTGGTGGCCCGCGGCATGGGCAAGACCTGCGTCTCCGGCGCGGACGAGATCGACGTGAACGTGCCGGCGAAGCGGTTCACGGTCGCCGGGCAGACCGTCAACGAGGGCGACATCGTCTCGATCGACGGCACCACCGGAAAGGTCTACCTCGGCGAGGTGCCGGTCATGCCGTCGGAGGTCGTGCAGTACTTCGAGGGCAGCCTCGACCCCGAGCACGTCGACAACGCGCTCGTCCGGTCCGTACACCGGATCATGACCCACGCCGACGCCACGCGGCGGCTGGCGGTCCGGACGAACGCCGACACCGGCGAGGACGCGGCGCGGGCGCGGCGGTTCGGGGCCGAGGGCATCGGCCTGTGCCGCACCGAGCACATGTTCCTCGGTGACCGCCGGGAGCTGGTCGAGCGGCTGATCCTGGCCTCGACCGACCGGGAACGGGAGGACGCGCTGGCCGCGCTGCTGCCGTTGCAGCGGGCCGACTTCATCGAGATCTTCCGCGCGATGGACGGCCTGCCGGTCACCGTGCGGCTGATCGATCCGCCGCTGCACGAGTTCCTGCCCCCGCTGGAGCAGCTCGCGGTCAACGTGGCGGTCGCCCAGGAACGCGGCGAGGACGTGGCCAAGGAGGAGGCGCTGCTCGCCGCCGTGCGCCGGATGCACGAGGAGAACCCGATGCTGGGCCTGCGCGGCGTCCGGCTCGGCCTGGTCATCCCGGGCCTGTTCGCCATGCAGGTGCGGGCGATCGCCGAGGCCGCCGTGACGGTCGTCCGGGACGGCGGTACGGCCTGCCCGGAGATCATGGTGCCGCTGGTGGGCGCGGTCCAGGAGCTGGAGACGGTACGCGCCGAGGCCGAGAAGATCATCGCTGAGGTGGTCGGGGACAGCGGCGTCGAGGTGCTGATCGGCACTATGATCGAGGTGCCCCGGGCGGCGCTCACCGCCGGCCAGATCGCCGAGGCGGCGCAGTTCTTCTCCTTCGGCACCAACGACCTCACCCAGATGGGTTGGGGCTTCTCCCGCGACGACGTCGAGGGCGCCTTCTTCTGGCGCTACCTGGAGCTGGGCATCTTCGGCATCTCGCCGTTCGAGTCGATCGACACCGAGGGCGTCGGTCGGCTGGTCCGGATCGCCGCGGAGGAGGGCCGGGCAGCCCGACCGGGGCTGAAGCTCGGGGTCTGCGGCGAGCACGGCGGCGACCCCGACTCGGTGCACTTCTTCCACTCCGTCGGGCTCGACTACGTCTCCTGCTCACCGTTCCGGGTGCCGGTCGCCCGGCTGGAGGCCGGTCGCGCGGCGATCACCACCACCGGTTCCGACTCCCGCTGATCCGCCCGCGTACGGGGCCGCCGGCGACCCGCCGGCGGCCCCGCGTCGCGTCCACCGGCTTGCTGGGCGCGCCATTCCGGGCCGCCCGGCGTAACCTGAGCTACCGCGCACGTGCCGATCAGGAAGGTGGCCGCATGAGCAGCGTCTGGGAGAACCTGACGGTCGACGCCCAGGATCCGTCCCGGCTCGCCCACTGGTGGGCCGAGGCGCTCGGCTACCAGGTGATCAGCGACAAGCCGGACGAGGTGGAGATCCGCCGCACCCCCGATTCGCTGCCCGGCATCGTCTTCGTCCCGGTCGCCCAGCCCAAGGAGGGCAAGAACCGGCTGCACATCGATCTGCGCCCGGCCGACCAGGAGGCCGAGGTGGAGCGGCTGGTCGACATGGGCGCCCGGCACGTCGACATCGGCCAGGGCAGTGTCGGGTGGACGGTGCTGGCCGACCCCGAGGGCAACGAGTTCTGCGTCTTGCGTGAGCGCGAGGAGTGAGCCGGTTCTGCGAGCCCCGCAGTCGCGAACAGCGTCTGGCCCGGTGAGCGCGAGGAGTGAGCCGGTTCTGCCGGCCGGTCGGCGGCGGGGGATGACGGTTGGGCGCTGACGACGCCGCGCGCCTGGTCGTCGAGGCGCCCAAGGACACCGGGTACGGGCGGTCCCCGTACGAGCGGGACCGGGCCCGGGTGCTGCATTCGGCGGCGTTCCGGCGGCTCGCCGCGAAGACCCAGGTGCACACCGCCGGCACCGACGACTTCCTGCGTACCCGGCTGACCCACTCCCTCGAGGTGGCGCAGATCGCCCGCGAGATGGGCGCCCGGCTGGGTTGCGACCCGGACGTGGTGGACACCGCCGGCCTGGCGCACGACCTCGGGCACCCGCCGTTCGGGCACAACGGCGAGGACGCGCTGGACGAGCTCGCCGCCCGCTGCGGCGGCTTCGAGGGCAACGCGCAGACGCTGCGGGTGCTGACCCGGCTGGAGGCCAAGGTGCTCGGCCCGGACGGTCGCTCCGCCGGGCTGAACCTGACCCGGGCCTCGCTCGACGCGGTCGGCAAATATCCCTGGCAGCGCCGTCCCGGCCGGCGCAAGTTCGGGGTGTACGCCGACGACGGTCCGGTCTTCGAGTGGCTGCGCGCCGGCGCCCCGCCCGGTGACCGGCGGTGCCTCGAGGCGCAGGTGATGGACTGGGCCGACGACGTGGCGTACTCGGTGCACGACGTCGAGGACGGCATCCACGGCGGGTACGTCAGCCTGCGCCCGCTGCTGGCCGACGCCGACGAGCGGCGCGCGCTCTGCGCCGACGTGGCGGCCGCGTACTCCGGGGAGGCCCCGGAGGACCTCGGTGAGGTGCTCGACGAGCTGCTCGCCGACCCGGCCCTCGCCCCGCTCGCCGCGTACGACGGCAGCCACCGGGCCCTGGCCGCGCTGAAGAACACCACCAGCGTGCTCACCGGCCGGTTCGTGTCGAGCGTGGTGGCCGCCACGCAGGAGCGCCACGGCACCGGCCCGCACCGCCGGTACGCCGCCGACCTGGTGGTGCCGCGCCGGACCCGGGCGCGCTGCGCGCTGCTCAAGGGCATCGCGTTGCGCTACGTGATGCGCCGTCCCGGCTCCGGTCCCTGGTACGCCCGGCAGCGGGAGATCCTCGCCGAGCTGGTCGCCGTGCTGCTCGACCGGGCCCCGGACGCGCTCGACCCGGTCTTCGCCCCGCTGTGGCGGGAGGCACCCGACGACGCGGCGCGGCAGCGGGTGGTGATCGACCAGGTGGCCTCGCTCACCGACCCGGCCGCCGTGGCCTGGCACGACCGCCTGGTCCGCTGATCGGCGTCGGGTCGGCGGTTGACGGCCGGCGGTCGGGGGAGCGGCGGTCGGGGGACCGGCGGGCTGGGGGACCGGCGCGAACTTAGGTTAGCCTAAGACGCATGACTGAGCGCCCCAAGAAGGTCACCGCCGCCACGGTCGTCCGGACCGAGCGGCCCACCCCGCACCTGATCCGGCTCGTGCTGGGCGGGGCGGAGCTGACCGGCCTGCCGGTGGGCGCCTACACCGACCACTACCTGAAGTTCGTCTTCCCGCCGGCCGGGGTGAGCTACCCGCACCCCACCGACCTGGCCGCCATCAAGCGGGAGTTCCCGGCTGAGCAGTGGCCGCGGCTGCGGGCGTACACGGTGCGTGCCTGGGACGCGGCTGCGGGCGAGCTGACCGTGGACGTGGTGTACCACGGCGACGAAGGGCTGGCCGGCCCGTGGGCGGCCGGGCTGCGCCCCGGCGACCGGGTGCTCTTCACCGGGCCCGGCGGGGCGTACGCCCCCGACCCGGCGGCCGACTGGCACCTGCTGGCCGGCGACGAGAGCGCGCTACCGGCGATCGCCGCGGCCCTGGAGCGGCTACCCACCGGCGCCCCGGCCAAGGTGTTCGTCGAGGTCGACGGGCCGGCCGACGAGCTGCCGCTGGCCAGCGCGGGCGCGGTCGAGCTGCGCTGGCTGCACCGGGCCGGCCACCCGGTCGGCCAGGCGTTGGTGGCGGCGGTCCGGGCGCTGGACTTCCCGCCCGGCGCGGTGCACGCGTTCGTGCACGGCGAGGCGAGCGTCGTCAAGGAGCTGCGCCGGCTGCTGCGGATCGAGCGCGGCGTGCCCCGCGAGGCGCTCTCCATCTCCGGTTACTGGCGCCGCGGCATGGACGACGAGGGCTGGCGCTCCACCAAGCGCGACTGGAACGCCCAGGTCGAGGCCGAGGAGTCCGACGCCCTGGTCGCCTGACCACCCGCTCGTCCCCGCCGTTCGTTCCCGCCCCGCGCGTCACGCCGCGGCCACGGCCCCCAAGGGATGTAGTAGAGGTGCTACATTTTGCGGTATGACTGCGGTCGAACTGGCGGGCGTCGCCGAGACCCCGCACCCACCCGGCAAGGACCTCGTCCTCGACGTCCGGGACCTACGGATGCGCTACGGCAGCACGGATGTGCTGCACGGTGTCGACTTCACCGCCCGGCGCGGCGAGGTGCTCGCCCTGCTCGGGCCCAACGGGGCCGGCAAGACCACCACGATCGAGATCCTGGAGGGCTTCCGGATGCGCTCCGCCGGGGAGGTCAGCGTCCTCGGCGTCGACCCCGGCCGGGGCGACGAGCGGTGGCGCGCCCGGCTCGGCGTGGTGCTCCAGTCGTGGCGCGACCACGGCAAGTGGAAGGTCCGCGACCTGCTGGACCACCTCGGCATCTTCTACCGGGCCTACGCCACCGAGCGGATCCCGCGCCCCTGGCCGGTCGACGAGCTGCTGGACGCGGTGGGGCTCACCCCGCACGCCGACAAGCGGGTGCACCAGCTCTCCGGCGGCCAGCGCCGACGGCTCGACGTGGCCGTCGGCATCGTGGGCCGCCCCGAGCTGCTCTTCCTGGACGAGCCGACGGTCGGCTTCGACCCGGCCGCCCGGCGGGAGTTCCACGAGCTGGTGCACCGCCTCGCCGACCTGGACGAGACCACCATCCTGCTCACCACGCACGACCTGGACGAGGCGGAGAAGCTGGCCGACCGGATCCTCATCCTGGCCGGCGGCCGGATCATCGCCGACGGCTCGCCGGACGAGCTGGCCCGCCGGGTCGCCGGGGACGCCGAGATCCGCTGGACCCGGGGCGGGGAGCGGTTCGTGCACGCCACCGCCGACGCCACCGGCTTCGTCCGCGAGCTGCTGACCCAGCACGGCGACGAGGTGCAGGAGCTGGAGGTACGCCGGGCCAGCCTGGAGGACGCGTACATGGCGCTGGTCTACGAGCAGGAGTCCGGGGCGCGGGCCGGTGCGGCCGCCCGGGTCTGGCAGCAGGGGAGCGAGGCATGAACCCGACCACCGCGGCCGTCCGGGCCGGACTGCGACGCGGCCTGATCGAGCTGCGTAACACCTTCACCAACGGCCAGGACCTGTGGAACTACTTCTTCCCCACGGTGGTGCTGCTGGTCACCATGTTCTTCATGCGCGGGTCCACGGTGCCCGGCACCACCTTCTCCCTCGGCGCCCGTACGCTGCCCAGCGCCCTCGGCATGGGGCTGGCCTTCGGCGGCATGCTGATGCTCGCCTCGCAGCTCGTCGTGGAGCGGGAGGACGGCACGCTGCTGCGGGTCAAGGCCACCCCGAACGGCATGCTCGGCTACCTGATCGGCAAGATCGTCCTGCTCTCCACGGTGGCGATGCTGAGCATGCTCCTCCAGCTCCTGCCGGCGATCTTCTTCCTGGACGGGCTGGAGCTGGCCCGCCCCGGCGCCTGGCTCGGCCTGCTCGCGGTGGCGCTGCTCGGCCTGGTCGCCACCCTGCCCATCGGCGCGGTCATCGGCTCCCTGATTGAGAACCCGCGCAACCTCGGGCTGGTCATGCTGCCGACGATGGGGCTCATCGCGCTCTCCGGCATCTTCTACCCGATCAACGGCTACCCCGGCTGGTTGCAGGCGATCGCCCAGGTCTTCCCGATCTACTGGCTCGGGTTGGGCATGCGCTCGGCCCTGCTCCCGGACGACCTGGCCGCGGTCGAGCTCGGCGGCTCGTGGCGGCACCTGGAAACGGTCGGGGTGCTGGGCGCCTGGGCGGTGCTCGGGCTCGTCCTCGCCCCGGTCGTGCTGCGCCGGATGGCCCGCCGGGAGTCCGGTTCCCGGATGGCCGCCCGGCGGGAACGGGCCATCCAGCGGGTCGGGTGAGTGGCGTCGATGAGTGAGACCGTGCACAACCGGATCGCGGTGCTGCGCGCCGAGCGGGGCATCTCGCGCCGGCAGCTCGCCGACGCGCTGGGCGTGCACTACCAGACGGTCGGCTACCTGGAGCGCGGCGAGTTCCGGCCCAGCCTGCACCTGGCGCTGCGGATCGCCGGGTACTTCGAGGTGCCGGTCGAGGTGGTCTTCTCCATCGAGCCGTTCCCCCGGATCGGGACGGGAGCGGGCCGCGCCGACCGGGCGTCGTGACCGTCGAACGCGAGGCGGCATGTCGGGGCCTCCGCCGCCGGGGAGGGCCCGACATGCCGCGGTCGGGTGCCGCAGGCCGGGGCTCCCGCCTGCCCTCCGGGCCGGCGAGCACTGCCCTGGCTCGACCCTGAGCAGCCCGGGGCGGGCTCCGCCACACGGCCGTGCCCCCGCCGCCGGATCGTCGGTCCGGCAGGGCAGGATGTACGCCGAGGAGGTGGCGGAGATGGCGGGGCGGATCCGGGACGAGGACATCGCGCTGGTCCGCGAGCGCAGCTCCATCGCCGACGTGATCTCCGAGGTGGTCACCCTCAAGTCGGCCGGCGGCGGCAACCTCAAGGGGCTGTGCCCGTTCCACGACGAGAAGAGCCCCTCCTTCAACGTCTCGCCCGCCCGTAACGTCTGGTACTGCTTCGGCTGCGGGGCCGGCGGGGACGCGATCAAGTTCCTGATGGACGCCGAGCACCTGAGCTTCGTCGAGTCCGTCGAGCGGCTCGCCGCCCGGGCCGGCCTCCAACTGCAATACGTCGAGGACGACCGGTCGGCCGCCCGCCCCCGGCCGCAGCAGGGGCAGCGGCAGCGGCTGGTGGCCGCGCACGCCGCCGCGGTCGAGTTCTACCGCGCCCAGCTCGGCACCGCCGGCGCCCGGCCGGCCCGGGAGTTCCTCGCCCAGCGGGGCTTCGACCGGGCCGCCGCCGAGCGCTACGGCTGCGGGTTCGCCCCCGACGCCTGGGACCTGCTCACCAAGCACCTGCGCCAGCAGGGCTTCAGCCACGACGAGTTGGTCACCGCCGGGCTGTCCCGGCCGTCCCGCTCGGGCACCCTGATCGACCGGTTCCGCCGCCGGCTGCTCTGGCCGATCCGGGACCTCACCGGCGACGTGATCGGCTTCGGCGCCCGCAAGCTCTTCGCCGACGACGACGGCCCGAAATACCTGAACACCCCCGAGACGCCGATCTACAAGAAGTCCCACGTCCTCTACGGCATCGACCTGGCCAAGCGGGAGATCGCCAAGCAGGGCAAGGTGGTCGTGGTCGAGGGTTACACCGACGTGATGGCCTGCCACCTGGCCGGCGTGAGCACCGCCGTGGCCACCTGCGGCACCGCGTTCGGCACCGACCACATCGGGGTGCTGCGCCGGCTGCTGATGGACACCGACGCGGTGGCCGGCGAGATCATCTTCACCTTCGACGGGGACGCCGCCGGGCAGAAGGCGGCGCTGCGTGCCTTCGAGGACGACCAGCGCTTCGTCGGGCGTACCTTCATCGCGGTCAGTCCGGACAGCATGGATCCGTGTGAGCTGCGCCTGGCCAAGGGCGACCTGGCGGTCCGGGACCTGGTCGCGCGCCGCGAGCCGCTGGTCGACTTCGCGCTGCGCCACGTGATCAACCGGTACGACCTGGACACGGTCGACGGCCGGGTGGAGGCGATGCGCCGGGCCGCCCCCCTGGTCGCGAAGATCAAGGACCGGGAGAAGCGCCCCGAGTACGTCCGCAAGCTCGCCGGTGACCTCGGCATGGAGATCGAGCCGGTGCAGCGGGCCGTGCTGGCCGCCGGATCCGGCCAGCCGGCCGGGGCCGGCGGGTCCGCTCCGGCCCGCCCCGGCCCGGCCGTCCCCAGCGTGGACAGCCCACAGTCGATGGTGGAGCGGGAGGCGTTGAAGCTCGCCCTCCAGGAGCCGGTGCTGGCCGGCCCGATGTTCGACGCGGTCGAGGCCCGCGAATACCGGCACCCGGTGCACCAGGTGGTCCGGGCGGCCATCGCGGCGGCCGGCGGGGCGGCGACCGCCGCGGCCGGCGCGGTCTGGATCGAGCAGGTCCGGGACGCCTGCGCCGACCTGGCCGCGCAGGCCCTCGTCGGCGAGTTGGCCGTCGAGCCGCTGCGCATCGACGGCGAACCCGACCCCCGGTACGTCTCGATCACGATGGCCCGGCTCCAGTGGGGCTCGGTCACCGGCCGGATCAAGGACCTCAAGTCGAAGATCCAGCGGATCAACCCGGTGAGCAACAAGGACGAGTACTTCGCGCTCTTCGGGGAACTGCTCTCGCTGGAGCAGCACGCGCGGGCCCTGCGCGAGCAGGCCGCCGGAGGGCTGTGATGGGACTGTTCAACCGCAAGCCGAAGCTTCCGCCCGCCGACCGGCCGCCGCTGGCCGCCGAGGAGCGCGTGCTCGCCTGGGCCGGGGTCGGCAACGGCGAGGGCGACGGCGTGGTGGTGGCCAGCAACCTCGGGCTCTGGCTGCCCGGCCGGGGGCACCGGCTCGGCTGGCACGACGTGCTCAAGGCAGTCTGGTCCGGCCGGGAACTGACCGTCACCCCCGCCGAGCGGGTCGCCGAGCGGGACGGCTACCTCGTGGTGGCCGACGGCCCCGCCGAGACGTACCTGCTGCTCGACCCGGGCGAGCTGCCGCATCAGGTACGCGCCCGGGTGACCCGCTCGGTGGCGTACACGGCGCATCAGCCGGTGCCCGGCGGGGCGGCCCGCATCGCGGCCCGGCGGGTCCCCGGCGTCGACGGGCTGACCTGGACGGTCCGCTACGACCCGGGCACGCCGGTCGACGACGAGGCGGTGACCGCCGAGACCGACCACCTGGTCGGCGCGGCCCGGGCCGCCACCACCCCCGCCGACGTCTGACGGCTCAGCCGCCGCGGTAGTACCGGGCGGCACCCGGGTGCAGCGGGATCGGGTCGGTGGCGGCCGCGCTGTCCCGGGTGAAGTTCGCCGCCTCCGGGTGCACCTTGATCAGCTCGCCCTGATAGGTGAAGAGCATCCGGGTCAGGTCGTACGCGAGATCGTCCGGCATGTCCGCGCTGACCAGGATGACGTTCGACACGGTGATGGTCGGGGTGGGCGCCGACGTGCCGTAGACGGCCCCGGGCAGCGTCGACGTGGTGTAGACCGAGCCGTACCGGACGGCGAGCGGCTCGATCAGCTCCGCCAGCGGCAGCAGCCGGAAGGTGCCCGGCGCGCTGGACAGCAGGTCCTTCACGCCCGGGGTGGGCAGGCCGCCGGAGAAGAACATGGCGTCCACCCCGCCGGAGCGCATCTGCTTCACCGTCTCCGGCAGCGACAGGGTGAGCCGCCGGATGTCCCGGTCCGGGTCGATGCCGGCCGCGGTCAGCAACCGGCCGGCGATGATGTCCGTGCCGGACTTCGGCGACCCGGTCGAGACCCGCTTGCCGCGCAGCTGCGCAAAGGTGTTGATCTTTCCGTCGGCCCGGACGATGAGGTGGGTGTAGTTGCTGTAGATCCGGGCCAGCGCCCGGACCGGCTGCGGCTGGCCCTCGAAGGCGCCCCGCCCGGTGACCGCGTCGGCCGCGGTGTCGGCCAGGCTGAACGCGACCTCCATGTCACCGCTGGCCAGCCGGTTGATGTTCTCCACCGAGGCGCCCGTCGGCTCGGCCCGCGCCTCGTAGCCGGGCAGGTGCCGGCTGATCACGTCCGCGTAGCCGCCGCCCAGCTGGTAGTAGACGCCGGTGGTGTTGCCGGTGGCCAGGAAGATCCGCCCGTCGTGCCAGGCCTTCGGCCCGGGCTCCGCCGTGCCGCAGCCGGCCACCAGAACGGCCGGCAGCAGCGCGGCCAGCAGCCGCCGGGCGCCGCGGGTCACCGGCGGACCGCCGGTTCCAGCGCCTCCGCCACCCGCTGGACCAGCGTGGCCGTCTCGTAGCCGATCTGGCCCAGATCGCAGCCGGGGGCGGCGAGCACACCGAGCAGGGCCCGCTCGCCGACCGCCATCACCAGCAGCACGCCGCCGTCCATGTCGACGATCTGCTGGCGTACCCGGCCGGCCGACATCAGCCGGGCGGCGCCGACGGTCAGGCTGGCCAGGCCGCTGATCACCGCGGCGAGCTGGTCCACCTGGTCGGGGGAGAGGTCCGGGGAGGAGGCCAGGCGCAGGCCGTCCTCGGACACCGCGAGGGCGTGCGACACGTCGGGCACCTGCTCGGCGAAGTTCGCCAGCAGCCAGTCGAGTCCGGCGGTCACGGATGAGCTCATGGGGTTCTCCCGTTGGGTGTGGGGTGCGGGGCACGGCGCATCGCGCTGGCCACGCCCTCGGCGAGGGCGGACAGGCGGGCGCGTACCACCTCGGGGTCGAGCAGGTCCGCCTCCGGGCGGGGCGGCGTCGCGGGGGCGGGCATCGGTGCGGGCAACTGGCCGCCCCGGGCCCGCCGGGGCAGGCCGCTGGCGGTGGTCGACATCGCCGGCGAAGCCGTTGCGGCCGGTGCGCTGTCGGCGGGCCGGACCCGGGCGGCGCTGGGCGGCAGCACCGCGAAGCCCGGCGGGCGGACGCTGGCCACGCCGCGGGCCCGGCCGGTGGGCGGCGGGCCGCCGACCACCGGGACGACCACGGTCGGGCTGTTCTGCAGGGCGGTCGGCGTGACGACCAGGTCCCGCCGGGCGGCGCCGCCGACCGGCCGGGCCGCCGGCCCGCCCGGCCGGGGCCGGAACCAGGGCGCGTTCCGGCCGGCCACCGGTCGCCCCTCCATCGCCGGCCGCCGGCTGACCGTCTCGACCCGGGTGAGCGCCGCCTCGGGCACCTCCACCTGGGCGACCGTGCCGGTGCCGGTGTTGTGCAACTGCACCCGGATGCCGTGCCGGGCGGCCAGGTGCGCCACCACGTGCAGGCCCATGCTGCCGGCCGCCGCGCTGGACAGGGTGGCCGGCGCGGCGAGCCGCTCGTTGATGGTGGCCAGCCGGCTGTCGCTGATGCCGATGCCCTGGTCGTGCACGCGCAGGGTGAGCCCGTCCACGGTCCGTCGGCCGTCCACCAGCACCGGCGAATCCGGCGGCGAGTAGACGGTGGCGTTCTCCAGCAGCTCGGCCAGCAGGTGCACCAGGTTGCCGACCGCCGCGCCGTGCACCGCCGCGGTCGGCACGTCCACCTCCACCCGCGGGTAGTCCTCGATCTCGGACGCGGCGGCCCGGATCACGTCGTCCAGCAGCAGGGCGCCCTCGTGCCCGCGGCCCGGCTCGCCACCGGCCAGCACGAGCAGGTTCTCGCCGTTGCGGCGCAGCCGGGCGGCCAGGTGGTCCAGCGCGAAGAAGCGTTCCAGGGCGTCCGGATCGGTCTCCTCGCGTTCGAACTCGTCCAGCAGGCGCAGCTGGCGGGTGATCAGGGTACGGATCCGCCGGGCCAGCGCCTCCGCCATCCGGGTCACGTCGAGCCGCAGCTCGGCCTGCTCGCCGGCGAGCCGCAGCGCGGCCCGGTTGACCGTGTCGAACGCCTCGGCCACCTGGGCCACCTCGTCCCGGCCGCGCCGGATGCCGGCGGTCAACCGGGTCGCCGTGCCGTCCCCGGAGGAGCCCTCGCCGGCCGCGATCGCGGTGATCCGTTCCGGCAGCTCCCGGTTGGCCATGGTGAGCGCGGCGACCCGCAGCCGGCGCAGCCGGCGGCTGGTGCGTACCGCCAGCAGCACGGCGGTGATCAGCGAACCGAGCGCCACCGTGCTGGTCGCCCCGGCGGTGATCAGGGCCCGCTGCCGGGCGGTCCGGGCCAGCGCGGCGGCGTCCCGGTCCAGGTCCTCGGAGAGTTCCCGGCCGAGCAGGTTGTAGCGACGGATCGTTCCGCTCTGCGCCACGTACCAGGCGTCGCCGTCGGTGTCCAGCGCGGCGGGCCCGCCGTCGGTGGCCAGCACCCCGTCGCGCATCCGGCGCGCTGTCTCCACGTCGCCGCCGGACATCAACCGGTACCAGGCGGTGTTCGCCGGGCCGGTGGCGATCCGCAGGAACTCGGCCTGGCGCTGTTCCCGGGCGCCGCGCAGCCGGCCCAGCCCGGCCAGCTCGCCGGGGGCGAGCGCACCCCGGACGAAGACGCCCCGCAACACGTCCCGCTCCAGCGACGCCAGGTGCTCCTGGGCGGCCACCGCGGCCACCTGCCGGGCCCCGTTGGCCAGCGTCGCGTCGCGCAGCTGCGCCGGCAGGGCATCGGCGACGGCGAGCAGCGACTCGACCATCACCCCGTACGACGGGTCGGCCCGGTCGCCGCCGAGCGCGAGCTGGCGGGTGGGGCTGAGCTGGTCGAGCTGACCGTCCGCGTCGTTCAGCACCGCCTTCAGGTCGGGCGCGGCCCGGCGGGCCGCGCCGCTGGCCGACCGGTAGCGTTCGACGGCCGCGTCGACCCGCCGCCGCTGGGCGTCCACCAGTGGACGGCCGGACGTGCCGCCGCGCTGGCGCAGCGCGGCCGTCTCGCCGAGTTCCCGCTCCAGTTCGTGCACCAGCCGCACGGTGTCGGTGGCGGTGCCGGCGAGCACGCGGGCCCGGTCGGCGTCGGCGGAGGCGGCGAGCGCGGCGTCGGTCTGGGTGGCGCCGAGCACCACCAGGCCGACGGTGGCGACCAGGATCGGCGCGAGCAGTTGGGTACGGACCGACCAGAGGTGCTCGGTGCGGTCGGCGGCCCGGTGGTGCCGACGTACGCGGGCGGGGCTGGGCAGCGGCACGGAGGTCTCCGGGGCGGGGTCGGGTCCGGGCCCGGACGGATGGTCCGGGCCCGGCGTCGTCAGGTCAGCTCGCGCCCAGGTCCTTGAGCGCCTTGTCCGCGCCGCGGTGCAGCTTCACCGGGTCGGTCTTGCGGGCGTTGCTCAGCTCGATGCCCTTGGCGGCCGGGTTGGCCTGGGCCAGGGCGTCCTTCTTCTCGAAGACCGTGCGGGTGATCGCGCACGCCACGTCGGCGTCGAGGTTCTCCCGCACCAGCAGCACGTTCGGCACCACGATGGTCGGCACGTCGGCCGGCGTGCGGTACACGTCCCGGCCGATGGTGCCGGCCTGGTACGCGGAGTTCAGCTCGGCCATCTTCGGCAGCAGCGGGCTGATGTCGAGGAACTTGACCTTGTCGCCGGCGGTGGTGAAGAGGTCGGTGACCCCGCCGGTGGGCACCCCGCCGGACCAGAAGAAGCCGTCGATGTTGCCGTCCTTCATGCCGTCGACGGTCTTGGTGAGGTCGAGTCGCTGCGCCTGGATGTCCTTGGCCGGGTCGAGGCCGGCGGCGGTGAGCAGCCGGTTCGCGATGACCTCGGTGCCGGACTTGGGCGAGCCGGTGGAGATCTTGTGGCCCTTCATGTCGGCCACCGAGGTGATCCCGGCGTCGGCCCGGACGACCACCTGCGTGTAGTTGTCATAGATCCGGGCCAGCGCCTGCACCGGCTGGGGGGAGGTGAAGCTGCCCTTGCCCTGTACCGCGTTGACCGCCGTGTCGAAGAGCGAGAAGGCCACGTCGTACTGGCCGGCGACGAGCTGTTCGATGTTCTGCACGGAGGCGCCGGTCTCGGCGGCCGTGCCGGTGAGCTTGCCGTCGGTGGCGCCGGAGAGCTGCCCGGCCAGCGCGTTGCCGACCACGTAGTAGACCCCGGTGGCGTTGCCGGTGGCGATGCCGACCCGGGTGTCCTTGGTGACCTTGCAGGTGACCTCGCCGCCGAAACTGTCGGTCGTCGCCGTGTCCTGGCGGCCACCGCAGCCGGTGGCGCCGGCCGCGACCAGGGCCAGCAGCCCCGCGCCGGCGGCTAACCGCGCGTTGATCCGGTTCATTGCATTTCCTCCCCAGGGTTTGCGGATGGGACTGCGGGGGACCGTCCGGCCGAGCCGGCGGCCCTCCGTCGTAGGAGCACACCCGCGACCATCGCGGCGGCCAGCAGCACGCCGACGGCGACGGGTACGGGTTCGAGCCGGAGCAGGACCAGCCCGGCGAGGGCGCCGAGGATCCGCTCCGGTACGCCGGCCGGGCCGACGCCGGGCAGCCAGCCGCCGGCGGCCACCGCGAGCACGGCGACGCTCAGCGCCGACCCGAGGGCGGCGGCCGTGATCCGCTCGGCCCCGCCGATGCCGAGCAGCCCGAGGCCGGTCGGCGTGATGACGAAGGCGATCGGGATCAGGTACGCGGGCAGCGCGTACCGCAGGGTCTGCCACATGGTCGGGACCAGCCGGCCGCCGGTCACCGCGGCGGCGGCCACGGCGGCGAGGGCGGTCGGCGGGGAGACCTCGGACAGCACCGCGAAGTAGAAGACGAACATCGCGGCGGCGGGCGCGGTGACGCCGAGGTGCAGCAGCGCCGGACCGATGATCACCCAGCCGATCACGAAGGACGCGGTGACCGGCACCGCCAGGCCGAGGAGGCTGAGCGCGACCCCGGCGAGCAGTGCGGTCAGCACGAGCACCACGGCCGGTTCGGTGCTGACCGCCTGCGCGCCGCTGACCAGCAGCGCGGCGGCCTGCGGGCCGAGGCCGGTCTTGGTGGTGGTGGCGGTGATGATGCCGGCGGCGGCGCAGACCGCGCTGACCGCGAGCACCCCGCGCACGCCGCCGCTGAGCGCCTCGACCAGGCGCGCCGGGGTGAGCCGGTGCCGGCGGTCCAGGAAGGACAGCGCGGCGGCGAGCGCGGTGGCCAGGACCACGGCCCGGGTCGCCGAGGCGCCGGTGGCGAGCAGCACGATGATCGCGATGAGCGAGAGGAAGTGGTAGCCCGAGCGGCCGAGCAGCCGCCAGACGGAGCCGGTGTCGAGGGCCACCGGGCGCACGCCCGAGCGCCGGGCGTCGATCTCGACGGAGAGCAGGATGCCGAGGTAGTAGAGGATGGTCGGCACGGTGGCCCAGCCGAGCACCCGCAGGTAGGACACGCCCAGGTACTCGGCGATGATGAACGCGGCGGCGCCGAGGGTGGGCGGGGAGAGGATCGCCCCGACGCCGGCCGCGGCCAGCATGCCGCCGGCCCGTTCGGGCGGGTAACCGGCGCGGCGCAGGATGGGCCAGGTGACCGCCCCGATGCTGACCGTGGTGGCCGCCCCGGAGCCGGAGACGGTGCCGAGCAGGAAGCCGGAGGCGACCGCCGTACGCCCGGGGGCGGTGCGGGAGCGGCGGAACGCGGCGGCGGAGAGTTCCACGAAGAACCGGCCGGCCCCGGTGAGGTCGAGCACCGCGCCGTAGATGGTGAACAGCACGATGTACGAGGCGGCCACGTCCAGCGGGGTGCCGTAGAAGCCGCTGTCGGAGTTGTAGAAGGCGTCGACGAGCTGCCCGAAGTCGAGGCCCGCGTGGGCCACCGGCCAGGACTGCGGTAGCAGCCCGCCGTAGTAGCCGTAGCCGAGGAAGAGCAGGCAGACCGCCGGGAGGATCCAGCCGGTGGTGCGCCGGCACGCCTCCAGCAGCAGGAGCAGCAGCACGGTGCCCAGCGCCACGTCCAGCGGCACCAGCAGGCCCTGCCGGTCGAGGAACGCGTCGTAACCGCCGCCGCCCGCGCCGAGGGTCACCGGCAGGACGGGGTAGAGGCAGCTCAGCAGCGCGGCGCCGGCGAGCGCCCAGTCGAGCGGGGTGGGCCCGGACCGCCGGGACGCCGCGCCGGCCGGCGCGGGGTCGCCGGCCGGTGCGCGGGTGGCGCGCCGCCGGGGCAGCCGGATTTCCGACGGGTACGCGAGAAAGACCATCGGCAGCACGCCGGCGAGGAAAATGATGAGGTAGTACTTGCTGCCCTGGGGGAGCGGGAGGAAGACCTGCCAGAGGGTGAGCAGCGCGATGGCGAGCGTGGCGCCGGTGAACAGTGCGCCGACCGGTCCGGAGAGGACCCGGCCGGGCTTCTCGTCCTCGAACTGGCTGGCCAGCTCCCGGGGGTCGTGGTGACCGGGGGCCGGGCCGTCGTCTGCCCAGGCGGGATCGCCCGTGGCCTCGCCGGGCGGCAGCGGCACCGGGGCGGCGTCCAGTTCGGACCGGGGCTCCGGCGCGGCGGTGCGCCGTGGCGTCGGAGGGGATTCGTCGGAGGAACGAACGGACGACACGAGGGGGCACGATACGCGAATCGCGTACACGTGGGAACATTGCCGGTTGTGATTGCGCTGGGTAACGAAAATCGAAGATCAATTACTCAGTGCAGGCATATTCAGAGTGGTTTTCGCAATTGCTGGACCGAAGGGCGTAGTGGGCTTCCGGAATTGCGGGCGGCCCGATTCGATCTGTCCACCATGGTGGCCGTAGGTCCGAGTTGTCGGAGGGGTCGAGCCGGGGCGGAGGCGGTCACAATGCGTGATCGAGGTGACGCTGTGTATCGGCCCGGCTTCGGCTGGTGGACCGGTAACCCGGTCGAACGTGTCGGACCCGGCGACTAGGGTCGGGCGATGACCACGGCTCATCCACTCATCGAGGCGCGCGGGCTGGTGAAGCGGTTCGGCGACTTCACCGCCGTCGACGGCATCGATGTCGAGGTCCGCCCGGGTGAGGCGTTCGGCTTCCTGGGGCCCAACGGCGCGGGCAAGTCCTCCACCATGCGGATGATCGGCTGCATCTCCCCGCCCTCCGGTGGGGAGCTGCGCATCCTCGGCCTGGACCCGGTCCGCGACGGGCCCGCGATCCGGGGCCGGCTCGGCGTCTGCCCGCAGCTGGACAACCTCGATCCGGAGCTCACCGTCCGGGAGAACCTGACCACCTACGCCCGCTACTTCGGCATCCCCCGCCGGGTGGCCCGTGAGCGCGCCGCCGAGCTGCTCGACTTCGTGCAGCTCACCGAGCGGTCGGAGAGCAAGGTGGAGCCGCTCTCCGGTGGCATGAAGCGCCGGTTGACCATCGCCCGCGCCCTGGTCAACAACCCCGAGATCGTGCTGCTCGACGAGCCCACCACGGGGCTCGACCCGCAGGCCCGGCACCTGGTCTGGGAGCGGCTGTTCCGGCTCAAGCAGCAGGGCGTCACGCTGGTCCTCACCACCCACTACATGGACGAGGCCGAGCAGCTCTGCGACCGCCTGGTGGTGATGGACGGCGGCCGGATCGTGGCCGAGGGCTCGCCCCGGGCCCTCATCGAGGAGCACTCGACCCGCGAGGTGGTGGAGCTGCGCTTCGCCGCCGAGTCGCAGGAGCCGTTCGCCGGCAAGCTCGACGGGCTCGGCGAGCGGGTCGAGGTGCTGCCCGACCGGGTCCTGCTCTACGTGCCCGACGGCGACGCCGCCGTGGCGGCGGTGACCGGGCGCGGCCTCGTCCCGGCCAGTGTCCTGGTCCGGCGCAGCAGCCTGGAGGACGTCTTCCTCCATCTCACCGGCCGCACCCTGGTGGACTGATCACCGGGCCCGGGCCCAGGTGACGAAGCGGTCGGCCAGCCCCGCCGGCGCGTCGCCTCCGGTCGGCCCGCCGAGGTCGGTCATCGCCTCGCCCAGGAGCGTGCCCAGGTAGATCAGCAGGGCGGTCCGGTCCTCGCGGTACTCGCCGAGCAGCGCGAGCCGGGCCGGGGAGCACGGCCACGCGGCGCCGCAGACCCGGCAGCGCCAGGACGGGCGCGCCGCGACGTGCGGGCGGTAACGCGGCATCAGCGCCCGCCGTCCTGGTTGTCGCGGGGCGGGGGCGACCAATGGCCGTCGCCCTCGCCGCGGCGCGGCGCGGGCACCCAGCGACCGCCGTTCGCCCGCCACTCCTGCGCGCGGGTCAGCCGCCCCGGCCGTCCGGGGCCGTCGAGCGGGAGGGCCTCCGTCGGCGCGGTCGCCCAGGCCGGCGGCCCATTGGGCGTACGCCGGGGGAGCGGGGCGGGTGGGGTGGGGCGCCGGCAGCGCCAGAAGGTGAGTCGCATGGATGGACCTCCGCCATGGGTGGGAAGGGGCGCCCGCGCACCGCGCTGTGCGTGGGCGCCCCGGCCTGGTTCCGCCCGCCGTCCGATCCCGGGAGCGGTCCCGCTGCGTGACAGTCTGCTGAGGACCCGACTACGCTGGGAGGCCCCGCGCGCCGACGACCAGCGCGTATGGCGGCCCACTCCCTGCGGTACGAAGATGTACGGAGGCTGTCCGTGGAACTGTCGTCCATGTTGGACCACTTCGCGGAGGAGCTACGGCTCGCCCGGGCGAGCAGCGGGATGTCCCAGGCGGCGCTGGCCGAGGCACTGAGCTATTCCGGTGCCCTGGTCGCCAAGGTGGAGACCAGCGAGCGCCGGCCGAGCCTCGACTTCGCCCGCCGCTGCGACACGGTGTTCGGCTCGGATGGCCGGTTCGAACGCATCCAACGCCGGATCAGCCGGGAGACCGTGGTGCCCTGGTTCCGCGACTGGCATGGCATCGAGGACGAGGCGACGGCGCTGCGTTCGTTCGAGCCGCTCTACGTTCCGGGGCTGTTGCAGACCGAGGCATATGCCCGCGCCATCCATGCCGGCGGCGGGTTGTTCGCGCCGGACGAGATCGAACAACAGGTGGCGACCCGGCTGGACCGCCAAGCCGCGCTCGCCCGCGACCGACCGCCGCTGCTCGCCGTGGTCATCGACGAGTACGTGCTACGCCGCCGAATCGGTGGGCCGGAGGTGATGCGCGAGCAGTTGCGGCATCTGGTGAATCTCGGTTCCACGCTGCCCCGGGTCAGAATCCAGGTCGTGCCGCTCTCTGCCGGGGCTTACGCTGGCCTCGGCGGCCCGTTCGTGATCGCCACCGTGCCCGGCGGAGAGGAAGTCGTCTATGTGGAAGGGCAGCTACACGGGCAGGTGGTCGACCGAACCGACTTCGTGCGGCAGATGGTCGAGGTGTGGGAGTCGATCCGCGGTGAGGCACTATCGCAGCAGCAGTCCCTCCAACTGGTAGCGGAAGTGGCGGAGACATGGACCTGAGCGGCGCCCGGTGGCGCAAGAGCACCCGCAGCAACGGCCAGGGCGGCAACTGTGTGGAGGTGGCCGACAACCTGCCCGGCGTGGTCGTCGTACGCGATTCCAAGGATCCGGCCGGCCCGGTGCTGGCCTTTACCCCCGACGCTTGGCGCGCGTTCGTCGCCCGGGTTGGCAACTGCTCATAGCCGTCTGGAGTGGCGGAGACATGGACCTGAGCGGCGCCCGGTGGCGCAAGAGCACCCGCAGCAACGGTGGCGGCGGCGCCTGCGTGGAGGTGGCCGACAACCTGCCCGGCGTGGTCGTCGTACGCGATTCCAAGGACCGGTGCGGGCCGGTGCTGGCCTTCGCCCCGGCTGCCTGGCGGGCGTTCCTGGCGCGCACCCCTGATCGGCCGTAGCGCGGCGGCGGCAGGTGATCGACCGGACCGAGTACCTGCGGATGGTCGAGGTGTGGGAGCCCATCGGGGTGAGGCACTGTCGCAGCGGCAGCCCCTCCAACTGATAGCGGAAGTGGCGGAGACATGGACCTGAGCGGCGCCCGGTGGCGCAAGAGCACCCGTAGCAGCGGCCAGGGCGGCGCCTGCGTGGAGGTGGCCGGCAACCTGCCCGGCGTGGTCGTCGTACGCGATTCCAAGGACCGGTGCGGGCCGGTGCTGGCCTTCGCCCCCGACGCCTGGCGCGCGTTCGTCGCGCACGCCCCAGAGCGGGCGTAGCGGCCCTCTACGATCGTCAGACACCCGACCGGGGTGGGGGCGGGCTCACGGGTGGTGGCAAGGTCGCGTAGCACCTGGCTGAGCTGCTCGATACGGGAGTCGGCTTCGGTGCGCAGCCGCTCGGCGAGCGCATCCCAGCCCTGTCGTGTCGGTGCCTGGCCCGGCGGCAGCGCCGCGAGTGCCTGGCCCACCTCGGCCAGGGTGAGGCCGACCCGCTGGCACGCCTCGATCATCGCCAGGCGGCACATCGATCCACCGGCGAGTGTCTCGACGCTGCCCGTACGTCAGAATCGGATCATGTACCAACGAGTGGTACGGCGGGCGCGCGGGCTGCCGCCGATAGCGGTGGACGCCGGGCTGGTGGTTGTCGCGTTGGTCGCCCAGCTTGCCCCGTTCGTGTCCGGCGGCCGAGATTGGCCGATCGCCGCGTACGTCATCTGTGTTGCCGTGTCGGTGCCGGTGATCTGGCGGCGGAGGGCACCGTTCGCCGTCCTCATGGTGAGCGAGCTTGCCGCCGCCGCGTACACGTTCGTTCCGGACGGGCCACGCCAGCCCCTCTGGTATGGAGCGCTGATCGCCATGTTCACTGTCGCCGCGCAAGCGCCCCGCTGGCAGCGGGTCAGCGCCGTCGTGGTCATCGCGTGGGGTGCGTTCATTCTCACCGGCTCGTTCGAGACCGCTGCCCGGGGAGCGCTGCTGTGGACGACCGCGTATGCGATGGGCCGTGCGTGGGCCAACCGACAGGAGTACGTACGGATGCTTCAGGAGCGCGCCCGGCACCTCGAACGCGAGCGGGAGCTGGAGGCCGAGCGGGAACGGTCCCGGATCGCGCGGAACATGCACGACATCCTGGCCCACGCGGTGAGCATCACGATCGCGCAGGCGGAGGCAGGGCCGGTGGCGATGAAGCACGGCCCTGCTCGTACAGAGGCAGCGTTCGAGGCGATCGCCACGGCGGGCCGGGACGCCATGGCCCAGGTGCGCCGGATCCTCGGCGTCCTTGACGCCGGTGGCGAGAGCGCGCGCACCCCGCAGCCGACGCTCGCGGGGATCCCGGGCCTCGTCGACACGGTCTCCCGGGTCGGCTCCACGTCGGTCACGCTGATCGTCTGCGGACGGCCCGGTACCGTAACGCCCGAAGCCGAGGTCGCGGCGTATCGGATCGTCCAGGAGGCGCTGACCAACGTGCTCAAACACGCGGGGGCGGAGACGGTGACGGTGACGCTCGACTGGCGTGACGGCGAACTCGTCATCACCGTGGCCGACGACGGCCGAGGGCCCCAGACCGACGGCCGAGGACAGGGGCTGGTCGGCATGCGGGAACGCGCCGCGTCCTGCGGTGGGTCCGCGTCGGTCGGGCCGCTGCCCGGCGGCAGGGGCTTCCAGGTGCAGGCGAGGTTGCCCGACGCGGCGGCGGAGGTCGCGCGATGAGCATCCGCATCGTGGTCGCCGACGACCAGGAGCTCGTGCGAGGCGCCTTCGCGGCGATCCTCGACGCCGAGCCCGACATGGAGGTCGTCGCCGAGGCCGCTGACGGCGCCGAGGCGGTGGCCGCCGTTCACGAGCACACCCCCGACGTCCTGGTGCTCGACATCCAAATGCCGGGGATGGACGGCATCGAGGCCACCCAGCGGCTGAGCGGCGAACCCGTACGGGTGCTCATGCTGACGACATTCGGGCAGGACGACTACGTGTACGACGCGCTGCGCGCCGGAGCGAGCGGCTTCCTGCTCAAGGACCTCCGCCGCGCCGAACTGGTCCACGCGGTCCGGGTCGTCGCCGCTGGTGAGTCGCTGCTCGCCCCAGCGGTCACCACCCGGCTGATCGAGACGGCGGTCCGCAGGCAGGCGCCGCCGCCCAACTCCTGGACCGGCCTGGACCGGCTCACCCCGCGGGAGCGCGAGACGCTGCAGCTCCTCGGCCGGGGGCTGACCAATGCCGAGATCGCAGCCGGGCTGGTGGTCAGCGAGCACACCGTCAAGACGCATGTCAGCAGTGTGCTCGCCAAGCTCGGCCTGCGGGACCGGGCACAGGCGGTCGTGGCCGCGTACGAGTCCGGTCTCGTCGTCGTCGGCGAGCCGCCTCCCTCTGTGGAGTGAGACCAGAACCGCTCCCGCGACCCAGGTAGGTCCGTTCGCGGCGGCGATGGCTGCGCACACCGGTTCTTCGATGATCGTCCGGTGACCGCACGCACTGTCCGAATCCTGAGCCTGGTGCTCGTCGCCATCGCACTGACCGGCCTACCGTCAGCCGCCGCCCCTCCGCCGGCGCCGGTCCCGGCCGACCTGACCACGACCGACGTCGGAATTCCTACGGCCGGCGGAAAGACCCTTGCCGGTACGGTCTTCGCGCCTCGCGCCGCGTCCGGCCCGCTGCCCGGACTGGTGCTGGTGCACGGCTCCGGCAACGGCAAGCGGGCAAGCGTCACCCCGGAGGCGATCGCCTTCGCGCGACAGGGGATCGCCGTTCTCGCGTACGACAAACGCCCGCTCGACAACCCGGTGTACTCGCTGCTCGCCGACGACGTCGTCGCTGCGGTCGGCGTCCTGCGAAAGCAACCCGGAGTGAAGCCGAACGTCGTCGGGCTCTGGGGGATCAGCGAGGGCGGCTGGGTCATGCCCATCGCCGCGAGCCGGTCGAAGGACATCGCCTTCCTCATCCTCGCCTCCGCCCCGGCCCTGCCACCGCTGCGCGTCCAGAACTGGAACATGCGCAACAAACTGGCCGACGCCGGAGTCTCCGGCGCGCTCACCGACACGCTGTCCAACAAGTTCTACCGGCTCGCGCACGACGCAGGACTGTTCGCCGAGGCCGACTACGAGCCACGGCCGGCGCTGTCCGCCGTCACGCAGCCGGTCCTCGCCGTGTACGGAACGGCCGACACGCAAGTGCCGCCCGCCGAGAGCGTCGCTGTCCTGCGCCAGACGATCCGCTCGCCGCTGACCGTCCGGTTCATCCCCAGCGCAGGACACACCTTGCGAGTCCTCGACGACACCGGCATGTTCACCAACGAACTGTTCCCGTCGTACCCGGAGATCGTCGGCGACTGGGTCCGCGCGGTCGGCGCCGGCACCATTCCGCCGCCGCACGTCGATCAACCCCCGGCGCAGCAGGCGCACAGCGTCGCACTGGCCCCCTCGGCATGGTGGGAGTCCTGGCCCGCACAGCTCATCGCCCTCGCCGTGCTCCTGACCGGCTTCCTGTCCTACCCGATCGTCGCTCTTGTCCGGCGAGTGTCCCGCCGTGCGGCAACCGCCGCTCGTCCCGCCCGGCTCCTCGCCGCGACAGGTGCCACCGCGGTCATCGGCTTCGTCGCGTACTTCGTCACCGTGGCCGAGAGCGCCAACTGGAAGGGCATCTCACCGGGCCCGATGCTAGGTGGGCGGCCCGTGTTCTGGCTGGCGCTCCAGGCCGTCGCGCTCATAACCGTCATCACCACCGCCGCGACGATCCACGCATGGCGTACTTCCACCGTCGACCGTCTGCGCCAAGGCTTCCTGCTCGTGGCCGGCGTCCTCTTCCTTCCCTGGGCCCTGTACTGGGGCCTCCTGCTCCCCTGACCGTCTGGAAAGGCCACTTTGTGCGCACCCGCATCACCGCACTCGCCTGTCTCGCCATGGCGCTCGTACCGCTGGCCGCCTGCGACGAGCAGCAGCAGACCGAGACCCGCGCGTACGACCTCACCGACAAGGTTGACGCCCTCGCCGTCAGCAGCCTCGGCGGCCGGATCACCGTCACGGCCGGCTCCGGCGACACCGTGCACGTCACCGAGACCATCCGGTACACCGGCGCGAAACCGGTACCGCAGCACAACGTCGTTGGGTCGGATCTCACGTTTACGTCGGGCTGCCAGGGCCACCGAGGCAACTGCGGTGTCGACTACCACCTCGAGGTGCCGGCCAGGTTCAAGGCCACGCTTGACAGTGCCGGCGGCACCATCTCCGTCACCGGCCTGTCCGGCGAGCTGAACCTGACGTCCGGCGGCGGAGCGGTCGACGCGAGCGGGATCACCCCGGCCACCATCACGGCCCGGACCGGCGGCGGCGCCATCCAGCTCACGTTCACCAAGCCGCCCGAGTCCGTCCGCGTGGACAGTAGCGGTGGTGACGTCACGCTCCGGCTACCCCGCGACCGCTACAGCATCGACGCGCAGGGCTCCGGCGGCACGACCACCGTCGAGATCCCCACCGACGCTGCCTCCGCGCACAGGATCGGTGTCCACTCCGGCGGCGGCGACATCCTCGTCACCGCATCCGAGTGAACACCGCCCGCAGCTACCGCTACGTCCGAGTCCAATTCGGTGGCATCGCCTGCGGCCGTACGCTCATCGGCCGGACCCAGGCCATCCGCCCGATGCTGGCCGCGGCGATGGGCAGCCCGGCGTTCGCGGATGCGGCACTGGCCGGTTGGGCCGCGATGGTCGAGACGCCCGAGCGGGTCACCGACGACGTGGCGGCGGTGCTCGGGCGGCCCGCGCGTTCGTTCGACCAGTGGGCCACCGATCACGCGGTCGACTTCGCCTGACCCCGGCAGGCGCTCCCTCTTGTCGAGCTCGTGACGGCGGAAACTCCCGCGACGGCACCGGATGCCCGGCCGTAGGGTGACCGGCGACTGTCGTACCCCAGGGGTAGGAAGGCCGACGTGGGCGGAGCGCAGGGGTGGTCGACGTGAGCGTGGCGGAGCGGGCCGGGCCGGGGGTGGCCCGGGTGCCGGCGCTGGCGGTGTTCGCTTACTACCTGGTCGGTTACCGGCGCACCTGGCGGGCCGGGGTCTTCTCCTCGTTCCTGCTGCCGGTGCTCACCGTGCTCGGGTTCGGTGTGGGCGTCGGGGCGTACGTGGACCGGGGCGTGGGCGGGGTGCCCTACCTGGACTGGCTGGTCCCCGGCCTGATCGCCTCGACCGCGTTCCAGGTGGCGGTCGCCGAGTCCACCTGGCCGGTGCTGAGCAACTTCCGCTGGATCGGCACCTATTCCGCCCAGGCGGCCGCGCCGCTGCGGATCGGTGACATCATGGGCGGCCACCTGGCCTTCGTGCTGTTCCGGGTGCTCACCAGCACGGTGGCGTTCCTGCTGGTCACCGCGCTGTTCGGGGCGCTGCGCTCGCCGTGGGCGGCGGTCGTGCCGTTGGTCGGGCTGCTGCTCGGCCTGGCGGTGGCCGCGCCGGTCTTCGCGTTCAGCGCCGCGGTGCCGAGCGACAGCTACCTTGCCCTGCTGTTCCGGTTCGCGGTGATCCCGATGACCCTCTTCGCCGGGGTGTTCTTCCCCGTCGAGCAGTTGCCCGGCGGGCTGCGCCAGGTGGCGTACGTGACGCCCCTCTGGCACGGCGTGGACCTGTGCCGGGCGGCCACGTTGGGCGTGGCCCCGCAGTGGTCGGTGCCCGGCCACCTGCTCTACCTCGCCGCCTGGTCCGTCGGCGGCTGGCTGCTGGCGCGGCGGGTGTTCCGCCGCGCGCTCGTCGTCTAGGGGAGGATGTCCGTGGTCACTCTGGTCCTGCCCCGGCTGGTCAGCTTCGAGGGCGGGCCGCGCCGCTCCGCCTCGGTGGCCGAGCGCAACTTCACGGCGTTGCGCAGCGCGTACTGGCTGGTGCTGGTCTCCGGTTTCCTGGAGCCGGTGCTCTACCTCTTCTCCATCGGCGTCGGAGTGGGCGCGCTGGTCGGCGACCTCACCCTGCCGGGCGGGCAGGTGGTCACGTACGCCGCCTTCGTGGCCCCGGCGATGCTCGCCTCGTCGGCGATGAGCGGGGCACTGTCGGAGACCACCTTCAACTTCTTCGGCAAGATGAAGTTCATGAAGCTGTACGACGGGGTGATCGCCACCCCGGTGCAGCCGTTCGAGATCGCCCTCGGCGAGCTGGCCTGGGCGATGATCCGGGGCAGCCTCTACTCGGCCGCGTTCCTCGTGATCATGGTGGTGGCGGACCTGACCACCGCCGCGCGGGCCGCCGCCGCGTTCCCGGCCGCGGTGCTGGTCGGCTTCGCGTTCGGGGCGCTCGGCATGACCGTCTCCACCCTGATGCGCAGCTGGCAGGATTTCGACCTGATGGGGTCGGCGCAGTTCACCCTCTTCCTGTTCTCCGGCACGTTCGTGCCGGCCGAGGCATACCCGGTGGCGCTGCGCTGGCTGGTCGAGGTGACGCCGCTCTACCGGTCGGTGCACCTGATCCGGGAGATCTGCGTGGGCGGCTCCGGCGGCTGGCTGCTGGACGTGGCATACCTGGTGGCGCTGACCGCCGGCATGCTGGCGTTGGCGTCCCGGCGGATGAGCCGGATGCTCTACCGGTAGGGGTTAACCACCCTGGTCGTCGGGCATGTCGGAGACGACGCCGACGACGAGGAGGGCCGATGGCCACCGATGAGTCCGCCGCCCGCACCGCGGCCGACCGCACCGCCCACACCGGGGCTGAGCGCGCCGCCCACACCGGGGCTGACCGCACCGGCCAGGCCGGGCGTGACCGCACCGGGCCGGTCGGTCCCGACGAGGGGCCGGACAGCCCCACCGACCTGCCGGGCAGCGGCTGGGTGGCGACGCTCAAGCGGACCGTGCGCGAGTTCCAGGAGGACAGCCTCACCGACTGGGCGGCGGCGCTGACCTATTACGGGGTGCTGTCCATCTTCCCGGGCGTGCTGGTGCTCATCTCGCTGCTCGGGCTGCTCGGCGACCGGGCCACCGAGGGGGTCAAGGACGCCGTCGGCCAGGCGGTGCCGGAGCCGAACATCCAGCAGATCATCGAGACCGCGATCGACCAGGCCGGCCGGTCGGGCGGGCTGGCCAGCATCGCGGCGGTGATCGGTCTGCTGGCCGCGTTCTGGTCGGCCTCCGGCTACACCGCCGCCTTCATGCGTGCCTCCAACAGCATCTACGACGTGCCCGAGGGGCGGCCGATCTGGAAGACCCTGCCGATCCGGCTCGGCGTGACCGCGGTGATCGGGGTGATGCTGCTGGTCGCGGCCGTCATCGTGGTGTTCACCGGCGGCCTCGCCGAGCAGGTGGGCGACGCGATCGGGCTGGGTTCGACCGCCCTCACGGTCTGGAACATCGCCAAGTGGCCGGTGCTGCTGCTCCTGGTGAGCCTGATGTTCGCGATCCTCTACTGGGCCTCGCCGAACGCCCGGCACGGCGGGTTCCGCTGGGTCAGCCCCGGCGGCGTGCTGGCGGTGGTCATCTGGCTGGTCGTCTCCGGCCTCTTCGCGCTCTACGTCAGCAACTTCGGCTCGTACAACAAGACGTACGGGGCGGTGGCCGGCGTGATCATCTTCCTGGTCTGGCTCTGGCTGAGCAACATCGCCATCCTGCTCGGCGCCGAGTTCGACGCCGAGTTGGAGCGCGGCCGCGCCATCGAGGCCGGGCACCCGGCCGACAAGGAGCCCTACGTCGAGCTGCGTGACGACCGCAAGCTGCGCAAGAAGCGCAACGCGGCCAACCGTCGCTGACCGCGGCCGTCCCGCCACGGCCACCTGTCACGACCACCCGCGCCCCGCCCCCGGTGCCCACCGGCGGCGGGGCGGCTTTTCTTGATCCATTTCGCGCTTTTGTTCAGACGGACAAAAGTTTGGGCCAGAAGTTCTGAAGCTCTGGACATGCCACTTGGAAGCCTCCTACTGTGACGGACACGACACGTCGCCGTCGCGTCGCTGTCGATGACTCCGATGCGGAGGTGCGCCCCGGTGCGGACGGTGGATCCCCTGCACGTGCGGCTGCTGCGACTGCTGCGCGACGAGGGCGCGGTGTCCCGGGCCGAGCTCGCGGACCGGTTGCAGATGCCCCGCCCGCGCCTGCTGGCCGAGCTGGAACGGCTGGTCGGCCTCGGCTACGTGGCCGAGGCGGGGCTGGCCGCGTCCCGGGGCGGCCGGCGCTCCACCCTGGTCGAGCTGAACCCGCGCCTGCGGTTCGCCGCCGTCGACCTCGGAGCCAGCTCGATCGACGTCGAAGTGGTCAACGGCCGGCTCGAACCGGTGGCCGCCTACGCCGAGCCGGCCGACATCCGCTCCGGCCCCAAGGTGATCCTGCACCGGGTCAACGAGCTGCTGCACAAGGCCCGGGTGGAGGGCGCGTACGAGCGGCTCGACGCGATCGGCATCGGCGTGCCCGGGCCGGTCAGCTTCCGCGACGGGGTGCCGGTCTCCCCGCCGATCATGCCCGGCTGGGACCGCTACCCGGTCCGTGAGCTGCTGACCCGGGAGCACGGCTGCCCGGCGGTGGTCGACAACGACGTCAACATCATGGCGATCGGCGAGCGGCACGGGGGCGTCGCGCGCTCGGTCGACGACTTCCTCTTCATCAAGATCGGCACCGGCATCGGGTGCGGCATCTACCTCAACGGCCAGGTCTACCGGGGCACCGACGGATGCGCCGGCGACATCGGCCACATCCAGGTCGACCCGAACGGTCCGATGTGCTCCTGCGGGAACCTGGGCTGCCTGGAGGCGGTGTTCAGCGGCGCGGCGCTGGCCCGGGAGGCCGCCGCCGCGGTCCGCGCCGGGACGTCCCCGGCGCTCGCCGAGCGGCTCGCGGCCGGCGGCGCGGTGACCGCGCTGGACGTGGCGCAGGGGGCGGTCGAGGGGGACGTCACCTGCATCCAGCTCATCCGCGTCGGCGGCCGCCGGGTCGGCAGCATCCTGGCCGGCCTGGTCAGCTTCACCAACCCGTCGATGATCGTGATCGGCGGCGGGCTGGCCCAGCTCGGCCACATCCTGCTCGCCGAGATCCGCAGCGTGGTCTACCGCCGGTCGCTGCCGCTGGCCACCGGCAACCTGCCGGTCGTCCTCTCCGAACTGGGCCCGCGCGCGGGCGTCGCGGGCGCCGCCGTGCTCGCCAGCGACCTCGCCTTCGGGGAGGCGGCGTGACCCCGCAGCAGCGTGAGGAGGCCGACGTGACGAACGCGCCCCTGGTGGAGGCCCCCGCCGGCACCGTCGCCGGCGAGGTGGTCCTGCGCCTCACCGACGTGGTCAAGACCTTCCCGGGGGTACGCGCCCTGGACGGGGTGCAGCTCGAGGTGCGGGCCGGCGAGGTGCACTGCCTGCTCGGGCAGAACGGCGCCGGCAAGTCCACCCTGATCAAGGTGCTCGCCGGGGTGCACCGGCCCGACTCGGGGGAGGTCGAGTGGCGCGGCCGCCCGGCCGCCTTCGCCAACCCGCAGACCGCCATGCGCGCCGGGATCGCCACCATCTACCAGGAACTCGACCTGGTCGACGACCTGTCGGTGGCGGAGAACGCCTTCCTCGGCCACGAGCCGCGCCGGATCGGCTTCGTCCGGCGCGGGCAGACGGCCCGCCGGACCCGGCAGATCCTGACCCGGCTCGGCCACCCGGAGATCCCGCCCGGCCGGCTGGTCCGCCACCTGCCCGCCGCCGGCAAGCAGATCGTCAGCATGGCCCGGGCGCTGTCGCACGAGGCCCGACTGATCATCATGGACGAGCCGAGCGCGGTGCTGGCCCACGACGAGGTGGCCAACCTGTTCCGGATCATCCGGGAACTCGCCGCCCAGGGCATCGCGGTCATCTACATCTCGCACCGGCTGGAGGAGATCCGCGAGATCGGCGACCGGGTCACCGTACTCAAGGACGGCCGGACCACCGCGGCGAACCTGCCGGCCCGCGACACGCCGACCCGCGACCTGGTCGCCCGGATGACCGGGCGGACCATCGAGTACGTCTTCCCGCCGCGCCCGGCCGGCGAGGTCGACGGCGCGGAGCTGCTGCGGGTCGACGGGCTCACCCGGACCGGCGAGTTCGCCGACGTCTCGCTGAGCGTGCGGGCCGGCGAGGTGGTGGGCATCGCCGGTCTGGTCGGCTCCGGCCGCTCGGAGCTGCTGGAGACCATCTACGGCGCCCGGCGGGCGCACGCCGGCACGGTCCGGATGGACGGGCGCCCGCTCCGCCCGGGCAGCGTCGGCGCGGCCGTGCGGGCCGGCATGGGAATGGCCCCCGAGGAGCGCAAGAGCCAGGCGCTGCTGCTCGGCGAGCCGATCTACCGCAACGTCACCCTGTCCACCTTCGGCCGGTACGCCCGACTCGGGTTCACCGACGCCGGCCGGGAACGGGACGCGGCGGACCGGATCGCCGACTCGCTGGAGCTGCGCCCCCGCGACGTGCGCCGGCCGGTACGCACCCTCTCCGGCGGCAACCAGCAGAAGGTGGTGGTCGGCCGCTGGCTGCTCGGCGGCACCCGGCTGCTGCTGCTCGACGAGCCGACCCGGGGCGTGGACGTGGGCGCCCGGGCCGAGCTGTACCAGGTGATCCGGGCCCTCGCCGCGCGCGGCGTCGGCGTGCTGCTGGTCTCCAGCGAGGTGCCCGAGGTGCTCGGCCTGGCCGATCGGGTGCTGGTGATGTGGGAGGGCCGGGTGGTCCGGGAGGCCCCGGCCGGCGAACTCGACGAGAACACCGTGCTCGACCTCGTGATGGCGGGGTCCCTCATGGAAGGTGCACCGGCATGACCGAGACGACACCCACGGCCCCGCCGCAGCGGTCGGCGGGGCTGCCGGCCCAGTCGCCGCCGGTCGACCCGGCCGAGACCGCCAAGGCCGACGCCCGGGCGCGGCTCTCCTGGTGGCGCGGCGACGGCGGGGAGGGCGCCCGGCGCAACCTCGGCCTGCTGGCCACCCTGGTGGTGCTGGTGGTCATCGGCATCCTCACCCGGCCCGACCTCTACGGCGACGCGAGCTGGGTGTGGGGCAACACGCTCACCATCCTGAAGCTCGCCTCGGTGGTCGGGGTGGTCACCGTGGGGATGACCTTCGTGATCATCGGCGGCGGCATCGACCTGTCGGTCGGCGCGATCGTCGCCCTGGCCGGGGTCTGGTGCACCACCGTCGCGACGCAGAGCTACGGCGCCGGCGGCATGATCTTCAGCGCGCTCACCGTGGGGCTGGCCGTCGGCGTGGTCAACGGGCTGCTCATCTCGTACGGGCGGCTGGTGCCGTTCATCGCCACGCTGGCCATGATGGTGGCCGCCCGCGGCCTGGCCGCCGAGATCTCCGACAAGCAGACCCAGGTCTCGGACAACCAGTTCATCAACGGCATCGCCAGCACGAACGTGCTCGGCATCCCGCTGCTGGTCTACATCCTGGCCGCGGTGGTGCTGGCCGGCTGGGTGCTGCTCAACCGGACCACCTTCGGCCGCCGTACGGTGGCCGTGGGCGGCAACCCCGAGGCGGCCCGGCTCGCCGGCATCAACGTCCGCCGGCACACCCTGCTGCTCTACGCGCTCTCCGGTCTGTGCTGCGGCATCGCCGCGGTCATGCTGACCGCGCAGGCCACCTCCGCGCAGGCGGCGATGGCCAACCTCTACGAGCTGGACGCGATCGCCGCCGCGATCATCGGTGGCACGCTGCTCAGCGGCGGGCGGGGCACCATCGTCGGCTCCCTGCTCGGGGTGATCATCTTCTCCACGATCACCAACCTCTTCGCCATCAACGGCCTCTCCACCGAGGCCCAGAACATGGTCAAGGGCGGCATCATCGTGGTCGCCGTCCTGGTCCAGCAGGTGCAGTTCCGCAGTCTCACCCAGTTCCTGGCCCGCAACCGGGCCACCACCGCCTGATCCACCGCGACCGCCAGGCCGCCGTCAGTCCGACGGCGGTCCGGCCCGACGTACCCGAAAACACCACCCCCACCACCTCATCCAGGAGGTCGTCATGAGTAGTGACCTGTCGCGCCGCCGGCTGCTCTTCGGCGGCGCCGCGCTCTCCGCCGGCGTCGTGCTCGCCGGCTGCACCAGCAACGAGCAGGCGCCCACCGCCGCCCAGACCAAGGCCGCCGCGGCCGGGGCCAACAGCGAGCCGGGCAAGAAGGTGACCATCGGCTTCTCCGCCCCGGCCGCCGACCACGGCTGGATCGCGGCCATCACCAACAACGCCAAAGCGCAGGCCGCGGCGTACTCGGACGTGGAGCTCAAGGCGGTGGAGGCCGGCGCCGACGCGGCGGCGCAGCGGGCGACGCTGTCCACCCTGCTCTCCCAGCGGCCGGACGTGATCGTGCTGCTCCCGCACGACGGCAAGGAACTCAACGCGTTCGGCCTGGAGGCCATGAAGGCCGGCATCCCGGTGGTCAACCTGGACCGGGCCTTCCCGGACGCCAAGGCGTACCGGCTGCAGATCAAGGGCGACAACTACGGCATGGGCGTCGCCGCCGCCACGTACATGATCGAGCAGTTCAAGGCCAAGGGCGTCAGCAAGCCGATCATCGGCGAGATCGCCGGCATGGACGAGCTGGAGCTGACCCAGGAGCGGTCGAAGGGCTTCTCCGACACCCTGGCCCAGGCCGGCTTCAAGGTCACCAACCGGCGGGCGGCGCGGTTCACGGCGGACTCCGGTCAGCAGGAGGCGACCGGCCTCTTCCAGGCCCTGCCGAAGATCGACGCGATCTGGAACCACGACGACGACCAGGGCATCGGGGTCCTCGCCGCGGTCAACCAGGCCAACCGCAAGGAATTCTTCATGATCGGCGGCGCCGGCTCGAAGAAGGCCATGGAGGACATCCAGGCCGACAACACGGTGCTGAAGGCCACCGTCACCTACAGCCCGTCGATGGCCTCCTCGGCCATCTCGCTGGCCCGCCTGATCGGCCAGAACAAGGGCATGTCCGACCTGGTGGAACTCCAGGTTCCGAAGGAGATCGTGCTCGCCTCCGAGACGATCACCAAGGAGAACGCGGGCAGCTACCTGAAGCTCGGGTTCTGAAACAACCGGGGGGAGACCCACCTTGTCCACTCACGACAGCTTCCTGCGGGTCGGCATGGTCGGCTACGCGTTCATGGGCGCCGCGCACTCCCAGGCGTGGCGCACCGTGCACCGGGTCTACGACCTGCCGGCGCGGGTGCGGATGGCGCTCATCTGCGGCCGGGACGAACCGAAGGTGGCCGACGCCGCCGACCGGCTCGGCTGGGACGGGCACACCACGGACTGGCGGCGGCTGGTCGAGTCCGACGACATCGACGTGGTCGACATCTGCACGCCGGGGGACAGCCACTGCGAGATAGCCATCGCCGCGCTGGCCGCCGGCAAACACGTGCTCTGCGAGAAGCCGCTGGCCAACACCGTCGAGGAGGCTCGTCGGATGGCCGCGGCGGCCGCCACGGCCCGGGCCTCCGGGGTACGCGCGATGTGCGGGTTCAACTACCGCCGGGTGCCCGCGGTGGCCCTGATGCGCCGGCTGGTGGCCGACGGGCGGCTCGGCGAGATCCGGCACGTCCGGGCGGTCTACCTCCAGGACTGGATCGTCGACCCGCAGTTCCCGCTGGTCTGGCGGATGCAGAAGGACAGGGCGGGCTCCGGGGCGCTCGGCGACATCGGCGCGCACATCATCGACCTCACCCAGTACGTCACCGGCCAGCTCATCACCGGGGTGAGCGCGGTGACCGAGACGTTCGTCAAGCAACGGCCGCTGCCGGCCGGGTCGAGCGGCCTGGCCGCCCAGGCCGACGGCGACGGCCGGGCGACGGGGCCGGTCACCGTGGACGACGCCGCGGTCTTCCTGGCCCGGCTCGACGGGGGAGCGCTGGCCACGTACGAGGCGACCCGGTTCGCCACCGGCCGCAAGAACGCCCTGCGGGTCGAGATCAACGGGTCGCTCGGCTCGGTGGCGTTCGACCTGGAGCGCCTCAACGAGCTGGAGTTCTACGACGCCAGCCGGCCCGGCCCGGAGCAGGGCTTCAGCCGGATCCTGGTGACCGAGCCGGAGCATCCGTACCTGTCGGCCTGGTGGCCGCCCGGCCACATCATCGGCTACGAGCACTCCTTCACGCACCAGATGCGCGACTTCGTCGAGGCGGTCGCCACCGGCGCCGACCCGGCGCCGTCGTTCACCGACGCGTTGCAGGTCCAGCTCGTGCTCGACGCGGTGAGCCGCTCGGCGGAGCGGGCCGCCTGGACGGAGGTGGCGCCCGTACTGGCGGAACTGCCCGCCTGACCGGCGCGGCCCGGGGCGCCCACGGCGTCCCGGCGCCGCCACCCCGGGCTTCCCGGCCCCGACCGGCGAGGGCCCGCCGCGGTTGCGCCCCGCGGCGGGGAACGAGGTCGGTTGCCGGGGAGCGTGCCACCGGAACGTCCGGCCCGGCACGACCAGCTCGGCCGTCCGGTGCGGCCGGACCGGGATTCCCCGGCCGCACCGGCGGGCCGACCCGACCATCCGCCGGCGCGGGGGCGTCGTTGCCCCGCCGCGCCGGCGGCCGGACCGGCGGCAGCGCATCGGGGGTCGCCGGCCCGGGTACCAGCCGGATCCGGGCTGTCCGGTGGAGCCGGTGGGACCCCCACCTGAGGTATTGTCAGCCATGGATACCGAGGCGCCATGACTGTCACCGTCGCACCGACCGATCCGGCTCTGTTGCGTGAGCGTGTCGACGCCGCGCTCGCCGCGTTCCTGCGGCGGCGGATCCCGGCCCGGCCGGACGACGGTACGGCGGCCGTCCACGCCGAGCTACGCCGGTTCGTCCTGGCCGGCGGCAAGCGCCTGCGGCCGCTCTTCTGCTACTGGGGCTGGCGCGGGTTCGGCGGCCCCGACGGCACGCCGATCGTGGTCGCCGCCGCCGCGTTGGAGCTGTTCCACGCCTTCGCCCTGATCCACGACGACATCCTCGACCGCAGTGACCGCCGGCGCGGCCGCCCCACCCTGCACCGGGTCTTCGCCGAGCTGCACACCCGCTCGGGCTGGCGCGGCGACCCCCAGCGGTACGGCCGGCAGGCGGCGGTGCTCTGCGGCGACCTCTGCGCCGCCTGGTCGGGGCAGATGTTCCACGGCTGCGGCCTGGACCCGGAGCGGCTCCGGAGCGGGCACGCCGTCCTGGCCCGGATGCGGACCGAGGTGATCGCGGGGGAGTACCTGGACCTGGCCGCCGCCGCCGGGAACGGCTCGCCGGCCGCCGCTCTCGCGGTGGTCCGGCTGAAGACCGCCCGCTACACGGTGACCCGCCCGGTGCAGCTCGGGGCCGTCCTGGCCGGCGCGGACGATCCGACCGTGGCGGCGCTGGCCCACTTCGGCGACCCGCTCGGGGACGCCTTCCAGCTCCGCGACGACCTGCTCGGCGTCTTCGGCGATCCGGCCGTGACCGGCAAGTCCAACCTGGACGACCTGCGCGAGGGCAAGCCCACCGTGCTGCTGGCGCTGGCCCGGGAGGCGGCCGGGCCGGCCGGGCGGGAGCGGCTGCACCGGCTGGTCGGTGATCCAGGGCTGGACGGGGCCGGCGCCGCCGAGGTGCGCCGGATCATCGAGGCGAGCGGGGCGCGGGCGGCGGTGGAACGGATGATCGGGGTCCGCGCCGAGCTGGCCCGGGCCGCGCTGGACCGGCTGCCCCTGGCGGAGCCGGCCCGGGCGGCCCTGACCGGCCTGGTGCTGCGGGTGGTGGACCGGCGCCGCTGACCGGCCTGGCGCTGCACATGGTGGGCCGGCGTCGCGGACCGGACCTACCCCGGCGGGGCCGGGCGGCTCCGGCGGGCCTTCCCTGGCGGCCGTACCCGCCCTAGAGTGAGGGCGGCGACCGCGAGGTGGCCGGTGCTCCGGCGGGAGGCGCAACCCGTCGGACCCAGGCGCGACCGCGCCCACCGGTGCTCCCGTCGAGGTCGTCCGCATCCGGTCACCCTCGCCCCGGTCCGCAACGGAATCCCCATCCACGACAGGGGAGAAGGACAATGGCGCGACCGATCACGCTCTTCACCGGCCAGTGGGCCGACCTTCCGTTCGACGAGGTCTGCCGGCTCGCCGCCGAGTGGGGGTACGACGGCCTGGAGATCGCCTGCTGGGGCGACCACTTCGAGGTCGACAAGGCCCTCGCCGACGACTCGTACACCGACCGCAAGCTGGCCACCCTGGCCAAGCACAACCTCCAGGTCTTCGCCATCTCCAACCACCTGGTCGGTCAGGCGGTCTGTGACCACCCCATCGACGAGCGGCACCAGGACATCCTGCCCGCCCGGATCTGGGGCGACGGCGAGCCGGAGGGGGTCCGCCGCCGGGCCGCCGAGGAGATGAAGGACACCGCGCGGGCGGCGGCGAAGCTCGGGGTACGCACGGTCGTCGGCTTCACCGGCTCGTCGATCTGGCACACCGTGGCGATGTTCCCGCCGGTGCCGCCCGCGATGATCGAGCGTGGCTACCAGGACTTCGCCGACCGGTGGAACCCGATCCTCGACGTCTTCGACGAGGTGGGCGTCCGGTTCGCGCACGAGGTGCACCCGAGCGAGATCGCGTACGACTACTGGACCACCCGGCGGGCGTTGGAGGCGATCGGCCACCGGCCGGCGTTCGGGCTGAACTGGGACCCGTCGCACTTCGTCTGGCAGGAGCTGGACCCGGTCAACTTCATCTTCGACTTCGCCGACCGGATCTACCACGTGGACTGCAAGGACGCGAAGGTCCGTACCGGGGACGGCCGGCGCGGCCGGCTCTCCTCCCACCTGCCCTGGGCGGACCTGCGCCGCGGCTGGGACTTCGTCTCCACCGGCCACGGCGATGTGCCGTGGGAGGACTGCTTCCGCGCGTTGAACGCGATCGGCTACGACGGTCCGATCTCGATCGAGTGGGAGGACGCCGGGATGGACCGGCTGGTCGGCGCCCCCGAGGCGCTCCAGTTCGTCCGCCGGCTCGCCTTCGACGCGCCGGCCGCGGCCTTCGACGCCGCGTTCAGCAGCAAGGGCTAGCGTTCAGCAGCATGGGCTAGCCGACAACCGGGAGCGGGCCGGTCACCCGGAGGTGACCGGCCCGCCGTCCGGATGAATCAGAGGGTGCTGCCGTTGCTGCTCGTGCCGGACGACTTGCTGCTCGTGCTGGTGGTCGACGAGCCGGTCGTGCTGGTCGAACCCGTACCGGTCGAGCCGGCCTTGGCGCCGACCGTGGCCGGCGTGCCGGCGAACGGCTTGTCGGCCCCGGTCAGCTCCTGCTTGCTGCCGTTGCCGGTGCTCAGCTTCTCACCGAGCTTGGTCTGGCCCAGCTTGTCCTTGCCCTCGGAGTAGAGCCGGGTCGCCTGAGCCTGCGCGACCCCCGCCGCCTCCTGGACGGTCGGGTGGTCGAGCACCTTGCGACCCCGGACCACCAACTCCTCGTACTTCTCCCGGCCGGCACGGGCGCCCAGGACGAATCCCGCAGCCAGCCCGCCAAGAAACATGATCTTTCCGCGCATGGCGGCTCCTTCCGTACCTGACGCGCGCCGTTCCCGTCGGGATTCCCGTCGGGAGCGACCCTGTCGCGCCTGCGTCCTCTGTCGGCGGCTAACTACCCATCCTGCTCTCTCGTCATGCCTCCCTGGGCGAGGATGACGATTTGTCCAGATTGTTGGAGGTGGAATGCCGGGAAAGTCGTCGGGTCCGGTGCGGTAACCCCCTGGCGCACCACCCCCCGATGTCCTGTACTCTTGTCCCCGTCGCCCGGCGCGGAGAGATCCGCAAGCCGGGTGATCTACGGTCCCCCGTAGCTCAATTGGCAGAGCAGCCGGCTGTTAACCGGCAGGTTTTTGGTTCGAGTCCAAACGGGGGAGCTTCAGTTCGGACAGCACGCCCGTCGGCCCCGCCGGCGGGCGTTTCTCGTGGCCCGGCCGGCGCTCGCCTTCCGCCGCCCTGGTCGGCACCCGCCCGGCCCCCAGGCCCCGGCCCCCGGCCCCTGCCGCCCGGTCCGGCGCCCGGTCCGGTCCGGCCTGGCCCGGTCCGGCGCCCAGCCGTCCGCCCGCAGCCGGCGCCCGCGCCGCCCGATCGGTGCCGGTGCGCTGCTGTCGCCCACGTTTCCGCCCCCCGGCACCCGTTCGCCCGGCAGGATGGTCGATGTCGACTTAGACTCGCGCTGCGTCGATATCTGCGTCGATTCGAGGGTGGACGGGATGGCCGGAGGACGGAGCCGCTGGACAGCGACCCTGGTCGCGGTGGCGCTCGTGCTGGCCTGGCTGGTCGTCGGCGGCATCGCCGGGCCGTACGCGGGCAAGCTCGGCGACGTTGCGACCAACGACAACGCCGCCTTCCTGCCGACCGACGCCGAGGCGACCCGGGCCCAGGACCTCGCCGCCGGCTTCGTCGAGAAGGAGACCACCCCGGCCCTCGTCGTCTACGAACGTCCCACCGGCATCACCCCCGCCGACCAGCAGCGGATCCAGGCCGACGCGGCCCGCTTCGGCCAACTGCCCGGCGTGGTCGCCCCGTTGCCCCCGCCCATCCCCAGCCAGGACCGGCAGGCCGTCCAGGTGGTCGTCCCGATCGACGCGGCCGAGGGCGAACAGATCGGCGCCGTCGTCGACCGGCTGCGGGAGATCGCCGGTCCGGACCGGGACGGGCTCACCGTCGACGTCGCCGGCCCCGCCGGGCTGCTCGCCGACCTGATCGAGGTGTTCACCGCCATCGACGGGCCGCTGCTGCTGGTCACGCTGGTCGTCGTGCTGGTGATTCTGCTGATCGTCTACCGCAGCCCGGTGCTCTGGGTCTTCCCGCTGCTCGCCGCCGGCATGTCGTACTCGCTTGCGGCGGTCTTCGTCTACGTCCTGGCCCGCGACGACGTCATCAAGCTCAACGGACAGGCGCAGGGCATCCTCACCGTGCTGGTCTTCGGCGCCGGCACCGACTACGCGCTGCTGCTCATCGCCCGCTACCGCGAGGAACTGCACCGCCACGAACGCCCCTGGGACGCACTGTGGGCGGCCTGGAAGGGCGCCGCCCCGGCGATCGTCGCCTCCGGCGCCACCGTCATCGTGAGCCTGCTCTGCCTGCTGCTGTCCAGCCTCAACTCCAACCGGGCGCTCGGCCCGGTCGCCGCCGTCGGCATCGCGGCCACCCTGCTGGTGATGCTCACCTTCCTGCCCGCCCTGCTGCTGCTCGGCGGGCGGTGGGCGTTCTGGCCGCGACGGCCCCGCCACGACGACGCCGACCCGCAGGCCGAGCACGGCATCTGGGGCCGGGTCGCCGGCTTCGTCGCCCGGCGCGCCCGGGTCATCTGGCTGGTCACCGCGGTGGCCCTGGCCGCCCTCGCGCTCGGGGTCACCCAGCTCAACGCCACCGCCCTTGGCCAGTCCGACCTGTTCACCAAGCGCACCGACTCGGTCGCCGGCCAGGAGGTGATCGCCCGGCACTACCCGGCCGGCACCGGCAGCCCGGCCACCATCTTCGCCAACCAGGCCACCGCCGAGCAGGTCGCCCGGGCCGCGCAGGGCGTACCCGGGGTCGCCTCGGTCCGCCCCTTCACCCGGCAGGCCGGCCCGCCCGCGGCGGACGCCCCACCCACCGTGGTCGACGGGCGGGTGCAGCTCGAGGCCACCCTGGCCGACCCGCCGGACAGCGACCGCGCCGAGCGGACCCTCCGCGCGCTGCGCGAGACGTTGCACCGGGTGCCGGGCGCCGACGCCGTGGTGGGCGGGTTCACCGCCATCAACGTGGACACCGCCGACGCCTCCACCCGGGACCGCAACGTCATCATCCCGGTGGTGCTGCTGGTCATCGCGGTCATCCTGGCCGTGCTGCTGCGCGCCCTGGTCGCCCCGCTCCTGCTGATCGCCACCGTGGTGCTGTCGTTCCTGGCCACGCTCGGGCTCTGCGCGCTCGTCTTCCGGTACGTGCTCGACTTCCCCGGCGTCGACCAGTCGTTCCCGCTGTTCGCGTTCGTCTTCCTGGTCGCCCTCGGCATTGACTACAACATCTTCCTAATGAGCCGGGTACGCGAGGAATCGGTCCGCCGCGGCACCCGGGCCGGCGTGCTCGCCGGACTCGCCGTCACCGGCGGCGTGATCACCTCGGCCGGCATCGTCCTCGCCGCCACCTTCTCCGCGCTCGCCGTGCTGCCGCTGGTGGTGCTCGTCGAGCTGGGGGTGGCGGTCGCCGTCGGGGTGCTGCTCGACACCATCGTCGTCCGCTCGCTGCTGGTCCCGGCCCTGTCGTACGACATCGGGGCGCGGATCTGGTGGCCGAGCCGGCTGTCGCGGACCCACCGGGCCGGTGCGGAGGTGACCCGTGGCCGGTGAGACCGACGTCGTCATCGTCGGTGGCGGGCTGGCCGGCCTCGCCGCCGCGCGCCGCCTGCACCGCGCCGGCGTGCCCTGGCGGCTGCTCGAGGCCGGCGACCGGCTCGGCGGTCGGGTCGCCACCGACGCGGTCGACGGCTACCTGCTGGACCGCGGTTTCCAGGTGCTCAACACCGCCTACCCGCGCCTCACCGGCCTGCTCGACCTGGCCGCCCTGGACCTCGGCTGGTTCACCTCCGGCGTGCTGGTCCGCCGCGCCGACCGCCTCGAACGGCTGGTCAACCCGCTGCGCGACCTCGCCGGCGCACCCGGGACCCTCACCGCCGGGGTCGGTTCGCTCACCGACCGGCTGCGGCTCGCCAGCTTCGCCACCAGCTGCGCCGTGCTGCCGATCGGCCAGCTGCTCAACGCGCCCGAGACGACCAGCGAGGCCGCGCTGCGCCAGGCCGGCCTCTCCGGCGCCATCGTCGAGGAACTGCTCCGGCCGTTTCTCTCCGGCGTGCTCCTCGACCGGGAACTCGCCACCTCCAGCCACGTCCTGGCGATGATCCTGCGCGCCTTCGCCCGGGGCCGGATCGGCCTGCCCGCCCAGGGGATGGCCGCGCTGCCCCGCGCCATCGCCGGCCCGCTGCCCGCCGAACTGATCGAGCTGCGCACCCCGGTCGTCGAGGTCACGCCCGGCCGGGTGCGTACCCGGACCGGGGAGATCGCCTGCCGCGCCGTCGTGGTCGCCGTGGACCCGCCGGCGGCGGCCACGCTGCTGCCCCGACTGGCCCGGGTACGGATGCACGGCTACACGACCTACTACCACAGCACCGACACCCCGCCGTTGACCGAGCCGATCCTGCTGCTCGACGGGGACCGCCGGGAACTGGTCGCCAACACGGTGGTGGCCAGCAATGCCGCACCCACGTACGCCCCGGCCGGGCGGCACCTGGTGGCCACCTCGGTGGTCGGGACGCAGGCCCCGCCCGAGCCGGTGATCCGCCGCGAACTGGACCGCCTCTACGGCCGTTCCACCGCCGACTGGACCCACCTGACCACCGTCACGGTCCCGAACGCCCTGCCCGCCGCGCCGCCGCCGCAGGGCCGGCTGCGCAAACCGGTCTCGCTCGGCGACGGGCTCTTCGTGGCCGGGGACCACCGCGACACCCCATCCATCCAGGGGGCGCTGGCCAGCGGCTGGCGGGCGGTCGGCGCGGTCCTCGCGGAGCTGCGCGGCGAGGGCTGACCCGGACGGCTCGGGTGCTGCGCACCTGAAGGGACGGCTGCGGGGCGGCGCGCTGTTATCCTCGCGTTGCTCATCGTGGCGAACGAATCATGATGCGGCCCGTTCGGTGGTGGTCGGTGATCCATTGAGCGGGTTACGATCCGGCGCGGTAGCGGGGCGGTAGCTCAGCGGGTTAGAGCAGTGGACTCATAATCCATCGGTCACGGGTTCGAGTCCCGTCCGCCCCACACATTTCTCTGACCTGCCGTTTCCTAGCGACGTGCGTTCACCATGCGAACCATCGGCGTGTTGTCTGGAGGAACGGTGGACGCCCCAGCGGATTTTGGTCATACTTGTGACCATGACGACGCTGCCGTTGGGGGAAGTGAAGACTCGGCTTTCTGAGCTGGTGGGGCGGGTGCACGACCACCACGAGCGGGTGACGGTGACGGTGCACGGCCGGCCGTCCGCCGTGCTGGTGTCGGTGGAGGACCTGGAGCGTCTGGAGGAAACCGTCGCGGTTCTCGGGGATGCGGACACCCTGCGGCGGCTGGCCGATTCCGACGCGGAACTGGCCCGAGGTGAAGAGGTGTCCGCCGACCAGCTTGCGGAGACCATTCGCGCCCGTCGCGCCTCGGCCGCGTGAGCCCTCGGCCGTTGGAAGATCCGTACGGGCTTCGCACCACGCCGACCGTCCGTCGAGCGCTCGCCGAACTGTTGCCTGAGGCCGTTGTGATTGCCGCGTACGAGTTCATGACCGGGCCGTTGGTGCGAGAGCCCTACCGGGTCGGGAAGCGTTTGTTGCCGCCGTTGTCGGATCGGTTCAGCGCCCGGCGAGGCACTTACCGGATCATCTACCGCATCGACGACGACAACCGCATCGTGACCGTTGTGGACATTGATCATCGAAGGGATGTGTACCGCTCCTGACGCCCCTGGCTCTGCGTGCCCGATGGTGTCAAGGCAATCAGTACGGTAGGTGCCGCGTCGATGAGTGTGGCTGACGAGGCTGCAGCCCTTGAGGCTGAGGTGGAGCGGTATCCGGACGAGCGAGGTGAGATCCTGCTCGAGGCTGCCGACGCATGGCGTCGGGCTGGGCGGTTCGACCGAGCAGCCGACCTGCTGACCAGGCTGATCACTGACGGCGGTGGGGACGGCTGCTACGGGATGGCGCAGCTCGCTGAGGTGCGATTCGAGCAGGGTGACGTCGATGAGGCGTATGTCGTGCTGGATCGCCTGGCTCACACACAGCGATGGATGACGGTCACTGCACGCTGGTCGCCGAGCTGCTCGCCGAGCGAGGCGACCTGCATGGTGCGTTGCGCTGGTACGACCGGGCGGTGGCCCGCCTGTCCGCCGAGGAGTCGCGGGCGCTGAAGGGCCCGGATGGCTGGATGCAGATGTCTTCGGTGATGATTCGCGGTCGTCGTGAGGTACGTCGGCAGCTGGGGCTGGTGCCGGACACTACCGATGAGCTGGCTCCGGCGGTGCCGCCACAGCGGCAGCGGCTTGTCGACGTGGATGGTGTGCGGGACGCCGTGGTCTCTGGACGGGTGCCACGGCAGATGCGGATGCTGATCTTCCAGCGCCCGGAGCGGGCCGAGGCGCGACGGCGGTGGCCCCAGGAACATGACACGACGGACGACGAGCACTATCAGGCTGCGGAGCGCCGGTGGCGTGAGTTGGCGAACGGCGGTGTGCCAGCCATTCGGGTGGCGCCGGCAACTGTCGCCGATCTCTGTGAGTTCGCGGACCGGACCGGCGAGTCGCCTCTCGATCCAGCGCTCAAGGTCCGCTACAGCGAGACCCTTCCCGAGGAGCACACCATCGCGTGGCCGCCACCGCGGAACTCCCCATGCTGGTGCGGATCGACAGCCAAGTACAAGAAGTGTTGCGGCCGAGCGGTCTGAGCGGCGTCCTCCGACGCGCCGCATGCGATAGTTCGTCACGACGCAGCCCTACCTGCCAGCGTTCTCGTTCGCGGCAGGGGTAACGGGGCACCGGCAATGGTCGCCGTTTGGTTCGCATAGTGGTACCTCCGGCCCACCTTGTTGATCTTGCGTGCGAACCAGTCGGCCGCAGCGCGTCGTGATGCTCTGGTTGGCTGCCCGAATCGGGCTGTGGCTGGCTACGGATGCGCCGCCGAATGTACTAGCGTCGAGGGAATGAGGAATCGCGCCGCGAGGTATGAACCGATGACCGTGGCACGCCTAGGGGATCTGCTCGTCGGGTCCGACGAGACGCGACGGTGGCGGTTGGTGGCGGAGTTCCTTGAGGAGTACCGCTGGGAGCCGGCCGAGATACGCGCCGGTCTACTGGGCCAGGAACCAACGTCCACCGGCGACGAGCGCTGGGACGTATTCCTCGCGGCGTTGACGGAGCACCTGGCCGCCAAGGACGGGCGGGGTGCGCCACCGTGGGTCGAGACGCGGTCGCTGCGGCGGTTCTGGTTTCCGTTCAACACCCGTGCCGCCCGGGTCGACGCGGTGGTACACGCGCCAGCAGCATTCCGTCGTCGGGGCGTGTACGTGTCGGCGCAGGAGTTGAACGTCGCGTGAGCATCAACGATCCACTGCTGGACCGCACGGCGATCGAGGATGCCTTCCGCCGGCTCGGGGACCGGCTGGCGAGGCGAGGTGTGGTCGCGGACCTCTACATCTTCGGCGGGGCGGCGATGGCTCTGGCCTACGACGCCCGACGGGCTACTCGGGACATCGACGCGGTGTTCCAACCCCATGGCATTGTGCTCGACGAGGCTCGCGCGGTAGCGGATGAACTCGGCCTGCCGCACTGGTGGCTCAACGAGCAGGCGAGTGCTTATGTCGCCCCGGGAGGCGACGCGACGGCTCCGCGCGTCTTCGATCACCCCGGCCTGCGGGTGGCGGCGGCGTCTCCGGAGCATCTGCTGGCCATGAAGGTGCTTGCCGCACGACGGCGGGACGCCGAGGACATCCGCTTCCTGGTCGACCACCTCAGGTTGACCAGCGCGGAGCAGGTCCTCGCCCTGTGCGCGGAAATCTTCCCGGAGGAGGAGGTTCCCGGCCGGGCAAGACTCGTGCTCGACGACGTCTTCGACGACTCGTAGGCCCGTCATCGAGCCTTCATAAGGCTCTGGTAAATGTGCAGACGCAGCGGCAACGGCTCACCGGCGATCGTGACGGTGTGGTTCGCATGGTGGTACCTCCGGCCCACCACGGAAACGCCCTGCTCAGCCCTGCTGACGACGGCCCGGGCGAACGGCGTCAAGCTTCGTTCCGACGCCCTCGCCTCCTCGTACAGCCATCAGTACCGCCAAGACTGCATCGACTCGACCTCACAAGAGCGCCACTAGAACCGGACGATGTGGCCGGTGCGCGGTTCGCTGCGGCCGTGGTAGACGTCCAGCCAGAAGCGCCGGAGATCTTCCGGACCTGCACCGGCTCGTACCTCGAGCCAAGCTCCCGCCGCGTCGGCGAATCGCCGCCAGGCGTCGGCGAAGCGCTGGTCCAGGCCGTCGCGACCCCAGTCCTGGCGCCGTTTGCGCATCTGCACGGGCGCGAAGAACACCTCGCCCGCCGCGTCCGCGTTCGGGATCTGGTTGGTCAGGCCGACGGCAATGTCACGCACGAGCAATTCTCCGAGGTGTTCGCGCAGGGCCACCCGCGTCGCCGGGGCTCCGGACAGGTCGAGATAGACCGTCGGCACCGCCTCCAGGTCGGCGGCCTCGTCGTACGGCAGGACGTCGTCGTAGCTGCCGAGGGACCGTGTGAAGGCCACGTTGCCGGGCGAGGTGAGGCCGATCAGCCGTGGTCCGCGACCCCGCAACTCGAAGGCGGCGGCGTACGCGGTCTTGCTGGAGGCCGACGAGAGGACCAGCTGCCGCGCCCCGTAGAAGTCGTTGTCGATGACCTGGTCAGCCAACATGAAGGAGGTGAAGAACAACGGCCGGTACAGCACCAGCAGGTCCTCCTGGTCGGCGCGGTACGCGGCATCGTTCGCGGTCGACCGGTAGACGTTGTACGGCGACGGCAGGTCGGCACGGTGAGCGCTGCCGTCACGGAACCCGGTCGGGTCAACCCGCTCCGGCCGCACCACCAGATGGCCGGCCGGCGGAAGGTAGCCGTAGACCCGCATCCCCACCTCGACGCCGGGGGCGGCTGATTCGACCACCTCGGCGAAGCCCCAGAGGGGCGCGAGGCCCCACTCCGGGCTCAGCCCACGCGGCTCGGCCGGAAAGAACTGCCAGTACCGCATCGATTCACCGAGGACCGCGTAGGTCACGTTGTTGGCGGTCAGCCCGACCCGTTCCACCCGCAGCAGCGCCTCACCGGGTCGGATCTGCGGGGTCGCCCCGGCGACGACGGTGGTCCGACCGAGGTCATCGCGGGCGACGGCGAACGTCCATGAATCAGCCATGGCGTGACGCTAGATTCCGTGGTCATCCCAGACAAGTGCACTGAGAGTGCAAAATCCCACTGAACGCTCCGACGCCGTGTCGGCGATACCTGCTGTGCGAGAGCGGAGCGGAGGTCGGTGCATGGCGATTGATCCCGACGGCCACCTCCTGACGGTGTCCTCCGGCGGTGTCCCGCTGGCTAGACGTGACCGAGGAGGAACGGGGCCAGGAGTTCACGGACCCGCGCGTCGACGGCGCTCGTCTCCGCGCCGTCCTCGATCATGCGGCTGGCCGTGTAGACGACCGAGCTGATCAGGCGCGCCGTGGTGGCGGGGTCGGGCACGCCCAGTTGCTCGACGGCGGCGCAGAGGGGCTGGCTCATCTGGTCGTGCATGAGCTGGGTGCTGGCGTCGACCTGATCGCCCGGCACCGACTGGATCAGCGCGGTGGCGAGCGCGTGCTCGCCCTCGGCGACCAGGCGCAGGTTCGCGGTGGCGTACGCCAGCACCTTCTCGCCCGGGGTGCCGGCTGCGTCCATCGCGGCGTTGACCCGGCGTGACCAGTTCGGCAGGACCTCCTGCACCAGTTCGAGCAGCATGTCCTTGGCGGACGGAAAGTACTCGTAGACCGAGGAACGGGGCAACCCCGCCCGGGCCGCCACGGCCGTGAGGCTCGGCGCCTCGTGCGGGTTCTCCACCAGCAGGGCGCGGGCGGCGTCGAGGAGGACCCGGCGGCGATGCGCGCGGTGCTCCGCGATCGTCGGCGCGTCGATGCGCGGCACGGGTCCTCCTCTCTCGCGTCGCTCAGCCGGCCGAGAGCCGCCCGTCGATCATCTCGGCCACCCGGTCGCAGTGTTCCAGCACGTCGTGGTCGTGGGTCACCATAACGGTAGCGACGCCGGCCTCCTTCGTCTCCTGGGCGATCAGCTGCACGACCTCGTGGCTGCGGGCCCGGTCCAGCGCCGCGGTCGGTTCGTCGACCAGCAGCAACGAGGGCCGTCCCATCAGCGCGCGGGCGATGCCGACCCGTTGGCGTTCGCCGCCGGAGAGCTGATGCGGCCGGCGGTCGGCCTTGTGCGCCATCCCCACGTCCGCGAGCAGCGCGGCGGCGCCACGGCCGTCGGCCCGGCGCGGGCTGAGCTTGGCGATCAGCTGCAGCTGCTCCAGCGAGGTGAGCGCCGGGATCAGGTTGCCGCTCTGGAACACGAAACCGATGTGGTCGCGCCGGTACGCGGCCCGTTGCCGGGCGGTCATGCCGACGATGTCGTGGCCGTCGACGGTGACCGTTCCCCGTTCCGGGACGGTCAACGCGCCGGCCACCGCGAGCAGGCTCGACTTGCCCGCGCCGGAGGGCCCGACGACGGCCACCAGTTCGCCCGGGGCGACGGTCAGGCTCACCTCGTCCAGCGCGGTGACCATGGCGTCACCGTCGCCGAGGCGGACGACCACGCCGGACAGGTCCAGACCGGTACGGTTGTTCATCGCTGTGCTCCCAGTGCGGTGAGGGGGTCGACGGCCGCGATCCGGACGATGGCGGCGGCCGCACCGACCAGGCCGAGCAGGACCAGCAGGACGCCGGCGACCAGCACCGCGGGCGCCTCGATGGCGAACGGCACCGCGCTGCCACTGATCAGCCCGCCGAGCCCGACGCCGACGGCGATCCCCGCGCCGATCGAGACGCCGAGCACCACCAGCGCCTGCACCAGCCCGTCGCGCAGCAGGTACCGCCGGGCCGCGCCGATCGCCCGCAGCACCGCCAGCTCGTGCCGGCGGTTGATGGTCCAGACGGTGAAGAACGCGCCGACGACCAGGGCCGAGATGGCGTAGAGGAACACCTGGATGAGTTGCAGGGTCGAGGTTTCGGCGGTGTAGCCGGGCGAGCCCCCGTACGCGTCGACCTTGTCGAAGCTGGTCGTGCCGGCCGCGGCGTCGCCGGCGGCGAGGTCGAGGTCCCCGTCGGACCGGATGGCGATCGCGGTGGCCTCGTTGGCCGCCGAGGCGCGCAGTTCCTCGCCGGGGCCGACGCCCTGGTGCAGGCGCTGCCAGGCGGCCAGCGGCACGTAGGCGACGTCGACGTGGCCGTAGGTGCGCTGGTCCGACGTGGCGCCGACCACGGTGAACCGGGTGCCGATCCGGTCGATGACCACGGTGTCGCCGACCCGCAGGCCGGCGTCGAGCGCGGTCCGGGACACCACGATGCCGTTCGGGTCGCCCAGTCCGGCGCCCTCGGCGACCGGCGGCGCCAGGAACGAGTCCGGTTCCACCCCGAACATGGCCAGGTCGATGGGTACGTCCCGGTTGCTGCGGGCGTTGACCAGCAGGTTGCCGAAGAGGGTGGCGTCCCGTACGCCCGGCTGTTGACGCCACTGATCGAGCTGCTTCCGGTCCACCACGCTGCGGGAGAACGCCGAGTCCAGCTTGGTGTCGTGGGCGAAGGCGAAGGCGGTCACCGGCAGCCGCTGGAGGCCGGAGACACCGTCGTTGACCAGGCCCGAGGAGAGCCCGGACAGCAACACCACCAGTACCGCGATGAGGGCGACGACGCTACCCATGAGGGTGAACCGCCAGCGCGCGAAGCGGAGCTCGCGCAGAGCCAAGAACATGCATCCTCCAGCCGGATTTATTCGACGGTGCGTCGGCAACTATACCGGCGGGCCGTCGGAAAAATTCCGGGGGTACGGCTGGCCGCGACCGGGGCGGGGACGCCCGTGACCTCTGCACCGGCGTCAGTGGCGGTGCCACGGCGCTCGGTCGACGGGTGCGAAACCGGAGCCGGACCTCGGCCGCCCGCGTCGGATGGTGGAGCGAGCCGGACACGCGCGTAGAGGGCCAACCGTCACCTGCCGGCTGGCCCTCTACGAGGCGGGCTCCTACCTGGGGGTCAACTGCTGCGCCAGCAGATCCAGGCCGCGCTTGATCAGCCGCCCGTAGTCGTCCTCACCGAGTGCGCCCATGCCCGCCTGTGCCCGTCGCAGGCACTCGCGGGCGCGGTCGAGATCGCCCAACCGGCGGTAGCACTCGCCCAGGTTGAGATGCAGCGACGGATACAGGGCGGCCACCGTCATCGGCACCCCGGCCCGCGCGACCCGCTCGTCGGTGAGCAGGTCGGCCGCCGCCAGCGCGCGCTGATCCCAGATCAACTCCTGGCGGACGTCGTCCTGCACATCCGCCATCGAGTGCGCGAGGACGCAGACATGCAGCGGATCACCCTGCTCGCCGCCGATCTCGGCCCAGATCCGCGCGAACAGTACGCGCGCGGCTTCGCGCTGGCCCTGCTGATGATGAAGCTGCACCCCCTCGTTGATCCGTGCCAGCGTCTCATCGATGGTCATCAGCTGCTCCCATGCCGCTCGGCCGTCCGCCGTCACTCGGCGCGAAGTTCGCCTTCCAGCAGTCCCATCATGATCATGTCGTGCCACCTGCCGTCGCGCCGGAACGACTCGCGGGCCCGACCCTCCACGACGAAGCCGACCTTCTCATAGACCTGGATGGCCCGGGCGTTCTGATCCGCGACCCACAGCGTGATCCGGTGCAGGCGCATCTTGTCGAAACCGTACCGGCAGATCAGCCGGGTCGCCTCGGTGCCGTAACCGCGTCCCCAGCAGTCCTTCTCGCCGAGATAGATGTCCAGTTCGGCCTCGCCGGTCTCCGGCCGAGCGTCGCCGAGCTTCACCAGGCCGATCAGCCGCTGCTCCGCCAGCGTCTCGACCCCGAGCAGCACCTGCTCGTACGAGTTGCGCTCGCGCTGCTCGTATCGTGCGGTCACCTGCGCCAGGGATTCCGGGTATCCGTCGTCGAGCCAGCGCATCACCTCGGGGTCGTTGTTCCAGCGCCACAGGGCTTCCGCGTCGTGCGGCTCCATGGGTCGTAACCGAACGAGGTCTCCAGCGAGCATGTGGTGCTCCATCCGGTGGTGGCGGCGAGCCAACACCCCATCAGGGCCGCGATCACCGGCGCAACCGGCTTTTCCGGGCCTGCGGCGGGAGCGGCCCGCCGGGACACCGCCCGCCGGGCCCCGCGCCAGGGTCGTGACCGGCCGCGGGGTGTCCGTCGTGGCCCGGGCCGGTGTCCGGGTACGCCGCCCGCGTGGCGGCCGTCGCGGACCCCGGCCCGGCCCTCGTCCGGCGGGGCGCCCCGATCCGGCCCCAGCTCGGCCACCTCCGCGGCCAGCCGCGCCGCCTCCTTGCCCGGCCCTCGTCTGTCGGGGCGCCCCGGTTCCCGGCCCCGGCGGGGCGCCCCGGACCTCCTCCGGCGGGGCGGTCCGGCCCGGCCTCGTCCGGTGGAGGGCACCCCGCGGAGGTCGGGGCTGTCAGGCGGTGTGCTGCCAGAGCGGGGAAATGTCCGCCTGCGCGAGGCGCCAGCCGGCCGGCGTGCGGACGGCCGTGTACCGGGTCCGGACGCCGGCCCTGCGGTGCGGCGCCGCGCCCGCACGGTAGAAGTACACGAGCTGGTGGGCGCCGATCTCGGCGCGGTCGCCGTCGAGGTCGATCACGACGTCGCTGTTGAGGTGCTGGGTCAGCTCCTCCTCCGGGCTGGTCCGCCGCAGCACCTCGACGATCTCGTCGAGTCCGGCCAGGGTGCCGCGCGGGCTGCTGGTCCGGGCGTCGGGGGCGTAGACGGTCCGCAGGTCGTCGAAGCGTCGCTCATCCAGGGCCCAGGCGAGCCGGGCGACCAGCTCGGCGATCTCGGCGCGGTCGGTCACGGGTGACATCTCGGTCCTCCATTCGTTGGTGGGGCCAACGATAACTCGGATCGTTGGTCCGTCCGACGTTCTGTCGGGTGGGTCACTCCTCGAACCGGGTCCGGGCCCAGGGCAGGCGGCGGTGCCGTCCACCTCCGGTTGCGCAGAACCGGCGGCGCAACCCGAAAACCGGTAGTCGGCCACCCCTGCCGCTGCTGTACTTCGCCGCGTGATCGATGAGGAGCGGGTCCGTTCCTGTCTGGCGGCCGAGTGGTACCTCACCGGCGCGACCGTGACGACGCACAACGGCGGCATGAACTCGGCGACCTGGCTGGTCACCGCTCGCGGAGGGCGATGGGTCGCCAAGGCGGTCAGGCACGACTCCCGGCGATCCCTGGTGGGCGGGCTCACGGTGGCGGCTCAGGTGGAGCGGGCGGGTGTGCCAGCGGGCGCGCCGGTGGCCACCCGGCACGGCGACGTCGTCACGGAACTGGACGGGTTTCCGCTCGCCCTGCTGCGCTGGGTCGAGGGGGAGGAACTGTCCAGCAGCACTCCCGAGGACCAGCGGGTGATCGGCCGGACTCTCGGCCGGGTGCACCAGGTGCTCCGGGACAGCTCGGTCGAGGACGTCGAGGGTTTCCACTGGATCGACGTCCAGGCCCCGCACCTGGCCATCCGCCCCTGGATCCGGGCGGCCGTGGCCGCGGCCGTACAGGACTACGACGCGCTTGATCCCGCGGCCCTCTCCTGGGGCCTGTTGCACACCGACCCGGCTCCGGAGGCCTTCCGGCTGGACCGGGGCACCGGCAGCTGCGGCCTGATCGACTGGAGTACCGCGACGCGGGGCCCGCTGCTCTACGACCTCGCCTCCGCGGTGATGTACGTCGGCGGCCCGCGCCGCGCCGACTGGCTGGTCGAGGCGTACCTGTCGAGCCGGACGGTGGGACGAGCCGAAGTGGAGCACGCCCTGGCGACCCTGCTCCGGTTCCGCTGGGCGGTGCAGGCGGACTACTTCGCGCGGCGGCTGGCCACCGGTGACCTGACCGGCATCGCCAGCCACGCGCAGAACGAGAAGGGACTGGCGGACGCCCGCCGCTGGCTGGACCGGCTCGGCTGATCCGCCGCGGCGCAGCCGGCCGCTGGCGGAACGTCGGCCGCGGTGCCCCGGGACGATCCGGCCGACCGCCCGCGCCTGGTCGATCCACGGCGGGCGCTGACCGCCTCCTGAGTACCCCGGCTCATCCGCCCGCCCGGCGGGGAGGGAAGGATCGGGCCGTGACCATGACGAGGGGTACCCGTTCGGTGCTCGGCGGCCTGCTCCTGGCGGCGGCGACCGTGGGCAGCTGGCTCGCCTGGCTGAGTTGGGAGACCGGCTACCGGGTCGACCCGGAGACCGGCGCGACCAGCGGCCCGTACGCGGTCTGGCAGGTGGCGGGCTGCGTGCTCACCCTCGTGCTGGTCGCCGCGCTCGGCGGGTGGTGGCTCGGCCCGTGGCTGGTGGTGCCGGTGATGACGGTGGCCTTCACCGCCGCCTGGGGCGTGCACGCCGCGGCAACCGACGACAGCGGGCTGTGGGTGGTGGGCGCCGCGCTGGTGCTGATCGGGACGGCGGCCGGCAGCCTCGTGGTCAGCCTCGCCGCCCGGCTCTTGCGCTGGCGCGCGGACGGCGGCCGCACCCGCTGAGGCGGGGTCACCGCCTCCCGGTGCGCCCGCACCGTCGCGCGAGGGGCGACTCGCCGGCGCTGCGCAACCGGATCGAGGACAACCCGCCGGACGGATGGCCGACAGGACGCCCGGCCCGCTCCCGGCGCATTGTTTATGCAGGTGAAGAGGCTGCGGATGGCGGGCCACATCCCATCCCTCCGGCCCGGCGGCACTGCCTGCCGGCACCGGACGCCGCCCCAGCCGAGCGCGGCCGCGCCGCCGCCGGCGGGCCTGGTCCTCGCCCGGCCCGCCGCGCGACCGGCGTTCGCGCCCGGCGACACCGCCCGGGCCGGCGGTGCCAGCCAACGCCAGGACAAGGACGTCACCACCTCCGGACCGAGCCGCGGCCGGGCGCCAGCCCGGACGGGCCGGCCGGCGCTCCGGCGTGCGCGCCGGGCGCAAGCGCAAGGAAGGAGGGGGCGGAGATGGCCGCTCCCACCGTGACCGCCAGCCTCAACGCCGCGACCTACGCCCCGGGCGACCAGATGACCCTGACGGTCAGCTACGCCGACCCGGACACCAGGGCCCTCACCGTCACCGTCGTGGTGACCGACGCGCAGGGCAACAGCAGTGCCCCGGTCCGGGCGACCGCCGTGATCGACCCCCTGGCGATCACCGTCAGCGACGACGCCGGCCGCACCTGGACCAAGCTCTCCGACACCGGCTCGGTGGCGGTCTACCGGGCGGTGGCCTGATGCCCCAGGTCACCGTCACCGTGCGGGACCGGGCCGGGCACGCCGCCACCGCGACCGCCGACTACCGCATCGCCCCGCCGGTGCTGGGCGGCTACTACCTCGCCGGCAACGCCGACCCGACGGCCGACCTCGCCGGCGGCAACTTCCGCTCCCTCACCCAGTACCGCAGCTTCGCCGACGGCTACGTCCTCCCCGGCTACAACAACACCTGGCTGACCGTCCTGGGCCGCGACGGCGTGGCGGTCAACCTGGTGCTGGAGCTGAAGCACTACGGGGCGGCCGGCATCGGGCCGCAGAGCTTCACGGTGGACGGCACGGGCTACACCGTCCCGGCCCCGGCAATGACCATCCAGCAGCGGCCCGGGACGACCTGGCCCCGGGCGTACGGGTACGGGCAGGTCCTCGCCGGGCTCTGCGACGGGCTCTTCGCCCGGACCCTGGCCCAGTACCGCGGCCTCGGCTTCCCGGTCAACATCCAGCTCGCCTCCGAACTGGACACCGACCACGAGTTCGGCACCACCGAGGCCGGCGTGGCGTACGACTGGGCGCAGTCGGACGCGCGGGCGGTGCAGGCGATGACCTACATCGTGAACTGGTTCAAGGCGCGCCCGCTGCCCGCCGGCACCACCTTCTCGATCGGCTCGGGCGGCTTCGACCGGGCCGCCTGGCAGCGCACCCACCCCGAGGCGCTGATGGCCAGGCTCGACTTCCTCCAGTGGAACGTCTACGCCACCGACCCGAGCCACACGGCGCTGGCCCGGTTCCGCCGCACCAGGGACTGGGCGGTGGCCGACCTCGGGCCGGTGGCGCTCTCCCGCCCGGTGCTCATCGCCGAGTGGGGGGTGCGGGTAGCCGAGTTCCCCGACCAGGCCGCCTGGATCGCCACCGTGCCGGCGGCGATCGCCCGGCTCAACGGCGAGCGGGGCCCCCGGATCGTCCGGACCAACTACTTCAACTCGAGCTGGGGCACCCTCAACCCGAAGGCCCGCGGGCTGGCCGCGCTGCGGGCCGCGTACGCCACCAAGCCGTACGTCTGACGCGCGGGGCCGGCCGGCAGGCCCCCGGCGGCCGGTCCCGGCGGACGGCGGAAGTGCCGGTTCGCGGAGGGTCGAACGCGGTCGCGGACCGGTCGGCCGGTGGGGTGGGAACCCGGCCGCGCGGACCGGGTCAGTCTGGTGGGTGGAAGCCCGGCGCGCGGACTGGTCAGTCTGGTGGGTGGAAGCCCGGCCGCGCGGACTGGTCAGTCTGGTGGGTGGAAGCCCGGCGCGCGGACTGGTCAGTCTGGTGGGTGGAAGCCCGGCGCGCGGACTGGTCAGTCAGGTGGGTGGAAGCCCGGCCGCGCGGACCGGGTCAGGCCGGCGGGGTGGAAAAGCCGGCCGCCACCGCGCGGAGCGCCCGGGTCAGCTCGGCCGCTGTCGGGGCGGCCTCCGGATCGAGCAGCCACTGGGCGGCCACCCCGCCGATCAACGCCTGGTGGAAGGCGCCCAGCGTCAGCGCGGTGGGTTCGTCGGCGGCCGGGTCGAGCCGGTGGAAGATCTCGGCGAGGCCGAGCCGGGCCTGCCGGTTCACCGCGGCGAATGCCGCCCGCAGTTCCGGTGCCTGCTCCCGCTGCCCGATCAGCTCGAACTGGATGGTCCAGAGCGGGCGGAGCCGGGCGAAGGACTCGATGATCCGCTCCCAGGCCGCCTCGAACCGCTGCTCCGGCGTCGCGTCGGCCCCGGCGGCGTCGTCGGTGAGCGCCCGGCTCAACTCCTCGCCCCATTCCGCCACGGCCTCGAAGAGGGCCTCGTTGAGCAGCGCCTTCGTGGTGCGGAAGTGGTAGCCGATGGCGGCCAGGCTGGTGCCGGCGGCGGTGGCGACGTCGCGCGCCGTGGTGGCCGCGTACCCCTTCTCCATCAGGCAGCGCTTCGCGCCGGCCAGCAGGTCCTCCCGGTTTCCCATGCGGATCAGGGTACCGGAATCCTTGAACAAGCGTCTTGCACAAGCGTCTAACACGTCTGTACCGTCGCTGGCATGACCGATGTCCTGATCTCCGGCGCCGGTGTCGCCGGCCCCGCGCTCGCCTGGTGGCTGCGCCGCCACGGCTTCCGTCCCACCGTCGTCGAGCGCGCCCCGGCGCTGCGGCACGGCGGCTACAAGGTCGATGTCCGGGGCGCGGCGCTCACCGTGCTGGACCGGATGGGGCTGCGCGAGCGGGTCGCCCGGCACGACACCGGAATGCGACTGGCCCGCTTCGTCGACGCCGGCGGCCGGCAACTGGCCACCATGGACGCCGCGCTCTTCGGCGGACGGGAGGGCGACGACCTGGAGATCCTCCGCGGCGACCTGGCCCGGATCCTCGTCGACGCCACCCCCGACGTCGAATACCTTCTCGACGACTCGATCACCGTGCTGACCCCCGCCGCCGACGGGGTGGAGGTCGCCTTCGCCCGTGGCCGCAGCCGCCGCTTCGACCTGGTGATCGGTGCCGACGGGCTGCACTCGGCGGTCCGCCGGCTGGCATTCGGGCCGGAATCGGCCTACCTGCGCCCGCTCGGGCACCACATCGCCATCTGCACCGTCCCGGCCCGGTACGCCGAGGAGCGCGTCGAGCTGATGCACCCTGCCCCCGGACGCACGGTCGGCGTCTACCGCACCGCCGGGGCCCCGGACGCGCGGGCGATCTTCCTCTTCCCGTCACCCGCCGAGGAGCCCGACCGCCGGGACGTCCACGCGCAGCGGGCCGCGCTGACCCGGGCGTTCGCCGGGGCCGGCTGGCAGGTGCCGGAGCTGCTGGCCGCGGCGGCGGACGCCCCGGACCTCTACTTCGACTCGATGAGCCAGGTGCGGATGGAGGGCTGGTCGACCGGGCGGATCGGGCTGGTCGGGGACGCCGCGTACGCCGCCTCACCCGCCTCCGGCCAGGGCACCAGCCTCGGCCTGGTCGGGGCGTACGCGCTGGCGTCGTCGCTGGTCGAGGCCGGTGGCGACCCGGCGGCCGGGTTCGCCGGGTACGAGCGCCGGATGCGGCCGTTCGTGGCGGCGAACCAGCAGCTCGCGGAGCGGAACCTCAAGGGCATGGTGCTCGGCTCGGCCGCCGCCATCCGGTTCCAGACGCTGATGCTGCGGATGATGCCGCACCTGCCGGGCCGGGAGCGGATGATCCGCCGTATCACCGAGCCGATCCGGGCAGCGGCCGGCGCCATCACCCTGCCCGAGCTGCCAGCGGCCTGACCCGTCACCGGGAACCGGCCGTCCGTCACCCGGCCGTCCCGCCATCCGGCCGTCCCGCCATCCGGCCGTCCCGCCATCCGGCCGTCCCGCCATCCGGCCGTCCTGCCACCCGGCCGGCCTGGCCGCGCCGGTGGCCATCGCCCGGGCTGCGGGTTGCGGGCGGCGGCGGAGCTCCACGCTTGCCTGCCGGCTGTCGGCGGCCAGGCACCACGTCGGACCGGGGCGATGATCTACCCCGGTTGCGGCATGTCGGCCCTTCCTCGGCGTTGGATGCCCCCGTTTGCGGCATGTCGGGCCGGGCCAGCGGCGTTGGCCGGTGGGTCGTCGCCGCCTGTCTCGGGCGGCGCGCGCCGGGCCGGGCTGGGCTGGGCCGGGCCGGGCCCGGCCGGGGGATGATCCACCCCGGGTTGCGGCATGTCGGCCCTTCCTCGGCGTTGGATGCCCCCGTTTGCGGCATGTCGGGCCGGGCCAGCGGCGTTGGCCGGCGGGTCGTCGCCGCCTGCCTCGGGCGGCGCGGGCCGGGCCGGGCCCGGCCGGGGGATGATCCACCCCGGGTTGCGGCAAGTCGGCCCTTCCTCGGCGTTGGATGCCCCCGTTTGCGGCATGTCGGGCCGGGTCGGCGGCGTTGGCCGGCGGGTCGTCGCCGCCTGCCTCGGGCGGCGCGCGCTGGGCCGGGCCGGGCCGGGGGATGATCCATCCCGGGTTGCGGCATGTCGGCCCTTCCCTGACGCCGGGTGCCCCCGATTGCGGCATGGTGTTCGCCGGAGTCGCCGACCCGCCCTGCGGGGGGAGGGGTGGTCGGGCGTCGCGGGCCGTCCGGGTCAGGGCTCCGGCTGGTCCAGGCGCTCGGCGTACGCGGTGTGCAGCTCGGCCCAGCCGAACTCCTTCGCCTCGGCGCCGCGGATCGGGCCGACCGGGTCGCCGTCGAGCAGGTGGCCGGCGACGTCCAGGCAGAGGTGCCAGCCGGCGGCCATGCTCGCGCCCAGGGTGGGGTCGGCGATGCGGTGCCGCAGGGTCAGCCGGGTGCCGGTCGGGGTCTCGTCCAACTCCCAGCGCAGCAGCCCGTCGCCCCAGGTGTATTCGAGCAGGGTGGGGCGCTCGGCGCGGCGGACGGTCGCCGCGTCGGGCCAGCTCTGGTCCCCGTCGACGGTGCGCAACGTGACGCCTCCCGGCGTGCTCAGGTCGCGGTCGGCCAGGAAGGGCGCCCACTGGGCGAGGCGGTCCGGCTCGGTCAGCGCGGCCCACACCCGCTGCGGCGGGTGCCGCAGGTCCCGGACGAGGACCAGGTCCCACCGGTCGCCGGCGGGTTCCCAGCCGACGTGGGCGAGCGGACCCGGTCGGAAGCTGTCGCGGTCCATCGTCACTCCTGACTGTCGAGATGGTGCTCCAGGGCGTCGAGGTGCGCCGCCCACATCCGCCGGTACGGCCCGAGCCAGTCGTCCACGGCCCGCAGCGGCCGGACGTCGACCCGGTAGATCCGCTGCTGGGCGGCGGTGCGGCAGGTGACCAGGCCGGCCTCGCGGAGCACCCGCAGGTGTTTGGAGACGGCCGGTTGGCTCATCCCCAGCGCGTCGACGAGGTCGCCGACGCTGCTCTCGGCGCGGCGCAGCCGGTCGAGGATGCGGCGCCGGGTGGGCTCGGCCAGCACGGCGAAGGCGTCAACAGGCACCCGCACAATATGCCTTGTTAGTCATATGCCTGTCAAGGAATGTAGCGAGCGAGCTGCGCAATGAGGTGCGAATCGTGCTGGCCACCCTCACCCGCCGGAGGTGTCGAGCGGGTCCCGTTCCTTGCCGGTAGCCGGAACGGGGCGCTGCCTATGCTCGGGGCATGGAACTGCGGATCTTCACCGAACCTCAGCAGGGCGCCAGCTACGACCAGTTGCTCGCCGTGGCCCGGCAGGCCGAGGAGACCGGCTTCGGGGCCTTCTTCCGCTCCGACCACTACCTGAAGATGGGCGCGGTGGGCGGCGAGCCGGGCCCGACCGACGCCTGGACCACCCTCGCCGGCCTGGCCCGCGACACCAGCCGGATCCGGCTGGGCACCCTGATGACCGCCGCCACCTTCCGGCTGCCCGGCCCGCTCGCGATCACCGTGGCCCAGGTCGACCAGATGAGCGGCGGCCGCGTCGAGCTGGGCCTCGGGGCCGGCTGGTTCGCCGAGGAGCACACCGCGTACGGCATCCCGTTCCCCTCGGTGGGTGAGCGCTTCGACCGGCTGGAGGAGCAGCTCGCGGTCATCACCGGGCTCTGGGAGACGCCGGCCGGCAGCACCTTCGACTTCCCCGGCAAGCACTACCCGGTCAGCGACTCGCCGGCGCTACCCAAGCCGGTGCAGCAGCCGCGCCCGCCGATCCTGCTCGGCGGCACCGGTCCGAAGCGGACCCCCCGCCTCGCCGCCCGGTACGCCGACGAGTTCAACCTGCCGTTCGTGCCGCCGGCGGACTCGACCGCCGTCTTCGACCGGGTCCGGGCCGCCTGCGTCGAGATCGGCCGCGACCCGGGCACGATGATCTGGTCGCACGCAGCGGTGGTCTGCTGCGGGCGCGACGAGGCCGAGGTGGCCCGCCGGGCCGCCGCGATCGGCCGCGAGCCGGCCGAGCTGCGGGAGAACGGTCTCGCCGGTACGCCCGCCGAGATCGTCGACAAGCTCGGCCGGTACGCCGAGGTCGGCAGCCAGCGGGTCTATCTCCAGGTGCTCGACCTGGCCGACCTGGACCACCTGGAGCTGATCGCCGCCGAGGTGCTGCGCCAGCTCTAGGTCCGGGGCGTGGGGCCGGGGCCGGGCTTCGGCGCCGGCGCGGGCTCCGGCGTCGGCGGCGGGGCCGGAGTCGTGGCCCGGGCTGGGCCTGTCCCGGTGGACTCGGGCGTCCGTGCCGGGGCTGGAGTCGCGGCGCGGGCGGGGCCTGTCCCGGTGGACTCGGGCGTCCGTGCCGGGGCCGGAGTCGTGGCCCGGGCGGGGCCCGTCCCGGTGGGCTCCGGCGTCGGCGGCGGGGCCGGAGTCGTGGCCCGGACGGAGCCTGTCCCGGTCGGCTCCGGCGTCCGTGCCGGGGCCGGAGCCGTGGCCCGGGTCCTTCCCGGGCCCGGTGCGGTCGGCTTCGGGTCCTCGCCGGACGGGCGCGCCTCGCGGTGCGGGGCCGGGTGACGGTAGCTGCTCATCCGCCCAGCCTGCCCCGGGCGGGGCCGGGGCACACGCGGTTTGACAGCTTGACGGATGATGCACCCGGACGACCGGCGCCGACGACGGGATGAGACGTGGAGCTGCACCGGAGCCGAGGGGCCCTGCCGCTGGCGAACGCCTGCGTGGTGGGCGGATTGATGGTCCTCGTCCTGGCCGACAGCGGACTGCTGCGCCTGCTGGTGGCCGTGGGCGCGATCCTGGTCGGCGGCGCGGTGCTGGTGAACGCGCTGCGGCCGTTCCGCTTCGGGATCGGGCCGGACGGGCTGGTGGTGCGGCGACCAGGGCTGCGCGGGACGTACCGGTGGGAGCAGTTCGAGGCGCTCGCCCTCGACGACGCGGGCCGCCTGCTCGGGCTGCCCGCGGCAGCCGGCCCGCCGGCGGCCCCTGCCACCGCCCGCTACCCGGGCGACGGGCGCGCCGCCGTCGAACTGCTCGACCTGACCCAGGTACGGGAGAGCCCGGACGAGGTGGCGGCGGCGCTGACCCGCTGGTCCGGCGGGCGCTTCACCGACGCCCGGGGTCCCGTGGCGGCGCTGCGCAGCGGTGCCGGGATCGACTTCACCGTCGGGCTGCGCGGGTACGATGCCCGCGCGGTGGACCGGTTGGTCGCCCTCGGCCGGGCGGCGCTCGCCTCGGCGGATCCGGCCCGGCGGCTGGCCGCCCGGGCCGAGATCGAGCAGGCGCGCGCCGCCGGCCTGCTGGTGGCGCTCCGGGGCTACCAGATTGACCAGGTGGAGCAGGCGCTCGACGCGCTCTGCGCCGCCCTGACCGACACTGACACGCCGACCGATCGGACGACCTCCGCGTGACCGACGCCGCCGCATCCCGCCCGCCGACCACCGCCGAGACGCCGGAGCCCGCCGTGGGCCGCAACTGGGCCGGCAACGTCCACTACCGGGCCGCCCGCCGGCACCGACCGGCCAGCGTGGACGAGCTGCGCCGGCTGGTGGCCGGTGCCGAGCGGGTCCGCGCGGTCGGCACCGGCCATGCCTTCAACCGGATCGGCGACACCACCGGCGACCTGATCTCCGTGGCCGGCCTGCCGCCCGCCGTGGCGCTCGACCGCGACCGGAGCACCGTCACGGTCACCGCCGGCCTGCGCTACGGCGACGTCGCGACCCGGCTGCACGCCGACGGGTACGCGCTGGCGAACCTCGCCTCGCTGCCGCACATCTCGGTGGCCGGCGCGGTCGCCACCGCCACCCACGGCTCCGGCCGGGCCAACGGCAACCTGGCCACCGCCGTGGCCGCCCTGGAGCTGGTCACCGCCGACGGTGACCTGCTCACCGTGGACCGCGCCGACCCCCGGTTCGCCGGCATGGTGGTCAACCTGGGCGCGCTGGGCGTGGTCAGCCGGGTCACCCTGGACGTGCTGCCCACCTTCGACCTCCGGCAGTACGTCCGGCTCGGCCTGCCCCGGGCGGCGCTGGACGCCGCGCTGGACGGGGCGTACAGCGCGAGCGTCTTCACCGACTGGCGTTCGGACCGGCTCGACCAGGTGTGGCTCAAGCAGCGCGCCGACCAGCCGCCACCCCCGGCGGACTGGCTGGACACGGTCGCCGCCGACGCGCCGGTGCACCCGGTGCCCGGCATGCCGGCGCAGAACTGCACCGTCCAGCTCGGCGAGGCCGGGCCGTGGCATGAGCGGCTGCCGCACTTCCGGCTCGGGTTCACCCCGAGCAGCGGCGACGAGCTGCAGTCCGAGTGGCACGTCGGCCGCGCGGACGCCGGCGCGGCGCTGGCCGCCCTGGAGCCGGCCGCCGCGCGGATCGCCGCCGTGCTGCAGATCTGCGAGCTACGGACGATCGCCGCCGACCGGCTCTGGCTGAGCCCCAACTACGAGCGGGACAGCGTCGCCTTCCACTTCACCTGGATCGGTGACCCGGTGGCGGTGGCGCCGGTGCTGGCCGAGGTGGAGGAGCGGCTGGCTCCGTTCGCGCCGCGCCCGCACTGGGGCAAGCTCTTCGCCCGCGACCCGGCCGCCAGCTATCCCCGGTACGACGACTTCCGCGCCCTGCTCCGCGAGGTCGACCCGGCCGGCACGTTCCGCACCGACGAGCTGGACCGTTACTTCCCGCGCGACTAGCGCCGCGCTCAGTCGTCAAATTCGAAACCGTTGGCCTCGGCGAACTTCACGAGCCGCCGCAGGCGGTGCCCGTCAGCCGCGACGGCGTGGAGCAGGACAGCCAGGTCATCGAGCGCGTTTCGATCCGTGCTGGTGGCGTAGAAGGCTCCGGCCTCTGGATCGGACGAGAAGCGACCTTCGAGGGTGGGGGCCTCGGACCTGACGAGCAGCTCAACGATGCCTTCCCAGAAGTAACCGTTGGGCTCGTGGCCCAGCTCGGAGATCACGTCATCCACGTCGGTGGTTCCCGCCGCCAGGGACAAGGAGTACTCACCGGGCGCGATCTCTGCCACCTCTACGCCATCCATTGGCGGATCTTGGCAGTCCGCCTCGACGGGCGCAAGGCACCCAGGCCGCTCAGGAGGCGAGCCGCTGGCCCGGGTGGCGGGCCGGTCGGGCGAGGTCGACCCCGGCGACCGGCTGGTTGATCTCTGCCCAGACCGCGTCGAGGGAGAGGCCGAGGACGTCGGCGATCGCGGCGATGGTCGGGAAGGCGGGGGTGGCCACCCGGCCGGACTCGATCTTGCGGAGGGTCTCCGGTGACACGCCCGCGTCCAGCGCGGTGCCGAGCATCGAACGCTCGCCCCGGGCGCGGCGCAGGAGAGCGCCGAGGCGCTGTCCGCGTTCGACCTCCGCGGGAGTGAGCGGCAACCTGACCATGGCTGCGATTCTAGTACCGGGATAATATGGCCGGGATAATTATCTGCCGAACGAGTAGGCGTCGCATGATCGAGATCCTGAACCCCGCCGAGCTGCCCCGGGCCCGGCAGGCCGGCGCCCTGGTCGCCGACATCCTGCGGGAGCTGCGGAACCGCTGCGCGGTGGGCACCAACCTGCTGGACATCGACCGCTGGACCCAGTCCATGATCATGGAGGCCGGCGGCCAGTCGTGCTACGTCGACTACGAGCCGCCCTTCGGGCGCGGCCCGTTCGGCCACTACATCTGCACCTCGGTCAACGACGCCGTGCTCCACGGGCGGCCCCACGACTACCGGCTCGCCGACGGTGATCTGCTGACCCTCGACCTCGCGGTCGCCCGCGGCGGAGTCGTCGCCGACTCCGCGATCAGCTTCCTGGTCGGCGGGTCGACGCCGGCGGGGAGCGTCGCGCTGATCGACGCGACCGAGCGCGCGCTGCGCGCCGGAATCGCCGCGGCCGGACCGGGCGTCCACGTCGGCGACGTCTCGTACGCCATCGGCTCGGTGCTCAACGAGGCCGGCTACTCGATCAACACCGAGTTCGGCGGGCACGGCGTCGGCTCGACGATGCACCAGGACCCGCACGTGCCGAACACCGGGCGGCCCGGTCGCGGCTACCGGCTGCGCCCCGGCCTCCTGCTGGCCCTGGAACCCTGGGTCATGGCGGACACCGCCGAGCTGGTCACCGACGCCGACGGCTGGACGTTGCGCAGCGCGACCGGCTGCCGCACGGCGCACAGCGAGCACACGATCGCGATCACCGAGGACGGAGCCGAGATCCTCACCCTGCCGACCCGCGCCTGACCGCCTGCCGGAGGCCGCACTCTGCCGCCGACCCGCCGACCCGCCGACCCGCCGACCCGCCGCACGTCGCCGACCGGTCGTCGCCGGTTCCCGGTCCGGCTCCGCCGCCCGCCGCGACTAGCGGCGGGTACCGGCCATCTGCTCGCGCAGGCTGCCGCGCTGCACCGCCCGGCTGATGTCGCTCGGCGAGACGATGCCCACCAGCCGCTGGTCGGTGACCACCAGCGCCCGGCCGTCGGCACACTCAGTGAGCCGGGGGAGCAGGTCGGAGAGCTGCTCGTCCGGGGAGGCGAGCACCAGCTCGTCGGCCCGGCAGGAGACCTCGGCCAGCGTGGTGCCGGCCCGGCGGTCGGCCGGGATGCCGCGTACCCGGTCGAGGGTGACCAGGCCGACCGGCCGACCGTCCTCGGTCAGCGGCAGCGCCGAGTGCCGGTACGCGAAAAGGTAGTGGTCGACGAAGTCGGCCACGGTCATCTCCCCGGACGCGGTCTGCGGCTGCGGGGTCATCACGTCGGCCACCCGTACCCCGCGCAGCGCGCTGCCCATCCGGGCCTGGCGCTCCTCCACCCCGGCCGCGCCGATCAGGAACCAGCCGATCAGGGCCAGCCAGAGCCCGCCCACCCCGGCGCCGACCAGGAACTGCCACAGCCCCAGCCCGATCAGCAGCACGCCGAGGATCCAACCGGCGCGGGCCGCCACGACGGCCGCCCTGGTCCTGTCGCCGGTGGCCTTCCACACCGCGGCGCGCAGCACCCGCCCCCCGTCCAGCGGGGCGGCGGGCAGCACGTTGAAGACCGCCAGCAGCACGTTGATGCCGGCCAGCCAGGACACCGAGCCGAGCAACAGGCCGTGCACGCCGGCCACGGCCAGCAGCACGGCGATCGCCCCGAAGAACAGGCCGATGATCAGGCTGACCAGCGGCCCGACGCCGGCGATGCGCAGCTCCGCGCCCGGATCCCGGGCCTCGCCCTTCAGCTCGGAGACCCCGCCGAAGAGCCAGAGCGTGATCCCCTCGACCTCGATGCCGTTGCGCTTGGCCACCACGGCGTGCGCCACCTCGTGGGCCAGCAGGCCGAGGAAGAAGACCACCGCGGCGGCCAGGCCCGCCGCGACGTACGCGATGGTCGGCCGGTCCGGGTAGGCGCGGGGGAACTGGTTCGCGGCCAGGCCCCACGCGATGAGCAGGAAGATGACCAGGACGCTCCAGTTGACCCCGACGGGTACGCCCGCGACCCGGCCAAGCCGGAAGCTCGCCCTCATGAGTCGGTCATACCCCGGTATCCGCCTCCCATGCCAGAGCAGAACGTCACCCTTGTGCCTGGGTGATTGGCATTCCGGCGTAGTTTGATCAGTCAGGGGCACCCTAACGGCGGCGCGGCCAACAACGAGCAGCGCGCGTTCCTCTCGGCGCTGACGCTGGAGTTCCTCTGGCGGCAGCTGATCGAGCCGCCACACGCCGTCCCACCGCGCCAGGTGACGCCGCACGACGCGGACGAGCGGGCCGCCGTTTCGTCCTCCGATGGTCGGCGCGAAGGCGCTGCGAGGGCGGGCGCGCTTCGAGCCCTGGCTCGATGACGTGCTCGACCGGGCACCGGGTGGCCGCCACAGCCGGCTGCGTGTTGTCCGGTTCTGCGAAGACAACGCGCTGGCCGACGGGCCGGGCAACGCACCCCTGGCCGAACCTAGCGATCGAGCATCCGTCGCTTGACGCCCCGGACAAAGCGTGACCACGCTTCTGGTTCGAAGGCGAGGACCGTACCTTCGGGGTCCTTGCTGTCCCGCACACCGATTTTGCCCGCCAGGTCGTCCGCGACCTCAACGCAGTCGCCAGAGCCGTTGCTGCGGGTGCTCTTCCGCCAGGTCACGCGGGCCTTGTCGACCTCGTCCACCCGCGCCGTCCTCTCATAGCTCGCTGATCGCCCCCTGGATCAGGACGCGCGACTCCCGAGCGCTGGCCGCCGTGGCCACCAGGTGCTCGAAGACCCGGCTGTACTCCCTCACCTGTTGGCCTTCGAGATAGAGGCTACCCGCGCGGGTTTCGACGTAGACAACCCCCGGGTCGGCGGGCTCCGGGAAGGCAAGCACGCTGAAGGCGCTGCCCATCGAACCGTACTCGCCTGCGCCGAAGGTCAGGATCTGGATGGTGTTGCCGGGCCTTTCCGCCTCCTCGACCAGCCGTCGCAACTGCGCCTCGAACGCCTCCGCTCCGCCGACCGGCCGCCGTAGGACTGCCTCGTCCAGCACCACCCACAGCTTCGGCGGGCTGTCGCTCGTCTGACGGCGCATCCGCAGCTCGACCCGACGATCCACCTCCTCGCTGGGAGCATCCGGGTGCTCGGCGCGGATGACCGCGCGGGCGTAATCGGCGGTCTGAAACAGGCCGGGGATCAGTTGCGGCTGGAAGGCGCGAATCTCCGAGGCTTCGGCTTCCAGTCCGACGTAGACCTCGAACCACTCCGGCAGCACGTCGTCGTACGCCTGCCACCAGCCGCGCTTCCGCGCGTCCCGCGCGACCTGGACGAGCGCGTCGACCTCCTCGCCCTCCACTCCGTACAGCTCAAGGAGGCCGCGAGCAACCGGTGGCATCACCGAGACCTGGGCGTTCTCAATCCGGCTCAGTGCCGATTTCGAGATGCCGATCTCCTTCGCCGCCTGGTCGGCGGTCATCCCTGTCTGCTCCCGCAGGCGACGCAGCGCGGCAGCCAGTCGCCGTCGGCGCACGGTCGGGCTTCCAGTCATGCCGCCCAGTGTGGACGGTAGGGGCGCGACACGCAACGACCCGTGCCCTAATCGGGAGTTGCGCAAAGGGACGGAACCGTTGCACGATGAGTGAGGCTGCGATTCGCCTAAGTGATCAGATGATTGCCGGCGCGGAGCCGATAAAAGTGCCCTGCCGTCGTACCGCTGACCTTCAGGCTGCGGTGGCAGGTGCCGGGGTGGGTCCGCCGGTGCGTGGCGGGCCGACGGGCTCGCCCTTCCACGGTTCGACCTCGACGGTGAGAGGCAGGTCCTGGTATGGGTGTCTTCTTCCGGCGTGCCCGGCGTCGGTTGCGGCGGGTTCACCCGCCGACCTGTTACCGATCGGCCGCCTACCATCCGCTGCGCCCCTGACAGGTGCGGGAGCGGCGGTTCCGGCGGACCCCGCTCGGGCGGCGTGGGCTCGACCCGCAGGAGGTGCGGGAGTTCCTCGACCAGGTCGCGGGTGACCTGGCCGCTGTCTACGACGCGCTGGCGCAGAGCCGCCGGGAGACCGACCGGGTCAAGGACGCGCTGCGCCGCTGGCAGTCCGAGCAGGTCCGCGCCCGCGCCGAGCGGGGGCAGGGCCGGTGAGCGAGCGTTGGGTTATTCACCTGCCGGCAGCCGCCGACGACCTGCGCTCCGCCCAGCGCCTCGCCCGGGTGGTGGCGCACTGGGCGCACGTCCTGCCGCAACTCGACCCCGGCGGCACCACCGTCTCGGCCGAGGACGACCAGAACGTACGCCACTGGGTCTTCTGCGACCGCCTCCTGCCTGGCGGCCAGCGCTGCCTGCTCTGGCCTGACCACGACGGCGACTGCGCCCGCCGGCCGAGGCGGCGGTGAGCGCCGGCGCGATTCGTTGTGCGCTGAGCACAACGGGGCTCAGGGACGGCGGCCGGGCGCGGTGCTGACCACGGTCGGGGAGTACTCGTTGGCGGCCTCCACCGCCCACTCCAGGGCGAAGTCGGCCTCCTCCTCCCAGCCCGGCTCGCCGCCGACGAAGTGCGACCGGCCGGGGTACTCCCGGTAGCTGGTGATGGCGTTCGAGCCGCGGTAGAGGTTGGCGTTGGCCGAGACCACCGACGGCGGCACCACGTGGTCCTCGCCGCCGGCGGTGAGCAGCAGCGGGGCCCGGTCCGCGCGCCTGGTGTCGACCTTGGTGGCCGCGTCCGGGTTCAGGTTGGCGAACGCCGCCTCGAACAGCACGTGGCCGGCGCCCGGCACGGCGTACCGCTCCCAGGCGGCGTCCGACTCCTGCTGGCTGATCGTGTTGCCGAAGGAGTACCGGAAGTCCTCGCGGGTGAACGGCACCGCGCGGTGCCGGTTGGCCGGGTTGTGCAGGATCGAGTACGAGGAGCGCAGGGTCGCGACCGGCAGCTTCACCACGCCCTTGATCTGGGCGGGGTGGATGGCGACGCCGACGGCGCCCAGCCCCCGGTCGACCAGGAGCTGGGTGATCAGGCCGCCGAACGAGTGCCCCATGATGATCGGCGGTCGGGGCAGCTCCCGGATGATCGCCGCGTAGTGGTCGACGATGGTCCGGATCCGCTGGCCGGCGATCGGGGTGGGATCGGCGCGCAGCTCCTCGACCTCCCGGTCCATCCCGGGCCAGGCCGGGGTGAGCACCCGGAAACCGCGCCCCGCGTACCGGTCGACCCACTTCTCCCAGCTGCGCGGAGTCATCCAGAGCCCGTGGATCAGCACGATCGTGTCGACCCGTCCCGTCGGCACCCCCATGACGTGGCCCCCGTTCCGTGACGTCGGCGTTCGGACGAGTGCGCTGGTTACCCGGCCCCGCCGCGGCCACTCCCTTCGTCGCCACGCGCGCTGTGCCCGTTCCCGCCGGGGATGTGTGCGGCGACGCCCTGGATCAGCAGGTCGAGTCCGAAGTCGAAGCGGACGTCACCGTCGCCGTTCATCAGCTCGTTCATGTACTCCTGCACCTGCGGGTAGCGGCCCGGCGGCAGGCTCCGGTAGTACTCGGTGAGCTGTGCGCGCAGCCGGGTCCACCAGGTCCGCTGGTCCTGGCCGGTGGCCCGCACCTTCGCCGCGTACAGGGCGCCCTCGTAGGCGTCGCCGGCGATGTAGAGGAAGAGCCGGTCCAGGAACCAGGCCGCCGGCTGCGGCGGCACGCCGCCGGCCCGCAGGATGGCGAGCAGCCCGTCGGTGACCCGCAGCGCGTTGGGCCCGGTGGGGATGGTGGCCAGCGAGGCGAGCGCCAGCTCGGTGTGCGCGGCGTACACCCGGTAGGCCTGCCGGGCCACGTCCCGGACCTGTTCGGCCCAGCGTTCCGGGTCGGGCGCCGGGACGGTGATCTCCGCGCTGGCCCGGTCCACGAGCAGCTCCAGCAGCTCCTCCCGGCCGGAGACGTGGGCGTAGAGGGAGGCCGGACCGGTGCCCAGCTCCTGGGCCACCCGCCGCATGCTCAGCCCGCCCAGCCCTTCCCGGCTGAGCACGGCGAGGGCCGCGTCGACCACCGCCGGTTGGCTCAGCGGTTGGCGGGCCGGCCGGCCACGGGGCCGGGTACGCCACGGCGGGGCGGGCTGTTCGCTCACGGGCGACCTCCGGGATCGGGGGGACCCGAACATCGTACTTGCTACGAACGGCGTTCGCTGATAGAACAGTGTTCGTTGACGAACACTGTTCGAAGGTATCGGGGAGAACTGATGACGACCGACCTCAGCGCAGCGCACCGGGCGGCACCCGGCGGACAGCACGGCCACCGCTGGCGGTGGGTCGCCCTCGCGGTGATCCTCGCCGCCGAGGTGATGGACCTGCTGGACGTGCTGGTCACCAACCTCGCCGGCCCGGCGATCCGGGCCGACCTGGGCGGCTCCACCGCCCTGATCCAGTGGATCGGCGCCGGCTACACCCTGGCCATGGCCGTCGGCCTGGTCACCGGTGGCCGCCTCGGCGACCTCTACGGCCGGCGCCGGATGTTCCTGGTCGGGGTGCTCGGCTTCACCGCCGCCTCGGCGCTCTGCGCGCTCGCCGGCAGCCCGGCGACGCTGATCTCCGCTCGGGTGGCGCAGGGCCTGTTCGGGGCGCTGCTCCTGCCCCAGGGGCTCGGCCTGATCAAGGAGATGTTCCCGCCCGAGCAGCTCGCCGCCGCCTTCGGCGCGTTCGGCCCGGTGATGGGGATCTCCGCCGTCGGCGGCCCGATCCTGGCCGGCTGGCTGGTCGACGCCGACCTGGCCGGCACCGGCTGGCGGGCCATCTTCCTGATCAACGTGCCGCTCGGCCTGCTCGCCGCCCTCGGCGCGGCACGCTTCCTGCCCGAGTCCCGCCCCAACCACGCCAGCCGTCTCGACCTGCCCGGCGTGGCGCTCGTCTCGCTCGGCGCGGTGCTGCTGGTCTACCCGCTGGTGCAGGGCCGCGAGCACGACTGGCCCGGCTGGGCCTTCGCGATGCTGGCCGGCGCGGCCGTGGTGTTCGCCATCTTCGCCCGCTACGAGGTGGGCCGGCAGCGCGCCGGCCGGGACCCGCTGGTGGTGCCGGCGCTGTTCCGCCGCCGGGCCTTCACCGGCGGGCTCGTCGCGGGCCTCGCCTTCTTCACCGCGCTCACCGGCTTCTCGCTGGTGTTCAGCCTCTATCTCCAGCTCGGGCTGGGCTGGTCGCCGCTGCGTACCGGCCTGGCCGGCGTGCCGCAGGCGCTCGGCATGGTGGTCGCCTTCGTGCTCGCCGGGGCCGGGCTGGCCCAGCGGTTCGGCCGCCGGCTGATCCACCTCGGACTCGTGGTGGTACTCGCCGGAGTCGCCGGGATGCTGGTCACCCTCGACCTGGCCGGCGACGGCGTCACCCCGTGGCGGATGGCGCCCGCGCTGCTCGCGGTCGGCTTCGGGATGGGCCTGGTGATGGCGCCCTTCTTCGACATCGTGCTCTCCGGCGTGGCGGAGGAGGAGACCGGCTCGGCCTCCGGCACCCTCACCGCGGTCCAGCAGCTCGGCGGGGCGCTGGGCGTCGCCCTGCTCGGCACGATCTTCTTCGACGCGACGGCCCAGGGCGTCGGGCACGCCGTGAAGGTCACCCTGGTCGCGGAGCTGGGGCTGGTGGCGGTCACCGTCCTCGGTGCGTTCCTGCTGCCCCGGCGGGCCCGGGAGGGCGTCGCGACCGGACACTGAACCCCGCCGGCCCGGGCGGCCCGTCGCGGCCGCCCGGGCCGGCCTGACAAATGTCACGGTCGGAAGGTGACGCGCTCTCCGGGAAACCGGACGCCCGACGCCGGAACATCGTTGCCATGACCGACACCGCACCGGCCGTCGACCTGGCCGGAATCACCAAGACCTTCGGCCCGGTGACCGCCGTCGACGGGCTCAGCCTGCGGATCGAACCGGGCGAGGTGGTGGCCTTCCTCGGCCCCAACGGCGCCGGCAAGACCACCACCGTGGACATGCTGCTCGGCCTGGCCCGCCCGGACGCCGGCACCGTGCGGCTCTTCGGCGGTACGCCGGCCGACGCGGTCCAGCTCGGCCGGGTCGCCGCGGTCATGCAGACCGGCGGGCTGCTCAAGGACCTCACCGTGGCCGAGACGGTACGGCTGACCGCCCACTTCTACGCCGACGCCCGCCCGCCGGCCGAGGTGCTGGAGCGGGCCGGCATCGCCGACATCGCCGACCGCCTGGTGGGCAAGTGCTCCGGCGGCCAGCAGCAGCGGCTGCGGTTCGCCCTGGCGCTGCTGCCCGACCCCGACCTGATGGTGCTCGACGAGCCGACCACCGGGATGGACGTCGAGGGGCGGCGCGACTTCTGGCAGGCCATCCGGGCCGACGCCCGCAGCGGCCGGACCGTCCTCTTCGCCACCCACTACCTCGACGAGGCGGACGCGTACGCGGACCGGATCGTGCTGCTCCGGCAGGGCCGGGTGGTCGCCGACGGCACCACCGCCGAGATCAAGAACCTGGCCGCCGGCCGGGTCGTCCGGGCCACCCTGCCCGGCGCCGACCAGGCCGCGCTCGCCGCCCTTCCCGGCGTCCGCGAGGTCGAGGTACGCGGCGACCTGGTGCTGGTGCACACCGACGACTCGGACACCGTGGCCCGGCACCTGCTCACCCGGACCACCGCCCGGGACCTGGAGATCACCTCGCGCAACCTCGAGGACGCCTTCCTCGCCCTGACCACCGACGCCCTCACCGCCACCACGCGCTGACCACGGGAGCCCGCGATGACCCTCACCTCCTCCACCGCCGCCGCGCCCCGGAGCGCTGCCGACCGCCGTCCCCCCGCCCTGGGCGGCTTCTCGGCCGCCGTACTCGGCATCGAGATCCGGCGCGTGCTGCGCAACCGCCGGACGCTGGTCTTCATCCTGATCATGCCGGCGGTGTTCTTCCTCCTCTTCGGACTGCCGCAGCGCAATCAGTATCTGGACAACGGCAACCCGGTCACCGGCTACATCATGATCAGCCTGGCCGTCTACGCCGCCATGGTGGCCACCACCAGCGCCGGCGCGGCGGTCGCCACCGAACGGGCGCTGGGCTGGAGCCGGCAGCTGCGGCTCACCCCGCTGCGCCCGGCCGCGTACGTGGCCACCAAGGTGGCCACCGCCATGGTCCTCGGCCTGCTCGGCGTGCTGGTCGAGTTCGCCGTCGGCGCCGTCTCGGGGGTCCGCCTGCCGGCCCAGGTCTGGCTGGAGTCGGGGTTGACCGCCTGGCTCGGTTCGCTGGTCTTCGCCGCCCTCGGCCTCTTCGTCGGCTACCTCGCCCCGGCCGAGAACGTCATGCAGTTCATGGGTCCGCTGCTGGCCATCCTGGCCATGCTGGGCGGCCTCTTCGTCCCGCTGGACGTGCTGCCGCACGCCATGCAGCAGATCGCCAAGTTCACCCCGGTGTACGGCGTCGGCCAGCTCGCCCGGGCCCCGTTGGCCGGCACCGGGATGGACTGGGCGGCGCTGGCCAACCTGGTCGGCTGGACGGCGTTCTTCGGACTCGCGGCGGCGCGCCTGTTCCGCCGCGACACGACCCGGGTCTGAACGGAGGGCGGCGGGACTACCGTGTTCAGGGTGCATCTGCCGCCGGACCCGGGCCAGCCGGTGAACCGCAGCCACTGGCGGTTCACCGGCTGGCTGCTGGCCGCGGTCTGGCTCTTCTTCCTCAACATCCCGTTGCTCACCGCCCTGCACCAGCCCGAGGTCTGGCGCCGGGTGGTGGGGGCCAGCACCCTGGTCGCCTTCGGCTTCTGCTACGTGTGGATCTTCCAGTGGTCCCGGGCCCGGCGGTTGCACGGCGGGGACGTCCCGCCCGCCCTGGCCTGGGCGGCCCTGGCGGTCCTGGTGGGGCTCGGACTCGCCGGGATCCCGGGCACCGACGGCGACTGGCTGACCACCCTGGTCTTCGTCGCCGCGGCGGCGGTGTTCCTGCTGCCGGGCAAGCCGGCGTTCGTGGTGGTGACGCTGGCCGCGCTCGCGCCTCCGGCGGCGGCCGCGCTGGTGCCCGGCTGGGAGTCGGAGGGCACCGTCGTCTTCGCGGTGCTGCTCGCCTCCTTCGCGATGTTCGGCGTCACCCGGCTGACCCAGCGCAACGCCGAACTCCAGCGCGCGCAGGAGGAGATCCGCCGGCTCGCGGTGGCCGAGGAGCGCGCCCGTGCCGCCCGCGACCTGCACGACATACTCGGGCACTCGCTCACCGTGGTGGCGGTCAAGGCCGAGCTGGCCGGGCGGCTGCTCACCCTGGACCCGGCCCGGGCGGCCAGCGAGATCGCCGACCTGGAACGGTTGGCCCGGCAGGCCCTCGCGGACGTGCGCGGCACCGTCGGGGCGTACCGCGGCGTGAGCCTCGCGACGGAGCTGGCCGGCGCCCGCTCGGCGCTGGCCGCCGCGGGCATCGCCGCCGAGCTGCCGGAGACGGTGCCGTCGCTGCCGACCGAGCAGGACGAGCTGTTCGGGTGGACGGTCCGCGAGGCGGTGACGAACGTGGTCCGGCACAGCGGCGCGCGCCGCTGCGAGATCCGGGTGGACCCGTCGGCGGTGGAGATCCGCGACGACGGCCGGGGGCCGGTCGGCGAGCCGGGCGCGAGCGGGCACGGCCTCACCGGGCTGCGGGAGCGGGCCCGGCGGCTGGACGCCACCGTCACCGTCGGCCGCCGCCCCGACGGGCCGGGCTTCCGGCTCCGGGTGGCCCTGCCAGCGGGCGCCGACGAGCGGCCCGGAGGATGACCGGGTGACCGAGCCGATCAAGCTGTTGCTCGCCGACGACCAGGCGCTGGTCCGGGGCGCCCTGGCCGCGCTGCTGTCGCTGGAGCCGGACCTGACCGTGGTGGCCGAGGTGGGCCGCGGTGACGAGGTGGTCCCCGAGGCCCGCCGGACCCGGCCCGACGTGGCACTGCTCGACGTGGAGATGCCCGGCCTGGACGGCATCGCCGCGACCGCGCGGCTGCGGGCCGCGCTGCCCGCGTGCCGCGTGCTGGTGGTGACCACCTTCGGGCGCCCCGGCTACCTGCGCCGGGCGATGGAGGCCGGCGCCAACGGCTTCGTGGTCAAGGACACCCCGGCCCGGCAGCTCGCCGACGCGGTCCGCCGGGTGCACGCCGGGCTGCGCGTGGTGGACCCCACCCTGGCGGCGGAGACCCTGGCCACCGGGCCGAGCCCGCTCACCGACCGGGAGACCGAGGTGCTGCGTACCGCCCGGGGCGGCGGGACGGTCGCCGACCTGGCCGCCACGCTGCACCTGTCCGAGGGCACGGTGCGCAACCACCTCTCCGCCGCGATCGGCAAGACCGGCGCCCGCAACCGGGCCGACGCGGTTCGGGTCGCCGAGGAGAACGGCTGGCTGCTCGGCGACTGAGCGACCCGGGCCGGCGGCCAGGGCTGTGCCGATGGGCTGTGCCGGCGGGCGGGGCGGTGCCGGCGGCCGGGGCGGTGTCGGTGGGCTGTGCCGGCGGGCGGGGCGGTGTCGGTGGGTGGTGCCGGCGGGCAGTGCCGGTGGGCGGTGCGGGCAGGCGGTGCTGGGGGGCGGCTCAGGCGGTCGGGGGCGGGGTGGCGAGACGGTCGACCACCACCACTTCGGTGCCCGGCCGCAGCGCGGCGAGGAGCTGCCGCTGCCCGCTGCGGGTCAGCCGGATGCAGCCGTTGGTGACGTTCTGGCCGAGCGTGTCGTCGTTGTGCCAGCTGTGCAGTCCGATGTGGGCGCCGCGCAGCCCGGTCGGCACCGCGTCCGGCTCGTCCGGGATCGCGCCCAGCGCGAAGATGTCCACGCCGCCGTAGACGTCCTGCGGCGGGGGCGTACGGCCCAGCACGAAGGTGCGGCCGAGCGGGGTGGCCTGACCGGGCATGCCGAGACTGACCCGCCAGGACCCGACGGGGCGACCGTCGCGGAACCAGGTGAGCCGGTGCGTCCGGCGTTCCACCACGAGCTGGTCGGGCAGCGCGATGGTCTGCCAACCGCCGGCCGGCAGCCAGGCGATCCGCCGGGTGGCCGAGGGCAGCAGCACCGCCGTCCAGCCGACCTGCCGGTCGACGATCGGCATGGTCACGTCGACCCCGCTGATGGTCGGGGCGAGGAACGCCCGGGGCCGACCGCCCGGCGCGTCGTACGCGGCGATGGTGCGGGTCGGCGACAGCCCTTCGGTGAGCGGGCGGGTGTCGCCCGCGCCGGGATCGGCGGGGAAACCGCCGGGCGCCGGGTCGTAGCTGACCACCGGCAGGTCGTCCGGGGCCGGCGCGGCCGGCGGCACGCTCGGTGTCGGGCTCGGCTCCTCCGCCGGTGGCGGCTGGGGGGCGGAGACCAGCGGGGTACGCGCAGGCACCGGGTCGGCGGTGAGCGCCCGACCGACCAGCAACGCGGCCACCATCAGCAGCGGTACGCCGACGGCGGCGAGCAGCCAGCCGAGGGTCCACCGCGAGAACAACCGATCAAATAGCACATACAAACTGTAGTCGACCGAAACGCCCCATTCGGTCAGATCGCGCGCCGCCCAGGCGGGCTGGAAGGGCCGGATTGCGGCATCCCGTGCCGTCCCGGGAGGCGGTGGGGCCGGATTGCGGCATCCCGTGCCGTCCCGGGCGGCGGGGCCGGGATGCGGCATCCGTGCCGTCCCGGGCGGCGGTGGGGCCGGATTGCGGCATCCTGTGCCGTCCCGGGCGGCGGTGGGGCCGGGATGCGGCAGCTGGGGTCGATCACGTGGCGCGGAGGCCGGCAGTTGGCGGACGCCGCGCCACGCTGACCGCGGTCAGGACAGCTTCGCTCCGATGTGGATGGCGACCGCGTCGTGCGCGTTGACGGTCGCGGCGAACCAGCCGCCGGCGTCGACGGTGACCACCGGCCCGCTGCACGAGCCGTTGCTGAAGTCGCCGTGGATGACGTCGCAGTACCGGCCGGCCGGCAGCCCGGTGTAGTACGAGCGGCCGGTGATCGCGAAGTCCTCGTCGTTGAGCGTCAGGTAACCCTTGCCGGCCCGGCTGAACGCGATGTGCTGCCAGCCGTTGTCGTACCAGTTGGCGACCGCCGCGCCCTGGGTGGCGTTGGCGAAGCCGACCATGTTGGCGATGACCCGCCAGCGGTGCTCGCACTCCCAGCCGGAGTAGCAGGTGGTGGCGCGGGTCTTGTTGCCGGCGTCCGAGGGCGGTCCCTGGTCCTTGTCGCTGAACGTGAAGCTCGACATCACCGCGGGCGTGCCGTACGGCCAGGCCAGCATGAAGGCGTTCGCCAGCGCGTACTCGCCGCGGTCCCGGTAGGTCAGCACCCCGCCGTCGCGTTGGGTGTCGTGGTTGTCGGTGAACACCACCGCCTGGCCGCCCGGCAGGTACCCCCAGGACTCGCCGAAGTTCCTCAGGTACGCCAGCCGCTCGCTGGTGAACATCCGGGCCAGGTCCTTGCCGTAGCGGAACTCGTGCACGTCGCCGTTGCCGGTGTACTCGGTCGGCTGGATCGGCTCGCCGGCGCCGTAGATGACCTCCTGCACCAGGTACGCCGAGCGGGAGAGCTTGCCCTTGATGGCGGCGATGTCGGCGGCCGGCATGTGCTTGCTGGCGTCCAGCCGGAACCCGTCCACACCGAGCGACAGCAGGTCGTTGAGGTATCCGGCGATCCGGGACCGGACATAGTCGGACTCGGTTTTGAGGTCGGCGAGGTTGACCAGCTCGCAGTTCTGCACCTCGTACCGGTCGCCGTAGTTGGCGATGTCGTTGCCGCCGTTGCGGCCGCAGTAGTGGAAGTCGGCCGAGCTGTAGACGCCCGGGTAGTTGTAGTGGCCGTATGACGAGCCGGCCCAGCCGGTGCCCCCGTTGTCCTGGCCCGACATGTGGTTGATGACGGCGTCCACGATGACCTTCACGCCGGCGGCGTGGCAGGTGTTCACCATGGACTGGAACTGCGCCCGGGTGCCCTTGCGGGACTCCACCCGGTAGCTGACCGGCTGGTAGGCGACCCACCAGGGGCTGCCGGTGACGTGCTCCTGGGGTGGCGAGACCTGGACGTAGCCGTAGCCCTTGGGGCCGAGCACGGTGGTGCACTCGTTGGCCACCGAGGGCCAGTTCCATTCGAAGAGCTGGACGATGACCTTCTTGCCGCCGGGGGTGGCGGCGGCGGCCGGGGGCGCGGCCAGCGCGGTCGGGGCGAGCAGGCCGGCGACGAGGGCGAGGGCCGCCACCGCGGCGCGGCGGCGCGGGGCGGGCGCGGGCACGCCGGGCTGGCGTCGTGACGGCCGGCATCCGGGTCGATGCATCGGGACTCCCGAGGGGATGCGGGGGAACGGGGTGGGGGTGCGGGGGACAGGGCTGGGGTGCGGTGGCACGAGGCTCGCTGCACGTTTCTTGCAGCGGATCCTGAAATTTTCGGCAAGGTTACAAGCGTGTTGCAAAACCTGTCAACGCATGGATACCCGTCGTTGCGTATCGCGCCGGATGCGGCTACACGCACGCCGGCTCGGGCCGGTTCGACGATCCGGCCGAGAAATTCGCCACCGGGCTGATCCGTCCACGCCGTCCGTCCGTACAGGAGGAGGGAGCAGGCACCGGTCGGTGGGGGCGCCGCCGCGAGACGATCGAGGAGCAGATGGCCCGGGCACAGCAGAACGAGAAGCCGACGACCGTCCGCACCGCCAGCACCAGCCGTGGCGTCCGGACCATGTCGAAGCCCGCGATGGTGGCGCTCGGCGGGTCCGCGCTCGCCGCTGCGTGGGCCGGCGTCGAGCTGGCCGGCGCGGGCGGGGCCCTGTACGCGTACGGATTCTTCTTCACCGAGTTCTTCGCCGGGGTCGTCGCCCTGGTCTCGCTCAGCCTCACCGTGATGATGGGGCTGCTCGCCACCGACCGGCTGGTGCTGCGGATCCCGCACCGGGTGCTGCTGCAGTCCGCCCACCGGGCCACCGGCATCCTCGGCGTGGCCGGGCTGGCCTGCCACGTCATCACCAAGGTGGCCACCGGTCGGGCCGCGCCCACCGACGCGCTCGTGCCGTTCATCGGCGGCCGTGGCCTCTACGTCGGGCTGGGCACCGTGGCCTCCTTCCTCATGGTGAGCGTGCTCTGGACCGGCCTGGTCCGGGTCCGGTTCGCCGGGGTGGGGCCGCGGTGGTTCTGGCGCGCGCTGCACTCGATGGCGTACCTCTCCTGGCCGTTCGCGCTGGTGCACGGGCTCAACGCGGGCCGGGCGGCGAAGGCCTGGGTGCTGCTGAGCTACCTGGCCTGCGTGCTGCTGGTGGTGCTGGCGCTGCTGGTCCGCCTCTCCGTGTACCTCGGCCGGCGCAGCCGTGAGCAGCACCAGGCCGCCGCGCTCAACAAGGCGATGACCGGCCGGGCCGAGGACGGGAAGGGGCTGCTCGCCGGGCTCACCCGCAAGCGCTCGGCCGGCCGGGAGGAGAAGGAGAGCCGGTCCGGCCGGCGGGAATCGAGCTGGGCGGAGGTGACCGCCACCTGGACCGCGCCGGCCGGCACCGCCCGCCGCCGCGACCCGGAGCGGTTCGCCGTACCGGTGGTGCCGGAGCCGGGCTCGCTGCGCGAGCCGGTCCGGGCGGCGGCCCGCCGCCGGGGCACGGAAGAGCCGGTCTCCGGCGCGCGGCGCGGCGCGGCGGAGCTGGCCCCGGCCGCCCGCCGCGGCGACGCCGACCGGCCCGCCCGCCGCGGCGACGAACGCCCGGCCCGGCGCGACGAGGACCGGTCGGCCCGGCGCACCGATGAGCGGGTCGGGCGGCGCGACGAGGACCGGTCGACCCGCCGCTACCGGGACGAGGAGGAGCGGGTCGGGCGCCGGTCCCGGTCCGCGGAGCAGACCGCCGCCCGGCACTCGGCCCCGCCGGACGCCGGTGGCCGCCACTCCGCCCCGCCCGACCCCGGCACCCGCTACTCCACCCCGCCGGACGCCGGCCGCTACTCGGACGCCGCCGCCCGCTACTCGGCCCCGCCCCGCCGCACGGACGAGCCGGAGGAGCCGTGGGACAGCCCGCGCCGCTGGTCGGCCCGGCCGGTCTCCGGCGAGCCCATCTCGGCCGGCCCGGTCTCGGCGGGCCCCATCTCCGGCAGCCCGATCTCGGCGGAGCCGCGCAGCGACGCCGGCCGGCACAGCGGCGAGACGGAGGTGCCGGAGGAGCCGGACTACTGGCGCCCGCCGGCCCGGTACGCCCCGGAGGAGGTCTTCGTCGACGACACTCCCACCCTGGTCGACCTCGCCTCCCGTCGGGCGTTGCGGGCCGCCGGGGAGGGGCGCTCCGGGCGGCGCCGCCGCCGGGCCGACGCCGACGCCGTCGACGGGGCGTACTGGGCCGGGCTGCGGGGTGAGGCGAAGTGATGCGGACGACCGTGCCGCCGGTCGCCTGCGTCGGCGAGCCCCGCCTCACCGCCGGCTTCGCCGAGTTCGGCCGGCTCGACCTGCTCGCCCACGAGGACGTGCACGGCCCGATCGGGCCGATGGAACCGGCCGCCCTGCTGCGGCTCGCCGAGGCCATCGACCTCAAGGGCAAGGGCGGCGCCGGCTTCCCGTTCGCCCGCAAGCTGCGTGCCGTGCTGGAGTCCTGCGAGCGGCAGGATCTGTCCGCCGTGGTGGTGGTCAACGCCACCGAGGGCGAGCCGGCGAGCTGGAAGGACAAGGTCCTGCTCACCCGGGCCCCGCACCTGATCCTGGACGGCGCGGCGCTGGCCGCGTACGCGCTGGACGCCGAGGAGATCGTCATCGGCGTGGCCGACGACGACATCGGCCGCCCGTCGCTGACCGAGGCGTTGCGGGAGCGGCGGATGCCGGTGCCGACCACCGTCGTCACCGTGCCGCACCGGTTCATCTCGGGGGAGGGCGGCGCGCTGGTCAACGGCATCAACGGGCTACCGCACATCCCGCCGGGCACCAAGAAGCGTTCCAGCGACTCGGGGGTGGGCGGGCTGCCCACCCTGCTCTCCAACGCCGAAACGTACGCCCAGGTCGCCGTGGCGGCCCGGATCGGCCCGTACGAGTACGCGGCGTTGGGCACCGACGACGAGCCGGGGACCGTGCTGCTCACCGTCACCGGAGTGGCGAAGCGGCCGGCCGTGGTGGAGTGCGCCGCCGGCACCCCGCTGCGGGACATCCTCGAACTCTGCGAGGTGCCCGACGGGCCCGGCATCCTGATGGGCGGCTACCACGGCAAGTGGATCACGCCGGAGGCGGCGGACCGGGCGGAGGTCTCCCGCAAGGGTCTCGCCGCCGTCGGCGGCACCCTCGGCGCGGGCATCATCGTCCCGCTCGGCCGGGACACCTGCCCGCTCGGTGAGGCCGCCCAGGTGGTCCGCTACCTGGCCGGCGAGTCCGCCGGGCAGTGCGGTCCCTGCAAGATGGGCCTGCCCGACCTGGCCCGCGCGGTCGACCTCGCGGTCTCCGGCAGCGCGCCGGTCGAGGTGGTCCGCGCCGCGGCCGGCGACGTGAAGGGCCGGGGCGCGTGCAGCCACCCCGACGGCACCGCGCGCTTCGCGCTCTCCGCGATGGAGGTGTTCGCCGAGGACCTGCGGCTGCACGCCACCGGCGAGGGGTGCGGCAAGCGGGTGAAGGGCGTGATGGGCCTACCCGGGGCGCCCGACGGCAACCCGCAGAAGCTCACCCTGGACTGGTCCCGCTGCGACGGGCACGGGCTCTGCGCCCACGTGGTGCCGGACTTCATCCGGCTCGACGGCAACGGTTACCCCGCCTTCCCCACCACCCCGGTGCCCACCTGGCTGCGGGAGGGCGCGCTCAAGGCCGTGAAGGTCTGCCCCGAACTCGCGCTCCGGCTGGTCCGGTCCGAGTAGCCGACGCCAGAGGAGGCGCGGATGTCCCGCAGTTCACCAGCGGCTGATCGGCCGGCCCGCCGCCTCGTCCGGGCCGTCGCGCTCGCCGTGGCGCTGGCCGCGCCGGTCTCCTGCGCGGTCACCCCGGAGCGGGCCGCGCCGGTCGGCGCCGTGGCCCCCGCCTCGCCGGCCCCGACCGGCTCCACGCGGCCGGCCGCCCCGTCGGTCCCGGCCCGGGTGCCCGAGACGCTGTCGTTCACCGCGAAGACCCTCGACGGTACGGCGTTCTCCGCCGCCGACCTGGCCGGCCGGCCGGTGGTGTTGTGGTTCTGGGCGCCCTGGTGCGCCACCTGCGCCAGCCAGGCGTGGACGGTCGCCGAGCTCGCCCCGGCGTACCGGGACACGGTGCCCATCGTCGGGGTCGCCGGGCTGGGTGATCAGCGGGCGATGAAGGGGTTCGTCGCCGAGTTCGACCTGGCCGGCACGACGCAGCTCGACGACCGGGCCGGCGCGCTGTGGCGGCGCTTCGAGGTGGTCGAGCAGAGCACCTTCCTGATCCTCGACCGGGACGGCCGGATCGTGCACCGGGGCTTCCTCGACGGCGAGGCGCTGACCCGTCAGGTCGCGGCGCTGGCCCGGGGATGACGGACAGCGGGGCCGGGCGACGCCCAACCCCGCCGTCACGGCGGGACCGCGCCGGTCAGCGGACCGGGGTGAGCCGGTCGGTGCCGAGCTTGTCGTGGAGCACCTCCGGCACCAGCACCGAACCGTCGGGCTGCTGGAACTGCTCCAGGATGGCCGGGAAGAGCCGGCTGGTGGCCAGCGCCGACCCGTTCAACGTGTGCACGAAGCGGGTCTGCTTGCCGCCCGGCTCCCGGTAGCGGATGGCCGCCCGGCGGGCCTGGTAGTCGCCGCCCCAGGAGACCGACGACACCTCCTTGTACTTGCCGGTGCTCGGCATCCAGACCTCGACGTCGAGGGTCTTCTTCATCGCCGCGCTGGCGTCGCCGGCCGCGAGCAGGCTGGTCTGGTGGTGCAGCCCGAGCTTGCCGACCAGGCCCTCCACGTGGGCGACCATCGCCGCCAGCGCGGCGTCGGCCTGCTCCGGCAGGGTGAACTGGAAGATCTCCACCTTGTTGAACTGGTGGCCCCGCACCGTGCCGCGCTCGTCGGAGTGCGAGCCGGCCGCCTCCCGCCGGTAGCACGGGGTGTAGGCGAATGCCTTCAGCGGCAGCTTCGCGGTCTCCAGGATCTCGTCCTGGAACGCACCGAGGATCGCCGTCTCCGCGGTGGGCAGCAGGAACTGCCCGCGCGGCGCGGACTGCTTGTCCAGGTGATAGACGTCGTCGTAGAACTTGGGGAACTGCCCGGCGGCGAAGCCGGCCGAATCCAGCAGCAGGTGCGGCGGCAGCAGGAACTCGTACCCGGCCTCGATGTTCTGCTCGATCAGCCAGTTGACCAGCGCCCACTCCAGGCGGGCGCCCATCCCGGTGTACATCCAGAAGCCGGAGCCGCCGAGCTTGACGCCGCGCTCGTGGTCGACCAGCCCGAGCGCCCGGCTCAGCTCCACGTGGTCACGGACCCGCTCGATGGCCGGCGGCTCGCCGAAGGTCCGTACCACCCGGTTGGCCTCCTTGCCCCCGGCGACCACGTCGTCGGCGGGCAGGTTGGGCAGCTCGCTCATGGTGCCGCGCAGCCGGGACTGCACCTCGTCCAGCTGGGACTCCAGCTCGGCGAGCTGCTTGCGCTCCGCCTCGGGCGCGGCCGGCTCCGGCGTACTGCCGGCGCGCTTCGCCTGCGCGTACGCCCGCGCCTCGGCCTTGCGGCGCTGCCGCTCGGCGTCGATCTCCGTGATGAGGGCGCGGCGTTCCTGGTCGAGCCGCTGGATCTCGTCCAACGCCCGATTGACCTCGGCGGGATCCAGCCGCTTCGCGAGCGCGGTTGCCACCGCCTCGCGATCCTTCCGGATCAACTCCATGTCGAGCATGCTGCTCCGTACGCCTCCGTCCAGGCAGTCAGGTAGGACCCCCAGATGCTACCGTCGCGGCCCGGCCGGCCCGGCCCGCCCCGGGCGGGACAGCCCCGAGCGGCCGCCGTCGTCGCACGACCCGGGTGACGGTACGTGATTGACGCCGCTGCCCGCCGGTGTGACCACGCTGAGTAACGGACGGCGGTCGCAAGCCGTGTCCACCCCGGGGAACCCCCGTACCTCACTCCTCTGACCTGGTCATCCGATCGGATACGCCCGACCTCCTTGATGCCCCTTCGCTGCCTTTGCTCTGCAGCCACGGACGCAGCGGTTGCGCACCGTATACCTGCTGCGCGGATGGCTGCAGAGCAAAGGCAGCGCGGTGGGCAGGTCCGGGTGCCGGGCGATGTTACTCAACGTCACCGATGGCGTCGTGCTGGCGGTGGGGCCGGGAGCGCCGGGCGGCCGCGCGGGCTCGGCCGCCGGGCGGATGGCGGCGCCGGGCGGATGGCGCCGGGCGGGTGGCGCCGGGCGGGTGGCGTCGGGCGGG
>NZ_KQ058901.1 GCF_000982955.1 Micromonospora sp. HK10 | reverse complement strand
CGCGGCGGGGACCGTCGGGGCGGCGAGCCGCCACGTCGGGCCGGCCCGCCGGCTCGTCCGCCGGGCGCGGCGGCCGGCCGTCGGGGCCGGGCCCGGCGGGGACGGCCGGCGGGCGGGGCCGCTCGTCGGGACGGTACGGCGCCGGCTCGGTCCGGGGCCGCCGTTCCACCGCGGGCCACTCCTGGGGCCACGGACCACCGGGTCCGGCCGCCGGCCGTCGGCCGTTCCACCGCTCGTCCGGGCCCTGCGGGGCGGGACGCGGGTCAGGGTGGCGACCGGGCTCGGCGCGGTACGGATCCACGGCGCCGCGCGGGGCGTCCGGCGCGTCGCGGTACACCTCGGCGCGCCCGGCGGCCTCCCGGCGCGGGTCGCGCTCCCGCGGCGGCGGACCGTCGAACCCAGGGTCGCGCCGGTCGGACCGGCGGTCGGGCCCTGGTGCGGGCCGGCCGCCGGAGCCGTCATAGCGCCGGTCGGGTCCGGGCTCGCGGCCGTCGAAGCCCGGCTCCGCCGGACCCTCGTAGCCTCGCTCGCGCCGGTCCGCCGGCCGGCCGGGTTCGCGCCGGTCGGCCCAGCCGCCGGGCGTTCCGTCGGGTCGCGCCCCGGGTCCCACGGCCGGTCGCCCGTCCGGGGCACCCCGGCGCTGCTGCGGGCGGTGGGCCACTTCGTCGGGCTCGGGAAGCCAGCCGGGCTCGGCCGCCGGGGAGACGGGCCGGTGCGGACCGCCGTCGGGCGTCCGCCGTCCCGGCTCCGGGCGGACCCAGCGCTGGTCGGGCCGTTCCTCCCGCCGGGCCGCGGGCTGCTCCCGGTTCGCCCGCCGCTGCGGGTCGTGCTGGTCGCCCCGCCGATCGGACCAGGACCGCCGCCCGTCCGGGCGCGGCTCGTCGTGGTGGCGCCGGCCGTCCGGGTACGCACCAGCCCGGTCGCCCGGTGCCGGGCTGACCGGGTAGGTCCCGCGCCGCCCGTCCGGTCCGGCCGGACTGATCGGGTAGCTGCCGCGCCGGTCGTCCGGTCCGGCAGGGCGGACCGGGTACGTGCCGCGCCGGCCGTCGGCGGCGGCCGGGCTGACGGGGTAGGTGCCGCGCCGGTCATCCGGGTTGCCGGGGTGGCTGCGGCCCCGCCCGTCGGGGCCGGCCGGGCTGACCGGGTACGTGTCGTCCGGGGCGTGGCTGTCCGGGTGCACCTCGGCACGGCCGACCACGGCGGCCCGGCCGCGCGGGGCGGGCGGGGTGAGGTGTTCGAGGCCGATGTCGCCCGGGTAGCGCTGCCCCGGGAACTGCGGACGCCACTCGTGGGTGGGTTCGGCGGCCCAGGACGGTTCGGCCGGCTCGCGCCAGCGGTCCCAGCCGCTCATCGTCGCATCCTGTCGCCGCCCGCGCGGCGCGGCCCCGGGGCCGGCTCGCGTCGCTCGCTCACGGCGATGTCACCTCGTTGGAAATTGTCGCGCTGGGGCCCGGACGCGCCGGTAGAGTCGCCCGGTCCTGCACGTCATGGCTGCGGATGGAGGGTAGCGGCGTGGGCTCTCTCACCGCCACTGTGGCACCGCCCACGGGTTCAAACGTTACCCCATCGTTTCGGACATTCGGTGCGATAGCGGTAGCCGGCTTCCGGCGCCACGCCACCTACCGGCAGGCGACCCTGGCCGGGCTGGTCACCAACACCGTCTTCGGCTTCCTGCGCTACTACGTCTTCCTGGCCGCGGCCGGTACGGCGGGGCAGGTGGCCGGCTACGACCGCGCCCAGCTGGCCACCTACGTCTGGGTGGGCCAGGGGCTCCTGGCGGTCATCGCCATCTGGGGCTGGACCGAGCTGGCCGACCGGATCCGCACCGGCGAGATCGCGGCCGACCTGCTCCGGCCGGTCCACCCGGTGACCAGCTACCTCGCCGCCGACCTGGGCCGGGCCGGCTTCGCCGCGCTGTGCCGGCTGATGCCGCCGGTGCTGGTCGGCGTGCTTCTGTTCGAGGTGTACCTGCCCCGTCGGGCGGCCACCCTGCCGCTGGCCGTGCTCTCCGTGCTGCTGGCGCTGGTCGTCTGCTTCGGTTGCCGCTACCTGGTCAACGCCACCGCGTACTGGTTGCAGGACGTCCGCGGACCGATGACCCTCTGGATGCTCGCCGGCAACGTGCTGGGGGGCCTCTACTTCCCGCTCAGCTTCCTGCCCGGCGGCCTGGAGGCGCTGCTGCGCTACGGCACGCCGTTTCCCAGCCTGCTGCAGATCCCCCTCGACGTGCTGGTCGAGCGGGAGCCGCTGCCCGCCCAGCTCGGCCTGGTCGCGGTGCAGGCGGGCTGGGCGGTCGCGTTGCTCGCCTGCTGCCGGCTGGTCCAGCGCCGCGCGGAGCGCCGGTTGGTGGTGCAGGGTGGCTGAGCCGGCAACCCTGACCGGGGCGCCCGCCCCGGCGCAGCGACCGCGGCCGGGGGCGCAGCGCGGGGCGGGGGGTGCGCTGCGGGCGTACCGGGCGCTGCTCGGCGCGCAGGCGCGGTCCCAGACCGCGTACCGGACGTCGTTCGTGGTGGACCTGGTCGGCAACGTCGGGGCGACCGCGTTCGACGTGGTCACCGTGGTGGTGCTCTACGGGGTGACCCGGGAGCTGGGCGGCTTCACGCTGCGCGAGACGCTGGTCATCGTCGGGTTGTCGGCGTTCGCGTTCGCCGCCGCGGACCTGCTGGTCGGCAACATCGAGCGGCTGTCCGGGTACGTGCGGACCGGCCTTTTCGACGCCGTGCTGGTCCGGCCGCTGGCCGCGCTGCCCCAGCTGCTGCTGATGGATTTGCCGGTGCGCAAGGTCTCCCGGGTGGCCTTCGGGCTGGCCGTGCTGCTGGCGGCGCTCGCCTCGGCCCGGATCGAGTGGACCCCGGCGCGGGTCGCGCTGGCGGTGGTCGCCCCGCTGGCCGGGATCGTCTTCTTCGGCGCGGTCTTCGTCCTCACCGCCACCGTCTCGTTCTACTGGATCGACTCGGGACAGCTGGCCAACTCGGTCACCTACGGCGGGCGGGACTTCACCTCGTACCCGGTCACCATCTACGGCGGCTGGTTCCGGGCGCTCTTCGCGTACGGGCTGGGTTTCGCCTTCGTCAGTTACCACCCGGCGCTGGCGCTGCTCGGCCGGGCCGACCCGCTCGGCCTGCCCGGCTGGGTCGGCTGGGCCGCGCCCGGCGTCGCGGGTGTCGCGGCCGCTGTGGCCGCCCTGGCCTGGCGCGTCGGCATCCGTCACTACCGGAGCACGGGGTCATGAGCGTCATCGAGCTGAGCGACCTGCGCAAGGAGTTCACGGTCCGGGTGAAGACCGGGCGGTTACGCCGGCAGAAACGGACGGTCCGCGCGGTCGACGGGATCGACCTGCGGGTGGAGCGCGGGGAGATGCTCGGCTACATCGGCCCGAACGGCGCCGGAAAGTCGACCACGCTGAAGATGCTCACCGGCGTGCTGATGCCCTCGGCGGGCCGGGCCACGGTCTGCGGGCTGCGCCCGGTGGCCGACCGGACCCGGCTGGCGCTGCGCATCGGCGTGGTGTTCGGGCAGCGGTCGCAGCTCTGGTGGGACCTGCCGTTGCGCGACACGTTCGCGCTGCTGCGGCACATCTACCGGGTGCCGGCGGCCGAGCACGCGGCCCGGCTGGCCCGCTGCCGGGGCCTGCTCGACCTGGACGGGTTCCTGGACACCCCGGTCCGGCAGCTCTCCCTCGGCCAGCGGATGCGCGGCGAACTGACCGCCGCCCTGCTGCACGGCCCGGAGGTGCTCTTCCTGGACGAGCCGACCATCGGCCTGGACGTGGTCAGCAAGCAGGCGGTCCGGGGGTTCCTGGCCGAGCTGGGCCGGGCCGGCGACACCACCCTGGTGCTCACCACCCACGACCTGGCCGACATCGAACGGCTCTGCGAGCGGCTGGTGGTCATCGACCACGGCCGGGTGGTGCACGACGGGTCGATCGCCGCGCTGCACCGCCGGTACGGGTCGCGCCGGATGGTGGTGGCCGAGCTGGACGCCGCGCTGCCGGCACCCCCGGCGCTGCCCGGCGCTCCGCTGCACCGGTTGGAGGCCGACGGACGCCGGCTGGTCTTCGCGCTGGAGTCGGCGAGCGTCGCCGAGGTGGTTGCCGGGCTGGCCGGGCTGGCCACGCTCCGGGACATCTCGATCGTGGAACCGGACATCGAAGAGGTGGTGGCCCGGCTCTACCGCACGCCGGCCGACGGCTGACCGGCGCTGCCGCACTGCCCGGGGCGGGCTCGGCTCAGACCTTGTCGCCGATCGCCACCTGCGGGGCCGGGGCGCGCATCTTGCGGAAGGTGATCGACCGCATGATCGCGTAGAAGTAGAGCGAGCCGAGCCGCTCGGTGCTCTTCGGGTACCGCTCGCGTACCAGCTTCTTGATCTTCCGCGCGATCAGGACGGAGTCGACCACCACGCCGAGGGCCAGCAGGCCCCACAGCAGGTTGGACAGCAGCCGGACGATCGGCGGCATGGCCTGGTTGGACCCGATCAGCACGATCAGCGCGCCGCCGAAGAACCAGGTGCCGACCGTACGCCGGGAGTCCACCACGTTGCGGGCCAGCAGCCGCTCCGGGCCGCGGTCGCGCGGGCCACCCGCGCGCCGGAACTCGGCGGCCGCCTCGGCGCGGGCGGCGCGGCGCTGCTCGCGCGCCTCCTCCTTGGTCAGCGGCTTCGTCGGCGTGCCGGGGCGCCGGCCGGCGCTCGGCCGCTTCGGGGTCTCCCGCCCCTTCGCGGGCGTGTAGCCCCGGGGGCGGGCAGCGGTGGACTCCTCGTCGGTCGTCACCTGGGTGACGGACTCCTCGACGAGGTCGGCGGGCTTACGGCGAAACAGCGACGGCACGCCGGCAAGGGTAGCCAAACGGCCGCGCCCGGTGCACATCGCGGGTGCACCGGGCGCGGGAAGAGCGGGATTGGCGCTACGGACGCTCGGCGTGCGCGCCCAGGTCGGCTAGCTTCGCCTCGAAGTCCTCGTAGCCGCGGTTGATCAGGTCGACGCCGTACACCCGGGAGGTGCCCTCGGCGGCGAGCGCCGCGATGAGGTGGCTGAAACCGGCCCGCAGGTCCGGGATGACCAGGTCGGCCGCGTGCAGCTTGCTGGGGCCGGCGATCACCGCGGAGTGCTTGAAGTTGCGCCGGCCGAACCGGCACGGGGTGCCGCCCAGGCAGTCCCGGTAGACCTGGATGTTGGCGCCCATCGAGTTCAGCGCCTCGGTGTAGCCGAGCCGCTGCTCGTAGACGGTCTCGTGCACGATCGACAGGCCCCGGGCCTGGGTGAGCGCCACCACGAGTGGCTGCTGCCAGTCGGTCATGAACCCGGGGTGCACGTCGGTCTCCAGGGCCACCGCGTTCAGCTCCCCGCCCGGGTGCCAGAAGCGGATGCCGCCCTCCTGGCCCGGGCTGCCGCCGCGCGGCGGGCGCAGGTCGGTCACCTCGTACTCGCCGCCGACCGAGCGGAAGATGTTCAGGAAGGTCATCATGTCGGCCTGCTGGGCGCCGAGCACCTCGACGTGACCGCGGGTGGCCAGCGCGGCGGCCGCCCAGCTGGCGGCCTCGATCCGGTCCGGGATCGGCCGGTGGGTGTAGCCGTGCAGCTTCTTGACGCCCTGGATCTCGATCACCCGGTCGGTGTGCACCTTGATGATCGCGCCCATCTTCTGCAGCACGCAGATCAGGTCGATGATCTCCGGCTCGACCGCCGCGTTGCGCAGCTCGGTGACGCCCTCGGCCATCACCGCGGTGAGCAGCACCTGCTCGGTGGCGCCCACACTCGGGTACGGCAGGGCGAACTTGGTGCCGTGCAGCCCGTTCGGTGCCGACAGGTGCAGCCCTTCCGGGGTCTTTTCGACGGTCGCGCCGAACTCGCGCAGCGCCTGCAGGTGGAAGTCGATCGGGCGCGGCCCGATGTGGCAGCCGCCCAGGTCGGGGATGAAGGCGTGGCCGAGCCGGTGCAGCAGCGGACCGCAGAACAGGATCGGGATCCGGCTGGAACCGGCGTGCACGTTGATCTGGTCGGTGCTGGCGCTCTCGACGTTGGACGGGTCGAAGACCAGCTCGCCGTCCTCCTCGCCGTCGCTCACCTTCACCCCGTGCAGGCCGAGCAGGCCCCGGACGACCTCGACGTCGCGGATGCGGGGCACGTCGAACAGCCGGCTCGGGGTGTCGCCCAGGAGGGCGGCGACCATCGCCTTGGACACGAGGTTCTTCGCGCCGCGCACGCGGATCCGCCCTTCGAGCGGAGTACCTCCGTGTACGACCAGGACGTCGTCGGTCAACGCAACCTCCAGCGCGTTGGTGCTGCCGTGTGGATGGGTGGGTGCACGATCTGCATCGCTACCCGAAGTGCGGCCAGATGAAAACGGCCCGCAGGTGTCCTCGCCCCGGCAGCATAGCCCTCTGTGACGAAAATGGAATCGGTCACATCACCTGCGACGGCACGAACCGGGGATACCGACGCTCATCCGTACCAGCGATGTGACTGTCCGTGATCAGGCGCCGGGCAGGGCCAGCATCTGGTCCAGCGCGACCCGGGCGTGGTGCGCGGTGTCCGGGTCGACGGTGATCTGGTTGACCACCCGCCCGGCTGCCAGCTCCTCGAGCGCCCACACCAGGTGCGGCAGGTCGATCCGGTTCATCGTGGAGCAGTAGCAGACCGCCCGGTCGAGGAACATGATCTGCTTGTCCGGGTGCGCCAGCGCCAGCCGGCGGACGAGGTTCAGCTCGGTGCCGACCGCCCACGCCGAGCCGGCCGGGGCCGCCTCGATGGTCCGGATGATGTACTCGGTCGAGCCCACGTGGTCGGCGGCGGTGACCACCTCGTGCCGGCACTCCGGGTGGACCAGCACGTTGACCCCCGGCACCCGCTCCCGGACGTCGTTGACGCTGTCCAGCGTGAAGCGGCCGTGCACCGAGCAGTGCCCCCGCCAGAGGATCATCTTGGCGTCGCGCAGCTGCTCCGGGGTGAGCCCGCCGCCCGGCTTGTGCGGGTCGTAGAGGACGCAGTCGTCCAGCGAGAAGCCCATCTCCAGCACCGCGGTGTTGCGACCCAGGTGCTGGTCGGGCAGGAACAGCACCTTCCGCCCCTGCTCGAACGCCCAGTCCAGGGCCCGCTTCGCGTTCGACGAGGTGCAGACCACGCCGCCGTGCCGGCCGACGAAGCCCTTGATGTCCGCCGACGAGTTCATGTACGTCACCGGGACGGTGTCGGCCGCGACGCCCAGGTCGGTGAGCACGTCCCAGGCGGTCTCGACCTGGGACAGCACCGCCATGTCGGCCATCGAGCAGCCGGCCGCCAGGTCGGGCAGGATCACCTTCTGGCTGTCCGCGGTGAGGATGTCCGCGGACTCGGCCATGAAGTGCACGCCGCAGAAGACGATGAACTCCGCGTCGGGGCGGGCGGCCGCCTCCCGGGCCAGCTTGAACGAGTCGCCGGTCACGTCGGCGAACTGGATCACCTCGTCGCGCTGGTAGTGGTGCCCCAGCACGAAGACCTTTGTGCCGAGCGCGGCCTTGGCCGCCGCCGCCCGGGCCACCAGGTCCGGATCGCTCGGCGCGGGGAGGTCACCCGGACACTCCACGCCACGCTCGGTGGCGGGATCGCTGCCGCGGCCGAGGAGCAGCAGCGCAGTGGCGGTGTTGGACGGCTCAACCCAGGTCGAAGTCACGCCTCCCATCGTCCCACAGCGCGGCGGCCGTGCCGGCGTCCCCGATGTGGCCTGCCACACTGCTCGGCATGCGCGTGCTGCTCTGCCCGGACAAGTTCGCCGGCACGCTGCCGGCCCTGGAGGTGGCCGCCGCGGTGGCCGCGGGCTGGCGGGAGGTCGCCCCCGGCGACGAGCTGCTGGTCCGGCCGCTCGCCGACGGCGGGCCGGGCTTCGTCGCGGTGCTCGCCGAGGCGCTCGGCGGGCGCCGGCTGGCGGTGCCCACCGTCGACCCGCTGGGCCGCCCGGCGGCCGGTGAGATCCTGCTCACCGACGACGGCAGCGCGTACCTGGAGAGCGCCCAGGCCTGCGGGCTGCACCTGCTGTCGGCGGCCGAGCGGGACCCGAAGGCGACCACCTCGTACGGGCTCGGGCTGCTGGTGGCGGCGGCCGTCGAGGCGGGAGCGCGCACCGTGATCGTCGGGCTGGGCGGCTCCGCCACCAACGACGGGGGCGCCGGCATGCTCGTTCCGCTCGGCGTCACCCCGCTGGACGAGGCGGGCCGGGCCCTGCCGTACGGCGGGGCGGCCCTCGCCGCGGTGGCCGCGCTGGACGGCGTGCCCCGGATCCGTGGCGCCGCCCTGGTCGCCGCCACGGACGTGGACAACCCGCTGCTCGGGCTGCACGGGGCCAGCAACGTGTACGGCCCGCAGAAGGGCGCGAGCCGGGCCGACGTGCTGCTGCTCGACGCCGCGCTGGAGCGCTGGGCGACCGTGCTGGAACGCGACCTGCCCGGCTGCCCGCCCGGCTTCGCCGCGCTGCCCGGCGCCGGGGCGGCCGGCGGCCTCGGCGGGGCCGTGCTCGCGCTGGGCGGGCGGTGCGAGTCGGGCATCGGGCTGGTCACCCGGGCGATCGGGCTGGACGCCGCGCTGGACTCCGCCGACCTGGTGATCACCGGCGAGGGCTCGTTCGACCACCAGTCGCTGCGCGGCAAGGTGGTCGCCGGGGTGGCCGGGGCCGCCCGGGACCGCGGGCTGCCCTGCGTGGTGCTGGCCGGCCGGGTGAGCACCGGGCGGCGGGAGGCGGCCGCGGCCGGGGTGACCGACGCGTACAGCCTGGTGGAGCACTTCGGCGGCGAGGAACGCGGCGGGGTGGAGGCGGCGATGGGCCGGCCCGCGGAAGGGCTGCGCGCGCTCGGCGCCCGCCTGGCCCGCCAGTGGAGCCGCCCGGCACGCTGAGTCGCGCACCCGACCGTCCGGTCCCGCAACGCCATCCGCCGACCGCGCGTGTGGCGAGGAGAACCGGATCGGGAGGGACACCATGACGGAAAACGACACGGGCCGTCGGGCCGCGCCGCAGGTACGCCGGGCCGCCCGGCTGGCCGCGCTGCTGGTGGCCGGCGCGGCGGTCGTCGCGGTCGGCGGCGCCGGCTGTACCAGCACCAACCAGCAAGCCGGGGCCGGGCCGACGGTCTCGGCCACCGGGTCGCCCCCGACGGGCCCGACGAGCGGCCCGGCGACTCCGGCGGCCGGCGTCACCAGCGCCCCGGTCACCGCGCCGGCCCGGCCGACGGGCGCGCCGGCCCGGCCGACGCCGGCCGCGATCCCCGGTTGCCGGACCACCGACCTGTCGGTGGCGCGCGCCGGATCGTCCGGGCACATGGGCAGCGAGACCGTCTACCTCGCGCTCACCAACCGCGTCGGGCGGCGCTGCGTGCTCGCCGGCTTCCCCGGGGTGCGGCTGGCCGACACCGCCGGCCGCGTCCTTCCGGTCGAGGTGCGCCACCACCTCGCCGCGCACCGCGTCGTGCTGGCCCCGGGCGGTACCGCCTGGACCGCGGTGAACCTCAGCCACGTCCCGCGCCCCGACGAGGGCGCGCCGTGTGACCCGCCGGCCGACGCCCTCTGGCTCACCCCGCCGGGCGGCAGCGGGCACCTCGCCGTACCGGGCTCCTGGTCCGCCTGCGGCGGGGCGGTGGACGTCGACTCGTTCACCGGCAGTCGCCCGCCGGCCGCCTGAGCCGGCCCGCTCCACCGCCGTCCCCCGGATCCGGGGGAGAGTCCGTGGTCACGCCGACGGGTGACCCGGCCGGGGGCGGCGTACGATCGGATCTGGACCACACCGGGAATCACTGGCGGACGCGGGACGTTGGCCAGTGCGTCCGGACCCATACCGCGCAGGGAGATTTCCACGTGACCACGCCAGCGCAGACCGAGTCGACCGAGGCCAAGGCCCCCAGCACCGTCGTCCTCACCGACGTCGCGGCGCAGAAGGTCAAGGCCCTGATCGAGCAGGAGGGCCGTGACGACCTGCGGCTCCGGGTCGCCGTGCAGCCGGGCGGCTGCTCCGGCCTGCGGTACCAGCTCTTCTTCGACGAGCGCTCGCTCGACGGCGACATCGTCACCGACTTCGGCGGCGTCGAGGTGGTCGTCGACCGGATGAGCGCCCCCTACCTGACCGGCGCGACGATCGACTTCGCCGACCGGATCGACGCCCAGGGCTTCACCATCGACAACCCGAACGCCGGCAACTCCTGCGCCTGCGGCGACTCCTTCAGCTGAGTCGACGCCGGCCGACGGCACCTGCCTCGACGGCGGGACCACCCAGCATGGGGTGGTCCCGCCGTTTTGTCGTACCGGGGGGTGTCCGTCCGGGGGCGTCCGGATGGGCGGGGCAGGACCGGGCGTCGACCTTCCCCCGTCCGGCCGGTCGGACCGACCGGTAGGCTGACCGGCGCCGTGCTCCCGACCACGAGGGTTGACATGAAGATCGCCGTGACCGGCTCGATCGCGACCGACCACCTGATGAGCTTCCCCGGCCGGTTCGCCGACCAGCTCCTTGCCGACCAGCTCGACAAGGTCTCGCTGTCCTTCCTCGTCGACGAGCTGGTGCTCCGGCGCGGCGGCACCGCCGCCAACATCGCCTTCGGGATGGCGCAGCTCGGGCTGCGCCCGGTGCTGCTCGGCGCGGTCGGCGCCGACTTCGCCGACTACCGCTCCTGGCTGGAGCGGCACGGCGTGGACTGCGACTCGGTGCACGTCAGCGAGGTGGCGCACACCGCCCGCTTCGTCTGCACCACGGACACCGACATGTGCCAGATCGCCTCGTTCTACGCCGGCGCGATGAGCGAGGCCCGCAACATCGAGCTGGCCCCCGTTGCGCAGCGGCTCGGCGGCCTCGACCTGGTGCTGGTCAGCGCCAACGACCCGGCCGCGATGCTCCGGCACAGTGCGGAGTGCCGCGAGCGCGGCTACGCCTTCGTGGCCGACCCGTCCCAGCAGCTCGCCCGGATGGACGGCGGCGACGTGCTCGGCCTGATCGACGGCGCCGACTACCTGATGACCAACGAGTACGAGAAGTCCCTGCTGCAGAGCAAGGCGGGCCTGTCCGACGCGCAGCTGCTGGAGCGGGTGAAGGTCCGGGTCACCACGCTCGGCAAGCAGGGTGTCGAGATCGCCGGCCGGGACGTCGACCCGATCCGCGTGCCGATCGCCCGGGAGATCCACGCGACCGACCCGACCGGCGTCGGCGACGGCTTCCGGGCCGGTTTCTTCGCCGCCCTCAACTGGGGGGTCGGCCTGGAGCGCGCCGCCCAGGTGGGCTGCCTGCTCGCCACCCTGGTGCTGGAGAACTTCGGCGGCCAGGAGTACGAGGTCCGCCGCGACCTGTTCGTCAAGCGGCTCGCCGAGTCGTACGGCGACGACGCCGCCGACGAGGTCCGCCCGCACCTGCTGCCGTGACCCCGGCCGTACCCGCCCCGGTGGGCGACCGGTCCGGTCAGCGGATGCGGCGGACGTCGTAGGCGTCCGGGTGGGCGGCGAGGAACTCCTGGCCGCGCATCCGGCACCAGGCCGGGATGTCCACGGCCGCGGCGGGGTCGTCGGCGAGCACCCGGACCACGGCGCCGACCGGCAGCTCGGGCAGCCGGCGGGCCAGCTGGATCACCGGCAGCGGGCAGCGCTGACCCCGGCAGTCGAGCGTCTCGTCCGGCTCGCTCACAGCCCGATCACCCCCGCCTCGGCCCGCAGGTCGGCCACGATCCCGGGCAGCTCGGCGAGGAACCGCTCGACGTCCGCCTCGGTGGTGTCCCGGTGCAGCGACACCCGGACGTTGCCGTGCGACAGCACCCCCATCGCCTCCAGCACGTGCGACGGGCGCAGCGTCGAGGAGGTGCACGACGAGCCGGAGGAGACCGCGAAGCCCCGCCGGTCCAGCGCGTGCAGCAGCGCCTCGCCGTCGACGTAGAGGCAGGAGAAGGTGACCAGGTGGGGGAGGCGGTCCACCGGGTCGCCGACCACCTCCACGTCGGGCACCTCGGCGGCCACCCGGGCCCGGATCCGGTCCACCAGGGGGGCCAGCCGGGCCGCCTCCGCCGCCGCGTCGGCCGTCGCCGCGCGCAGGCTCGTCGCCGCCGCGACCACCGCGGGCAGGTTCACCACCCCGGGGGTACGCCCCGACTCCCGCTCGTCGGCCGGGAACGGCGACTCCCAGCGGGTGCCCTTGCGCACCACCAGCAGCCCCACGCCGGGCGGCCCGCCCCACTTGTGTGCGCTGGCGCTCAGCACCGACCAGCCGGCCGGCAGCGGCGCCCGGCCGGCCAGCTGGGCCGCGTCGACGTAGAGCGGCACCCCCGCCTCGGCGCAGCGCTCCGCGGCGGTGGGCACCGGCTGCACGGTGCCCACCTCGTGACTCGCCCCGATCAGGGCGGCCAGGGCCACCCCGGGCGCGGCCACCGCCGCCGCCCAGGCGTCCAGGTCCAGCCGGCCGAGCCGGTCCACCGGTACGGAGACCGCCGTGCCACCGGCGGACACGTGCCGTTCGGTGGCGTGCAGCACCGCCGAGTGCTCGATCGCGGAGTGCACCAGCCGCGCCCCGACCCGGCGCCGGCCGGCCAGCCCGCCGAGCACGGCGGCGTGCGCCGCGGCCGTACCGCTGGGGGTGAAGGAGAGCTCGTCGGCGCGGACGCCGAGGGCCTGCGCGGCGGCCTCCCGGGCGGCGTCGAGCAGCTGGCGGGCGCGACGGGCCTGGCCGTAGAGCCGGGCGGGGTCGGCCCAGCCGTCGTCCAGCGCGGCCAGCAGCGCCTGCCGCGCGACCGGGTGCAGCGGGGCGGCGCTGGCCGCGTCCAGGTAGACCGGGGCAGCGTTCACGAGTACCGACGCTATCGCGCCGGTACGGCCAAGATCCCCCCGATGGGGGCGGACAGTGACCCCAAGACGGTCAGGCCAGTCATGGTCGAGTAATCTGCGACCGTCGGTGACGCCTTTGCCGTCGGTGTTGACGAAACAACCACCGCGGCGCGCTAGGGAGGCAGGACCAGGTGGTCGCAAGGAGTTCGGAGGTACGGCCGTCGGCCGTACGGCACAGCGCTTCCCCGGGGGCCGGTGGACGCCGGCGGCGTGGTGCTGGTCGACTCGCCGGGCTCGGTCTCGGCGGAGCGGCGCTGCTGGTTCTGCTCACCGGTTGTGACGTGGGCAAGGCGTTCGGCGGCTTCGGCTGGCCGCAGGGGGGCATCACCCCCGAGTCGCACCGCATGTACGACCTGTGGATCGCGTCCTGCATCGCGGCCCTCGCGGTGGGCGTCTTCGTCTGGGGCCTCATCTTCTGGTGCGTGATCCGCTACCGGAAGCGCGGCAACCAGCTGCCCGTGCAGACCCGCTACAACCTGCCGATGGAGTTCCTCTACACCATCGCGCCGGTGCTCGTGGTCTCCGTGCTCTTCTACTACACCGCGGTGGTGCAGACCGACGTGGTGAACGAGTCGAAGAACCCCGACGTCACCGTCGAGGTCGTCGCCTTCAAGTGGAACTGGCAGTTCAACTACCGCGACGGTCAGGGCCGCGACGCCAACACGGTCGCCTCGGTGCTGGGCACCAGCGAGGTCATCCCGATCCTGGTGCTGCCCACCGGCAAGTCGATCCGGTTCGAGGAGCAGAGCCGCGACGTCATCCACTCGTTCTGGGTGCCGGAGCTGCTGTTCAAGCGGGACGTCATGCCGGGCAACATCCGCAACACGTTCGAGGTCTCCAGCCTCGACCAGGAGGGCCACTACGTCGGCCGCTGCGCCGAGCTGTGCGGCAGCTACCACGCCTTCATGAACTTCGAGCTGCGGGTCGTCTCCCCGGAGAAGTACGAGCAGTTCCTGGCCGCCAAGAAGGCCGGCAAGTCGACGCAGGAGGCGCTCCAGGCGATCGGCGAGCCCCCGTACGCCACCGAGACCGAGCCGTTCAAGACGCGGCGGAACACGGCCAACTTCAACCCGTCCGACGCGACGGCCGGCGCGGGAAGCTGAGGGGTCCGGCATGAAGACCGAGTGGAAGATCTTCCTGATCGTCTCGACGTTCCTCTACGGCGTTACGATCCTCTACGGCGCCTGGACGTACGGCGAGGGCGGCCGGGTGGAGTGGGTCGGCACCGTGGCGCTGCTCCTCTCCGGCCTGCTGACCTCGATGTGCGGCGGCTTCTTCTGGTTCGTCTCGCGCCGGATCGACCTGCGTCCGGAGGACCGGGCGGACGGCGAGATCGCCGACGGCGCGGGGGAGATCGGCTTCTTCAGCCCGGGCAGCTACTGGCCGTTCGGCCTGGCCCTGGCCGCGTCGATCGCCGGCCTCGGCCTGGTGTACTGGCAGATGTGGCTGCTCGCGGCGGGCCTGGTCGCGGTGGTCTTCGCCGCCTGCGGCCTGCTCTTCGAGTACTACAGCGGTACCCGTCGCACCGCCGAGCATTGACCCGACGACACGACATCCGCGAACGGCCCGCGTCCACCCGGACGTGGGCCGTTTCGGCTCTGGCCCCCGGACGTGGGCCGTTTCGGCTACGGCCCCGATCTGCGGCTCCGGGGCGCCCGTCGGACTGCCTGAACAAGGGCTTCCGGGACCGCGCCGGCGGACGGTCGGCGTGAGGTGTGGGCGTCCACGGCAGGGCTGGTCAGGACCGGGGAGCGGCTACCAACCTGATGACGTGGATGATTCAGCCGGGCTGTGCCGCCAGGGATGCTGATGAATCACCTACGACATCACGTCGGTAGGCGCTGATCGGGCGGCGGGCGACCGGAGCGCGCGGGGTCAGGTAGGTGGGCGCTGATTGGACGGCGGGCGACCGGAGCGTGCGGGGGTCGAGGCCGAGCGGGAGGCACCGACCGGCCGCCGGGCCCGGTGGACAACGGCGGGCAGCGCCGGGGCGGCGCACCCGCGGGCAGAGCCCGGTGGGGCCGGGGTCAGGCGGCGCGGCGCTGGACCGGTCGGGAGTTGCGGCGACGCTGGCCCAGGCGCGGGGGTCGGACGGCGACGGTGGCGATCAGCACGGCCGCGCCGCAGCCGGTGCAGACCAGCTCGGGGCAGTCGGCGCCGTGCCCGTCGACGCAGGGCGGAGCCTCGAACGGCAGGACGTCCTGGCAGGCGTCGCAGTGGAGTTCGCGGTCCGACACGGGCCTCTCCTCTCGTTCCGTGCCGCCCGGGGACGGAACGTTCACCCCGGCCGGCCTCCACCGGACGCGGACCGGCGGAAAACGGAAAATTACTCCCGTGTAGTTTGGCACGCCGGTCCGACACTTCCGGCCGGGGCCGCCCCCGCCGCCGGCTCAGAGGGAGCGGGTGACCTCGAGCCAGCGCTCCAGGGTGGCCGCTGCCGCGCCCGAGTCGATGGACTCCGCGGCCCGGGCCATGCCGGCACGGACCGCCTCGTGCAGGTCGCCGTCGAGCGGGCCCTGGGTGGCCAACGCCACCCCGGCGTTCACCAGCACGGCGTCGCGTACCGGGCCGGTCTCGCCGGCCAGCAGCCGCCGGGCCACGCCGGCGTTGTACGGGGCGTCAGCGCCCCGCAGATCGGCCAGGGTGGACCGGGGCACCCCGAGGTCCACCGCGTCCAGCAGCGCCTCCCTGACGGTGCCCTGCTGGGCCACCCAGAGCCGGGTGGGGGCGGCCGTGGTGAACTCGTCCAGCCCGTCCTCGCCGCGCAGCACCACCACCGAGTCGCCCCGGGCGGCGAAGACGGCCGCCATCACCGGGGCCATTCGCAGGTCGAAGCAGCCGACCGCGCCGGCCCGGGGGCGGGCCGGGTTGGTCAGCGGGCCGAGGAAGTTGAACGCGGTGGGCACGCCGATCTCCCGGCGGACCGGGCCCGCGTGCCGCATGCCGGGGTGGAAGCGGCCCGCGAAGCAGAAGGCGATGCCGGCCTCGGTGACGCACCGGGCCACCTGCTCGGGCGTGAGGTCCAGCGGCACGCCCAGGTGTTCGAGCAGGTCGGCGGTGCCGCACGAGGAGGAGGCGGCCCGGTTGCCGTGCTTGACCACGCGGACCCCGGCACCGGCCGCCACCAGCGCGGACATGGTGGAGATGTTGACCGTGTGGGCCAGGTCACCGCCGGTGCCGACCACGTCCAGCGCGGTGGCCCGGACCTCCTCCGGCAGCTCGACCGGGACCGCCCGGTCGAGCATCGCCGCCACCAGGCCGGCCAACTCGGCCGGGGTCTCGCCCTTGGCCCGCAACGCCACCATGAAGCCGGCCACCTGGGCCGGGCTGGCGGCACCGGTGATGATCTCGTCCATCGCCCAGGCGGCGTCGGTGGTGGAGAGCTCCTCGCCGCGCAGCAGCGCGTTGAGCAGCAGCGGCCAGGTCCGTTCGCCCATGGCGGGCCTCCCGAGCGCGTGGAGGGCGGGTGTGGCGGCCGATCCGCCCGGGCGGCGGCTCAGGGGCGGATCAGGGCCGAAGGCGGCGTCACGGCCGCGTCGCCGTGACGCCGAGGGTGCTGTGGATCAGGCCGCGGCGGCGGTGCGCTGCAGCAGTTCCGCGACGGTGGTGCCGGCGGTCACCGGGTCGAGCGGGTAGGTGAGGGTGGCGTCGACCTCGGCGTACGCGGCCAGCCAGCGGTCGGCGGCCCGGGCGATCACCACGCAGGTCAGCGGGGCGTCGTCCCGGTCGTCCTTGATCTGGCGGGCGACCCCGATGCCGCCGCCGGGACTGGCCTCGCCGTCGAGCAGCAGCAGGTCGATCTCGTAGTCGTCGACCAGCCGGATGCACTCGGCGTAATCGGACGCCTCGGCGAACTCGATCTGGAGCCCCGGCGCGGGTCGGGTGCCGACCGCGAGCCGCATCCGGTCGCGGACCTTGGGGTCGTCGCTGTAGAGCAGGACGGTGCACAGACGATCGCTCATGCCTTACTTGCTCCCACCTCGTAGCTGCCCGCTGATCGTAGCGGGCGTCACATCCGGCCCGTCGCTCCGCCCTGTCGGTCAGGCGCTCGCCTCCGCGGCGCGCTCGCGGGCCTCCTGGCGGTCCAGTTCGCGGTCCAGCCGGCGGGCCTCCCGCTCGGACTGCTTGATCCACTGGACCACCAGCACGGCCAGCATGGTGACGCTGACGAACTCGCCGCCGGCCCAGAGCACGCCGCCGGCGACCACCTGGTCGTTCCACGGGTCCGACCAGCTCAGCCGCAGCGACGGGTACCAGTCGCCGCCGAGCAGGGTGGTGCTCTGCATGATGGTGAGCCCGAGCACGGTGTGGAACGGCACGGAGAGCACCATCAGCAGCGCCCGGGCCGGGTACGGCCAGCGCCCGGGCAGCGGGTCCAGGCCGAGCAGCGGCCAGAAGAAGACGCAGCCGGTGGCGATGAAGTGGGCGTGCACCAGCTCGTGCGCCCAGCCGTGCTCGAGGGTGTAGCCGTACAGGTCGGTGAAGTAGAGCGCGAACGGGTTCACCACGAAGATGGCGAAGGCCACCAGCGGGAAGCTGTAGACCCGGGCGACCCGGCTGTGCACGACCGCCAGCAGCCGCTTGCGGGGCCGCACCGGCAGGGTGCGCAGGGCCAGGGTGATCGGCGCGCCGAGGGCCAGGAAGATCGGCGCGACCATGGAGAGCACCATGTGCTGCACCATGTGCACCGACAGCAGCGTGGTGTCGTAGGCGCCCAGGCCGCTGAGCGTCACCGCGGCGATGCCGCCCAGGCCCGGGCCGAGGAAGCAGATGGTACGGACCGCCGGCCAGCGGTCGCCGCGCAGCCGCAGCCGGTACACCCCGTAGAGGTAGAGGCCGGCGGCGAGCACCAGCGCGAGGCCGAGCCAGTTGTCGAGCCGGGCCTCGGTGAAGACCCGGGCGACGGTGAACGGCGGCAGGCTCCCGCCGCCGTCGGCCAGGGTGGTCGCGACGGCACCCGAGGTGGCGGCGAAGATCGGATCGACGTGCAGCACGCTTTTCAGGGTAGGTCAGGCGAAGCGGACCACCCCGATCGGGCCACGGATGGCGCAGGTTTGCCACCCCGCTGATCGTCGGTCCCGGTCAAGGGCAATAATGACCGCGTGACTGCGGCCCCAGCCATTGACAAGAGCCGGATCCACTCCCTGACGCGGCCCAACATGGTCAGCGTCGGGACGATCGTGTGGCTCTCCAGCGAACTCATGTTCTTCGCGGCGCTGTTCGCGATGTACTTCTCGATCCGCGCGGCGGCGCCGGAGCAGTGGGAGAAGCACACCGAGATCTTGAACATCCCCTATGCGACCACCTTCACGGTGATCCTGGTGCTCTCCTCGGTGACCTGCCAGCTCGGTGTCTTCGCGGCCGAGAAGGGCGACGTGCACGCCCTCCGCCGGTGGTTCACCATCACCTTCGTGATGGGTCTGATCTTCGTCCTCGGCCAGGCGAACGAGTACCGCACCCTGGTCCACGAGGGCGTCAAGATCAACGCCGACGGGTACGGGTCGATGTTCTACCTGACCACCGGCTTCCACGGCCTGCACGTGACCGGCGGTCTGATCGCCTTCATCATCTTCATGGTCCGTACGACCATGGGCCGGTTCACCCCGGCGCAGGCGACGTCCGCCATCGTCGTGTCCTACTACTGGCACTTCGTCGACGTCGTGTGGATCGGGCTCTACGCCATGATCTACTGGCTCCAGTGATCTTGGCGCGTCACGAACCGCGCCGCTGCTCCGTCCCCTGAGACAAGGTCCAACCGGTTAAGGACACAGGTCATGACTTCTGACAACGACCGCCGACGCGGTCTGCTCGCGCGGCTGCGCGGGCGGCCCGTAGCGCGCAGCAGGGGCCGCCGCCGGCTGGGTGCCGCGGTCCGGCTGGCCGCCGCGCTGATGCTGGCCGGCGGCGCCTACACCGTCTTCGCCCCCGGTGTGCAGGCGCAGGACAACCCGCCCCTGAGCGCCGCCGCGAACGAGGGCAAGGCGCTGTTCGACGTGAGCTGTGTGACGTGTCACGGTCGCAACGCGCAGGGCGTCGAGGGTCGCGGTCCGAGCCTGATCGGCGTCGGGTCCGCCTCGGTCGAGTTCCAGGTCAGCAGCGGTCGCATGCCGATGGCCCGGCAGGAGGCCCAGGCCATGCGCAAGCCTCCGCACTTCACCGACGAGCAGGTGCGCCAGCTCGGCCAGTACATCCAGGAGCTGGGCGGCGGCCCGCAGGTGCCCAACGGCAACCTGCGCGAGGGCGCCAACCTGTCCACCGGTGGCGAGCTGTTCCGGATCAACTGCTCGCAGTGCCACGCCTTCGGCGCCGGCGGTGGTGCGCTCTCCTCCGGCAAGTACGCGCCGAGCCTGCAACCGGCCAGCGACCGGCAGATCTACGCCGCGATGCTGAGCGGCCCGCAGAACATGCCGGTGTTCGGTGACAACCAGATCACTCCGGAGCAGAAGGCGGACATCATCGCCTACATCCAGGAGACCCTGAAGCACAACCAGGACCAGGGCGGTTTCAACCTGGGCCGGTACGGCCCGTCGACCGAGGGTCTGGCGATCTTCCTGGTCGGCATCGTCGCGCTGGTCTTCGCGAGCCTGTGGATTGCAGGCAAGTCGTGACCGAGCGGATCATTCGTTTCAGTGCTGTGACGCCGACCCCCGGCGTCACCCGTAGCGAGGTGACGGCATGAGCACCCACACCGAGCACCAGGCCCCGCAGGGCCGGGAGCCGCTCGACGTGAACGACCCCCGGGTGTCCCGGTTCGACATCGTCCAGGAGGGCGCCCGGCGGGACGACATCGAGATCGTCCACTACGAGCCGCAGGTCGTGCCCGGCAGCCGGGCCGAGCGCCGGATGACCCGTACCGTCGCGTCGTTCTTCCTGCTGACCGGCCTGGCCGCCACCGCGTTCCTGATCATCTACATCTGGTGGCCGTGGGAGTGGAAGGCCGGTCGCGGCGGCGACAAGCTCTACACCCCGCTGCTCGGCCTGACCCTCGGTGTCGCGCTGCTCGGCATCGGCTTCGGCATCCTCACCTGGGGCAAGAAGCTGCTGCCCAAGGAGGTCTCGATCCAGGACCGGCACGACCAGCCGGGCTCCCCGGAGGAACGCAAGATCACCGGCCAGACGATGCTCTACATGGCCGACGAGATGGGCGTACGGCGCCGGCCGCTGCTCGGCATCTCGCTGCTCGCCGGCCTGGCACCGGTCGGCGCGGTCGCCGCGGCGCCGCTGATCGGTGGGCTGATCAAGAACCCGCACGACAACAACCAGATGTTCACCACCGGCTTCGCGCCGGCCGACGGCGGCAAGACCAAGATCCGGCTGATCCGGGAGGACGGCCGGCCGATCCGCCCCGCCGACGTCAGCGTCGGCGGCCAGCTCACGGTCTTCCCGGGCGTCGACGGCGGAGTGAGCAACAAGTACGCCGACTCGCCCACCCTGCTGATCCACCTGCGCGAGGACGACGCGCAGAAGTCCCGCGCGGCGAACGCGACCAAGGGACACGGCGACTACATGTGGGGCAACTTCGTCGCGTTCTCCAAGATCTGCACGCACGCCGGCTGCCCGGCCAGCCTCTACGAGCAGCAGACCAACCGCCTGCTCTGCCCCTGCCACCAGTCGCAGTTCCTCATCACCGACAACGCCAAGCCGATCTTCGGCCCGGCGAACCGGCCGCTGCCGCAGCTGCCGATCGAGGTCGACGAGGAGGGCTTCTTCGTGGCGAAGTCCGACTACACCGAAACCATCGGTCCCGACTTCTGGGAGCGGCCATGAAGCGCCGAAAGTTTGATGCGGCCGCGCTGCCGGCCAAGACCGCCGGGGCGGTGGACGACCGCTTCCAGGTGTCCACCCCGCTGCGCAAGCTGCTGAACAAGGTCTTCCCCGACCACTGGTCCTTCCTGCTGGGCGAGATCGCGCTCTTCTCGTTCATCGTCCTGCTGCTGACCGGTGTCTTCCTGACCTTCTTCTTCGAGCCGGCGATGACCGAGGTGACCTACGACGGCAGCTACGCGCCGCTGCGGGGCACCCCGATGTCCGCCGCGTACGCCTCCAGCCTGGACATCTCGTTCGACGTCCGCGGCGGTCTGATCATGCGGCAGATGCACCACTGGGCGGCCCTGCTGTTCATGGCCGCGATCGTGGTGCACATGCTGCGGGTCTTCTTCACCGGCGCGTTCCGCAAGCCGCGGGAGACGAACTGGATCATCGGCTCGCTGCTGTTCTGGGTCGGCTTCCTGGCCGGCTTCACCGGCTACTCGCTGCCGGACGACGGCCTCTCCGGCACCGGCCTGCGGATCGCCTCCGGCATCATCCTGTCGATCCCGGTGATCGGTTCCTGGGTCAGCTCGTCGATCTTCGGCGGGGAGTTCCCGGGCACCATCATCATCAGCCGCTTCTTCATCGCCCACGTGCTGCTCATCCCGGGCCTGCTGGTGGCGCTGATCAGCGTGCACCTGGGCCTGGTGTTCAAGCAGAAGCACACCCAGTGGCCCGGCCCCGGCCGGACCAACGAGAACGTGGTCGGCGAGCGGATGTTCCCGCGCTACGCGCTCAAGCAGGGCGGCTTCTTCATGGTCGTCTTCGGCGTGATCGCGCTCTTCGGCGGCCTGTTCCAGATCAACCCGATCTGGTACTTCGGCCCGTACGAGGCGTGGGTGGTCTCGGCGGCCAGCCAGCCCGACTGGTACGTCATGTTCCTCGACGGCTCGACCCGCCTCATGCCGGCCTGGGAGATCTCCATCCCGATCGGCGACGGGTACGTCATCCCGCCGCTGTTCTGGCCGACGGTCGTGCTGCCCGGCATCCTGGTCGGCCTGTCGACGATGTACCCGTTCCTGGAGGCGCGCCGCCTCAAGGACTACAAGCACCACAACCTGCTCCAGCGGCCCCGGGACGTGCCGGCCCGGACCGCGGTGGGCGCCATGGCGGTCGCCTTCTACATCGTGCTGACCCTCTCCGGCGCCAACGACGTCATCGCCGACAAGTTCCACATCAGCTTGAACGCGATGACCTGGGCGGGCCGGATCGGGCTGCTGGTCCTCCCGCCGCTGGCCTACTACTTCACGTACCGGATCTGCCTGGGCCTGCAGCAGCACGACCGCGAGGTCCTGGCGCACGGCGTGGAGACCGGCATCATCAAGCGGCTGCCCGACGGCCGGTTCGTCGAGGTCCACCAGCCGCTCACCGCGGTCGACGGGCACGACGGCCACGGCCCGGCGCTGGACTACGTCGGCTGGGTGGTCCCCAAGAAGATGAACCGGCTGGGGGCCCTCGGCCCGGCCATCCGGGGCTTCTTCTACCCGATCGAGAAGCCGGCCGAGGCGCCGGTCTCGCCGGGGCACCCGCCGGTCGAGCCCCGAGCGGAGCGCGAGGAGATCGGCAGCGGCGAGAGCCGGCGCTGACCCCCGAGAAACAGCGCACCGTGGCGCCCGCCGGATCTCCGGCGGGCGCCACGGCCGTTTCCGGGCCGTTCGTCCCGTCCCGCCCGTCGGGTGACCGGCGGTGCCGCTCCACCACCTCGCCGCTCCCCGACACGGACGGGTGGAATCGCAGGAATAACCCCGGTCAGCCGGGTATCCGTGCGGTCCAACGTCTCAAGGGGGGGAAAGCATGTTGGGAATCAAACGCCTGGGCCTGCTGGCCGCGCTGGTGCTCGTCGGCCTGGCACCCGCAGCGGCCGCGCAGGCCGCGGCGCAGCCGTCGACGCAGGACACCCAGTACCTGCAGGCGGTGCACCAGGTCAACCTGTTCGAGATCACGGCAGGTAACCTGGCGCAGCAGAAGGGCAAGAACCAGCAGGTCAAGGACCTGGGCAAGATGTTCGTCACGGACCACACCCAGCTGGACCAGACGGTGCAGTCCACCGCGCAGCAGCTGAACGTCCAGCTGCCGGGCGACCCGACCGCCGACCAGCAGAAGGTCCTCGACCGGCTGAACAACGTCAGCGGCGCCGAGTTCGACAAGGCGTGGGTGACCGCCCAGCTGGCCGGCCACGTCCAGGCCATCCAGGCCACCCAGACGGAGATCTCGCAGGGCTCCGAGCAGTCGGTGGTCCAGATCGCCCAGGACGCGCTGCCGGTGCTCCAGGCGCACTACGACGCCCTGGTGGCCCTGGCCCAGACCCTGGGTGTCCCGGTCCCGCAGGCCAGCGCCAGCGGCACGCCCAGCCCGGGTGGTACCGAGTCGCCGGCTCCGGGTGGCACCGAGACCGAGTCGCCGGCTCCGGGCGGCGGCACCGGCACCGAGGAGCCCGCTCCGGGCACCACGGAGACCCCGGTGCCCGGCCAGAGCTGACCCACCGCACGGCCGACCGTGGCCGGCCCGCCCCGCCGGGGTGGGCCGGCCACCGGCGTGCTCAGTCGGCGTTGGCCAGCCCGATCGCGAACGCCTCCTCCAGGTCGTGCTGCGAGTACGCCCGGAACGCGATGTGCGACTCCGTGTCGATCACGCCCGGCACCTTGGAGATGCTGCCGGCGATGACCTGGGCGATCTGGTCGAACTCGCGGACCCGCACCAGGGCGATCAGGTCGACGTGCCCGGCCACCGAGTAGACCTCGCTGACACCGGGCAGGTTGGCCAGGGTCTCGGCCACCTCGGGAATGGAGTCGGTGGCGCAGTCGATCAGCACGATCGCGGTGATCACGGGACATTTCTCCGTTCGTCGGCGTCGTCGCCCATGCTAAAGGTTGTGCCGTTCACGCCGTCCCCGGCCGCTCGATCCGCCCCCGCCGGGCCGGTCAGGTCCGCGCCGCCGGGACGGGTCAGGTCCGCCCCGCCGGGACGGTCAGGTCCGCGCCGACCCGGATCGCGTCGGTGAGCTGCTCGTCCGCCCGTACCGTCGCACCGGGCCAGACCACCGCCCGGGTGGCCGCGCCGCGCACGCTCGCGCCCGCCCCGACCACCGCCCGGTGCACCGGCCCGGTCACCGTGGCCGACGGGTCGACCAGGCAGCCGTCGCCGGCCGCGTGCAGGTTGGCCGCCAGGTAGTCGGCCGGGGTGCCGGTGTCCACGAAGACCCCTCGGTAGGGCACCACCTCCAGCGCGCCGGCTGCCTCCGCCGGCCGCCACACCGCCCGGACCAGGTCACCGAAGGTCGCCGGCAGGTCCCGGACCAGCCGCCACGGCAGCAGCGAGAACCCCACGAACCGGTGGCCGCTGAAGGTGCCGGGGGCCGCCGGGTCGTCGGCCGGCTGGCCGAGCAGGCGTACGCTCCGCCCGTCCCAGCCGTCCAGCAGCGCCGCCACGTCCGGCCCCGGCGGGGCGTCCGGATCCGCCAGGTACGCGTCGGCGTTGCCGACCAGCACGCCCCGGCCGGCGATCCAGTCCCGCAGGTTGCCCAGCCCACCCGCGGTGCCCAGCGGCGCACCCGGCTCGACCGAGAGCCGGGCCCGGTCGCCGACCCGGGCGACCACCTGCTCGCCCAGGTAGCAGGCGTTCACCGCGACCCGCCCCGGGCCGGTCAGGCCGAGCCCGGCGAGCCGGGTCAGGGCCCGGTCCAGCAGCGGCACGTTGCCGACCGGGCAGAGCGCCTTGGGCACCCGCTCGGTCAGCGGCCGCAGCCGGGTGCCCTCGCCGGCGGCGAGCACCACCGCGCAGACGTCCACCGCCGCCCGCCAGCCCGGACCGCTCGACCCCGTGCCCCGGGGCCCGCCGGGCCCGTCCGGTTGCCCGTCGGCGGCGGAACCACCCCGGTCGTCGCGGTGGTCCAGGTCGTGCGGGCCGTCAGGGCCGGTGGGGCGCTCGCCCCCGGCCGGGCCGGTGCCGGCCCGACCGGCCGGGCCCGCGGGTCGGTCCGGGCCGGCCGGGCCGGTCGCCCGTCGCGCGCCGCCGGGCCGGCGCGGGCCGGGGCCGCTCACGAGCCGGACGGCGTCGCCGGCGGCGTGTCGCCGGCGCGCGGGCCGATGCCGTAGTGGGCGAGCAGGTTGGCGGTGGCCCGGCTCAGCCGGGGCAGGTCGTCCAGCGGGTGCCAGGCCGCCTCGAAGACCTCGGCGCCGTCCACCGTCAACTTCGTCGTGGAGGCCGGCACCTCGGCCTCGAAGACCACGTCCACCCAGCCCTTGGCGTGTACCACCGCGTTCGGCACCGCCGGGCGGAGCCGCTCCGGGGCCAGCCGGACGCCGGACTCCTCGTACAGCTCGCGGGCCGCGCCGACCACCGGCGCCTCGCCGCGCTGAAGCAGGCCGGCCGGGAGGGTCCAGCTGTATCCGGGCGGCTGGCGCAGCAGCAGGATCCGCCCCGCCCCCTCGGCCTCCGCGTCCCGGACCAGCGTGACCGCGCCGACGATGTACTTCGGCACGGCGAGGCGGACCAGCCGTCGCCGCAGCGGCACGGGCAGCCGGTAGAAGAGCTGGTAGCCGAGGGCCCGTCCGGTGGCACGCGCGCGGGGGATCATGCCCGTAAGGCTAGTGGCCGCGCGGCCCGCCCGGGCGACGGGCGTTCACCTACTGGCGGTGGTCGACCAGATCGATCAGCTGCTCGACTACGGCGTCCGGCTCGACCGCCCGGTCGAAGACCGCCACCAGCAGGGTCTCCAGGTCGGGGTAGCCCAGCTCCTCGGACAGCCGCAGCAGCGGCAGGTCACTGGCCAGGCCCCGGTTGTGCTTGCGCAGGGTCAGGCCGATGGTGGCCCGGCCCAGGCGTACCTTGTCGGCGATCGAGATGCCCGGCTCGGTGTGCTCGGCGAACCACCGGTTGATCTGCATCTGGGCGTGCGGCGACTTGACGAAGCCCAACCACTCGCGGCGCGGCCCGCGCGGGGCCGCGTCGGCCTCGAACCCGCTCTCCGCGTCGTTCTCGGTGAAGATCTCCACCACGTCGCCCTCCTCCAGTTCGGAGGAGAGCGGCGCCAGCCGCCCGTTGATCCGCGCGGCGAGGCAGTGGTCGCCCCGCTCGGTGCCCAACTCGTACGCGAGGTCGACCGGGGTGGCGCCGGCCGGCAGGACCACCTGCCGCCCGTCGGCGACCACCTGGATCTGCGCCTCCGCCAGGTCGCAGCGCAGCGACTCCATGAACTGCGTCGGGTCGACCGCCTCCTGCTCCCAGTTGAGCACCCGGCGCAGCCAGGCCAGCTCGTCGGCGCGGTCGGTGGCCCGGCCGGTCGCCCGGGGGAAGCGGTAGTGCGCGGCGATGCCGTACTCGGCCTCGCGGTGCATCTCCTCGGTGCGGATCAGCACCTCCACGGTCCGGTCGTGCGGGCCGCAGACGCTGGTGTGCAGGGACCGGTAGAGGTTGTTCTTCGGCGAGGCGATGAAGTCTTTGAACCGGCCCGGCACCGGCCGCCACAACCCGTGCACCGCACCGAGCGCGGCGTAGCAGTCGGTCGCCGGACCGTCCACCACGATCGCGATGCGGGGCAGGTCGTACGGGGCCGCGTGCCCGCCGGCCACCGTGTCCTTCCAGATCGAGTAGAGGTGCCGGGGGCGGGGCGAGACCTCAGCGTCGACCCGGTTGCGGCGCAACGCCACCTTCGTCCGGGCCACCACGTCGTCGAGGTACGCGTCCCAGCCCGGCCGGTCGTGCACGTGCCGGGCGATCCGCGCGTGCTCCTCGGGGCGCAGGTGCAGCAGCACCACGTCGTCCAGTTCGCGTTTGAGGGTCTGGATGCCGAGCCGGTCGCAGAGCGGAACCAGCACCTCCAGCGTCTTGCGGGCGATCCGCTCCCGGGAGGCGGCGGACCGCACGCCGAGGGTGCGCATGTTGTGCAGCCGGTCGGCCAGCTTGATGATCAGCACCCGGACGTCCTTGCCGGCCGCGACGATCATCTTGCGGACCGTCTCCGCCTCGGCGGCCGTGCCGTAGAACGCCTTGTCGAACTTGGTCACCCCGTCGACCAGGTGGGCCACCTCGCCGCCGAAGTCCTCCTGGAGCGCCTGGAGGGTGTAGCGGGTGTCCTCGACGGTGTCGTGCAGCAACGCGGCGACCAGGGTGATGGTGTCCATGCCGAGGTCCGCGCAGATCTGGGCGACCGCGAGCGGATGGGTGATGTACGGCTCGCCGCTCTTGCGGAACTGGCCGCGGTGCATGTTCTCGGCGATCGTGTAGGCCCGGCGCAGCACCGAGGCGTCGGCGCTGGCGTGGATCCCGCGGTGTGCGCGGACCAGCGCGGTGACCGGGTCGTTGTCGGTGGTGGGCCAGGTGAGCAGCGAGCGTAGCCGGCGGGTCAGCGGCAGGTCGCCGGGCTGGGTCGGAAGGGCGCCGCCCAGGGCGGCGCCGTGTCCGGCGTCGACGTCCACCTGGGACACCTCCTCACCCGGGCCCCCGGGCCGCCCTGACCGGCGACCGGGAGCAGGCCCGCGAATCGGGCAGGACTGCACTTCTTCAACAGCCTAAGCGAGGTGACGTCGTCCGATCGGACACTTGGTCATGAGCGTTCGGTCGAGAGTTGCCGGGACCCTCCGTTCTCCGCCTTCGCCAACAGGCCCCGGAACCGGCCCGCGCCGCTGATCGGGGAGGCCCAACCGGCGGAGGCCTCCACCAGCCGGGTCTCCGGTCGCTCCAACCAGGACAGGATCCGTTCGGTCTCCTCGGCGGTGGCGGCCGGGACCGGACCGTGCCCGGGCAGCACCGTCTCCGCGGTGGCCCGGATCGCGGCGATGGTCGGTCGCGGGTGGACGCCGGGCGGGGAGACGCCCGCGCCGGCCAGCCGACCGTGCCGGACCAGCGCCAGCTCCCAGCCGCCCCGGGCGGCAGGGCGGGCGGCGGCCAACTCGGCGATCCCGGTCAGCGCGGCGAGCCGCTGCATCCGCACCGCCGCGCGCAGCACCGCGGCCAGCCGGCCGCGCACCACCGCGGCCTCCTCGTAGCGCTGGGCGGCCGAGAGCGCCTCGATCCGGGAGAGCAGGGCGTCCACCACCACCCGCGGGTCGTCGGTGGTGGCCGTGCGGAACGGGGCGGCGGCGACGTCTTCGTACTCCGCCGGGCTGATCCGGTGTTCGCACGGCGCCGGGCAGCGACCCAGCTCGGCCAGCGCGCAGGCCGGCATGGTGGTGCGCCGGGAGAGCCGGTGCGTGCACTGGCGCAGCGGCACCGCGTCGTGGAAGCCGGCGGCGGCCAGCTCGGCGGCCTGCTTGGACCGGAACGGGCCGAGGTAGGCGGTGTCGGTCGGGGCGAGATCGCGCACGATGGACAACCGCGGGTACGCCTCGTCGGTCAGCTTCAGCCAGACCTGCCGCTCCGGGAACTTGGAGCGGCGATTGTACGGCGGCGCGTGCGCCGCGATCAGCCGCAGCTCGCGCACCTCCGCCTCCAGCGAGTGGGCGCACTCCACCGCCTCCACCCGCTCGGCGGCGGCCAGCATCTCGGAGATCCGCGCCCGCTTCTCCGCGGCGGTGAAGTAGCTGCGCACCCGGGTGGCGATGTCGCCGGAGGTGCCCACGTAGAGCGGCCGGTCGTCGGCGGCCCGGAAGATGTAGACCCCGGGGACCTTCGGCAGCCCGTCGGCGAGGTGCCGCTTGCGGCGCTGGGTCGGGGTGACCGCCCGGGCGAACTCGATCGCCTCGCCGACCGTGTCCACCCGGTGCCCGCCGAGCCGCCCGATCAGCCCGTGCAGCACGTCGACGGTGGCCCGGGCGTCGTCCAGCGCGCGGTGGGTCGGCTGGGTGGCGGTGCGGAAGTAGGCCGCCAGGGTGCCCAGCTTGCGGTTGGGCACCTCGTCGCGGGTCAGCACCCGGCGGGCCAGCGCCGCGGTGTCCAGCACCCGCGGATTGGGCCAGCGGTAACCGTGCTTGACGCAGGCGGCCTTGAGGAAACCCACGTCGTACGGCGCGTTGTGGGCCACCAGCACCGCGTCGGTGATGAACTCCAGGAAACTCGGCAGCACCTGTTCGATCGGCGGGGCGGGCAGCAGCATGGCCTGGGTGATGCCGGTCAGCACGGTGATGAACGGTGGGATCGGCACGCCCGGGTTGACCAGGGTGGCCAGCACGCCCAGCTCCTCGCCGCCGCGCACCTTGACCGCGCCGATCTCGGTGATGCCGCCGCCGTCGGGCGCACCGCCGGTGGTCTCCAGGTCGACCACCACGAAGGTGGTCGCGTAGAGCGGCAGCGCGGGGTCGACCCCGCCGCCCGCCACCCGGTCCAGGCCGGCCAGCGCCTCCTGGACGTACTCCGCTGCGGTCACCCGCGGGACGGTAGCGGCCGGGTCCGACACTCCCGTCCCAGCGGTCCCAACCGTCACCGCGGGGTAGGATGAGAGATCGGCTCACTCACCGGGCGGTGGGCCCGTTCGGGGTGGGAGACTTGCCACATGCCCCTCACCGAGCCGCACGACGACCGCTTCTCCGCGGAGGAGCCGGTGGTCGGCGGGCCCGGCATCGGTGAGACCCCGCCCGACCCGCCGGCCGACGCCGGCCCGGACGCCCCGGCCGCGGCCCCCGAGCCCGAGCCCGTCCTTCCCGAGCCGGTACGCCAGCGGATCGTCACGCTGACCGCCACCGTGCTGCCCGGCCTGCCCGCCGACGAGGTGCCCGTCCCGTTGCGCCGGGTGGCCAAGTTCGCCCCCAACCGGTGGGCCCGGCTCGGCGCCGCGGCCATCGCCGCCCAGCTCACCGCCGACCCGCTGTTCCGGCAGCGGGTCACCGCACGGGTGCTGGCCGACGCCGGTGACCTCGGTGCCGCGGTCGTCGAGGGGACCGCACCGGCCGCCGCCGACCCGGTCGAGGTGGCCGCCCTGGCCTACCTGGCCCGGCCGCGCGGCTGGCGCGAGCTGATCGACGCCAGTGGGGCCGCGGTGCGCGCCGAGGCGGACAGCGCGGTGGTCGCCGAGCTGGTCCGGGAGGCCGAGCAGCGGGCCAGCCGCGCCGAGCACGACCGCGCGGTGGCCCGGGTCGAGGCGGAGAAGCTCCGCGACGAGCTGGCCCGGGTCCGGGAGGAGCTGGGGCAGCTCCGCGAGGAGGCCCGCCAGCTGGCGCGTACCCTCCGGGAAACCCAGGCCCGGGAGCGCAAGGCCGGCGAGATGCTGGCCACCGAGCGGGGCCGGACCGCGCGGGCGGCGGCCGACGCCGACGCCGAGCTGCGCCGGGCCCGGGCCCGGCTGGCCGAGGCGGAGGCCGCGGCCGGGCTGGCCCGGGCCAGCGCCAAGGAGGCCCGCTCGGTCGATGACGCGAAGCTCTGGCTGCTGCTCGAGACCATCGGGCAGGCCGCCGTGGGGCTGCGCCGGGAGCTGGCGCTGGATCCGGTCGACCGGATGCCCGCCGACTTCGTGGCCGACGCGTTCGCCGACCAGTCGGCCACCACCCAGGCCGGCGCGGCCACCCGGGCCCGGGACACCGACGACCCGGCCCGGCTGGACCAGCTCCTCGCGCTGCCGAAGGCGCACCTCGTCGTCGACGGCTACAACGTCACCAAGCGCGGCTTCGGCGAGATGTCCCTGGAGCAGCAGCGCAAACGGCTGATCAGCGGGCTGGGCGGGATCGCCGCGCAGACCGGGGACGAGGTCACCGTGGTCTTCGACGGCGCCGAGCGCATCCACGGGTTGCCGCCCGCCCCGCGCGGCGTGCGGGTGCTCTTCTCCCGCAAGGGAGAGACCGCCGACGAGCTGATCCGCCGGCTGGTCCGGGCCGAGCCGGCCGGGCGGCCGGTCGTCGTGGTCTCCTCCGACCGGGAGGTCGCCGACGGGGTACGCCGGCACGGCGCCTACCCGCTGGGCGCGGACTCGCTGCTGCGCCGGCTCGCCCGTTCCTGAGCGCGATGACCGGGTCCACCGCTGCCCTGCTGATCGGTTCGCTGCGGCTGCTGCCGCGATGATCGGGTTCGGTGCGGCTGTTGCCGCGATGATCGGGTTCGGGGCGGCTGTTGCCTCGTTGTCCGGTTCTGTCATACCCCTGGCCTAGCGTCGTGGTGACCGACGGTGGTCGGGGGTCACCCGTCCGCCACCGGCGACGCGTCAGGAGGCGTTGATGCGCATCGACTGCGACACCTGCGGGATCCGGGGCGCCGGCTGTCCCGGCTGCCTGGTGACCGCGCTGCTCGACACCGACTCGCCGGCGGCCGACCTGGGCCCCGCCGAGCACCGGGCGATCGAGGTGTTCGCCCGGGCCGGCTTCGAGGTGGAGGTGCTGCCGCCGCCCGCCGCCCGACCCGCCCGCCGGCCCCGCCGCCGGGTCGCCTGACCACCCGTCCCCGACCACCGCATGCCCCGACCGGTCCAGGGCCGCGCCCGGGTGTGGGCCGGCCGGGGTGTGGCCGGCCGGGGTGTGCGTCGGTCGGCGTCTCCGTCCGATGCGTGATCGACTCGGGTTGCGGTATGTCAGGGCTTCCGTGGGCGGGGAGGCCACGTTTTGCCGCAACCCGTGTGACTGCCCCGGCCGGGCTGGTCGGGGCCGGGCTGGGCCGCTTTTGGCGTTGGCCGGCCGGCATCTCTGCCGGGCGGTGATCGACTCGGGTTGCGGTATGTCGGGGCTTTCGCCGGTGCTGAGGCCACGTTTTGCCGCAACCCGTGTGACTGCCCCGGCCGGGCTGGTCCGGGCTGGGCCAGGCCGCATTTGGCGTCTGTCGGGCGGTGCGTCGGCCGGCGTCTCCGTCCGACCGATGATCGACTCGGGTTGCGGTATGTCGGGGCTTCCGTGGGCGGGGAGGCCACGTTTTGCCGCGACCCGGTGTGACTGCCCTGGCCGGGCCGGGCTGGGCCGTCTTTGGCGTTGGCCGGCCGGCATCTCTGGTGGGCGATGATCGACTCGGGTTGCGGTATGTCGGGGCTTCCGTGGGCGGGGAGGCCACGTTTTGCCGCAACCCGTGTGACTGCCCCGGCCGGGCTGGTCGGGGCCGGGCTGGGCCGCATTTTGGCGTTGGCCGGCCGGCAACTCTGGCGGGCGGTGATCGACTCGGGTTGCGGTATGTCGGGGCTTCCGCCGGTGCCGAGACCACGCTTTGCCGCGACTCGCGCGGTCGCCACCGCCGCCGGCCACCGCCGCCGGC
>NZ_KQ058900.1 GCF_000982955.1 Micromonospora sp. HK10 | reverse complement strand
TCCCCACCCCGAAACCCCAAAAAGGACCGGCACCAATCGCCGCACCCCGGCGCTTCCCAGCGCCCCGAAACCACGTTCTGCCGCAAACAGCACCAACCAAAGGTGCCGCAGCCCGGGGCTTCGCAGCGCCCCGACACCACGACCTGCCGCAAACAGCACCAACGGAAGACACCGGTTGCCGCAGCCCGGGGCTTCCCAAGCGCCCCGATACCACGACCCGCCGCAAACAGCACCAACCACGACACCGGGTGCCGCAGCCCGGGACTTCCGAGCGCCCCGAAACCACGACCTGCCGCAAACAGCACCAACCAGGATGCGGGTTGCCGGATCGTGGCGGTCGGTCAGCGGCGCTCGATGGCCTCCCGCATGCGGCGGAACAGCGCGGCCGAGTCGTCGACGGACCGGTTCGGGAAGATCGCCATCACCACGCTGCCGTGGTCGGCCCAGCCGCACACCGCGAAGTCGCCACCGTCACCGTTGGTCGTACCGCACTTCATCACTCCGCCCAGCCGGCCGGCGTCCACCTCGCGCAGGCCGGTGACCTTGCCGGTCTCGTCCGCCATCAGCCCGAAGAGGCTGTCCAGGTCCCGCTCCGGCTGCCAGAGCAGGGTGGCGCCACCGAAGACCAGCACCGAACGCTTCGCGTCGGCCGGATCCGCGTACACGGTGCCGAAGCTGCGGTCCAGCTCGATGTCGGCGGCGAAGCCGTCACGCAGATAGTCCGCGGTGCTCCGGGCCCGGTCGCTGTCGTCCCGGTGCAACCCGGCCACCTCGGCCGGCGTGCTGAGCCGCGGATCCTTCTGCTGGAGCACCCGCCAGCCACCCACCCCGAGCGCCCCCAGCCCGGCCAGCCCGACCACCAGGACGGCGGCGAGGGCGATCCGGCGCCGGCGCGAGCCGCGGCCCGGCTCGGGCTCGTTCGCCGGGTCGCGGCGGCTCAGCTGGATCGGTTCGTCGGTCAGCTCGACGGGATCGGGACCGTCGTCGACCGGCCGCTCGGTCAGGTGCGCGTCGGACATGTCCGCCACCGTACGCGAACAGGAGGTGGCTCACGTCAGGTCTCCGAAAGCGCTCCGTAGACTTTCAGGGTGACCGAGAGACTGGATGCCCGACGCCCCGACGCCCCGACCCTTGCCGGCCAGTACCAGCCCGGCGAGGTAGAGCAGCGACGGTACGAGCAGTGGGTAGCCGCCGGGCACTTCCGGGCGTCGGCGGAGAGCGACAAGCCGCCCTTCACCATCGTCATCCCACCGCCGAACGTGACCGGCTCGCTGCACATGGGCCACGCGTTCGAGCACACCCTGATGGACGCGCTGAGCCGGCGCAAGCGGATGCAGGGCTACGAGGCGCTCTGGCTGCCCGGCATGGACCACGCCGGCATCGCCACCCAGAACCTGGTCGAGCGGCAACTCGCCGGCGAGGGCCTGTCCCGCCACGACCTGGGCCGGGAGAAGTTCGTCGAGCGGGTCTGGCAGTGGAAGGCCGAGTCCGGCGGCGCGATCCTCGGCCAGATGCGGCGCCTCGGTGACGCGGTCGACTGGGACCGGGAGCGCTTCACCATGGACGAGGGCCTGTCCCGGGCCGTGCAGACCATGTTCAAGAAGCTCTTCGACGACGGCCTGATCTACCGGGCCAACCGGATCATCAACTGGTGCCCGCGCTGCCTCACGGCGCTCTCAGACATTGAGGTGGAACACACCGACGACGAGGGGGAGCTGATCTCGATCCGCTACAGCGACGAGGTCGTGGTGGCCACCACCCGGGCCGAGACCATGCTCGGCGACACCGCGGTCGCGGTGCACCCGGACGACGAGCGTTACCGGCACCTCATCGGCACCGAGGTGGAGCTGCCGCTCACCGACCGGCGGATCCCGATCGTGGCCGACGAGCACGTCGACCCGAGCTTCGGCACCGGCATGGTCAAGGTGACCCCGGCGCACGACCCGAACGACTTCGAGATCGGCCAGCGGCACGACCTGCCGGCGCTGACGATCATGGACGAGCGGGGCATCATCACCGCGCCCGGTCCGTTCCAGGGCCTGGACCGGTACGAGGCCCGCCCGGCGATCGTCGCCGCGCTGCGCGAGCAGGGCCTGATCGTCGCCGAGAAGCGCCCGTACGTGCACGCGGTCGGGCACTGCTCGCGGTGCAAGACCACGGTCGAGCCGCGGCTGTCGCTGCAGTGGTTTGTCAACACCGCCCCGCTGGCCAAGGCCGCCGCCGACGCGGTGCGCGACGGGCGGGTGGCGATCGAGCCGGCCGAGCTGGCCAAGCGCTACTTCGCCTGGGTCGACAACATGCACGACTGGTGCATCTCCCGGCAGCTCTGGTGGGGCCACCGCATCCCGGTCTGGTACGGCCCGGACGGCGAGATCGTCTGCGTCGGCCCCGACGAGCAGCCGCCCACCGGCGAGGGCTGGCGGCAGGACGAGGACGTCCTGGACACCTGGTTCTCCAGCGGGCTGTGGCCGTTCTCCACCCTGGGCTGGCCGGAGCGCACCCCGGACCTGGCCAAGTTCTACCCGACCAGCGTGCTGGTCACCGGCTACGACATCCTCTTCTTCTGGGTCGCCCGGATGATGATGTTCGGCCTCTACGCGATGGACGGCGTGCAGCCCTTCGACGTGGTGGCCCTGCACGGCATGGTCCGCGACGAGCACGGCAAGAAGATGTCGAAGTCCTTCGGCAACGTGGTCGACCCGCTGGACTGGATCGACCGGTTCGGCGCCGACGCCACCCGGTTCACGCTGGCCCGGGGTGCCAACCCCGGCCAGGACGTCCCGGTCAGCGAGGAGTGGTGCCAGGGCTCCCGCAACTTCTGCAACAAGCTCTGGAACGCCACCCGGTTCGCGCTGCTCAACGGCGCGCACACCGATGGGCCGCTGCCGGCCGCGACCGAGCTGTCGACCGTCGACCGGTGGATCCTGTCCCGGCTGGCGCACGTCACCGCCGAGGTGGACGAGCAGTTCGAGGCGTACGAGTTCGCGAAGGTCTGCGATCTGCTCTACCACTTCGCCTGGGACGACGTCTGCGACTGGTACGTGGAGCTGAGCAAGCCGGTGCTCGCCGAGGGCGGGCCGGCCGCCGACGCCACCCGCCGGGTGCTCGGGCACGTGCTGGACCAGTTGCTGCGGCTGCTGCACCCGGTCATCCCGTTCGTCAGCGACGAGCTGTGGACCGCGCTCACCGGCGGGGAGACGGTGATGACGGCCGCGTGGCCGGCGGCCGACCGTACCCGGATCGACGACGCCGCGGAGGGCGAGGTCGGCACCCTGCAGCGGGTGGTGACCGAGATCCGGCGGTTCCGCTCCGACCAGGGGCTGCGCCCGACGCAGCGGGTGTCGGCCCGGCTGGACGGCCTGGCCGGCGCCGGCATCGCCGCGCACGAGCCGTTGATCCGTTCGCTGGTCCGCCTCGACGCGCCCGGCGACGACTTCCAGGCCAGCGCCACCCTCGCCATGCCCGGCGAGGTCAGCGTGGCGTTGGACACCCGGGGGTCGATCGACGTGGCCGCCGAGCGGGCCCGGCTCACCAAGGACCGGGCGGCCGCCGAGAAGGAGGCCGCGCAGGCGCGGGCGAAGCTGGACAACCCGGCGTTCGTCGGCAAGGCCCCCGAGCCGGTGGTCGCGAAGATCCGCGAGCGGCTGGCGGTGGCCGAGGCGGACCTGATCCGGATCGACGCCGCCCTGGCGGCGCTGCCCTCGTGAGCGCCAGCAGAGAGCCGGTGCTGCGGGCCCCGCAGTCGCGAACGAAGGGTGGCTCCGCATGACCGACCGCACCGGATTCGCCGAGGTGGAAGCCGCGCTCAACGCGCGCGGCTTCACCCGGATCCGCTTCGAGCTGGAGAAGATCGAGAGCTTGCTCGACCTGCTCGGCAGCCCGCAGCGGGCGTACCCGTCCATCCACCTCACCGGCACCAACGGCAAGACCTCGACGGCCCGGATGATCGACTCGCTGCTGCGGGCGTTCGGGCTGCACACCGGCCGCTACACCAGCCCGCACCTGGAGACCGTGCGCGAGCGGATCAGCCTGGACGGTGAGCCGGTCAGCGAGGACCGCTTCGTCGCCACGTACCGCGAGATCGCGCCGCTCGCCGAGCTGGTCGACCAGCGGTTCGACGAGCCGCTGACCTACTTCGACCTGACCACCGCGCTGGCGTTCGCCACGTTCGCCGACGCGCCCGTCGACGTCGCCGTGGTGGAGGTCGGGCTCGGTGGTGCGGAGGACGCCACCAACGTGATCCAGGCCGGCGTCGCGGTGATCACCCCGATCGGGCTGGACCACACCGAGTGGCTCGGCGACACGATCGAGGACATCGCGCTGCACAAGGCGGGCATCATCCACCCCGGCGCCACCGTGATCGCGGCGGCGCAGGAGGAGGAGGCGGCCCGCCCGATCCTGGAGCGCTGCGCCGAGGTCAACGCCACCGTGGCCCGGGAGGGCGCCGAGTTCGGCGTGCTGCGCCGCGCGGTCGCGGTCGGCGGCCAGGTGCTGACGATCCAGGGCCTCGGCGGGGTGTACGAGGAGATCTTCATCCCGCTGCACGGCGCACACCAGGCGCAGAACGCGGCCGTGGCGCTGGCCGCCGTGGAGGCGTTCCTCGGCGCGGGGGCCCGCCGGCAGCTGGACATCGAGGCGGTCCGGGAGGGCTTCGCCGCGACCAGTTCGCCGGGGCGGCTGGAGAAGGTGCGTACCGCGCCGACGATCCTGCTCGACGGCGCGCACAACCCGCACGGGATGGCCGCCACGGTCACCGCGCTTCAGGAGGAGTTCGCGTTCAGCAAGCTGGTCGGGGTGCTCGCCGTGCTCGGCGACAAGGACGCGGCCAGCCTGCTGGAGCTGCTGGAGCCGGTACTCGACTCCATCGTGGTCACCCGGAACAGCTCGCCCCGGGCGATGGCCGTCGAGGAACTGGCCGAGCTGGCCCGGGAGATCTTCGGGCCGGAACGGGTGGAGGTCACCGAGGAGATGCCGGACGCGATCGAAGCCGCGGTCGCCGAGGCCGAGTCGGACGTGCCGGGCGAGCTGGCCGGGGTGGGCGTCCTGATCACCGGATCGGTGGTGACCGTGGCCGACGCCCGCCGGCTGCTCAAGCGATGACCGGCCCCGCGGAGGACCGGCCGGTGACCGAGGGAAACCGGCCGCCGGCCCCGACCGGTGACCGCGCGGCAGCGGCCGGTGGGCCGGCGGAAGAGGCCGGGGCCCGTGGGCCGGCGGAAGAGGCCGGGGCCGGTGGGCCGTCGGGTGCCGCCGGGGCAGGTGGGCCGGCGGACGAGGCCGACGCGGGCGTCCCGGCTGGGGCGGGGGAGCGGCGGTCCGGGCTGCGGGACCCGGTGAAGGCCGTCCGCGGGCTCGGGGCCGGCACGCTCGCGCTCGAGGCGCTGGTGCTGGTGCTCGCCATCCAGCCGATCCGGGTCGTCGGCGGCGACCTGGGCGGCCCGGCCATCGCGGTGATCGTCACCCTGGCGGTGGCCTGCGTGCTGCTCGCCGGTCAGATGAAGCGCCGCTGGGCCTGGCATGCCGGCACGGTCCTGCAGGGCCTGCTGATGCTCGCCGGGCTGCTGCACTGGTCGCTGTTCGTGCTGGGCGTGACGTTCGCCCTGGTGTGGGCGTACGCGCTGCACGTGCGGCGGGTCATCCTCGGCTGAGCGGCCCGCGACGCCGCCGACCGATCAGGCGTCGGTGAGGCTGCGCCACTGGGTGAGGGCCACCCCGTGCCCGTCCGGGTCCTTGAAGGCGGCCGCCCACACCTCCAGCCGGCTGCCCCGGTTGACCACCCGGGGGGGGTACGTGAACCGGACCCCGGACCCGCGCAGCCGCTCGTACGCGGCCTGGATGTCGGCGACCTCCAGGTTGACGTGGACCAGCCGGCGGCTGATCGGGGCGGCCCCGGTCACCTGGCGCAGCACGAGCCGGGTCGGTCCGGAGACGAGAACGGCGTTGCCGGCGCCCCGATCGAGCTCGGCGAAGCCCAGCTCCCGGTAGAAGTCGAGGGACCGGTCCAGGTCGGTGACGAGCAGGGTGATCCCGACCCCGCTGATCGGGTTGTCCGCCTCGGCGGCGGGCGCGTCGGCGGGCGGGTCGGCGGCCGGCCCGAAGATGGCCTCGTCCAGCTCCTCGGCGGTGGGGCCGGCCTCCGGCCCCGGCTCGTCGAGCGGTAGGTCGATCGGTTCGAAACCCTCCTCGGCCGGCGGGCGCGGCGCGGGGGTGGCCCGGCGGGGTAGCGGCCCGCCCGCCATCGGTCCGCCGGCTGTCGGCCCGCCCGCCATCGACCCGCCAGCCGCCGGCTCCACGACCTCGCCCTCGACGACCTTCGGTCCACCGGGACGCTGGTGCACCACCACCGGCTCGCGTTCCTCGCCCAGCAGCACGTCGTCCAGCCGCGGATCCGACGCGTCCCGGAAGTCCTCCCGGAAGTCGTCCCGGAAGTCGTCCTCCGGGCGGCGGCCGGCCCACGGCGGGGCCTCCTGCCCGATCAGCACCTCCTCCACCGGCTCCGGCCCGCCGTACTCGGGCGGCAGGTCGGCGAGGGTGGCGGCACTTTCCGTGTGGGTGGGCACCTCGTCCCAGAGGACCCGGACGTGGCGCTGGTCGTCCAGGGCGACCCGGATCGGCAGGGCCTGGCCGAGCGACGGCCACTTGGCGACCGGCACCCGCGGCTCGATGATCTTCTTCGACCGGGGCGGCAGCCCGGGCGCGTCGATGACCAGTTGCAGTTCGCAGCGGCCGAACGCGTACTGGGTGGGCGGTTCGGAGGCGCTGTGCACGTGCCCCAGCCCGACCACCCAGGTGCGCCCGCCGCCGCGCACCGTGGCCAGGGCGATCGCCAGGACCAGCAGCGCGACGCCGAGCGCGACGATCGCCCAGCTCGTCATGCCCAGCCCGAACAGCGTGATGAAGGTCGCCACGGTGCCCAGCACCACGCCGATCAGTTTCCGTACCGGCGCGATGGTTCGGTTCCCGCCATTCGCCACAGTGGACCTCCCAGGGGTTCCAGGGCCAGGCTAGGCCGGGGCGGCGACCAAGGGAAAGAGCAGCCGCCGTCCCGGCGCCGGGACCGGGTCGCTAGGCTGACCGTACCCAGCCGACGCCGCATCCGCGCACAGGAGGAACCCAGCGTGTCCAGCAGCAGCCCCGAGGAGCGCAGCCTCGTCCTCATCAAGCCCGACGCGGTCCGCCGCGGTCTGGTGGGCGAGATCCTCACCCGGTTCGAGCGCAAGGGGCTGCGGATCGACGCGATGGTCTCCCGGACGATGGACGGCGACTTCGCCGACCAGCACTACGCCGAGCACGTGGACAAGCCGTTCTACCCGCCGCTGAAGGCGTTCATGACCGGCGGCCCGCTGGTCGCCCTGGTGCTCTCCGGCGACCAGGTGATCGACGTGGTCCGCGCGATGATCGGCAGCACCGACGGTCGCAAGGCCGCCGCCGGCACCGTCCGCGGCGACTTCTCGCTGTCCAACCGGGAGAACCTGGTGCACGCCTCCGACTCGGTGGACAGCGCCAAGCGGGAGATCGCGCTCTGGTTCCCCGAGCTGGCCTGACCTCGCCGTCGACGGCCCCGGCCCGCACCGCGGGACCGGGGCCGTCGCGCGTGGTCAATCGGCGACCCGGGTCAGCTTGTCCGGGTTGCCGACCAGGTAGACGCCGGTGATCCGGCCGCGGTCGGCGGCGACGGCGAGGGTGTAGCGGGTCCCGTCCGGCCAGCGCAGCAGCAGCCCCGGGGCGCCGTTCAGCTCCACCGGCGCCGCCCCGACGTGCCGCTGACGGCGGCCGTAGATGCCGGCGAAGAAACGGGCGATCCGGTCCGCCCCGTACACCGGGTTGAGCGCCGCGCGGACCCGGCCGCCGCCGTCGCTCCACGCGGTGGCGTCGGCCGCGACCAGGTCGGTCAGCCGGGCCAGGTCGCCGTCGCGGGCCGCCGCGAGGAACGCGTCGAGCAGCCTGCGCTGCTCCGCCGGGCCCGCCGTGAAGCGCCGCCGCTCGTCGTGGATCCGGGCCACCGCCCGGTGGTGCAGCTGCCGGCAGTCCGCCACCGACCGGTCCAGCACGTCGGCGATCTCGGTGTACGGCAGCGCGAACGCGGTGTGCAGCACGTACACCGCGCGTTCCGGCGGGGTGAGCCGTTCCAGCAGGTGCAGCAGCGCGGTGGAGAGCGTTTCGCGCTGCTCGACGGTGTCCAGCGGCCCGAACGGCGACGGGTCGGTCGGCACCGGTTCGGGCAGCCACGGCCCGACGTACGTCTCCCGGGCGGCCTGCCGCGCGCGCAGCCGGTCCAGCGCCAGCCGGGTCACCACCCGGGACAGGTACCGGCGCGGCTCGGCGACCGCCGCCCGGTCCACGTCCAGCCAGCGCAGGTAGGCCTCCTGGAGCACGTCCTCGGCGTCGTGCAGGCTGCCCAGCATCCGGTAGGCGAGCCCGAGCAGCATCGGCCGGTGCGCGGTGAGCGCACCGGCCGCCTGTGCTGCCGCGGGTTGGGTCACACCTCGAGGGGCGGCTGGGTCTGGGTGCTCACGGAGATCCGGTTCCACACGTTGATTGTGGCGATCGCGACGACCAGGTCGGCGAGTTCCCGCTCCGACCACACCTTCGCCGCGGCGTCCCACACGTCGTCCGGCACGCCGTGCTCGCCGAGGCGGGTGACCGCGTCGGTCAGCGCCAGCGCGGTCCGCTCCCGCTCGTCGAAGAACGGCGCCTCCCGCCAGGCCGCCACCGCGAAGAGCCGGCGGCTGGTCTCGCCGGCCGCGAGGGCCTCCCGGCTGTGCATGTCCACGCAGAACGAGCAGCCGTTGAGCATCGACGCCCGCAGCTTCACCAGCTCCAGCACGGTGTGGTCGACGTTCGCCTGGACGTACTTCTCCAGGCCGAGCACCGCCTTGTACGCCTCCGGCACCGCCGCCGCCATGTTGATCCGACTCATCTCGGCCTCCCTCGGTTCGGTTTGCACCCGTACGACGGACGGCGGCGGTGCCGGCGTGACAGTAGGCCGTTGTGACGGTGGTCATGCCGCCGCTCGGCACCGCCGCTCCCGGCCGGCCACCCCGCCCCGGCGGCGGTTGACCGGGACGTCGTCGGCGGTGGCCGCCGAACCGGGCCGTCCCGTTCCCGGCCACCGGGCGGGGTCAGAGGGCCGGGTTGGAGGGCGGGGGTCAGAGGCAGGCCGGGATCAGAGGGCCGGGTTAGAGGGCGGGGGTCAGAGGGCGGGGGTCAGAGGGCGGGGTCAGAGGGCGTCCAGGGAGGCGCGGCGGCGGGACTCGGCCTCGAAGATCTTCAACAGGGCGGCGGCGAGCAGCGCGTAGCCGAGGCCGACGGCGGCCTCGGCGGCGAGGGCCGGGGCGGCCGCCGCGAGCCCCTCGCCGGCGGCCAGTTGGCGGGCGCCGCGGGCGGCGTGGGTGATCGGCAACGCCTCACCCACCGCGCGCATCCAGCCGGGCAGCCCGGCGGCGGGCACGTTCACACCGGTGAGCAGGAGCAGCAGCGCCACCGAGACGTTCGAGACCACCCAGACGTCCCGGAACCGCAGCCCCAGCGCGCCCAGGGTGAGCCCGAAGAACCCGCAGGCCAGGGCCGCCACCGCGAGGGCCAGCAGGAGCCCCGGCAGGGCCCGCACCGGCACCCGCAACCCGAGCAGCAGCGCGCCCACCGTCAGCGTGCTGGCCGCGATGAGCAGCCCGTTGCCGGCGTACGGGAGGACCCGGCCGAGGAAGACGGCGGTGCGGCTGCGCGGGGAGAGCAGCACGTGCCCCAGGGTGCCGAAGCGGCGCTCGTTGGCCACCGCCATGGTGCCGCCGAAGACGCAGGAGAGGGAGGCGGCGAGCACCGCGTTGCCGACGATGTAGAAGCGGTCGTCCGCGACGCCGAGCTGCCGGCCCAGGTAGGCGAAGAAGAGCAGCTGGAAGATCGGGCCGACCAGCAGCGAGCCGATGAACATCGAGGGGGTGGTCCAGTTGAACAGGGCCCGGTAGGCGATCACGCCGCCGGTGCCGATCAGCCGGAAGAGTGCCATCATCGTCCTCCTCAGGCCAGCGCCAGGGTCGCCGCGGCGCGGGCCCGGCGCTCCACATGGGTCATCATCAGGGCGCCCGCCACCAGGCAGCCGAGGCTGATCGCCAGACAGAGCCCGAGCGACGGCCAGACCGGGCCGCCGCTGGCCGCCTCCTGCACCGCCCGGGCGCCCCAGGTGGTGGGCAGCACCGCGGCGATCGGGCCCGTCCAGCCGGGCAGCACGGTCAACGGCACCAGCATCCCGGAGACCAGCCAGATCGGATATTCCAGCGTGTTGGCCAGCGCGTTGGCGTTGCGCAGCAGCACGAAGGTGGAGGCGAGCAGCAGACCGAACATGCCGAGGCCGAGCACACAACCGGGGACCGCGACCAGGAAGAGCAGCGGGTGCGCGAAATTCAGCGGCACACCGTAGAGCAGCCGACCCCAGAGCAGGGTGGCGAGCATGGCGTACGTGCCGGTGACCGCGGTGGCCAGGGTGATCGGCAGGATCATCAACGCCGGCGGCCGGGGCGCCAGCATGAGCATCTCCAGGGTGCCCTGCCAGCGTTGGTTCTGGATGGCGCCGCCGGAACCGAAGAGCACCGACGACCAGACCCCCATCAGCCCCGCGCCCACCGCGGCCTCCAGCAGCCGGCCGGGCTCGCCACCGGCGCGGAACAGGTAGACCGCGAGGGTCGCCTGCACCACCGGCACGATCAGCGCGGTGGCGATCTCGAACGGGGAGCGGGTGAGCTGCTTGGTGTGCAGCAGCAGGCCCACCGCGATCATGCGCAGCAGCCTCACCCGCCCACCGCCTCGAGCGGTCGGGTCGGTGCGTTGATCCGGTTGACGATCGCCACGTACGCGTCCTCCAGGGTCGGCTGGCGGGCGGTCACCCGGCCCAGCCGGACCCCGTCCAGCTCGCGCAGCACGGCCGCCTGCACGTCCACCCCCGCGTCGGACTGCACGGTCAGCACCTGGGTGGCCCCGGTGACCGTCACACTGGCCTCCCGGACGCCGGGCAGGGCGTGGATCGCCGCGAGCTGGGCGTCCGCCACCCCGTACGCCTCGACCTCCAGCACCTGCCGGCCGTCGGCGTGGTGCCGCAGCTCGGCGGGCGTACCCAGGGCCTGGATGGTGCCGTTGGCGATCACCGCGATCCGGTCGCAGAGCTCGTCCGCCTCGGCCATGTAGTGCGTGGTCAGCAGCACGGTGGTGCCGGTGGCGGCCAGGTCGGCGACGGTCCGGCGCAGCTCCCGGGCGGCCACCGGGTCCACCCCGATCGACGGCTCGTCGAGAAAGAGCACCCGCGGCCGGTGCAGCAGGCCCCGGGCGATGTGCAGCCGCTGCCGCATCCCCCGGGAGTAGCCCTCCACCCGCTCCTGCTCCCGGCCGGTCAACCGGACCAGGTCCAGCAGCTCGGCGATGCGTCGCTTCTGCTCCCGGGCGGGCACGCCGTACAGCTCGGCGAAGTAGCGCAGGTTGTCCCGGGCGGAGAGCCGGTCGTACAGGCCCCGGTCGCCGCCGAAGACGTAGCCGATCCGGCGGCGCACCTCCCGGGTCTGGGTGACCACGTCGTGACCGCACACCCGGGCGGTGCCGGCGGTCGGGATGAGCAGGGTGTTCAGCAGCTTGATCGTGGTGGTCTTCCCCGCGCCGTTCGGTCCGAGCAGGCCGAACAGCTCCCCGTTGCCGACCGTCAGGTCGACGCCGCGGACCGCCTCCACCTCCCGGCGCTGGGGTCGTAACCATCCGGTGCGGCTGCGGTAGGTGCGGCGCAGCCCGACCGCCTCGATCGCGTACCCGCTCATGCCGGCCCGCCGGCTCGCCGCGCGGGCTGGGGTCCGGCCGCGCCGAACCCGATGTTCCGCTCGCTCATGCCGGTGAATCTAGGGACGGCGGGTGGGGCGGGGAAACGAATTCGGCGCGGGCCGAATCCTCAGGCGGAGGCGGTGGCCGGGTCGGCCCCGATCAGCGTGACCAGGGCCACACCGGCCGGCTCCAGGCCGTACAGCACCCGCCGGCCCACCCGGCGCCGGTGCACCACCCCGGCCGCGAGCAGCGCGGCGAGGTGTTCCGAGACGGTGCTCGGGGCCAGGCCGAGGGTGGCGGCCAGGCCGGCGGTGGTGGCCGGCCGGGTCAGCGCCCGCAGCACCTGGGCCCGGCCCCGTCCGACCAGCACCGCCAGCCGGTCGGCGCCCGGGACGGCCGGTGCGGTGCCGGGCGCGGGCCGGTCGGCCAGCACCGCCGCGCCGCGCGCCTGGTAGGAGACGGCCACGATCTCCGGATGGTCGGTGGAGCAGTTCAACGCGCCCCGGGAGAAGATCAGCGGGACCAGTAGCAGCCGCTGGTTCACCGCCTGGAAGCTCTGCTCCAGCGGCTTGACCAGGGTGAGCACCGGACGCTCCCAGCGCACCCGGTCGTGCAGGTCGGAAAGGAGCGCGTCGGGGCCGTCGGCGGCGAGCGCGCGGGCCCGGTGCAGCACCTCCTCGTCCAGCGCCGCCCGCATCGCCGGCCACCAGGGTGCGATCGCCGCGTCCCAGTACGCCTGGATGCCGTCCGCGAGCCGGTCCAGCGCGGCCTGCCGGTCGGTGACGAACGGGCGCAGCCAGTCCGGCAGGTCCGCCGGGTCGTGGTAGCGGGGGATCTGCTCGGCGATCACCTCGGCCGGGGTACCCCGCAGCACGGCCAGCTCCTCGGCCAGCGTGGGGGTGGGCGACGGCGGGACCGGGGTGAGGAAATCCGGCGAGCGCGACTCGGCGGTGAGCACCTCGACCGGCCCGGTCGCCGGCACCTCGGCGAGCACCCGTCGGGCGTGCCGGGCCCAGTCGGTGTACGGCCAGGGTGCCTCGCCCGGGTGGCGGTGCAGCAGGTACAGGCTGGTCAGCACCTCCCAGAGCGGGCTGGTGGCGATCCGGGTGCGGGCCAGGGTGGGCTCGTCCAACTCGATCCGGATCACGCCGGCAGCCTAGCCGGGCGGTCGAGTACGCTGGATGGCACACAGGCGACGACCCGGCCATCACCGGCGAGCCTCCGGAAGAACAGCCGGGTGACCGGCCCAGTAGAACCGGACGGGACCGGCCCGTCACAGCCGGCCAACGAGCGGGCGGTCGCACCTCGGCCGCCAAGCGGGGTGGTACCGCGGGCCCGGCCCGGGACGCCGGTCACGGCGTACCGGATCAGGCTCGTCCTCGCAGACCCACGGACCGTGAGCTGCTGAGGAGAGAGCGACCCCGATGGCCTATCCGTTGCACGACCCGACCGCCGCCGGCGTCCCGGCGAGCCCGGACCTGCCCGCGGTCGAGCGCCGGGTCCTGGAGCACTGGACGGCCGACAAGACCTTCGAGGCCAGCGTCGAGGCCCGGCCGGCCGGCGACGACGGTAAGAACGAGTACGTCTTCTACGACGGCCCGCCGTTCGCCAACGGCCTCCCGCACTACGGCCACCTCTTCACCGGGTACGTGAAGGACGTGGTGCCGCGCTACCAGACCATGCGCGGCAAGCACGTCGAGCGGCGGTTCGGCTGGGACTGCCATGGGCTGCCCGCCGAGGTGGTCGCGGAGAAGCAGCTCGGCATCACCTCGAAGGCGGAGATCCTCGACCTCGGCGTGGCCCGGTTCAACGAGGCCTGCCGCACCTCGGTGTTGGAGTTCACCCAGGACTGGGAGCGGTACGTCAACCGGCAGGCCCGCTGGGTCGACTTCACCAACGACTACAAGACCCTCGACCTGGACTACATGGAAAGCGTCATGTGGGCCTTCCGGACCCTGCACGACAAGGGTCTGGTCTACGAGGGCTTCCGGGTGCTGGCGTACTGCTGGCGGTGTGAGACCCCGCTGTCGAACACCGAGACCCGGATGGACGACGTCTACAAGGACCGGCACGACCCGACGCTGTCGGTCTGGTTCGAGCTGACCGCCGACGAGTCCGCCCCGGAGGCGGTGCGGGGGCCGGTGCGGCTGGGCGTCTGGACCACCACGCCGTGGACCCTGCCGTCCAACCTGGCGCTCGCCGTCGGCCCGGACATCGAGTACGCGGTGCTGGCGCGCGACGCGGACCGGTACGTGGTCGGCGCCGCCCGGCTCGGCGCGTACGCCAAGGAGCTGGAGGGGTACGAGCAGGTCGGCACGGTGTACGGCCGGGACCTGGTCGGGCGCCGGTACCGCCCGCTCTACGACTTCCTCGTCGAGCAGGCCGGGCCGAACGCGTACCAGGTGCTCGGCGCGGACTTCGTCACCACCGAGGACGGCACCGGGATCGTCCACCTGGCCCCGGCCTTCGGCGAGGACGACCAGAACACCTGCAACGCGGCCGGCATCCCGACCATCGTCACGGTGGACGACCACACCCGGTTCACCGCGCTGGTCCCGCCGTACCAGGGCGAGCAGGTCTTCGACGTGAACAAGCCGGTGATCCGGGAGCTGAAGGAGCGGGGGGTGGTGCTCAAGCAGGACACCTACACCCACTCGTACCCGCACTGCTGGCGCTGCGACACCCCGCTGGTCTACAAGGCGGTCTCCTCCTGGTTCGTCGCGGTCACCCGGTTCAAGGACCGGATGGTCGAGCTGAACCAGCAGATCAACTGGACGCCCGGGCACATCAAGGACGGCTCGTTCGGCAAGTGGCTGGCCAACGCCCGGGACTGGTCGATCAGCCGGAACCGGTTCTGGGGCTCGCCGATCCCGGTGTGGAAGTCCGATGACCCGAACCACCCGCGGGTGGACGTGTACGGCTCGCTGGCCGAGATCGAGCGGGACTTCGGCGTACGCCTGACCGACCTGCACCGGCCGGCGGTGGACGAGCTGGTCCGGCCCAACCCGGACGACCCGACCGGGCGGTCGATGATGCGTCGGGTGCCGGAGGTGCTGGACTGCTGGTTCGAGTCCGGCTCGATGCCGTTCGCCCAGGTGCACTATCCGTTCGAGAACCGGGAGTGGTTCGAGCACCACTATCCGGGCGACTTCATCGTCGAGTACATCGGACAGACCCGCGGCTGGTTCTACACCATGCACGTGCTGGCCACCGCGCTGTTCGACCGGCCGGCGTTCCGCAACTGCCTCAGCCACGGCATCCTGCTCGGCTCCGACGGACGCAAGATGTCCAAGAGCCTGCGCAACTACCCGGACGTCTACCACGTCTTCGACTCGTACGGGTCGGACGCGATGCGCTGGATGCTGATGTCCTCGCCGGTGCTGCGCGGCGGCGACATGGCGGTGACGGAGACGCTGATCCGGGACGCGGTGCGGCAGGTGCTGCTGCCGCTCTGGAACGTCTGGTACTTCTTCTCGCTCTACGCCAACGCCGACGGCTACACCGCGAAGCGGCGGGTCGACTCCACCCACCTGCTCGACCGGTACGTGCTGGCCAAGACGAACGAGCTGGTGGCGACCGTCGGCGCGCAGATGGACGGGTACGACATCTCCGGCGCCTGCGCCACCGTCCGGTCCTTCCTGGACGCGCTGACCAACTGGTACGTGCGCCGCTCCCGGGACCGCTTCTGGGCGGGCGACGCGGACGCGTTCGACACGCTCTGGACGGTGCTGGAGACGCTCTGCCGGGTGGTGGCGCCGCTGGCGCCGCTGACCGCCGAGGAGATCTGGCGGGGCCTGACCGGTGAGCGGTCGGTGCACCTGACCGACTGGCCGTCGGCGGAGGAGTTCCCGGCCGACCACGAGCTGGTCGCCGCCATGGACAACGTGCGGGCGGTCGCCTCGGCGGCGCTGTCGCTGCGCAAGGCCAAGGGTCTGCGGGTGCGGCTGCCGCTGCCGAAGCTGACCGTGGCCTCGCCGGTCGCGGCCCAGTTGCGGCCCCTCGCCGACCTGGTCGCCGACGAGGTCAACGTGAAGGAGGTCGTCTTCTCCGACGAGGTGTCCGCGTACTGCCAGCAGGTGCTCACCGTGGTGCCCCGGGCGCTCGGGCCGAGGGTCGGCAAGGCGGTCCAGCAGGTGATCAAGGCGGTCAAGGCGGGGGAGTGGGAGCTGGTCGACGGCGCCCCGGTCGCCGCCGGGGTCACCCTCGCCGAGGGCGAGTACGAGCTACGCCTGGTCGCCGCCGACGCGGAGCACTCCGCGCCGCTGCCCGGCGGCGAGGGCGTGGTGGTGCTGGACACCGAGGTCACCCCGGAACTGGCCGCCGAAGGGCTGGCCCGGGACGTGGTCCGGGTGGTGCAGCAGGCCCGCCGCGACGCCGACCTGGACGTCTCGGACCGGATCGCGGTGGCGGTCTCGGCGTCGGAGGAGGTGCGCGCCGCGGTGGCCGCGTACACCGACTTCGTGGCCCGGGAGGTGCTGGCCGACACGATCGACTTCGCCGAGGGCGTCGAGGGTTTCCCCGGCGAGGTCGGCGAGGGCGAGCGGGTGACGGTGGCGGTCCGGCGGGTCTGAGGTGCGCGGCGGGGGCCCGCCCAGCCGGATCCGGCTGGGCGGGCCCCCGCCCGAGCGGATGGACTGCCGGCCACCCCATCGGTCGGAGGCGGTGGCGTCCGCTACCGTGACAGCGCCTGCTTCACGTTCGAACGCCGGAGGACCCGTGCCCCTGCTCTACACCATCGGCAAGCTCACCGTGGGGCCCACGGTGCGGCTGGCCTTCCGCCCTCACGTGGAGGGTCTGGAGCACATCCCGCCGACCGGCGGCGCGATCTTCGCGGGCAACCACCTCTCCGTCGCCGACGAGTTGCTGCTCGGCACGGTGGTGCCCCGCCACCTGGCCTTCTGGGCCAAGTCGGAGTACTTCACGGGCACCGGCGTGAAGGGGACCATCTCCAAGTTCGTGCTCACCGGGCTGGGCGCCATCCCGGTCGAGCGGGCCGGCGGCCGGGCTGCGCTGTCCGCGTTCGACGCGGCCATCCCGGTACTCAAGGCCGGTGACCTGGTCGCCGTCTACCCGGAGGGGACCCGCTCGCCGGACGGGCGGCTCTACCGGGGCCGGACCGGCACGGCCCGGCTCGCGCTGGCCGCCGGGGTGCCGGTCATCCCGGTCGGCGTGATCGGCACCGACAAGGCCCAGCCCATCGGGACGCGCGTCCCCCGGCCGGGCAAGGCCAAGATCACCATCAAGTTCGGCAAGCCGCTGGACTTCACCGGCCGGTCCGACGACCGGACGTCGCTGCGCCAGATGACCGACGAGCTGATGGCCGAGATCCAGCAGCTCACCGGCCAGGAGTACGTCCCGCGCTACGCGCCCCGGCGCGCCGAGGCCACCGGCGACCCCACCGCCTGACCGGCGGCCCGCCCCGCGGTGCCGGCCGGCCGGTGCCGGTCAGGACTACTTCGGGGTCACCACCTGCTGGCGCAGGGTGTCCAGCAGGCGGGCGCTGTCGTCGACGGAGAGCCGGGTGAAGACGCCGGTGGCCAGGCTGCCGTGGTCGACGGAGGTGCAGACCACCACCGCCTCACCGTCGTCGCGGCCCACCGCGCAGCGTTCGTACCGGCCCCGGACCCCGGTGTCGACCGGCTCGGCGGCGTCCAGCGCGTACCGATCGCGGAGCCGGGCGATCTCGGCGTCCGCGTCCGACTCCGGGGTCAGCCGGAACCCGGTGCCGCCGAAGAGGATCACCCGCTTGCCGTCGTTCGTGCCGTAGATGCCGGCGAAGGTGTCCTCGGCGAACAGGTGCGCCTGGCGTACCTCGGTCTTGAGTTTCCGGGCGGCGGCCTGGCTGCGCTGGTCCTCGCGCAGCCGCAATCCGGTCATCCGGTCGGGCAGCGTGGCGCTGGCGGGGTACTGCTCGGACATCGGCTGCGCCCACCAGAGCGGCACGCCGCAGCAGCAGGCCACGGTGAGCAGCAGCACCCACGGCCAGCGCCGCCGACGGCGGACCGGCACCGGCACGTACCCCTTGGGTGGCCGCCAGTCGGGCGGCGGGGCCACCGGCGGGGGCGGGGTCCGGCGGCGGCGCTGCTTCGGCGCCGGCCCGGGCGGTGCCGGCCGGGCCGGATGGACCGGCACCGGCGGCGCGGCCGGGCGGGCGACGACCGGCGGGGGCGCCACCGGCGGCGGTGGGCCGACCGGCGCCGGGTACGGCAGCGTGTGCGGGGGCGGCGGGTAGTGCAGCGTCGGCGGCAGCGCCGGGAAGTCGACCGAGTGCAGGTCCCAGCCGGTGGTGTCGACGCCCTCCCACGGGTCGACCGGGATCTGGTGCTCCGGCGCCGGGGGTGGCAGGGGGGTGGGCTCGGCGGACTCGCCCCAGGCACGCCGGCGCGGCGGCGGGGGCGGAACCGGCGCGGAGCCGCTCCAGCGGGGCGCGGCCGGCTCGGCTGCGGTCTCCACCCGGGTGGGGTCGGGCTGACCGGCGACCCGGGTCGGGTCGGGCGCGGCGGTCCGGGGGTCCGCGTCAGGCCGGTCGGGGGCGCTGGTCGGGTCCGCTGCGGCGGTCTGGGAGTCCGCGTCGCCCGCGTCGAAGGCATCGGCCGGCTCGGTCGCGGCGGCCTCGGGGTTCGCGTCAGCCGGGTCGAGGGCGTCGGTCGGCTCGGTCGCGGCGGTCTCGGGGTTCGCGTCAGCCGGGTCGGGGGCGTCGGTCGGGTCGGGCCGGTCGGTGGGGCCGAGCGGGTCCGGCAGCCGGTCACCGTCATGGTCGGCCGAGGTCACCGGTGGGCTGCCGACCGGGACGACACCGGTCGTCGACGGCGGGTCGGCCGGGCCCGGCGCGGGGCGGTCCGGGGCGTCCGGGCCGCCCTGGGCGGCCGGCGACGGCGGTACGGGGGAGCGGGCCGGCTCGCCGGTGCCCGGATCCCGGCCCGTGGCCGGGCTGCCCCCGTCGGCCGGCCGGTCCGCCCCCGGCTGCGGCTGCGACATCGCGGCTGTCTCCTCTCGCGCCCGCTGCGAGGTTAGTACCGTCGCGCCACCGCCGACGAATCCGCCGCCTCGCCCGCACCGGGCCGCTCCGGGTCCTGCGGTGCGCCGTGGTGACCTGGGGAGCACCGCGTACCCTTGGGCATCATGAGTGCCCCGTCCACGACGCCGCGCCCGGTCGCGGCCAATTCTGGCGACGGCTCCGGCTTCGCGGCCCCGGCGCCGCGCGGCGACCTGGGGTCGTCGGTCTGGCCCCGGCTCGAGCCACTGCTGCCCCAGGTGACAAAGCCCATCCAGTACGTCGGCGGTGAGCTGGGCGCGGTGGTCAAGGACTGGGACGCGGCGACCGTCCGGTGGGCGCTGATGTACCCCGACGCGTACGAGGTGGGCCTGCCCAACCAGGGCGTGCAGATCCTCTACGAGGTGCTCAACGAGCTGCCCGACGTGCTCGCCGAGCGGACCTACGCGGTCTGGCCGGACCTGGAGAAGCTGATGCGCGCCCACGGCGTGCCGCAGTTCACCGTCGACGCGCACCGGTCGGTGCGCGACTTCGACGTGTTCGGCGTCTCCTTCTCCACCGAGCTGGGTTACACCAACCTGCTCACCGCGATCGACCTGGCCGGCATCCCGCTGCTCGCCGCCGACCGCACCGACGCCGACCCGGTGATCGTGGCCGGCGGCCACGCCGCGTTCAACCCGGAGCCGATCGCCGACTTCGTCGACGCCGCGGTGCTCGGCGACGGCGAGGAGGCGGTGCTGGAGATCACCGCGATCGTCCGGGACTGGAAGGCCGAGGGCTGCCCCGGCGGGCGCGACGAGCTGCTGCTGCGGCTGGCCCGCACCGAGAGCGTCTACGTGCCGCGCTACTACGACGTGGACTACCTGCCCGACGGGCGGATCCAGCGGGTCGTGCCGAACCGCCCGGACGTGCCGTTCCGGGTGCACAAGCGCACGACCATGGACCTGGACGCCTGGCCGTACCCGAAGAAGCCGCTGGTGCCGCTGGCCGAGACGGTCCACGAGCGGTACGCGGTGGAGATCTTCCGGGGCTGCACCCGGGGCTGCCGGTTCTGCCAGGCCGGCATGATCACCCGCCCGGTGCGGGAGCGCTCGATCACCACGGTCGGCCAGATGGTGCAGCAGGGCCTGGAGTTCTCCGGCTTCCACGAGGTGGGCCTGCTCTCGCTCTCCTCGGCCGACCACTCCGAGATCGGCGACATGTGCTCCGGCCTCGCCCAGCAGTACGAGGGCACCAACGTCTCGCTGTCGCTGCCGTCGACCCGGGTGGACGCCTTCAACATCGACCTGGCCCAGGAGCTGTCCCGCAACGGCCGGCGGACCGGCCTGACCTTCGCCCCCGAGGGCGGGTCGGAGCGGATCCGCCAGGTGATCAACAAGATGGTGTCGAAGGAAGACCTCATCCGCACCGTGGTCACCGCGTACACCAACGGGTGGCGGCAGGTGAAGCTCTACTTCATGTGCGGCCTGCCCACCGAGACCGACGAGGACGTCCTCGAGATCGCCGACATGGCGCACGAGGTGATCCGGGCCGGCCGGGCGGCGACCGGGTCGAAGGACATCCGCTGCACGGTCTCCATCGGCGGGTTCGTGCCGAAGCCGCACACCCCGTTCCAGTGGGCCTCGATGGCCACCCCCGAGGTCATCGACAACCGGCTCAAGCTGCTCAAGCAGGCCATCAACAGCGACCGCTCGCTGGGCCGGGCGATCGGCTTCCGCTACCACGACGGCGAGCCGTCGCTCATCGAGGGCCTGCTGTCCCGGGGCGACCGCCGGGTCGGCGCGGTGATCCGCAGGGTCTGGGAGAACGGCGGTCGGTTCGACGGCTGGAGCGAGCACTTCTCCTACCAGCGCTGGGTGGACGCCGCCGCCGAGGTGCTGCCGGCGTACGGGGTCGACCTGGCCTGGTACACCACCCGGGAGCGCGAGGAGCTGGAGGTGCTGCCCTGGGACCACCTCGACTCCGGCCTGGACAAGGACTGGCTCTGGCAGGACTGGCAGGACTCCCTCTCCGGGTACGAGCAGGACGACTGCCGGTGGACGCCGTGCTTCGACTGCGGCGTCTGCCCGTCCATGGACACCGAGATCCAGATCGGCCCCACCGGCCGGAAGCTGCTGCCGCTGACCCCGGTCAACGGCCTGAAGCTGCCCAGCGGCGCCGCGCGGTAACGCGGCCGACGGTAGCGGAGCGCGGGAACCCCTCGGGGTCCCGCGCTCCGGCGCATTTCGGGACGGTCGGCCGGGTCGATGTCCCGTAACGCGGGGTGGGGGTGCCTCGACTGGCCGTCACTCGATACGCTGCGTCCGTATTGGACCGACCGTGGTCGGCAGCGGGGAGGCAGCAGCCATGGGTGACATCAAGCCGCCGGACACCGGCGACCTGCACGTCAGCGTCGAGGACCTGGACGCCGCGGCGGCGTACGTCGAGCGCCTGAAGCAGTACGTCGACGACACGATCAGCTATGAGTTGGAACGCATCAAGGAGCGGATGAAGGGCGACAGCAACAACGCCCAGACCGTCCCGAATGGCACCCCGTTCGGCGCGTACGAGGACGCGCGGATGCAGTGGCAGCGGCTGACCGCGTCGACGGCGAACATGGAGATGCACCTCAACGGGCTCTCCACCAAGCTCGCCGGGCTCAAGCAGGGCACCGAGGACATCGCGAAGGCGTTCCGGGACGCCGAGGCGCGCAACGCCGCCAACGGCAAGCAGATCGAGCGCCTGCTGGAGTCGGCCGCGCCGCCGCCGAGCACGGGCGACCAGCCCACCTACCCGTACACGGCCTGAGGGGGAGAGGGTCATGGCAGGAACCTGGGAGCAGTGCGTACGCGAGGTGACGCTCTCGGCCGACCCGGAGACGGTCGGCTCCGTCGGCGCGGGCTGGAACAGCCTCTCCACCGGGCTGGGCTACCTGCGGGACGCGCTGGTCGGTCGCTCCTTCGTCGGCCCGATCGCGCCCGGCCAGGAGCGCCCGCACACCGGTGGCCTGCCCGGCCTGCTCGCCGGCTGGAAGGGCAGCGGCGGTGACGCGTACCGGGACCACCTGGCGGAGATCGGCCAGCACATCGAGGAGCTGATCACGCACGCCGCCAACGTCAGCGGGGCGCTGTCCCGGATCGAGGGCGACATCCGCAAGTCGGTCGCCAGCATCCCGATCCCGTTGATGGACAACTTCGGGTGGAACGAGTGGAGCCTGCCCAACGGCACCGAGCTCGACGACGCCCGGGACGGCGAGAGCTCGTCGGGCTTCCTCGCCGCGCTGCGCCAGGACTACCAGAGCAACCCGGCCTCGTACGCCGACGGCGCGTTCCGCGACAAGGCCGACGACCTCGAGGCGACCATGAAGATCGACGGCAACGCCGAGGACCACAAGCGTGGCGGCTGGTGGGACACCAAGTCGCACCTGGACAACTGGTACAACGACAACCAGAAGGCGGCTACCAGCGCGATGTCACCGCTGCCCGCCGCGGTGCAGACCGAACGGCCCCGGCTGGTCGTGCCGAGGCCGGACGGCGATGACACGGCCGACGGTTACACCCCGGACAAGCAGAAGCCTGCGTCCGTGAACCTTCCGGGCGGCGGCGGCGGTGGTGGCGGTGGTGGCATCGGCGGCGGTCCCTCGATCGGCAGCACCGGCATCGGCGGCGGTGGCGGCTCCTACGGCGGTGGCGGCGGCATCGGAACCATCGGGTCGCCGCCGACCGGTGGCGGTCACCCCGGCGGGACGGGGTCCATCGGGTCGCCGGGTGCCGGCGCGCCGGGCACCGGGGGCCCCGGGTACGGCACCGGTCTGGCCGGTGCGGCACCGACCGTCGGCACCGGGTACGGCAGCGGGACCGGTCTGGGCGGTGGCCTCGGATCGGCCGGCCTCGGCGGCGCGGGCGGCCTGGGTGGTGGCGCCGGTGGCGGGATCGGTTCGGCCGGTGGGATCGGCGGTGGCGTCGGCGCGGCCGGTGGCATCGGGGTCGGCGGTATCCCCGGCATGGTCGGGGGCGGCAACGGCAAGGTGCCGCCGATGACCAGCGCGGCCAGCGCGTTGCGCAACGCGGCCGGCGCCGGGGCCGGCTCGGGCGGCGCGGGTGCGCTGCGCGGCGGTGCCGGGATGATGGGCGGCGGCATGATGGGCGGCCACGGCGGCGCCGGGCACGGCGGCGGTGGCAGCGAGCACTCGTCGTGGTTGACTGAGGACGACGATCCGTGGGGCAGCGGTGACGCGGCGTCCCCGGGCATCCTGCGATGAGGACGGACGGATGAGGTTGAACGTCGGCGGGCTCCGGCCGGTCGTGGCGGCCCTGGTGGCCAGCCTGCTGGTGCTGGGGGCCGCCCAACCGGCGGCCGCCGCGCCCCGCCGGGCCGAGCAGTGGTATCTGGACGAGCTCCGCATCGACCAGGTGCACCGGTTGTCGACCGGTCGTGGCGTGCTGGTGGCCGTGGTGGACACCGGCGTCGACGGCAGCCACCCGGACATCGCCGGCCGACTGGTGCCTGGCGGGCGGGTCGATGGCCGCAGCGGCGACGCCCGCACCGACCCGGAGGGGCACGGCACCCACATGGCCGGCATCATCGCCGCCACCAACGCCGCCCGGGACGGGGTCACCGGCATCGCCCCGCAAGCGAAGATCCTGCCGATCGGCATCACCACCAAGCGGTACGGCGGTGTCACCAGCGGGAATTCCGCCGCCGGCATCCGGATGGCCACCGACCGGGGAGCCAAGGTGATCAACCTCTCCTACGGCGGCCAGCGCGAGCCGCTGGAGGATGAGATCTCGGCGATCCGCTACGCCCTGGAACGGGACGTCGTGGTGGTCTCCTCCGCCGGTAACACCGACCGGGGCGGCGTCAGGGTGGGCAGCCCGGCCAACATCCCCGGGGTGATCGCGGTGACCGGCACCACCCGGGGCGGCCGGTTCTGGTCCGGCTCCGTGCAGGGCCCGGAGGCGGTGATCGCCGCCCCCGGCGACAGCATCTACAACATCGGTCCGGAGCACGGCTACGGCTGGGGTGACGGCACCTCCGACGCGTCCGCCATCGTCTCCGGGATCGCGGCGCTGATCCGGTCGAAGTACCCGGACCTCGACGCGCCGAACGTGATCAACCGGATCATCCGGACCGCCCGGGACGCCGGCCCGCCCGGCCGGGACGCGCAGTACGGCTTCGGCCGGATCGACCCGATCGCCGCCCTCACCGCGAAGGTGCCGTCGGTCTCCGCCAACCCGCTCCTCGGCGAGCAGTCGGCCAGCCCGGCGCCCCCGCAGGCGGCCGAGGACGACAACTTCGACGTCACCCAGTACGGCGATCGGGGCGGCCCCACCGACCAGCAGGTCATGATCATCGCCATCGGCATCGTCGTGGTGCTGGTCCTCCTGATCGGCCTGGCGATCTTCCTGATCTGGAACCGTCGCCGCTACCGGCGGGAGGCGGCCCGGGCGGCCGACCTGCCGGACGAGGTGCTCGACCGGATGATCGCCGAAGAACTCCCGCCGGTCCCGGCCGGCTACGGCCCGCCCGGCGCGACTCCCGGCTACGGTCCGCCGGCCGGTCACGTCCCGCCGGGCGGCCCCGGCTATCCGCCCGGTGGTCCGGCCCCGGGCTACCCACCCGGCGGCCAGGTCCCCGGGCAGGGCTACCCGCCGGGCGGCGGTCCGGCTCCCGGGCAGGGCTACCCGCCGGGCGGTCCGGCTCCGGGGCAGGGCTACCCGCCGGGCGGTTACGCGCCGCCCTCCGGCTACCCGCCACCGCCGAGCGGGCCGCCCACACCGCCGCCGGGCGGAAACCAGTCCTGACCGCCGCGGCCGGCCGGGTGACCTGCGCGTCACCCGGCCGGCCGTCGGCGTTCGGCGGGGCGGCGGGCAGCGGCCGGTCGGGCCGTTCCGGCCGGGCCGCCGCGCCGCGCCCGGCCGCGGGCCGCCCACAGCGCCGGGCCCGCCCCCGGTCGGCTGCCGTCCGGAGCGCCGCGCCGGCCCCGACCACATGCCGTGCGGGGCGCCGTGTCCGCCTTGGCCCCGACCACATGCCGTCCGGGGCGCCGTGTCCGCCCCGGCTGCGTGCCGTTCGGGAGGCTGCGCCAGGATGGTGCGGACAGGCAGGCAGCACCCGAGGAGCTCACGATCGCCAGAAAGCCTCAACCCGAGGGCGGCCAGGCGCCGGTCGTCCAGCGGGTCCGGATCCGGTACGCCAAGCGTGGACCGCTGCGGTTCACCTCGCACCGGGACTTCGCCCGGGCCTTCGAGCGCGCGCTGCGCCGGGCCGGCGCGCCGATCGCCTTCTCCCAGGGCTTCACCCCGCACCCCAAGATCTCGTACGCCTCGGCCGCGCCGACCGGCGTCGCCAGCGAAGCCGAATACCTGGAGATCGGGCTGCGCGAGCCGGTCGACCCGGAGCGGCTGCGGCAGGCGTTGGACGCCGCCCTCTCGCCCGGCCTGGACGTGCTCGACGCGGTGGAGGCGACCGGCGGCAGCCTGGCCGACCGGATCGAGGCGTCCCGGTGGCGGATCGAGCTGCCCGAGGTCGACCCGGCGCTCGCGGAGCAGGCGGTGGCCGCGTTCCGCGCCGCCGGGGAGATCCAGGTCGAGCGGATGACCAAGCAGGGCCGGCGTACCTTCGACGCCCGCGCCGCCGTCATCGCCATCGATGTGGTGCCCCCTTCGGAGACGCCTTCCCGGGCGGCGGCCGTACCGTGTGCGATACTCGAACTGGTCGTGCGGCAGGTCACCCCCTCCGTACGACCCGATGACGTCCTTTCCGGCCTCCGCGTGGTGGCCGCCCTGGAGCCGCCGGTCGCCCCACGGGTGATCCGGCTGGCGCAGGGCACGTTGACCGCGCAGGGCGAGATCGTCGATCCGTTGGATGCGGATCGCGACGGGGCAGCCATCGGAGAACACTGACCGACGGTCAGCGTTCTGGCAGGCAGACTTCGGCGGTCGCGCGCCTGCGCGCCCGGCGGAAACACCTTTTGCGGCGACCCTGCGTGGCAGCGCTCACCCGCGCCCGGGGCAGCCAGAACTGGAGAACGTCCATGCTCGAGAACGAGCCCGAGGGCGGCGAACGGACCGGTACGGAACCGGCCGAGGCATCCGCCGCCAGCACCGACGCCACGCCCGAGGCGAAGCCGGTCCGGAAGCGGACCAGCCGCCGCAAGACCGCCCCGCTGAACCAGCCGGAGCAGATCGACGCGCCCGTCGAGGCGTCCACCGGCCTTGGCGCCGGCAGCGGCGAGGCGCCGCAGGCCGAGGTCTTCGCGCCGGTCTCCGGCGAGCTCGACGGCGCGGCGAAGAGCACCCGCCGGCGCCGCAAGGCGACCCCCGCGAAGGCGGTCGCCGAGCCGGTCGCCGCCGACGCCGTGGCGCCGGCCGCCGACGAGGTTGTCCCGCCGGTCAAGGCGACCCGGACCCGTCGACGCAAGGCCACCCCGGCCGCCGAGCCGGCCGCCGAGGCGGCGGCCGCCGAGCCGCCGGCGCTCGCCGAGCCGCCGGCGCTCGCCGAGCCGCCGGCCGACACCGAGGACGCCGGGCGTACCCCGCCCGCCCGGGAGTCCGTCCCGGCCGGGCCGCCTTCGGCGACCGCCGACCAGGCGGCCGAGGACGAGGACGCGGTGGGCGAGGACGCCGAGGACGAGCCGGCGCCGGCCGCCGTCGCCGAGCTGCCGCCGGCCGACGAGGCCACCCTGGCCCGGGCCGGTGGCCCGCAGGACCGTACCGGCGAGGTCTCGCCGGGCGCCGCCGTGCCGGGCAAGGAGGAGCGGCCGGCCGAGGAGCCGGCCCCCACCGGCCGGCGTCGCCGGGCCGCGCTCTCCGCGCCGACCGTCCTGTTCATGGCGCCGCAGCCCGACGAGGTGCCGACCGTCCGGGTCACCTACCCGGCCCCCGCCGAAGAGCTGGTCGAGGAGCCGGCCGAGGCGCCGGCGGAGACCGGTCGGCGCCGCCGCCGGGCCCGCCGCGAGGTCGAGCCGGTCGACGTCGAGGTCGAGGTCGAGGAGGAGCCGGCCGCCGAGGCCGAGGAAATCGCCGAAGCGGACGAGGACGAGGACGACGAGACGGCCGCTGCCCGTCGCCGCCGTCGTCGCGGCCGTCGCGGTCGGGGCCGGGGCAAGGGCGGCGCGGACGAGGCCGACGAGGAGGCCGAGGAGGCCGCCCAGGCCGAGGCCGGCGAGCCCGAGGAGGAGGCCGAGGAGGCCGAGGAGGAGTCGGAGGGCGACGGGCTGACCCGGCGCCGGCGCCGGCGCCGCCGCCGGGGCGCCGGTGACGTGGAGACCGCCGCCGAGGACGGGGTGCCCACGGTCGTCAAGATCAGGGAACCGCGCAAGGCCGTCGACGAGGTCCAGGGCGTCTCCGGCTCGACCCGGCTGGAGGCCAAGCGGCAGCGCCGCCGGGACGGCCGCGAGCAGCGCCGTACCCGTCCGCCGATCCTGAGCGAGTCGGAGTTCCTGGCCCGCCGGGAGGCGGTCGACCGGGTGATGGCGGTCCGCCAGCGCGGCGACCGTACGCAGATCGCGGTCCTCGAGGACGGCGTGCTGGTCGAGCACTACGTCACCCGTAACTCCTCGGGGACCATGGCCGGCAACGTCTACCTCGGCAAGGTGCAGAACGTGCTGCCGAGCATGGAGGCGGCCTTCGTCGACGTCGGGCGGGGCCGCAACGCCGTGCTCTACGCCGGCGAGGTCAACTGGGACACCACCGGCCTGGAGGGCCGGGCCCGCTCGATCGAGCAGGCGCTCAGGTCCGGTGACTCGGTGCTGGTGCAGGTCACCAAGGACCCGATCGGGCACAAGGGCGCCCGGCTCACCAGCCACATCGCGCTCTCCGGCCGGCACCTGGTGTACGTGCCGAACGGCAACGCCTCCGGGATCAGCCGCAAGCTACCGGACACCGAGCGCAAGCGGCTGCGGGACATCCTCAAGAAGCTGGTGCCGGACGGCGCCGGGGTGATCGTCCGGACCGCGGCCGAGGGGGCCAGCGAGGACGAGCTGGCCCGGGACGTCAAGCGGCTCCAGGCGCAGTGGGAGGACATCCAGGCCAAGGCCGCCTCCGGTGGTGCCCCGGTGCTGCTCTACGAGGAGCCGGACCTGGTCATCCGGGTGGTCCGGGACCTGTTCAACGAGGACTTCCGCGAGCTGGTCATCGAGGGTGAGCCGGCGTACGACCTGGTCGAGTCGTACCTGTCGCACGTCTCGCCCGACCTGGTGGCCCGGCTGCGCCGGCACGCCGGCACCAGCGACGTCTTCGCCGAGTACCGGATCGACGAGCAGATCCTCAAGGGGCTGGACCGGAAGGTCTTCCTCCCCTCGGGCGGCTCGCTGGTGATCGACCGGACCGAGGCCATGACGGTGATCGACGTCAACACCGGCAAGTACACCGGCTCCGGGGGCAACCTGGAGGAGACGGTCACCCGGAACAACCTGGAGGCGGCCGAGGAGATCGTGCGCCAGCTGCGGCTGCGCGACCTGGGCGGCATCGTGGTGATCGACTTCATCGACATGGTGCTGGAGTCGAACCGGGAGCTGGTGCTGCGCCGGCTCACCGAGTGCCTGGGCCGGGACCGGACCAAGCACCAGGTCACCGAGATCACCTCGTTGGGCCTGGTGCAGATGACCCGCAAGCGGATCGGCGCGGGCCTGCTGGAGGCGTTCAGCGAGACCTGCGAGTGCTGCAAGGGCCGCGGCGTGATCATCCACACCGAGCCGGTGCCGGAGAAGCCGCGCGCCCGCGGGGCGGGGGAGCGGGTCAAGGCGGTCGCCTCGGCCGTCACCGCCCCGGCCACCGAGGAGAAGGGCCGCCGCCGGGGCCGCAAGGCCGCCGCCGAACGGCCCGCCGCCGAGGCCCCGCCGGAGCAGCCGGCCGCCCCGGAGCAGCCGGCCGCGCCCGAGTCGCCGGTGGAACCGGTGAAGGCCGTCGCCGAGGTGGCCGACGACGACTACTACGACACGCAGGGCTACGACCTGTCCCGGTTCGAGACCGAGACGCCGGCCGCGCCGGCGGTCGCCGACGCGCAGGAGGGTGACTCGGCCCGGCTGGCCGGTGCGGACGACCCGGACGCGATCAGCGACGGTGCGGCCGAGGAGGAGGGCGGCGAGACGGGCACCGGGCGGCGCCGGTCCCGGCGCGGTGGCGCCCGGCGGCGTACCCGGCCGTGAGGCGCTGACCAGCACGGCGTTTGACAGGGCCCCTTCCCCGGCAACAGAGTCGGCAGGAAGGGGCCCTTGCCGTACCCGTCGACCCCCGGTCGGGACGCCGGGCCCGGACGGGAGGAGACATGCGCCGGGTGCTCGCGGTCGCCGCGCTCACCGGGATCGTGCTGGCCGGTGCGGGCTGCGCCGACCGGGACGACGACAACCCCTTCGCGGTGGGCTTCGCCTCGCCCGCCCCGTCGCGCACGGCGGCCCTGCCCAGCCCGACCGCCAGCGGCGACGCGGGCGTCTGCGCGGGCGCCAAGCAGGCCGGTTCCGCGGCGGTGCAGACGTACGTGCAGGAACTGGCCCAGATGCTGGGGGCCGGGGCGACCGGGGACCGGAAGACCGAGCAGGCTGCCCGGCGGGACGCGGAGGCGGCGCTGGCCGGCTGGCGGGACGCCCTGCGGCAGCACTCGGCGCGGGCCGAGGACCCGCGGCTGCGTACCCTGCTGGCGGAGTTGGCCGACGAGGTCGGCGGGCTCGGCACGGACGTGCGGGCGATCGACCAGACGCAGTTCGACCGGCTCCAGGGGCGCCTCGACGAGCTCTGTCCGGCCTGATCGGCGGCCCGGTTTGGGAGCCGGGGCGGGTATGGCGTACCCTTGCCTGCGGCGCACTTTTGGTGGGCCGAGTTCCCGCGTGCCCGCGCTGCCGGTGTCACGGCTCCCGGCGAGACGCCGTGGGAACAGCCGACCGGCAACGGTGGGCAAAAGACGCTAGCAGCCTCAACGACAGGGAGTGCGCCTCCGATGTACGCGATCGTCAAGACCGGCGGCAAGCAGTACAAGGTCGCCGAGGGCGACGTGATCGAGGTCGAGAAGCTCGCCGGTGCCCCCGGCGACGCGGTGAAGCTCACCGCGGTGCTCCTCGTCGACGGTGACGACCTGGTGACCGACGCGGCGAAGCTTGCGCAGGTCGCGGTGTCCGGCGAGATCGCCGCGCACACCAAGGGCCCGAAGATCCGGATCCACAAGTTCAAGAACAAGACCGGCTACCACAAGCGCCAGGGTCACCGCCAGCCGCTGACCCAGGTCAAGGTGACCGGCATCTCCAGCGGGAAGTAGGTCGTCCTCCAATGGCTCACAAAAAGGGTGCGTCCAGCTCGCGTAACGGCCGTGACTCCGCGGCCCAGCGACTCGGCGTGAAGCGCTTCGGTGGTCAGGTCGTCAGCGCGGGTGAGATCCTCATCCGTCAGCGTGGCACCAAGTTCCACCCCGGTGACCTGGTCGGCCGTGGCGGCGATGACACGCTCTTCGCGCTGGCCGCCGGCTCGGTCCAGTTCGGCACCAAGCGCGGTCGCAAGACCGTCAGCATCGTGCCGCAGCAGTAGTTCGAAGGCGAAGCGGGCCGGGGACCTCGGGTCCCGGCCCGCTTCGCCTTTTCTCACGCGGGGGCGTGCCCCGCTGGAAGGATTGGCGTCGTGACGACGTTCGTTGACCGGGTCGTCCTGCACATGCAGGCCGGCGACGGCGGGCACGGCTGTGTCTCCATCCACCGGGAGAAGTTCAAGCCCTTCGGCGGTCCGGACGGCGGCAACGGCGGGCACGGTGGCAGCGTGTCGCTGGTGGTGGACCCGCAGGTGACCACGCTGCTCGACTTCCACTTCCGTCCGCATCTCAAGGCCGAGAACGGCAAGGGCGGCGCCGGCTCGAACCGGGACGGGGCCAACGGTCACGACCTGCTCATCAAGGTGCCCAATGGCACCGTCGTGCTGGGCCTCGACGGCGAGGTGCTGGCCGACCTGGTGGGCGCCGGCACCACCTTCGAGGCGGCCCGGGGCGGCCGGGGCGGCCGGGGCAACGCGGCGCTGGCCAACGCCCGGCGCAAGGCGCCCGGCTTCGCCGAACTGGGCGAGCCCGGCGACAAGCTCGACGTGGTGCTGGAGCTGAAGAGCGTCGCCGACGTCGGCCTGGTCGGTTTCCCGTCGGCCGGCAAGTCCTCGCTGATCTCGGTGATCTCCGCGGCCAAGCCGAAGATCGCCGACTACCCGTTCACCACCCTGGTGCCGAACCTCGGCGTGGTCCGGGTGGACAACCACACCTTCACGGTCGCCGACGTGCCGGGACTGATCCCGGGCGCGGCCACCGGCAAGGGGCTGGGGCTGGAGTTCCTCCGCCACGTCGAGCGCTGCGCCGTGCTGGTGCACGTGGTCGACACCGCGACGCTGGAGCCGGGCCGCGACCCGCTCGCCGACATCGACGCCATCGAGGCCGAGCTGTCCCAGTACGGCGGGCTGGCCGACCGCCCCCGGCTGGTCGCCCTGAACAAGGTCGACGTGCCGGACGGCCGGGACCTCGCCGAGATCGTCCGGCCGGACCTGGCGGCCCGCGGCTTCCGGGTGTTCGAGATCTCCACGGCCACCCGGGAAGGGCTCAAGGAGCTGACGTACGCGATGGCCGAGCTGGTCGAGCAGGGCCGCAGCGCCGCGCCGCCGGCCGAGCCGACCCGGATCGTGATCCGCCCGAAGGCGGTCGACGACGCCGGCTTCACCATCGAGGCGGAGCAGGACGGCTCGTTCACCGTCCGGGGCAGCCGGCCGGAGCGCTGGGTCAAGCAGACCAACTTCGACAACGACGAGGCGGTGGGCTACCTGGCCGACCGGCTGGCCCGCCTCGGCGTGGAGGAGAAGCTGGCCAAGGCCGGCGCGCAGGCCGGCGACCTGGTCCGGATCGGCGACCGGGAGTTCGACTGGCAGCCGACCCTGTACGCGGGCGTCGACTTCGTCCCCGGCAACCGGGGCACCGACGTCCGGCTCGAGGAGAAGTCGACCCGCTCCTCGGCCGCGGAGCGGCTGGCCGCCCGCAAGGCGCGCCGGCAGCGCCCGGCCGACGAGGTGGCGGCCGCGCCCGCCGACGCCGACATTGACACCGCCGACGACGACGACGAGGACTGGGAGTAGGGGCGGCCCCGCCCTTACGGCACCTGGTCAGGTGCGGGTCGCCCGCCAGAAACCTGACCGAAACGGGCCCGGCCTAGCGTGCCGGGCATGCTGATCGAATCCCGTCCGGCCACCGATCCGGAGATCGCCGCTCTGGTCACCGCCCAGCAGCGGGAGCTGCGCGCGGCCGACGGGGGTCTGGACGGGCAGGCGACGGTCACCCACGACGACATCCGCTACCTGGCGGTGGTCGAGCGCGGGCGGGCCATCGCCTGCGGCGGGATCCAGGCCCTCGACGCCGAGACCGGCGAGCTCAAGCGGATGTACGTCCGTCCCGCGTACCGGGGTCGGGGGGTGGCCCGGCAGTTGCTGGCGGCGCTGGAGGAGTTGGCCCTGCGGCAGGGGCACACCACGGTGTGCCTGGAGACCGGCAGCTACCTGCCGGCCGCCATCGGCCTCTATCGGTCGTGCGGCTACCGGCCCATCCCGGTCTACGGCGAGTACGTGGCCAACCCGTACAGCGTCTGCTTCGCCAAGCGGCTGCCGGTGGCCGTCTAGCGCCGGGCTGGCGGCTGCCGGTCGCCGGCTGGCACCGGACTGGCGGCTGCCGGGGGTGGCGCCGGGGTGGCGGGTGCCGGTCGCCGGGTGGCGCCGGGTCAGGCGCCCGTCTCGGCGTGCGCGGCGGTGACCGGCTTCGACTCCGGGCTGGCGTGCTGGCGCAGCACGATGCTGAGCAGGATCAGCACGCCGACGGCGAGAAACTCGCTCTGCCAGTTCTGCATGGACTGGAACCAGAAGTCGCTGGTGCCGAGGAACTGCCAGGCGCTGATCGGGGCCGCGCCGCTCTGCAACGCCTGCTCCTCGTTGTAGGTGGCCACGCCGCCGAAGAGGTGGCCGAGGAACGCGCCGCCGAAGATCATGAACAGCGCGATCGACAGGCTGTTCCGGTAGACCACCAGCGGGAGCCCGCCGGTCCGGACCGGCCAGGGCGAGTCCGGGGTGGCCCGGCGCGGGTCGTCCTCGGGCCGGTCCGTCTGCCCCTCCGGCTTCGACTCGGCCGACCCCCGCTGCACCAGGTACGCGGTGAGCAGCACGTAGCCGCCCATCTGGAGGAACTCGGACTCCCAGTTCTCGAAGACGGCCTCGGCGAAGTGCCCGGTGCCCAGGTACGCCCACCAGCTCAGCGGGGCCGCGCCGTACTCGGCCAGCTCCTCGTTGTGCACCTGCCAACCGAACACGCTCTGCAACACCAGGAAGACCGCGAATGCGCCGAGCATGGCGACCGTGAGCGCGTTGTCCCGCAACCACCGTGGCATCCCCGGACCTCCTCGTCCCTCGGGACTACTGCGTGTAGCGATCCCTCGGTGCCCGGCGCGGTGATCGGGTAAACGCCGTACCGGAGTGTCGGCGCGGGTGTCACCCGGCCGGGTGACACCGGTTCAGGGCCGGGTGACGGCGACTCAGCGCCGGGTGACACCGGCTCAGGGCCGGGTGACGGCGGCTCAGGGCCGGGTGACGGCGGCTCAGGGCCGGGTGACGGCGGCTCAGGGCCGGGTGACGGCGGCTCAGGGCCGGTCGATCGGGGTGTCCGGCCGCCCGCCGGTGCCCAGCTCGTTGGAGAGCAGCAGGCCGAGCAGGAGCATGCCGAAGCCGAGGAAGAGGTGCAGCCAGTTGTCGGCGTCGTTGAACGGGACGAAGTTGGCCTGGGCCTCCCGGTCGATCGCGAAGCCGTACAGCCAGAGGCCGAGGTAGGCGGCGCCGCCGCCGGCCAGGAAGAGCCGGGCCCCGCCGATCCGGCGGGCCAGCACCAGCCCGGCCAGGCCGAACAGCAGGTGCAGCAGGTTGTGCAGGATCGACACCTGGAACAGGCCGATCAGCTTGGCCTCCGAGTGGTGGCCGGCGAACCGCAGGTCACCGTAGTGCGTGGTGAAGCCGGGCACGAACCCGAGCACGCCGATCAGCACGAACCCGGCGGCGACCGCGAGGGCGGCCTTCTGGACCGCCGGCCGGGACCGGGCCGGGGCGCGTCGGCGCACGTCACGTGCCATCGCTGTCACCTCCGTTGATCCGCCGCCGTCCGGAACGGGCAGACCCTCCATTGTGTGATCGGGACGGGGCGCTTCCGCAGAGAAATCACGAATCAGGCATGGACCCGAAGCCCAGGGGTAGGGACTTCGACACGCCGGCAGCACGGCCGGCGGAATCCCCCGAGCAGGAACCGCTACGACATCGAGCGGAAGGGACACCATGACTTACGATCTCTCACCGACGTCTGCCACGTACGAATCGAACAACGGCGGGGTTCGCGACCAGGCCCGACAGGTCGGCTCCGAGGCCGCCAACGCGGGTGGCGCGGTCGCCCAGACCGCCAAGGAACAGGGCCAGGAGGTCGTGGGCGAGGCGAAGCGCCAGGCCCGCAACCTGTACGGCGAGGCCCGCACCCAGCTCACCGCCCAGAGCAGCCAGCAGCAGCAGCGCGCCGCGAGCGGGCTGCGCTCGCTCGCCGACGAGGTGCGCGCGATGGCGCAGAACGGCGGCGGCTCCGGCCCGGTCACCGAGCTGGCCCACCAGGCCGCCGACCGGGTGCACGGGGTGGCCGGCTGGCTGGAGCAGCGCGAGCCGGGCGACCTGCTGCACGAGGTGAAGGAGTACGCCCGGCGCAACCCGGGGACCTTCCTGATCGGCGCCGCGCTGCTCGGTGTGGTCGCCGGCCGGCTCACCCGCAACGTCGCCGCGGCCGGCGACGGCGGCGCGCAGCCGGCGTACGACCCGGATCGGACGGCGGTCATCCCGACCACCCGGGCCGTGCCGGACCAGCTCCCGCAGGGCGGCTACCTCGACCCGACGCCGGGCAGCTACGCCGAGCCGGACCCGGGCTACCCGGCGCCGGGCGCGACCTACCCGGGCGGTGGCGCCCCGAACGGCTGGGCCGACCCGCAGGGCGGCACCGGAGCGCCGCTGCCCCCGCCGGAGCGCACCGACCCGCTGCCGGGCGTGCCGTCGAGCGGTTCGACCCGGCCGTGACCGGCCGGTCCGGCAGAAGGGAGGCGACGCAATGAGCATGCCGACGCAGGGGTCCGGGCTGGACTCCGGTTACCAGCCGGCGGGCGACCCGCACACCGCGGAGGAGGTCCGGGGCAGCTCGCTCGGCGACCTGATGCGCCAGGTGACCACCGACCTGTCCACCCTGATGCGGCAGGAGGTGGAGCTGGCCAAGGCGGAGATCCGCCAGGAGGGCCGGAAGGCGGGCAAGGCCGCCGGGCTCTTCGGCGGCGCCGGCTTCGGCGGCTACATGGTGGCGCTCTTCGTCTCGATCGCGCTCTGGCAGTTCCTGGACAACGTCATGGACTCCGGGCTGGCCGCGCTGATCGTGGCCGTGATCTGGGCCGCCGTCGCGGCGGTCCTCTACTCGATGGCCAAGAAGAACGCCGAGCGGATCCGCGGCCTCAAGCAGACCAACGACAGCGTGCAGCGCATCCCCGACGCGCTCAAGCCGCACCCGGAGGGAGTCACCCGATGAGCACCGATCCCGACCAGATCCGCCGGGAGATCGAAGCCACCCGCAACAACCTCAGCTCGGACGTGGACGCCCTGGCGTACAAGGTCAGCCCGAGCCGCATCGTCGACGACCGCAAACGGCGCGTCCGGTACGCGCTGACGAACGTGAAGGACAAGGTGATGGGAACCGCATCGGACCTCGGCCACAGCACCGGCCACGCCACCCACGCCGTGGGCGCCCACGCCTCCTCGGCGGCGTCCACGGTCGGCGACAAGGCGCACGCCGCCGCGTCCAGCGTCGGCGACGCCGCCCAGCGCGCCCCGCAGGTGCTGCGGGAGAAGTCCGAGGGCAACCCGATCGCGGCCGGCGTGATCGCCTTCGGCGTCGGCATGCTGGTCTCCTCGCTGATCCCAGCGACCCGGCGCGAGCAGCAGGTCGCCGCGCAGCTCAAGGAGAAGGCCGCCGAGCACGGCGGCGTGGTGAAGGAGAAGCTGGGCGAGGTGGCCAGCGAGCTCAAGGACGAGCTGCGGGAGCCGGCCCAGCACGCGGCCCAGTCGGTGAAGTCCACCGCGCAGGACGCCGCGCAGGCCGTCAAGGAGGACAGCCGCTCCGCCGCCCAGGACGTCAAGGACACCGCGCAGCAGGCCCGGTCCTGACCGTTCCCGTACGCCGCAGCTCGCGGCCGCCTCCCGGCCGGACGCCGGGGAGCGGCCGCGAGCTGTCCCGTCCGGGCCGGCCGGACGCGGGGAGCGGCCGCCAGCTGTCCCGTCCGCGCCGGCCGGACGCGGGGAGCGGCCGCCAGCTGTCCCGTCCGGGCCGGCCGGCACGGCAGTGGGGCCGTCAGCCGGGTAGCCGGTCGGTGGCCCGGCGGGCCGGCACCGGCAGGTCACCCGCCTCCACCCAGAGCCGCAGCTCGCCCGGGCGGCGCTCGGCCAGCCGGCGGCGCAACACCCGGGTCGGGTTCGCCGCGGTCCGCACCCGGGCGCCGGCGTAGGGGACGCCGCCGCGCAGCCGCCGGCCCAGCGCCAGCCACGAGCAGACCCCGCGTTCCAGCAGCCAGCCGGGAGCGGCGAGCGCGGTGTGCGCCGGGAAGATCCGGGCGCCACCGCCGCGCCGCCGGCCCAGCTCGGCCACGGCCACGGCCGCCACCCCGGCGCGCAGCAGCAACCCGGGCCGGCGGACGGCCAGCGCGGCCGCCACCGCCGGCAGCACCGCCAGCGCGGCCAGCAGCCGGGCCGGTTGGGCCAGGTCGTCGTACGCCTGGCGGACCCGCTGCCCGCGGAAGTGCGCCACGGTCGGCGGCAGCCGCCGCACGTACAGCCACCCGGGGGTCGCCGTGACGCCGCCGTACGCGCGGACCGTCCGGACCAGCTCCAGGTTCTCGAAGAGCACGTCCGGGTCGTAGCCGCCCATCGCCCGGAAGGTGCTCCGGCGCACCGCCAGGGTGCCCGGCCAGTCCCCGGCGAACGCCCGGTTCAGCAGGGTCCGGCCGGTGTCCCACCAGGCGTGCCAGGGCAGCGGGTCGAAGTGGTTCTGCGGGCGGACCAGGTCCACCCGGTCCAGCAGGTCGTGCACGGCGCGCAGCCCGGCCTCGTCGTAGCGGACGTCGTCGTCGGCGATCACCACGTGTTCGTGCCGGGCCGCGGCCACGCCGGTGAGCACGCCCAGCACCTTGCCGTTGCGTCCGCGCAGCGCGGGGTCCGGTGGCAGCTGCCGGACCAGCCCTCGCCAGGCGGCCGCGTGCCGGGCGAAGAGTTCCGGCGCCGACCCGTCCACCACGGTCACGTCCACCCACCGCCGCAGGTGCCGCAGGTAGCCGGTCAGCTCGGCCAGGCCGGTGTCGGCCGACCAGCGCAGTGGCAGGACGTACTCGATTCCCAACCGGCCGGCCGGTCGCGGGCCGGGGTCCGGTCCGGCCGGGCCGGCGGCGCGGTGGTTCGCAGGCAAAGACGTACCCCTTCCGCACTCGCGGGTGGCCGGCGGCGTGCCCGAAATTTCGGTGGTCAAACCGGTTTGCCGTTTCGACGCGGTCCTGCCGGGTAGCGCTGCGGGGGTGGGGCGGACCGCAACGCCCGGGTGGAGGAGACGTGATGAGCAGCAACGCAACGAGGTGGGCGCTGGCCGGCGCCGCCACGGCGACCGCGGTCGGGGTCGGCCGGGCGGTGCTCCGGCGGCGACGGCGGCATCAACCGGCGCGGGAGGACGGCTGGTACGTCGTCCACCGGGGAATCACCGTGGACCGGCCGATGGACGCCGTGATCGGCTTCTGGACCGATCGGGAACGGCTGGACCGGGGGCTCGGCGAGTGGGCGACGCTGGAGCAGCTCGACGAGACCCGCTGGCGTTGCGTGGCCAGCGACCCGGCCGGCGGCAGCACCGAGTGGCGGGCCGAGCTCACCGTCGACGGTCCCGGCCGGCTGAGCTGGCGGGTGACCGACGGGCCGACGGAGCAGCGCGGGCGGGTCGAGCTGACCGAGGCGCCGCAGGACCGGGGCACCGAGATCCGCACCGAGCTGCGTTGGCGCTCCGGGCCGGCCCGCCGGGTGCTGGGGTTGGCCGGCGGGCACGACCCGGACCTGGCGTTGCGGAGCGCCCTGCGGCGGATCAAGTCGCTGATCGAGACCGGCCAGGTGCTGGACACCCGGCGCGACCCGTCGGGGCGCGACCCGAAGCAGGAGCCGGCGACCGACCGGGTCCGGGAGAAGCTGATGGCGGGAGGCCGGCCGTGAAGGCGCTGTGCTGGGAGGGCGTCGGCAAGCTGGCCGTACGCGACGTGCCGGAGCCGACCATCCGGTCGGGCGGCGACATCATCGTCAAGGTGCGGGCCAGCAGCGTCTGCGGCTCCGACCTGCACCTGATCAACGGGTACCTGCCGGCGATGCGGGAGGGCGACATCCTCGGCCACGAGTTCATGGGCGAGGTGGTGGAGACCGGTCCCGACGTCCGGCGGATCAAGGTCGGCGACCGGGTGGTGGTCGGTTCCGTGGTGGCCTGCGGTGGCTGCTGGTACTGCCGCACCGAGCAGTACTCGCTCTGCGACAACTCCAACCCGCAGCCGGTCTTCACGGAGAAGCTGTGGGGGCACTCACCGGCCGGCATCCTCGGCTACTCGCACGCGGCGGGCGGCTACGCCGGCAGCCACGCCGAGTACATCCGGGTGCCGTTCGGCGATGTCGGCGCGTTCACCGTCCCGGACGGGGTGCCCGACGACTCGGTGGTGTTCGCCTCCGACGCGATGCCGACCGGCTGGATGGCCGCCGACTTCTGCGGCCTCAAGGGCGGCGAGGTGGTGGCGGTCTGGGGTGCCGGCGGGGTGGGCCAGATGGCCGCCCGGTCCGCGCAGATCCTCGGCGCGGAGCGGGTCATCGTCATCGACCGGCTGCCGGACCGGCTGGCCACCGCCGCCGGGCGGCTCGGCGTGGAGACGATCAACTACGCGGAGACCGACGTGCTGGAGGCGCTGCGCGAGTTGACCGCCGGGCGCGGACCGGACGCCTGCATCGAGGCGGTCGGGATGGAGGCGCACGACGTCGGCCCGACGTACGCCTACGACAAGGCCAAGCAGAGCGCCCGGCTGCAGAGCGACCGGCCGACCTCGGTCCGCCAGGCGATCATGGCGTGCCGCAAGGGCGGCACGGTGAGCATCGTCGGGGTGTACGGCGGGCTGGTCGACAAGTTCCCCCTGGGCGCGGCCATGAACAAGGCCCTGGTGCTGCGGATGGGGCAGATGCACGCCCAGCGCTACATTCCCATGCTGTTGGACCGGATCGCGGTCGGCGAGATCGATCCGGGCTACCTGGCCACCCACCCGATGTCGCTGGCCGACGGCGCCCGGGGCTACGAGATCTTCGAGCAGAAGCAGGACGGTTGCCTGCGGACGGTGCTGCACCCGCAGGCGGCCTGACCGGATCACGGCCCGGGACGGGCGTCCGGTGCGGGCACCGTCGTCGGGTACCGCCGGTGACCTGCCGGCGGGGGCCGACGAGACGCCGTCCCGGGCCACCGGTCGGCCGATGCCGCTGTGGGCCGCGCCGAAGGAGGGGTGACGAGATGGTGGACCGGATCGCCGACCCGTGGGGGAAGCGCACGCCGTACGGGCCGGGGGAACGCTGGCCGGTGCGGGTCGACAGCTTCCTCGCCGACGGGCACACCGAGGCGGACGTGCAGCGTTGGGTGCCGAGCGCCTCCATCCTGCATTCGAACGGCGACGCCATGGACATCGCGGTGCGCGACGACCGGATCGTCGGCGTCCGCGGCCGGGCCGGGGACCGGATCAACCACGGCCGGGTCGATCCGAAGGACCTGTACGGCTGGCAGGCCAACCACAGCCCGGACCGGCTGCGCCGGCCGCTGGTGCGGGAGGGCGACCGGCTGGTCGAGACCGACTGGGACACCGCGATGGGCCGGCTCGTCGCCCGCTCGAAGGAACTGCTGGACGGCCCCGGCGGCTGGGGGCACTTCGGCTTCTACACCAGCGGGCAGCTCTTCCTGGAGGAGTACTACACGCTCGGCGTGATCGGGAAGGCCGGGCTGGGCACCCCGCACATGGACGGCAACACCCGGCTCTGCACCGCCACCGCCGCGGCGGCGCTCAAGGCGTCCTTCGGCACCGACGGGCAGCCCGGGTCGTACACCGACGTGGACCGCTGCGACGCGATCGCGCTCTGGGGGCACAACGTCGCGGAGACCCAGACGGTGCTCTGGATGCGGATGCTGGACCGGCGGCGCGGACCGAACCCGCCGGCGATGCTCGCGGTGGACCCGCGCGCCACCCCGGTGGCCCGGGAGGCCGACGTGCACCTGGCGGTGCGCAACGGCACCAACCTGGCGTTGCTCAACGGCCTGCTCCGCGAGCTGATCCACCGCGGCTGGTACGACGAGGAGTACGTCCGCGCGCACACCATCGGCTTCGACGAGTTGTGCGCGGTGGTCGAGGACTACCCGGTGGCGAAGGTGGCGGAGATCTGCGACCTGCCGGCCCGGGACATCGAGCGGGCCGCCGAGCTGCTCGGGCAGTCGCAGCGGCTGCTCTCCACCGTCCTGCAGGGCTTCTACCAGTCCAACCAGGCCACCGCGGCGTCCTGCCAGGTGAACAACCTGCACCTGATCCGCGGCATGCTCGGCCGGCCCGGCGCCGGGCTGTACCAGATGAACGGGCAGCCGACCGCGCAGAACAACCGGGAGTGCGGCGCCGACGGCGACCTGCCCGGCCTGCGCAACTGGGCCAACGAGGAGCACGTCGCGGAGCTGGCCCGGCTGTGGAACGTCGAGGTCGACACGATCCCGCACTGGGCGCCGCCGACACACGCCATGCAGATCTTCCGGTACGCCGAGCAGGGCTCGATCAAGCTGCTCTGGATCTCGGCCACCAACCCGGCGGTCTCCCTGCCCGACCTGGCCCGGATCCGCCGGATCCTGGCCAACCCGGAGCTGTTCGTGGTGGTGCAGGACCTGTTCCTGACCGAGACCGCCGAGCTGGCCGACGTGGTGCTGCCGGCCGCCACCTGGGGCGAGAAGACCGGCACGTTCACCAGCGTGGACCGGACCGTGCACATCTCCGACAAGGCCGTCGAGCCGCCCGGCGAGGCCCGTCCTGACCTGGACATCTTCCTGGACTACGCGCGCCGGATGGACTTCCGCGACAAGGACGGGAATCCGCTGATCACCTGGACCGGGCCGGAGGAGGTCTTCGAGGCCTGGAAGGAGTGCTCCCGCGGCCGGCCGTGCGACTACACCGGCATCACCTACGACCAGCTGCGCACCGGCGGCGTTCAGTGGCCGTGCACCGACGAGCATCCGGACGGCACCGAGCGGCTCTACACCGACGGTGTGTTCAACACCGACCCGGACTACTGCGAGTCGTACGGCCACGACCTGGCCACCGGGGCCGAGCAGCTGCCGGAGGAGTACCGGGCCAAGCAGCCCGGCGGGCGGGCGTTCCTGCACGCGACGCCGTACCAGCCGTCGCCGGAGGTGCCCGGCGAGGAGTACCCGCTGCTGCTCACCACCGGCCGGACCGTCTACCAGTTCCACACCCGGACCAAGACCGGCCGGGCCAGCCAGCTCGTGCACGCCGCGCCCGAGTCGTGGGTCGAGCTGAACCCGGCCGACGCCGACAAGCTCGGGGTGGCCGAGGGGGACCTGGTGCGGGTCGAGTCGCCGCGCGGCGTGGTCCGCGGCCGGGCCCGGCTCTGCGGGGTCCGCCCCGGCGTGGTCTTCGTGCCGTTCCACGACGGCTACTGGGACGCCGCCGACGGCGCCGGCCCGGGGGAGGGCCGGCACGACCGGGCGGCCAACGAGCTGACCATCACCGCCTGGGACCCGGTCTCCAAGCAGCCGATCTTCAAAGTGGCGGCGGTCCGGGTGGTGAAGGAGGCCGACTCGGGCGGCCGGCCGTCGCCCGCGCCGACCGTCGGCGGCGCCGCCCCGCCGGAAGGTTCGGGCATCCCGGCCACGGTCGGCGGGCCGGCCGCCGAGGCGCCGTCGAGGAGGGAATGAGATGCACCTCGCGCACTATCTCGGGCTGCTGCACAAGGCGCAGGAACGGCTCGGCGACGCGTTCACCGAGGTGGGGAAGGCGCACAGCGAGGAGCCGGACGTCTTCCACACCTGCGAGAAGCTGGCCACCCAGTGCCGGGGGCACGCCGAAAAGCTGGCCCCGTTCGCCGGCCGGTACGCCGAGGAGGCCCCGGCCGAGCCGGACCGGCTGCACTCGGAGCTCTTCAACGGCACCCGGACCGGGCCGATCGGGCTGCTCCGGGACCTCCAGGACCTCTACCTGATGGCCGCCGAGTGTGACATCTGCTGGACGGTGGTGGGGCAGGCCGCGTACGGGGCCCGGGACGAGGAGCTGCTCGGCGTGGTGAAGGCGTGTGAGCAGGAGACCGCGATCCAGCTCAAGTGGCTGCGGACCCGGATGAAGCAGGCCGCTCCGCAGGCCCTCGTGGTGGCGGAATGACCGGCGGTAGCCCGGGGCCCGGGCCGGTGGTGCTGCGCACGACCCGCTGCGACGACTCGGGCCAGATCACCGACCTGGTGTTCGAGGTGGCCCGCTGATCCTCACCCGGCACGCCGGACCGTGTCGATGAGCAGGCCGCTGGCGGGCAGGGTGGGCATCCGGCCGAGGTTCAGGGCCAGGTTCTGGGGCGGCACCTGGTAGCTCATCGCGCCGGTGAGGGCGGCGACGGCCCGTTTCATCAGCTCGATGGTGAGCCACTCGCCGGCGCAGCGGTGCCCGGCGAAGTGGTCGCCGCCGCCCTGCGGGATCAGGCTGAACGGGTCGGCCGGCCCGCCGGCGAACCGGTCCGGCCGGAACCGCTCCGGCTCGGGCCACAGTTGCGGGTGGTGGTTGGTGGCGTACAGGTCGAGCAGCACCCGGCGGCCCAGCGGGAACGCGTACCCCTGCCACTCGAAGGAGCGCCGGACCCGGGCGGCGGCCACCGGGAAGAACGGGTAGTAGCGGCGTACCTCCTGCACGAAGCGCTCGGTGGCGGCGTCGTCGTCGCGGACCCGGTCCCGCCACTGCGGGTGGTCGTGCAGGGCCAGCGCGGCGAAGACCACGAACCGGTCGACCGCGACCGTGGGCCGGAGGATGTTCAGCAGCTCCACGGCGGCGATCCGGCGGGGCAGCAGCCCGCCGCGCTCGTCGCGGTGCTCGGCGATCACCCGCAGCGCCGCGCCCTCGGGCACCGGCAGGTCGCCGGCGCGGACCCGCCGGACCAGCTCGCCGGCCCACCGTTCGGCGCGCCGGCGGGCGAGCAGACCGCGCCAGTGCCGGGGGCCGAGGGCGGCCGGCGCGTCGATCATCGCGTGCAACTCGTCGGTGCGGCGGGTCACCTCGCTGTCGGCCAGCGGCACCCCGGCCCAGGCGCAGACCGCCCGGGTCAGGATCCGGCCGACCTCGGCGTAGAGGACGACCGGCCCGGCGCCGGCCCAGACCGGGATGCGGGCGTGCCACTCGTCCTCGACCAGCTGCCCGAGGTGGCGGATCGCGGTCGGTGTCATGATCGACATCAGCATGGCCTTGCGGGTCCGGTGTGCCGCGTCGTCGAGCCCCTGTACGCCGCCCACTCCGGTGAGGGTGCGCTGCGCGCGCATCGGCAGGGCACCCCGCCGGATGAACCGGTCGTCGTCGTAGAACAGCTCGGCGGCCGGGCGGCCGCGCAGGCAGATGGTCGGCTCCAGCAGCAGCCGGGTCTGGAAGATGTCGCTGCCGAAGCGGTCGCAGCGCTCGCCGATGAACCGGTACCCCGTGCGGAGGAAGGCCAGCGTGCTGTCCGGACTGCGATCGGTGGGGATGGCGCTCATCGGCTGCTCCTGCACGGCGGCGTGGCACGGGTCGCTGCGCGTCTACCCCGGTCCGCGCGGGTGAATCCCGCCCGCCGGGTGGTCCGGTCGGGCCCGCCCGTCGGGCGCCGGCCGGCGCGCGTGCCGGGGAGGGGCCAGCCCGCGCGCGTGAGCTGGCCCCTCCCAGGGCGGCGGAAAGCTGGTTGGCTCGGGTGCGGGACCGGCGGTGGGCCGGTCCGGGTCACCGCCGCACCGGCCGCACCGGGTCGGCGGCGGCCGGGCACGAGGACGGGGAGGACCGGATGCGGGACAACAGGGCGCCGCGCTGGCGGCCACGACGGTTGGGGACCGGGTTCGGCGCGGGCGGCGGCGAGCCGCTGCTCGCGCCCGCCCGCCGGGCCGGCTCCCGCCCGCCCCGGTTCTTCACCGTGCACCTGGGCTTCGAGGCCGCCGACCGGGCCGTCGCGGGCGAGCTGGCCGTGGCGTACGCCGAGGCGTTGGCCCTGCTCCGCCCGGAGCTGGCGCTCGGTGCGGCGGCGCTCTCCCCGGCCGACGCCTGGCACCGGGCCGAGCGGCTGTTCTGCGGCGCGCTCGGGCCCGACGGCGAGCGCTGCACCGACGTGGCCGGCCATCCCGGCTTCCACCACGCGCCGGGTCCCGGCGGGCTCGGTTGGGGCGACGGTGACTGACCGCCGCCGCTCAGTCCAGGTCGAACTCGCCGTCCTGGGCACCCGCCACGAAGGCGTCCCACTCGGCCTGGGTGAAAACGAGCACCGGGCCGTCCGGTTCGGCCGAGTTGCGCATCCCGATCAGGTCGTCGACGAAGGCCACCTCGACCGCGCTCTCGGAGCTGTCCCCGTCGGCCCGCTGCCAGACCGCCCGGGAGAGGTCGAAGTCGCCCTTGGGGTGCTGACCCATCGTGTTCCTCCATCACCACACGCCACCGGAAGATTCCCGTGGACCTCATCGGGCAGGATAAGCGGATGCCGAGCCTGAACCGTGTAGAGGCGACCGCGCGTGGCGCGGCGATCACCGTCGAGTCCTACCAGGTGGACCTCGACCTGACCGGCGGCGGTGAGCGGTTCCGCTCGACCGTGACCGTCCAGTTCCGGGCGACCCCCGGGGCCGAGACCTTCGCCGAGGTGAAACCCGCGCACCTGCACGCGGTACGCCTCAACGACCGGGAGCTCGACCCGGCCGTGCTGGCCGACAACCGGCTGCCGCTGACCGGCCTGGCCGCGACGAACACGCTGACCGTCAGCGCCGAGATGGCCTACTCGAACACCGGTGAGGGGATGCACCGGTTCGTCGACCCGGCCGACGGGGAGACCTACCTGTACGCGATGTCCTTCCTCGACGACGTGCAGCGGATCTTCGCCGCCTTCGACCAGCCCGACCTGAAGGCCCCGGTGACCCTCTCGGTCACCGCCCCGCCGGAGTGGACGGTGGCGGCCAACGGGCAGCTCGCCGACCGGCCCGCGCCCGGGCGCTGGGAGTTCGCCCCGACCGCGCCCCTGGCCACGTACTTCTTCAGCCTGATCGCCGGCCCGTGGCACGTGCGGCACGCCGAGCACGACGGCATCCCGCTCGGCATCTACTGCCGGCGCTCGCTCGCCGCCCACCTGGACGCCGACGCCGAGGAGATCTTCACCATCACCCGGCAGTGCCTCGACCGGTTCCACCAGCTCTTCGCCGAGCGTTACCCGTTCGGCAAGTACGACCAGGCGTTCGTGCCGGAGTTCAACGCCGGCGCCATGGAGAACCCCGGTCTGGTCACCTTCCGGGACGACTACGTCTTCCGCTCCGCCGTCACCGACACCCAGCGGGAGCTGCGGGCCACCACGATCGCCCACGAGATGGCGCACATGTGGTTCGGCGACCTGGTGACCATGCGCTGGTGGGACGACCTGTGGCTGAACGAGTCGTTCGCGGAGTACCTGGGCACCCGGGTCACCGCCGAGGCGACCCGCTTCGACCAGGCCTGGACCACCTTCGCGATGCGCCGCAAGGCCTGGGGGTACGCGGCCGACCAGCGCCCGTCCACCCACCCGGTGGCCCCGGCGGAGGTGGCCGACGCCGCCCAGGGCCTGCTCAACTTCGACGGCATCTCGTACGCCAAGGGCGCCAGCGTGCTGCGTCAGCTCGTCGCCTGGCTGGGCGACGAGGCCTTCCTCACCGGCCTGAACGCGCACTTCGCCAAGCACCGGTTCGGCAACGCCACCCTGGCCGACCTGCTGGAGAGCCTCGGCGCGGCGAGCGGGCGGAACCTCACCGACTGGGCGCAGCGCTGGCTGCGCACCCCGCAGGTCAACACCCTGCGGATGGTCACGGCGGTGGACGCCGACGGCCGGTGGACCGAGGCGGCGGTGGTGCAGACCGCGCCGGAGGCGTACCCGGTGCTGCGGCCGCACCGCATCGGGGTGGCCCGGTTCGCCCCGGACGCCCCGGTGCGCCGCTTCGAGGTGGACCTCGACCCGGACGCCGACCACGGCCGCACCGAGCTGACCGAGCTGCTCGGGCAGCCGGCCACCGGCCTGCTGCTGCCCAACGCCGGCGACCTCACCTTCGCCAAGATCCGGCTCGACGCCGCCTCGGCGGACGCCGTACCGCTGCTGCTGCCCGGCCTGGACGACCCGCTCGCCCGGGCGCTGCTCTGGGGTGAGGCCCTGGACGCGGCCACCGACGGCGAGCGGCCGGTGGCCTCGGTGGTGTCGTTGATCGCGGCGGCGCTGCCGGTGGAGACCGAGGTGGTCATCGCGGAGGACGTGCTCACCCTCAGCCGGAGCCTGGTCGACCGCTACCTGGAGCCGCTGGCCCGGGAGGCGGCCCTGCTCCGCATCTCTGGGGCCTGCGCCGCCATGCTCGCCGGGGCGCCGGCCGGCGGCTCGTTGCAGCTGGCCGCCGCGCGTGGCCTGATCGCCGCCGGCACCGACACCGGCCTGCTCGCCGGATGGCTGGCCGGCAAGGGCGTGCCGGAGGGGCTCGCGGTCGACGCCGACCTGCGCTGGGCGCTGCTGCACCGGCTGGTGGTGCTCGGCGCGGCTGGCGAGCCGGAGATCGCCGCCGAGGCGGCCGCCGACCGCAGCGCGCTCGGCGCCGAGCGGGCTGCGAGCTGCCGGGCGGCGCTACCGGATGCGGACGCCAAGGCGGCCGCCTGGGAGATCGTCATCCACAACACCGAGCTGTCGAACCGGCTCGTGGAGGCCACCGCGGAGGGCTTCTGGCAGCCGGAGCAGGCCGCGCTGACCGCCGGCCACGTCGAGCGGTACTTCGCCGACATGCCGGCGGCGGCGCGGCTGCGTACCCCCTGGACGGCCGACCGGGTCGCGAGCCTGGCGTTCCCCCGCTACGCGGTCGCGCAGCCGACCCGGGACCTGGCCGCCGCGTTGCTGGCCCGGGACGACCTCACCCCGGGGCTGCGCCGCCGGGTGGTGGACCTCGACGACGACCTGCGCCGGGCGCTGGTGGCCCGGACGGCGGTGGCCGCCGCCGGCGCGTGACCGGTCGGGCCGGCGAGTGACCGGTCGGGCCGGCGAGTGACCGGTCGGGCCGGTGGCGGACCGGTCGGGCCGGCGAGTGACCGGTGGCGGACCGGTCGGGCCGGTGGGTGGCTCGCCCGCGCCACCCACCGGGCCCGGCTCAGCCGGCCGCCGCGCCGGCGGCCACCGGCGACTCCCAGTCGATGCGGTAGCGCAGCTCGGCGCCGAGGGTCTTCTCCGGGTTCATCGCCGTGCGGATCAGCAGCGGCATGAGCAGCGGCATGAGCGTGCGCGCCACCGGGCCGGGCGCCTTGGCCTGGTTGATCCGTGCCGCCCGGGCCGCAATCCGCTCCACCCGGCCGCGCCGCAGCCGCTCGTAGGTCGCGAAGGCGGCCGGGACGTCGGGCAGGTCGCGCAGGCAGCGGGCGAGCTGCACGGCGCTCTCGATGGCCAGTGAGGCGCCCTGACCCGAGCTGTTGGACGGCGCGTGGGCGGCGTCGCCGACCAGCACCATCCGGCCCCGGTGCCAGTGCCGGACCGGCGGCATGATGTGCAGCGAGCCGACGACCCGCAGGTCCGCCGCGCTGCTGGTACGCATCAGGTCCCGGCCCGGGTCGTCGTCGCCGTACGCGGCCCGCAGGATCCGCAACCACTCCTCGGCCGGGACGGCGCGGGCCTCGGTGAGGCTCATCGGCCGCTCCTGCGGCAGGTTGACCCCCCACCGGGTGCCGCCGCCCGGCTCCGGCCAGTAGAGGTAGTAGCCGCCCCGGCCGAAGGCGAAGGTCATCGTGCCGGGGGCGGCGTCGACCTCGTGCCGGGCCACCGCCTCGAAGCCGAGCAGCCCGGTGAAGCGCGGGCCGACCGCGTCCGGGTCGATCAGGGTGCGGACCGTGGAGTGGATGCCGTCCGCGCCGATCAGCACGTCGGCGGTGGCGGTGCTGCCGTCGGCGAAACGGGCGGTGACGCCGTCCCCGGACTCGTGGACGTCGACCAGCCGGCGGCCGTGCGTGATGACCACCCCTTCGGCCACCGCGCGCTCGTGCAGCACCCGGTGCAGTTCGTTGCGGTGCACCGCCTGCATCGGCCCCACGTCGGGCAGGCCGGGCAGGTCGAAACGGCGGCGGTCGACCGCCATGGCGGTGCGGTGGATCGGGGTGCCGATCGCGGTCACCGGCTGGTCGGCGTCGACGATGCGCAGCGCCGCGACACCGTTGGCGGCCAGGGCGAGCGTGCCGCCCACCCCGTCGGTGGTGCGCGGGTACGCCTCGTGGACGGTGGCGGTGATGCCGGCGCGGTGCAGCGCCAGCGCGGTCACCGGGCCGGCGATGCCGCCACCGATCACGATGGCGGTTCGTACTCTGGTCATGGTCCCTCCCGGGATGGTCGGTGGTCGTGGTGAACCGACCCGGAGGGAGCCCAGCTATCCTCAAGGTGGTCGCTTCGGGCCGGGCGCCCTCGGGTGTCGGTTCGGGGTAAGGGCCCCGGCCTGGTGTTGGCGCACCGTGCCGGGGCCGTCCAACTACTGCGCGGGGCCGCTCCCTTCTGCGGTCCCGTCCGCCGTCCCGCCGCCCTCGTGGTAGGCCCGCCACTGGTCGAGCCCCGGGTAACGGCCGGTGTCGAGCTCCGCGAGCAGGTCGCGCAGCCAGGCGGCCTCCGCCTCGCGGACGGCGAGGTCGTATTCCGACTCGATGAGGAAGAGGCGGGGCACCGTGCGCAGGTGCTCGGCGAGCGCCGCCCGGCCGGCCGCGATGCCGGCCTCCACCCGGTCCAGCCGCTGCCGCAGCAGCGTGCTGGCGTCGTCGGGGTGCAGCGCGGCGAGCACGGACAGGCCGGCCCGGAAGCGGGACTGCTCGGAGACCGGGTCGCCGACCAGCTCGCGGGCCCAGTCGACCAGCTCCGCCCGCCCGGCATCGGTGATCCGGTAGACGGTGCGCTCCGGCCGCCGGCCCGCACGGACGCTCTCCACGGCCGCGATCAGGCCGTGCCGCTCCATGTTGCGGACGACGGTGTAGAACGACCCCCACTTGATCGCCATGTCCTCGTCCTTGCCCCAGGAACGGAGCGCGGTGGCGATCTCGTAGGGGTGCATCGGCTGCTGGACGAGGGCGGAGAGCACGGCCAGCGCCAGCAGATTGTTGACCTTCCGTCGCGCCGCCATCCCCGCCTCCCTCGACACTGCTCGTCTCCGATTACTCGCAGACGAGTATACGGATCGGAGTGGTCGCGGGGAAGCCCGCCCCGGAACATCCTCGATGGGGGAAGCCTCCGCCGGGCGCCGGCGCCCCGTCCGGGGCCCGACCGGTCGCCGCGGCTGCGGGCCTACGATCGCGGAGTGGAGGAAGACATCCGGCGGATCGGGATCATGGGCGGGACCTTCGACCCCATCCACCACGGGCACCTGGTGGCCGCCAGCGAGGTGGCCGACCGGTTCGGCCTGGACGAGGTGGTCTTCGTGCCCACCGGGCAGCCCTGGCAGAAGGCGGACGAGACGGTCACCCCCGCCGAGGACCGCTACCTCATGACGGTGATCGCCACCGCCTCCAACCCCCGGTTCCAGGTCAGCCGGGTCGACATCGACCGGAACGGCCCGACGTACACCGTCGACACCCTCCGCGACCTGCACGCCGAGTACGGCCCCAAGGTCCAGCTCTTCTTCATCACCGGGGCGGACGCGCTGGAGCGCATCCTGTCCTGGAAGGAGGTGGACAAGATGTTCGAGCTGGCCCACTTCATCGGGGTGACCCGGCCTGGCTTCGAACTCACCGACAAGCACCTCCCGGCCGACACGGTCAGCCTGGTCCAGGTGCCGGCCATGGCGATCTCCTCGACCGACTGCCGGGCCCGGGTGGCCCGCGGTGAGCCGGTCTGGTACCTGGTGCCGGACGGTGTGGTGCAGTACATCGCAAAACGGCGCCTCTACCAGCGGTGACTTCGCCCCGGAATGTGAGCCGTTGTCCCTGAAATCGACCAGAACTGGCAAGTCGTCGCCGCGCCGGGTGTGAGACGCTTGGAGGATCGCACGGTTGATCGAAGGAGAACGGTGACAATTTCCGAACGCGCCCACGAGCTCGCCATCGCCGCGGCCCAGGCGGCGGCGGACAAGAAGGCGCAGGACATCGTCATCATCGATGTAGGCGACCAGCTCGCCATCACCGACGCGTTCGTGCTGGCCGCCGCCCCGAACGAGCGTCAGGTGCTGGCCATCGTCGACGCCATCGAGGAGCGCCTGCTGGAGCTGCCGGAGAAGGCCAAGCCGGTCCGGCGCGAGGGCGAGCGGGGCGGCCGCTGGGTGCTGCTCGACTACGTCGACGTCGTGGTGCACGTCCAGCACACCGAGGAGCGCGAGTTCTACGCCCTCGACCGGCTCTGGAAGGACTGCCCCCAGGTCCCGTTCGTGGACCGGGACCTCGCCGACTCCACCGCCGGCACCGCCGCCGCCGAATGACCCGCCTGATCATCTGGCGGCACGGCAACACCGACTGGAACGCCGCCGGCCGGGTCCAGGGACAGACCGACGTACCGCTCAACGACCTCGGCCGCGAGCAGGCCCGCGCGGTCGCGCCGGTGCTGGCCGCGCTGCGCCCGGACGCCATCGTGGCCAGCGACCTGCGCCGCGCCGCCGACACCGCGGCGGCGCTCGCCGCCGTCACCGGCCTGCCGGTACGCCCCGACGCCCGGCTGCGCGAACGGCACTTCGGCCAGTGGCAGGGCCTGTCGCTCACCGAGGCCGCCGAACGGTTCCCCGCCGAGTACGCCCGCTGGCGCGCTGGCGACCCCGACCCCGGCGCCGGCATCGAGACCCTCGACGACCTGGGCAAGCGGCTCGGCGTCGCCTTCCAGGAGGCGGCCGACCTGGCCGCCGGTGGCACCGTCGTGGTGACCACCCACGGCGGCGGCGCCCGGCAGGGCATCGGCCACCTGCTCGGCTGGGACCACCGCGTGCTGCGGGCCGTCGGATCGCTGGCCAACTGCCACTGGACCGAGCTGCGCCACGACGACGTCCGGGGTTGGCACCTGCGCGCCCACAATGTCGGGCTCGTCACCCAACCCGCGCTGACCGACGCGGTCTGAGCCGTTCGGCCCCGGCGCGGCGCCGCGACATCGGCTAGCGTGCCGGGCATGCCCGTCGCGGTCGTCACCGACTCCACCGCCTACCTCCCGCCCGAGCTGGTGCGCGCGCACCGGCTCACCGTCGTCCCGCTGACCGTCGTGCTCAACGGCGCGGAAGGACTGGAAGGGGTCGAGACGTTCCCGGCGGACGCCACCCGGGCGCTCGGCGGCCGGCGGGTCGCGGTGAGCACCTCCCGGCCCGCCCCGGAGCAGTTCGTCCAGGTCTACCGCGAGCTGCTCGCCGGCGGCGCGGACGGCGTCGTCTCCGTACACCTCTCGGCCGAGCTGTCCGGCACCGTCGAGGCGGCCCGGCTGGCCGCCACCGCGGTCGGCGGCCGGATCGCCGTGGTGGACAGCCGCTCCACCGGCATGGGCCTCGGCTTCCCGGTGCTCGCCGCCGCGGCCGCCGCCGACCGCGGCACCGACCTCGACGGGGTACGCCGGGCCGCGGTCGACGCGATCGCCCGGACCACCATCTTCTTCTACGTCGACACCCTGGAGTTCCTGCGCCGGGGCGGCCGGATCAACGCGGCCGAGGCGCTGTTCGGCACCGCCCTCTCGGTGAAGCCGATCATGCACATGCCGGACGGCGCGATCGTGGTCAAGGACAAGGTCCGCACCGCCAGCCGGGGCGTGGCACGCCTGGTCGACCTCGCCGCCGAGGCGGCCGGCGACGCCGAGGTGGACCTGGCCGTGCACCACCTCGCCGCTCCCCAGCGCGCCGAGCAGCTGGTGACGGCGCTGACCGAGCGGCTCGGTGACCGCCTGCGCGACACGTACGTCACCGAGGCCGGCGCGGTGGTCGCCGCGCACGCCGGACCGGGCCTGGCCTGCGTGGTCGTGCACCGGCGGTGAGCGCGATGTCGTACGTGGTGACGGGCGGCGGTCGGGGTGTCGGGCGGGCGGTCGTCGAGCGGTTGGCGGCCGACGGCGCCACCGTCGTGGTCGTCGAGCGGGACCCGTCGTCGCTGGCCTGGCTCGCGCACCACCCCGCCGCCGGTCGGCTGTCCGCGGTGACCGGCGACGCGTCCGACCAGGAGACCGCGGCCCGCGCCGCCGACCTCGCCGAGGCGGCCGCGCCGCTGACCGGCTGGGTGAACAACGCGGCCGTCTTCCGGGACGCCGCCCTGCACACCGCGCCCGCCACCGAGGTGTTCGACCTGATCGCCGCGAACCTGCGCCCCGCCGTGATCGGTGCCGGCACCGCGGTACGCCGGTTCCTGGCCGCCGGCACCGGCGGCGCGATCGTCAACGTCTCCTCCCACCAGGCCCGCCGGGCCGTGCCGGGCGCGCTGCCGTACGCCACCGCGAAGGCCGCCGTCGAAGGGCTGACCCGGGCGCTCGCCGTCGACTACGGCGGGCGGGGGATCCGCGCCAACGCGGTCGCGCTCGGCTCCATCCACACCGAACGGCACGACGCCTTCCTCGCCGGGCTCGATCCGGCCGAGGCCGACCGGGTGACGTCGGAGCTGACCCGGCTGCATCCGGTCGGGCGGATCGGGCGTACCGGCGAGGTGGCCGAGGTGGTCGCGTTCCTGCTGTCCGAGCGGGCCGCCTTCGTCAACGGGGTGACCCTGCCGGTCGACGGCGGCCGGGCGGCCCTCGGTGTGGACCCGGAAGCGCGCTGACCGGTCCGGCGGGCGCCGGCCGCTAGCACACGTCGAACCTGAGTGGGGGCTTGTCCACAGCCGCCGCCGTCATCCACAGGGGACCCCCGGAGTCCGGAGCAGGCGCCCCTCCTCGCCGTAGCCTCCCGAACCGTGCCAGACGACGAGGAGACGACGGTGCGGCAGCGGCTGGTGCGGCTGTTCGACCCGGTGGCGGCCGGGCCTGTCTCGCCGGTCGGGCCGGGCGGGGCTGCCTCCCCGGTCGGGCCGGGCGGGCCTGCGTGGCCGGTCGAACCGGGCGGGCCTGCCCGGCCGATCGGGCCGGGCGGGCCGATCGGGCCTGCCTCGCCGGGCGGGCCTGCCTCGCCGGGCGGGGCGGCCTCGCGCGCCGCACCGGCCGTGGCAGTGGGCGCTGCCGGCGGGCCCGCCGGACCGGTCGGCCGCGCCAACGAATCCGGCGAGCCGGTGGACGGGGTTGGCGGACCCGGCGAGCCCTGGTCGGCGTCGGCGCGGAACGCCGAGACACGACCCGGACCGGCCGGTCAATTAAGTGACCGGTCGGCGGTCTCCCGGTCGGGCGACAGGTCGACGGCCCCGCCGGCGGCGGGTCGGGTGAGCGACGGGCCGGCGGTCTCCCGGTTGCCCGGGCCCGGGGCGTTCGACCCCGGCCGGCGGGGCGTCCGTGCGCTGGCCGCCGTCGCCGCCGTGGTGGTGCTGGTCGCCGCGGTCTGGGCCTGGCGCTCCCGGCCGCAGACCGAACCGGTCCGCCCGGTCGCCGCCACCGCGGAGCCGGCGCAGCCCGCCCCGGCGCCCCCGTCCGCCACGAACGCCCCGCTCGTGGTTGCGGTCGCCGGCAAGGTACGCCGTCCCGGGCTGGTCCGCCTCCCCGCCGGAGCCCGGGTCGGCGACGCGATCGAGGCGGCCGGCGGCGCGCTGCCTGGCGTTGACGTGGCCCTGCTCAACCCGGCCCGCAAGGTCACCGACGGTGAACTCATCCTGGTCGGCGTCACCGCCCCACCGGTCCCGGCGGGCGCGCCCGGGGCGGCCGGAACCGCTCCCGGGGCCGGTGCTGCGGCGGCGCCGGGCGGTCCGGTGAACCTGAACACCGCCACCCTGGCCCAGCTCGACGCGCTGCCCGGGGTCGGCCCGGTGCTCGCCCAGCGGAATCTGGACCACCGCGAGCGGCACGGCGGCTTCCGGTCCGTATCCGACCTGCGCCAGGTCGACGGCATCGGCGACGCCCGGTACGAGCAACTCAAAGACCTGGTGACGGTGTGACGCCGGGCGAACGGGCCGACGAGGCGGCCGAGGCGGTCCCCGACCTGCGGTTGGCCGGGCTCGCGGTGGCCGCCTGGCTCACCGCCCTGGCCGGGCTGCGCCTCACCGCCGGCGAGACCGCCGCCGTGGCCGGGTCGGCCGCCGGCCTGGCCACGGTGCTCGGCCTGCATCTCTGCGGCGTCCTCGGGCGGCCGTCGATCCCGGCCCGGCGGTACGGCTGGATCGCCGTCGCGGCGCTCCTCGGCGTGCTCTGCGGTGGGGCGGCGACCGCGGCCCGGGTGCAGGTCCGCGATGCCGCGCCGGTGCGGGCGCTGACCACCGCGCGGGCGCCGGTCACCGCCGAGTTGGTGGTACGGGACGACCCGCGCCCGGTGCGGGGTGCGCCCGGCCGACCAGCCACCCTGCTGGTCCGGGCCGACCTGCTCGTCCTCACCGAACCTGCAACCGGAACCGGAACCGGAAGCGGAGGCGGAACCGGAACCGGAAGCGGAGGCGGAAGCGGAACCGGAAGCGGAAGCGGAGGCGGAACCGGGAGCGGAGGCGGAACCGGACGCGGACGCGGAAGCGGAACCGCAACCGGAACCGGAACCGGAACCGGGGTCGGGACCGGGACGGGCAGCGCGGTCAGTGGCCGGCGGATCACCGGGTCGGTGCGCGGCCTGGTGCTGGCGACCGATCCAGCCTGGCGGAACCTGCTCCCCGGTCAGCGGGTGACCGCTCGGGGGCGGCTGGCCGCGCCGCGCGGCGGTGACCTGACCGCCGCGGTGCTCACCGCGACCGGTCCGCCCACCGTGCGCGGTCGGCCCCCGTGGGTGCAGCGGGCCGCCGGCGCGTTCCGGTCCGGCCTGCACCGCGCCTGCGACCCGCTGCCCGACGAGCCGGGTGGGTTGCTGCCCGGCCTCGTCGTCGGGGACACCAGCCGACTGCCCCCGGCCGTGGTGGAGGACTTCCGTACCACCGGCATGACCCATCTGAACGCCGTCTCCGGCTCGAACGTGGCCATCGTGGTGGGGGCGGTGCTGCTGCTGGCCCGGTGGGCCCGGGCCGGTCCCCGGACGGCCGCGGTGCTCTGCGTACTGGCCCTGGTCGGATTCGTCATCCTGGTCCGGCCATCCCCGAGCGTGGTACGCGCCGCGGCGATGGGCGCGATCGGGTTGGCCGCGCTCGCCGCCGGCCGGCCCCGGGCCGCGTTACCCGCGCTCGCCGCCGCGGTCACCGTGCTGCTGCTGGTCGATCCGGACCTGGCCGGCGATCCGGGCTTCACGCTCTCCGTCTGCGCCACCGGCGGGTTGCTGCTCTTCGCACCGGGATGGCGGGACGCCCTGCGCCGCCGGGGCGTACCGCCGGGGTTGGCCGAGGCCCTTGCGGTGCCGGCCGCCGCGCAACTCGCCTGCGGTCCGGTGATCGCCGGTCTCTCCGGGACGGTGAGCCTGGTCGCCGTGCCGGCGAACCTGCTGGCGGTGCCGGCCGTCGCGCCCGCCACGGTGCTGGGGGTGCTGGCCGCCGTGGTGTCACCGGTCTGGCCGGCGGGTGCCGAGTTCGCCGCCTGGCTGGCGAGCTGGCCGGCCCGGTGGCTACTGCTCATCGCCGAACAGGGCGCGCAGTTGCCCGCCGGGACGCTGCCCTGGCCGGGCGGGGCCGCCGGAGCCCTGCTGCTCGCCGGGCTCACCGTGGCCCTGCTGCTCGCCAGCCGGCGACCACTGCTCCGGCGGCTGGTGGCGGTCGGCACGGTCGCCGTGGTGCTCGGCGCGCTGCCGGTCCGGCTGCTCGCGCCCGGCTGGCCGCCGCCCGGGTGGGTGGTCGTGGCCTGCGCGGTCGGGCAGGGGGACGCGATCGTGTTGCCGGTCACCCCGGGCCGGGCGGTGGTGGTCGACGCCGGCCCGGACCCCTCAGGGGTGGACGGCTGCCTGCGCCGGCTCGGCGTACGCGAGGTGCCGCTCCTCGTGATCAGCCACTTCCACGCCGACCACGTGGGCGGGATCGCCGGGGTGTTCCGGGGCCGACGGGTACGGGAGGTGGTGACCCCGGAGTGGGCCGAGCCGCCCTACGGTGCCGCCCAGGTGCGCGCGGTGGCCCGAGCCGGTGCCGCCGGGCTGCGGGCCGTCCCGGTGGGCTGGAGCTGGCGGGCTCCGGGCGTGGCGCTGACCGCCCTCGGGCCGCCCTACCCGTTGCGCGGCAGCCGGTCGGACCCGAACAACAACTCGCTGGTGCTCGTGGCGACGGTGTCCGGGGTGCGGATCCTGCTGGCCGGGGACGCCGAGACGGAGGAGCAGCGGGCGTTGCTGGAACGTGGCCCCCCGGAGGCCGTCCGGGCCGACGTGCTCAAGGTCGCCCACCACGGCTCCGCGTACCAGGATCCGGAGTTCCTGGCCGCCGTCCGACCGGCCGTGGCGCTGGTGTCGGTTGGTGTCGGCAACGACTACGGGCACCCGAACGCGGGCCTGCTGGATCGGTTGCGCCGCGACGGCGCCCGCGTCCTGCGCACCGACACCGGGGGAGACCTGGCCGCGGTCCGCCATGGGAGCGGGCTGGCGGTGGTCGCCCGAGGGGTCGGTCCCGGCCGGCGCTCCTGAACCGCCGGCGCGGCGTACCGGCAGCGGGAACGCGGGGCGAGCCACCGCAGCAGCCTCCGTTCAGGGCTACCCGCCACAGCAGGCTCCGCGCAGGGGCTACCCGCCACAGGTGCCACCGCAGCAGGTCGGCCCGGGTTATCCCCCGCAGCAGTGGAAGGTGATCAAGACCGGCGGCACCCGGCACGGGCGGGCCGGGGGATTTCCGGGCAACCACGTGGATTGAATCAAATGTCTGGATTCGCGCGAAGTGCGGGTCCGGCCGTCACCGTCCCCAATGACCAGGCACGATCCGGCTCGGGGGCGTGCGAGTATGGGCGACGTGACCCCCGCCAGCCTGCCGCCTATTCTGCTCGTTCTCGGCGACGAGGAGCTGCTCGCCACGCGAGCCGTCACCGAAGCTGTCGCCCGGGCACGCAGCGTCGACCCCGAGGTGGACGTCCGGGAGTACCAGGCCAGCTCGTTGATGGTCGGCGAGATCGCCGAGATGCTCAGCCCTTCGCTCTTCGGTGGGCGCCGGGTGCTGGTGCTCCGCTCCGCCCAGGACGCGCGCAAGGACCTGGTCACCGCGCTGCTGGCGTACGCGAAGAATCCGGACCCCGAGGTGCAGCTCGTGGTGCTGCACCTCGGTGGGGCGAAGGGGAAGGCGTTCGCCGACGGGCTCCGCGCCGCGGGCGCCACCGTGGTGCCGGCGGCGAAGCTCAAGGGGCACCGCGAGCGGGTCGCCTTCGTCCGCGACGAGATCCGCCGCGCCGGCGGCACCTGCACCGAGGACGCGGCCGAGGCGCTGATCGCCGCCGTCGGCACCGACCTGCGGGAGCTGGCCGCGGCCTGCTCGCAGCTCGTCGCGGACACCGACGGGCGGATCGGGGCGGACACGGTGGCCCGGTACTACCGGGGGCGGGTCGAGGTGACCGGCTTCACGGTGGCCGACGCCACCATGGTCGGTGACGTGCCGGCCGCGCTGGAGGCGCTGCGCTGGGCGCTGCACGTCGGCGTCGACCCGGTGCCGATCGCCGACGCCATCGCCGACGGGGTACGGACCGTGGCCCGGGTCGCCTCCGCCGGCCGTGGCAGCCCTTATCAGCTCGCCAGCAGCCTGGGCATGCCGGCCTGGAAGATCGAGCGGGCCCAGCGGCAGGGGCGGGGCTGGACGCCGGAGGGCCTGGTCGAGGCGATGCGGGTGGCCGCCGAGTGCAATGCGGCCGTCAAGGGCGGTGCCGACGACCGGGCGTACGCGCTGGAGCGGGCGGTGTTCTCGGTCGCCGCTGCCCGGCAGGGCGGCGCCCGGTGACCCGAGCCCGGCGTTGGGCCACGGTCCCGACGGACGAGGAGCGGTACCGGCCGCTCTACGCCCGGGTGCTCGGACTGCGCTTCGTCAACCCGGGCGGCGTGCTCTGCTTCCTCTTCTTCGAGGGATCCGTGGCGCTGGCCGCGCTGCTCGCCCTCGCCGAGCTGGTCACCTGGTGGGCGGTGCTGGTGCTGCCGGCCGTGGTGGCGGCCATGGTGAAGCTCAACGACCTGGTCGCCGAGCAGGTCATCCACAGCGCCGCGCAGGTTCCGGAGCAGGAGCGGGAACGGTTCCGTCGGCAGATCGAGCCGGTCGTCGGGCGGGCCCGGGTGCCGTCCACGGCCTGGGCGCCGCGCGCCGGGCAACCGTCGACGGTCCCGGCGTTGCCGGCCGGGGACCCGGCGCCCGGGGTGGCCCGAGCGGGCGAAACTGTGTTCCGTCACGACGAGGGGCAGCGCTGAGCGGATCGGCGCCGACCGGTTCCGCCGACCGGACACCGACCGGTTCCGCTGACCGGACGCCGAGCGTTGACGGCCGGCGTCAGGGGCGTAGGCCCCGGGCAGCAGGGTGAGCACCGCACCCGACCGCGAGGCACTCGGCACGGGGCCGAGGCCGGTACCGACCGGCGAACCAGGTCCCCGATCAGGTTGGCCCGTAATGCAGACAGCCGGAAGCCCCGGGGCGTACACCCCGGGGCTTCCGGTCAGGTCTGAGGCGCGTCAGGCCGAGAACGTGGCGACGCGCTTGGCGATCGCCGACTTCCGGTTGGCCGCCTGGTTGGCGTGGATGACGCCCTTGCTGGCCGCCTTGTCCAGCTTGCGGGCGGCCTCGCGCATGAGAACGGTGGCCTTCTCGGTGTCGCCGGCCTCCGCAGCCTCGTTGAACTTCCGGATGGCGGTCTTCAGCGACGACTTGACCGACTTGTTACGCAGCCGGCGCTTCTCGTTCTGCCGGTTGCGCTTGATCTGGGACTTGATGTTCGCCACGCGACAGCCTCGTCTTGATAGCTCGGGTTGGTCAGCTTCCGCGCGCGACGAGCATGCGTCATCGCCGCGCGAAAAGCCAGGTTACCAGGTCCGGTCGCGACGAGCCAAAACGCCCCGGCGACCCCGGCCCGACCTGCCCGACGAACCCGCGCCCGTCCGCACGGACCGGGCCGACCGGGCCGGCCGGGCCGGGGCCGGTCGGGATGTGATCCACTCCGGTTGCGGCATGTCGTGGCATCCGTGCGGCTGGATGCGCCGGTTTGCGGCAGGTGGAGTGGATCGAGGTCAGGGCCAGCCTTGCGGCAGGTGGGGTGGATCGAGGTCGGGGTCAGCGCCAGCCCGGCAGGTGGAGTGGATCGAGGTCGGGGTCAGCGCCAGCCCTGCCGGTCGGCGAGCCAGCCGAGTGCCTGCTCGCCGCTCCACCGCTGGTGCGACCGGAGGTGCGGGGACGCCGTCGACGGGCCGGCGGCGGCGCCGGTGAGGAAGTAGCCCGCCAGGGCGGCGAGGGTCACGTCGAGCGCGTCGGGCGGGGCGCCGGCGGCGGCCGGGTGGCTGGCGAAGGCGGTGTCCACGTCGAGGCCGCTGGCGTACCCGGTGATCAGCAGGCCGACCAGGTCGAACCAGGCCGGCCCATGGCAGAGCCAGGTCCAGTCGCAGACCCAGACCCGGCCCGCCGGGTCGAGCAGCAGGTTGTCCACCCGCAGGTCACCGTGGGCCAGCCCGGCACCGGCGGCGGCGTACCCGGGCAGCCGGGACTCCAGCGCGACCAGCTCCGGCAGCGGGGCCCAGGCGGGCACCTCGGGCGGCGGCTCGCGGCCGGCGGCCACCTCGCCCCACCAGAGGATGTCGTCGCGGGCCAGGTCGGCGAGGCGGGGCAGCCCGAGCGCGACGAGGTCCGCCGGCGGGTCGGCCAGGGCGGCGGCCACCTCGGCGTACGCGGCGAGGGCGGCGTCCAGCTCGGCCGGGTCCCAGGGCAGCCGGGGGGTGCGGCCGTCGACGGCGGTCAGCCCGATCGCGTACCAGCCGGCCTCGGTCAGCGCCCAGCGCGGTCGGGGCACCGGCAGGCCGCCGGGAAGCCGGGCCAGCACGGCGGCCTCGTGCGCGTACCAGTCGACGAGGTGGCGCTGCCCGGCCAGCTCCGCCGCCTTCACGAAGACCCGGTCCCCGCCGGGGCCGGTGAGCAGCGCGGCGAAGCCGCGGGTGAAGCCCGCCCCGGCCACCCGTACCGCGGTGGGCGGCCCGCCGAGCCGGGCGGCGAGCGCGTCCCGCAGCCCGGCCGGCAGCGCGGCCCAGTCGGGGCGGACGGCGGTCGCCTCGTACGGCACCGGGGGCGGGCGGTTGTCGGGCACGGGACCATGCTGCCGGATCGGGGATGTCGTACGGCGCTGGCAGCATCCGGGGCGTGGCGACGAATGCGTGCGGGCCGTCGGTCGAGGGCGTCTGGGAGACTGCGGGGCCATGAGGACCGAGGAGTTCTGGCAGCTGATCGAGTCCGCCCGGGCCGGCGCCGGGGGAGCGCCCGACGCGGTGGCCGCGCGGGCGGTCGCCCTGCTCGCCGAGCGGGACCCGGCGGACATCGTCGGATACGCCGAGCACCAGCGTCGGGTGCTCGTCGCCTCCCACAAGGTCGACCTGTGGGGCGCGGCCTACCTGATCAACGGGGGCGCCTCGGACGACGGCTTCGAATACTTCCGTGGCTGGCTGATGACCCAGGGCCGGTCGGTGTTCGCCAGGGCGGTGGCCGACCCCGACTCCCTCGCCGAGCTGCCGCAGGTCCGGGCCGCCGCGCTCAGCGGCGAGGAGTTCGAGTGCGAGGACATGCTCGCGGTCGCCTGGGAGGCGTACGAGAAGGCCACCGCGGCCGAGCTGCCGGCGGTCCGTGAGCCGGCGGCGGTGCCCGACCTCAACGACTTCTGGGATTTCGACGACCCGGACGAGGCGCGGCGGCGGCTGCCCCGGCTCGCCGCCCTCTTCGTGGAGCCGCCCGAGGAGTGACGGGGGAGGACCGGCGTCCCGGACGACGTGGGAGCATAGAGGGGGCCGGCGTCGCGCCGGCCCGCTCACGTCAGCCGACCAGAACGGACCGCTGTGCCACCGACGCTCGATCCCGGCGCGAACGCTCCTGGTGCCACCGACCCGGGGCGCATCAGGAACTTCTGCATCATCGCCCACATCGACCACGGGAAGTCGACCCTGGCCGACCGGATGTTGCAGCTCACCGGTGTGGTCGACCCTCGGCAGATGCGCGCCCAGTACCTCGACCGGATGGACATCGAGCGCGAGCGTGGCATCACCATCAAGAGCCAGGCCGTCCGGATGCCGTGGACGATCCGGGAGGGTGACCGGGCCGGCGAGACGGCCGTGCTCAACATGATCGACACCCCGGGCCACGTCGACTTCACCTATGAGGTGTCCCGGTCGCTGGCGGCCTGCGAGGGCGCGATCCTGCTGGTCGACGCCGCGCAGGGGATCGAGGCGCAGACCCTGGCCAACCTCTACCTGGCCCTCGAGAACGACCTGCACATCATCCCGGTGCTCAACAAGATCGACCTGCCGGCCGCCCAGCCGGAGAAGTACGCCGAGGAGCTTGCCCACCTGATCGGCGGCGACCCGGCGGACTGCATCAGGGTCTCCGGCAAGACCGGCGAGGGGGTGGCGCACCTGCTCGACGAGATCGTCCGGCAGTTCGTGCCCCCGGTCGGCGACGCGGACGCCCCGGCCCGCGCGATGATCTTCGACTCGGTGTACGACGTCTACCGGGGCGTGGTCACCTACGTCCGGGTGATCGACGGGAAGATCAGCGCCCGGGACCGGATCAAGATGATGTCCACCGGCGCGGTGCACGAGCTGCTGGAGATCGGGGTCATCTCCCCGGAGATGGTCAAGGCCGACGCGCTCGGGGTCGGCGAGGTGGGCTACCTGATCACCGGGGTCAAGGACGTCCGGCAGTCCCGGGTCGGTGACACCGTCACCATCAACGGGAACCCGGCCAAGGAGGCGCTCGGCGGCTACAAGGACCCGAAGCCGATGGTCTACTCCGGCCTCTACCCGATCGACGGCTCCGACTACCCCAACCTGCGCGAGGCGCTCGACAAGCTCAAGCTCAACGACGCCGCCCTGGTGTACGAGCCGGAGACCTCCGGGGCGCTCGGCTTCGGCTTCCGCTGCGGCTTCCTCGGCCTGCTGCACCTGGAGATCATCCGCGAGCGGCTGGAGCGGGAGTTCAACCTCGACCTCATCTCCACCGCGCCGAACGTGGTCTACCGGGCGATCACCGAGGACGGTCAGGAGATCGTGGTGACGAACCCGAGCGAGTACCCGACCGGCAAGATCGCCGAGGTGTACGAGCCGGTGGTGCGGGCCACCGTGCTCACCCCGAACGACTACGTCGGCGCCGTGATGGAGCTGTGTCAGGGCCGCCGGGGCAGCCTGCTCGGCATGGACTACCTCTCGGCCGACCGGGTGGAGCTGCGCTACACGCTGCCGCTCGCCGAGATCATTTTCGACTTCTTCGACCAGCTCAAGAGCCGCACCAAGGGGTACGCCTCGCTGGACTACGAGCCCTCCGGCGAGCAGGCGTCCGACCTGGTCAAGGTCGACATCCTGCTGCACGGCGAGCCGGTGGACGCGTTCAGCGCCATCGTGCACAAGGACAAGGCGTACAACTACGGCACCACGATCGCGGCGAAGCTGCGCACGCTGATCCCGCGCCAGCAGTTCGAGGTGCCGATCCAGGCCGCCATCGGCAGCCGGGTGATCGCCCGGGAGACCATCCGCGCCATCCGCAAGGACGTGCTCGCCAAGTGCTACGGCGGTGACATCAGCCGTAAGCGCAAGCTGCTGGAGAAGCAGAAGGAAGGTAAGAAGCGGATGAAGATGGTGGGCCGGGTGGAGGTTCCGCAGGAGGCCTTCATCGCCGCGCTCTCCTCCGACTCCGGCGACGGCAAGCCCGCCGGCAAGAAGTAGGCGCTGGCAAGCCCGCCGGCAAGAAGTAGGCGACGCAAGCCCGCCGGCAGAAGGTAGGTGCTGGCAAGCCCGCCGGCAAGAAGTAGGCGACGCATGCCCGCCGGCAGAAGGTTGGTGCTGGCAAGCCCGCCGGCAGCGGGCGGTGGCAAGCCCGCCGGCAGGGGGCGGTGGCAAGCACACCGGCAGGACATAGCTGCCGGCGAGCCCGCCGGCGGGAAGTAGCGGTCGCCAGCCGCGGACGTGACGGCCGGCGCCCCGCTCGAGACGACCCGGAGCCGGGTCCGTCCGGGCCGGGGCGCCGGCCGTTTCCGCGTACCCGGGCAGATTTTTGCTGCCGCGACGGCCCGCCGCCGGGCCCGGGTGGGACCGCTCCCACCTGCGCATTCGCGGTCGGAGCGGAACCGATGCGGCGCTGGTCGGCGGTGCTGCGGCGATCGGTTGCGGGCTGAGTCGGTTTGGTTTTTCGATGCCTCGGGCATGTACCGGTCACGACAGGAAACACAACAGACCATATGAAACTTCTTAGAAGGAGCTGACAGTGACCGTCTGGGGCATCATCACCGCGCTCGTTGTTGGTCTGATCGTCGGCGCTCTGGGCCGCCTGATCGTTCCGGGCCGCCAGAACATGCCGATCTGGCTGCACATGGTGATCGGCGTCGGCGCCGCGCTGCTGGGCACCGTCCTGGCCCGCGCCGTGGGCATCGCCACCGAGACCGCCGGCATCGACTGGACTGAGCTGCTGGTCCAGGTCGTGCTGGCCGCCATCGCCGTGGCCCTGGTGGCCGGCGTGGGCGGTCGGCGCGGCGTCTCGCGCTACTGACGCCGCTCGCAAGCGCCTCAGCGGGCGCCCGACCGACCGGTCGGGCGCCCGCTGGCGTTCGTGTCGGCAGACACCGGAACGGGCCGGCGGGCACCGGAAGGGCCGGCGGCACCGGAAGGCCAGTGGGCACCCGGACGGCCAGTGGGCACCGGAAGGGCCAGTGGGCACCGGTGCGCGCGGGTGAGCCCTCGTCAGCCTCAACATTGCGTCGCGCGGTCACCCGATTGTCCGGGTGTCCGCGCTTTCGTGTTGCCACCTTGCCGGTTCCAATGGCCTGGCGCGACGGCCCGCGCTCCAGCGGCCCGAGGGGTCTGGCAAAGCCCGGCTGGTCGCCCGAGCCGGTCCGGGAAAGCGCCCGAGCCGGTCCGGGAAAGCGCCCGAGCCGGTACGGGAAAGCGCCCGAGCCGGTCCGGGAAAGCCCAGGTCGTGGCCGTCTCGAGCAATTCGTCACCGGAGTCGGTTTGGATTTTCGGCGGGTCGGGAACTTAGCGGTCACGACACGAAGCAGACGGCGACGTGTGACAAATTCGCAGAAGGAGGGCGACCGTGGAGCTCACCGTTTGGGGCATCATCACCGCGCTCATCGTTGGTCTGATCGTCGGCGCTCTGGGCCGCCTGGTCGTTCCGGGCCGCCAGAACATGCCGATGTGGCTGCACATGCTGATCGGTGTGGGTGCCGCGCTGCTGGGCACGATCGTGGCCCGCGCCGCGGGCTTCGCCGAGACCGCCGGCATCGACTGGCGCGAGCTGATGCTGCAGGTCCTGTTCGCCGCCATCGGCGTGGCCCTGGTGGCCGGGGTCGGCCGCCGGCGCGGCGTCTCGCGCTACTGACCCTCGCACCGAAGCGCTCCAGCGGGCGCCCGACCACCAGGTCGGGCGCCCGCTTTCCGCGTGCTGACCCGCTGACCTGCTGACCTGCCCGGATGTCACCCCTGCCGCGAGGGCGGGTGGCTGCGATACCGTCGCCACGGCCGCCGGCCGCGACTGCCCCCTGTTGTAAAGGAAATTTTCCTACTAAGGTGCGGCGGAGAAGGTTAGTGCCAACCGGCGCGAGGGAGATATGGCGTGAACAGGTGGAAGCGGCTGGCCCCGGTCACCGCCGTCGTGGCCTCGGCCGCGATGGTGCTCGCCGGCTGCGGTGGCTCCGGCGACGACGACAAGGCCGCGGACAACAGCAAGCTCACGGTCTGGATGATGGGTGAGGGCGGCGACGCCCAGACCAAGTTCCTCGACGGCGTCGAGGCGGAGTTCAAGAAGAAGCACCCCGAGACCGACGTCGTGGTGCAGTACATCCCCTGGCTCGAGGCGCCGAAGAAGTTCCAGGCCGCGCTCGCCGGTGGGGAGGGGCCCGACGTCACCGAGCTGGGCAACACCGAGACCCAGGGCTGGGCGGCCCAGGAGGCCCTCGCCGACGTCAGCGGCAAGTTCAACGGCTGGTCCGAGGGCAAGGACATCCTGCCCGACCTGGTCAAGAACGCCCAGCTCGACGGCAAGCAGTACGGCGTCCCGTGGTACGCCGGCGTGCGGGCCATCTACTACCGCACCGACTGGTTCGCCGAGGCCGGCGTGAAGCCGCCGACGACCTGGGACGAGCTGGTCAGCGTCGCCAAGACCGTCCAGGCCAAGAAGCCGAACACCTACGGCATCGCGCTGCCGGGCAACTCCGAGCTGCCGTTCTACTCGTTCCTCTGGGCGGCCGGCGGCGAGATCGCCACCAAGCAGGGGGACAGCTGGAAGTCCGGCTACAACACCCCGGAGGCGCAGAAGGCGGTCAAGTTCTGGACCGACCTGGTGACCGTGCACAAGGTCGCCCCGCCGGCCGCCGCCGGCTGGAACGAGGTCGACGCGCGGACCCAGTTCGCCACCGGCAAGGCCGCGATGGCGTTCGCCGGCAGCTGGCAGGGCGCCGCGATGAAGAAGGACAACCCGGACATCGAGAAGGTGTGGGGCACGTTCCCCATTCCCGGCCCGGACGGCAAGGCCGCCCCGGCGTTCGCCGGCGGGTCCGACATCGCCCTCTGGAAGGACAGCAAGCGCCAGGACCTGGCCTGGGACTACCTGACGGTGCTGCTGAGCAAGCAGAAGGACCAGGAGTTCGCCAGCAGCCTCGGCTTCTTCCCGGTCTACCAGGACCTGGTCGGTAGCGGTAACTACGCCAACGACAAGGTGATGGCCGCGTTCGCCACCGCCATGCAGAACACCAAGCTGACCCCGCTCACCCCCAAGTGGGTCGAGGTCAGCCGGACCAAGACGGTGACCCAGGCGATGAACAGCTCGGTCATCAAGGGTCAGAAGACGGTCGAGAAGGCCACCGCCGACGCGGCCGCCGAGATGGAAAGCATCCTCAACGCCAAGTGACGACGCTGACCGAGGCCACCGGCACGTCCGCCGCGCGGGAGACCCCCGCGCGGCGGCGTCGCCGTCCGGACCGCCTCCCGTACCTGTTGCTGTTGCCCTGCCTGGCGATCATCGCGGTGCTGCTGCTCTGGCCGCTCGGCCAGGTCGTGATGATGTCCTTCTACAAACTGGACAGCGTCCGGCAGTTGCGGGGGGACCGGGAGTGGCCCTGGGTCGGCCTGGCCAACTACACCCAGATCCTCGGTGACCCGTTCTTCCGTACGGTGCTGCGCAACACCGTGCTGTTCGCCCTGGCCAACGTGGCCCTCACCATGATCCTCGGCACCCTGGTCGGGCTGCTGCTCAACCGGCTCGGCCGGAAGATGGCCACCTTCGTGGCCAGTTGCGTGATGCTCGCCTGGGCCACCCCGGCGCTGACCGGCACCATCGTCTGGAAGTGGATCTTCGACGACACCAGCGGCCTGGTCACCTGGCTGTTCAACAAGCTGCCCGACGGGCTGTCGACCACCCTCTTCGGGCGCAGCGACTGGACCGGCTACGGCTGGTTCAACGACCCGCTGCTGTTCTTCGCGATCCTCACCCTGGTGGTGGTCTGGCACTCGTTCCCGTTCATCGCGGTGAGCGTGCTCGCCGGCCTGAAGAGCGTGCCGAGCGAGTTGCAGGAGGCCGCCCGGGTGGACGGGGCCGGCCCGTGGCGGGTCTTCTGGTCGGTGACCTTCCCGATGCTGCGCCCCGTCTTCGGCATCCTCGTGGTGCTCTCCACCATCTGGGACTTCAAGGTCTTCACCCAGCAGTTCGTGCTGGCCGGCGGCACCCAGGACCGGACCACCTTCATGCTCTCGATCTACTCGTACGCGGAGGCCTTCTCGCCGCCGCCCAAGTACGGTCTCGGCTCGGCGATCGCGGTCATCCTCACCCTGATCCTGCTGGTGGTGACCGCCGTGTACGTCCGCATGGTGCTGCGGCAGGAGGACCAGGCGTGAAGAAGATCGCCCTCAACGGCGCCGGCCTGCTGGTCGCCCTCTTCGCGGCCTTCCCGGTCTACTGGATGGTCGCCACCTCGCTGAAGCCGAACAAGGAGATCTTCTCGGCCACGCCGCGCCCGGTGCCGGCCGAGCCGACCCTGGACCACTACCGGGAGATCCTCACCGGCAACCTCATCCCGGGCGTCACCTTCACCGACTTCTTCCTCAACAGCGCGCTGGTCGCGGTGGCCACCGTGCTGCTCAGCGGGCTGGTCGCGCTGCTCGCCGCGACCGCGGTGGCCCGGTTCCGGTTCCGGCTGCGCACCACCTTCCTGATCCTGCTGCTGGTGGTGCAGATGATCCCGCTGGAGGCGCTGGTCATCCCGCTGTTCCTGATGATCCAGCGGCTCGGGCTCTACAACACCCTGCCCAGCCTGATCCTGACCTACCTCGGCTTCTCGCTGCCGTTCGCGGTCTGGATGCTGCGCGGCTTCGTGGCCGCGGTGCCCAAGGAGCTGGAGGAGGCCGCGGCGATCGACGGCGCCAGCCGCGCCCAGACCTTCCGCAAGGTGCTCTTCCCGCTGGTCGCCCCCGGCCTGGTCGCCACCAGCATCTTCTCCTTCATCACCGCCTGGAACGAGCTGATCTTCGCGTTGACCTTCATCAACGACCAGCACCGGTACACCCTGCCGGTGGCGATGACGTTCTTCTTCGGCCGCGACGACACGGCCTGGGGCTCGGTGATGGCCGCCTCGACGCTGTTCACCCTCCCGGTGATCGTCTTCTTCCTGCTGGTGCAGCGCCGGATGGTCTCCGGTCTGGTCGCCGGGGCGGTCAAGGGCTGACCGGCGGGCGGACCCGGTACGGCCCCACCACTAGGCTGGCCGCCATGACGGGCAGGTTGGCGGCGGTGAACCTCGGCGTGATCACCGAGGCGGAGTGGGCGGGCGACCCGAGCGGGCGCAGCGGCATCGACAAGCGGCCGGCCGACGGGCCGGTGACCGTCCGGCTCGGCGGGCTGGCCGGCGACTTCATCGGCGAGCGCGCCCACCACGGCGGCCCGGACCAGGCCGTCTACGCGTACGCGGAGGAGGACGCGGCCTGGTGGTCGGCCGAGCTGGGCCGGGCGCTGCGGCCGGGCGCCTTCGGCGAGAACCTCACCACGTACGCCGTGGACGTGACCGGCGCCGTGATCGGCGAGCGGTGGGCGGTCGGCTCCGCCCTGCTCGAGGTGACCAAGCCGCGCACCCCGTGCGCCACGTTCGCCGGCTTCTGGGGCATGCCCGACCTGATCAAGCGGTTCACCGCGCGGGCCGCGCCCGGGGCGTACCTGCGGGTGTTGCAGGAGGGCGCGGTGGGCGCGGGCGACCCCGTCGAGGTGGTCGATCGGCCGGCGCACGGGGTCACCATCGGCCAGGTGTTCCGGGCCACCACCCTGGAGCCCGACCTGCTGCCCGCCCTGCTCGACGTGCCGGAGTTGCCCGCGGCGCTCCAGGAGAAGGTCCGCCGCCGGCTCGGCGTCACCCCCGCCTGACCGTCGACCGGCCCGCGGGCCCTGGCCCTACGCGGGCCTCGGTCTTCCGCGGGCCTCGGTCTTCCGCGGGCCTCGGTCTTCCGCGGGCCCGTCCTTTCGTGGGCGCCGGTTTCTCTCAAACACCGGCGGTCCGCTCGGGCCGCGGTGTCACGGGCGGCGCTCAGGTGGCCGCGAAGACCTCCGCGAGCACCTGGGTCGGCGCCGAACGGCCCGACTTCACCTTGCTCCAGGTGCCGTGCTGGGCGGTCCACTCCAGGTCACCGAAGCGGACCCGTTTCACGCCGTGGTCGTCGGCGTGCGAGACCAGCCAGTGCGCGTACCGCCAGCCGTTGCGGCTGTCCGTGGCGGGCACCGCGAAGTCGGTCAGGTCGGTCGGCGTGGCCAGCCCGGCCAGCCCCCAGTCCAACGCCAGGTTCTGCGCCAGCGCCGCCGCCGCGGCCGGACCGCGCATCGTCGGTGTCGAGCCGACCGTGCAGGCCACCGCGCCGGTGGCGTGGCCGAGCAGGGCCCGGCTGAGCACCTCGGACTTGGCCGCCCACTTCTGGTACGCCTCGGGGTAGGCCGACCGCTGCACCTTCTGGGCGGCCTCGGTGACCCGCAGCTTCTCCCAGCCCTTGACCTTCTTCAGCGCGGCGTAGAACTTCTCCGCGGCGTAGCGCGGGTCGCGGATCTGGGCCGGCGTGCCCCAACCCTGGCTCGGGCGCTGCTGGAACAGGCCCAGCGAGTCCCGGTCGCCGTGGGCGATGTTGCGTAGGTGCGACTCCTGGTACGCGGTCGCCAGCGCCACCACCACGGCCCGCTCCGGCATCCGCCGCTGCACGCCGATCGCCGCGATGGTGGCCGCGTTCGCCATCTGCTCGGCGCTGAGCACCACCTCGCCGTCGGCCTCGACGGTGCAGGTGCGGCTCGCCGTCGGCAGTCCGATCTGGTGGCCGAACTGCTTGGCGACGAACCAGACCCCGAGCAGCGCCAGCACGCACACGGCCACTCCTGCTGCCACGATCGCCGCTCGAGTTCGCACCCGCACCTCCTGTCCCGACAGTCCGCAAGCGTACGTGTCCGGATGGGTGGATCGGGTCGTCCGACCGGTTGCCTCCCGGTCGGTCACGCCGTGGCCACCCACCGCAGCCGCGGGCGCCCTCAGTCTCCCGTCGGCACCCAGGCGGCGGGGCGCTTCTCGCGGAACGCCAGCACGCCCTCCAGGCCCTCGTCGGAGAGGAAGTACCCGGTGGAGAGCGCGGCCAACTCGGCGATCTCCGCGCGCAGGTCGTCGGGGGCCGGGCGGCGCAGCAGCTGCTTCGCGCCGGCCAGGGCGGTCGGCGCACCCCGGACCAGCGAGGCGCAGTAGCGCTGCACCGCCGCGTCCAGCCCGTCGGCCGGCACCGCGGCGGTGACCAGGCCGATCTCGGCGGCCCGCCGGCCGTCGAAGGTGTCGCCGGTCAGGTAGAGCTCGGCGGCCGCCCGGGGCAGCAGCCGGGGCAGCACGGTCGCCGAGATCACCGCCGGGATCACCCCGATCCGGACCTCGGTGAACGCGAACGTCGCCTCCTCGGCGCAGACCGCCAGGTCCGCCGCCGCGATCAGCCCCAGCCCGCCGGCCCGCGCCGGCCCGGCCACCTTCGCCAGCACCGGCTTCGGGCTCTCCCGGACCGCGACCAGCACGTCGCCCAGCATGCCGGCGGGCACGCTCCCGCTGGCGTACGCGGCGGCGGTCTCCTTCAGGTCCGCGCCCGAGCAGAAGACCGGGCCGGTGTGGTCCAGCACGATCGCCCGGACCGCGTCGTCGGCGACCGCGGCGGCCAGCCCGGCCAGCAGCTCGGTCATCAGCGGTGTGGAGAGCGCGTTGCGGTTGTGCGGGCTGTCCAGGGTGAGGGTGGTCACCCCACGGGCCGTGGCGACCCGCACGAGAGCGTCCGGAGAGGTCATGCCGGGCACACTAGTGGCCATGCCCGGCGCTCTTCCAGAAGGCGAGTCCGTCCCGCGCGACGGATCGCTGCCCGCTGCCGCCCGCCGCGCCGTCGGCGCGCGGGGTTTCGGCGTGTACCTGCACGTGCCCTTCTGCGCCAGCCGCTGCGGCTACTGCGACTTCAACACGTACACCGCCGCCGAGCTGGGCGGCGGGGTCAGCCGGGAGACGTACGCCGACTCGGTGCTGGCCGAGCTGGCGCTCGCCCGGCGGGTGTTGGGCGACACCCCGCCGCCGCGGGTGGACACGGTCTTCGTCGGCGGCGGCACCCCGACCCTGCTGCCCGCCGACGACCTCGCCCGGATCCTCGACGGCATCGACCGGACCTGGGGGTTGGCCGCCGACGCCGAGGTGACCACCGAGGCCAATCCGGAATCGGTCAACCCGGCGTCGCTCAAGGCGCTGCGGGCGGCCGGCTACACCCGGATCTCGCTGGGCATGCAGTCCGCCGCGCCCGGCGTGCTGGCGATCCTGGACCGGACGCACAGCGCCGGCCGGGCCACCGCCGCCGCCCTGGAGGCACGGGACGCCGGGTTCGACCACGTGAACCTGGACCTCATCTACGGCACCCCGGGGGAGACCGCCGAGGACTTCGCCGCCTCGCTGGACCAGGTGGTGGCGGCCGGCGTGGACCACGTCAGCGCGTACGCCCTGATCGTGGAGGACGGCACCCGGCTGGCCGCCCGGATGCGCCGCGGCGAGCTGCCGTACCCCTCCGACGACGTGGCGGCGGACCGCTACCTGGCCGCGGAGGCGGCCCTCGACGCGGCCGGCTTCTCCTGGTACGAGGTCTCCAACTGGGCCCGCACCGAGGCCGCCCGGTGCCGGCACAACCTGCTCTACTGGACCGGCGCCGACTGGTGGGGCCTCGGGCCGGGGGCGCACAGCCACGTCGGCGGGGTGCGCTGGTGGAACGTCAAGCACCCGGCCACGTACGCGCAGCGGCTGGCGGCGGGGGAGTCGCCGGGCCTGGCCCGGGAGGTGCTCACCCCCGGTGAGGCGCACATGGAGGACGTGATGCTGCGGCTGCGGCTCGCCTCCGGCCTGCCGCTGGAGGTGCTGGACGAGGCGGGCCGGGCGGCGGCCCGCCGCGCCCTGGCCGACGGCCTGCTGGACGCCGACCGCCACGCGGCCGGCCGGGCGGTGCTCACCCTGCGGGGCCGGCTGCTGGCCGACGCGGTGGTCCGCGATCTGCTGCCCTGAGCATGATCCCGGCCGGCCCACCGGCCGACCGGGATCACCTCGTTGCCCGGGTCACTTGGTGAAGCTGTAGCTCATCGGGTAGCGGTAGAGCACCCCTTCGTTGGCCTTGACCCCGGCGATGATTCCGAAGATCAACGGCACGATCCAGACCAGCATCGGGATGAAGAACAGGATCCCGCAGGTGATCAGGGTGAGCACCCAGCTGAGCACGCCGACGATCGCCCAGGTGATCTGGAAGTTCAGCGCCGCGACGGCGTGCGCGCGGACCGTGGGCGACTGCTGCCCCCGGGTCATCAGCGCGATGAGCGGCGCCACCCAGCCGAGCAGGCCGGCGCCGACGACCACCCCGACCGGACCGCCGAAGTGCGCGATCAGGGCCCAGGTCTTCTCGTCGTTGTTGGCGTAGCCCGGCGGCGGGCCGTATGCGCCGCCGGTCGGGTAGCCGACACCCGGCGGAGGTTGGCCGCCCGGCGGAGGGTAGCCACCTGGGGGTGGGTAGCCGCCCGGCGGGGGCTGGCCGCCCGGCGGCGGATAGCCACCGGGCGGGGGATAGCCGCCCCCGGCCGGCGGCCCGGACAGTGGTGCGGTGGGGGGCTCGTCCGCTGGCGGCGAGCCGTATGGGGCCGACGGCGGGGTCGCCTCCGGCGGCTGGGCGCCGGGGTCCCCCGCTCCGGGAGGGCGAGGTGGTTCAGTCATGGGGGTCACGGTAGGTCCGGCAGGCAAGGCCACACCAGAGCGGTAACGACCGGGATGTCCGGCTGATCGGCCCTGGCGCAGTGTGCCCGGGGCCGCACGGGGGGTCCGTAGCTGATCATCGCGTCAACGGGCCGGCCGACGTAGACTGGCACTCGCTACAGTCGAGTGCCAGGCCGCCTGGCCGGTGCGCCGGCGGATCGAGGTGCGTCAGGGAGGTGGAGGAGATGGGTCTCGACGACCGCAAGCTCGCCGTGCTGCGCGCGATCGTCGAGGACTATGTCGCCACGCAGGAGCCGGTCGGCAGCAAGGCCCTGGTGGAGCGCCACCAGCTGGGCGTCTCCCCGGCCACCGTGCGCAACGACATGGCGGTGCTGGAGGAGGAGGGCTACATCCGGCAGCCGCACACCAGCGCCGGCCGGGTGCCCACCGACCGCGGCTACCGGCTCTTCGTCGACCGGCTCTCCCGGGTCAAGCCGCTCAGCCCGGCCGAGCGCCGGGCGATCGAGCGGTTCCTGGTCGGCGCGGTCGACCTGGACGACGTGGTGCACCGGACGGTCCGGCTGCTGGCCCAGCTCACCCGCCAGGTCGCCGTCGTGCAGTACCCGAGCCTGGCCCGCTCCAAGGTGCGCCACCTGGAGCTGGTGCCGATCTCCACCACCCGGCTGATGGTCGTCATGATCGCCGACACCGGCCGGGTCGAGCAGCGGCTGGTGGAGATGCCCGGCCCGATCCCCACCGAGGACGTCACCGACCTGCGCCGGCTGGTCAACGAGAAGCTGGTCGGCAGCCGGCTCTCGGAGACCCCGCCGCTGGTCCAGGCGCTGGTCGACGAGTCCACCCCGCGGCTGCGCCCGGCCATGGCCACGCTCTCCACCGTGCTGCTGGAGACGCTGGTCGAGCGGCACGAGGAACGCATCGCGCTGGCCGGCCAGGCCAACCTCACCCGGGGTGGTCTGCTCGACTTCCAGGGCTCGCTGCGGCCCATCCTGGAGGCGCTCGAAGAAGAGGTCGTGCTGCTCAAGCTGATCGGCGAGACGGAGCCGAGCACCACCCGGGTGCTCATCGGCGACGAGAACGAATTCGACAACCTGCGGGCCGCCTCGGTGGTCAGCACCGGCTACGGACCGGGCAGCACCATCGTCGGTGGGCTCGGTGTGCTCGGGCCGACCCGGATGGACTACCCCGGCAACATCGCCATGGTGCGGGCCGTGGCACGCTACGTGGGCGAACTGCTGGCCCAGAACTGACCAGTCAGGGCCGACGGCCGACCTGCGGCCGACGCGGCGCAACGCGAGACGAAACACGAGGACACCGAACGCAGTGGCCAGGGACTACTACGGCATTCTCGGCGTGAGCCGGGACGCCTCCGACGACGAGATCAAGCGCGCCTACCGCAAGCTGGCGCGGCAGTTCCACCCGGACGTGAATCCGGACCCGGAGGCACAGGAGAAGTTCAAGGACATCAACGCCGCGTACGAGGTCCTCTCGGACGACCGGAAACGGCAGATCGTCGACCTGGGCGGCGACCCGCTCGCGCCGGGTGGCGGGGGCGGCGGTCCGGGCGGCCCGGGCGGCGCCGGCCCGTTCGTCGGGTTCCAGGACATCATGGACGCGTTCTTCGGCGGCGCGGCCGGCGGCGCCCGCGGCCCGCGGCCGCGTACCCGGCCAGGCGCCGACGCGATCCTGCGGCTGGAGCTGGACCTCAACGAGACCGCCTTCGGCGTCGAGGCCCCGATCACGGTGGACACGGCGGTGCTCTGCACCACCTGCTCCGGCGCGGGCACGGCGGCCGGCACCCACCTGGCGACCTGCGAGGCGTGCGGCGGCCGGGGCGAGGTGCAGTCGGTCCAGCGGACCTTCCTCGGCCAGGTGGTCTCCGCCCGGCCGTGCACCGTCTGCCAGGGCTACGGCACCACCATCCCGCACCCCTGCCCGACCTGCGCGGGCGACGGCCGGGTGCGGACCCGGCGCTCGCTGACCGTCAAGATCCCGGCCGGGGTCGAGGACGGCATGCGGATCCGGCTGGCCCAGCAGGGCGAGGTGGGCCCGGGCGGCGGCACCGCCGGCGACCTCTACGTGGAGATCCACGAGCGGCCGCACGACGTCTACTCCCGCAAGGGCGACGACCTGCACTGCCGGGTCACCGTGCCGATGACCGCCGCCGCGCTCGGCACCCGGCTGACCATCAAGACGCTGGACAGCGAGGAGACCGTCGACGTCAAGCCGGGCACCCAGCCGGGCAGCACGCTGCGGCTGCGCGCCCGGGGCGTACCGCACCTGCGCGGCACCGGCCGGGGCGACCTCTACGTCCACCTGGACGTGCGGACCCCGACCAAGCTCGACGCCGACCAGGAGCGGATGCTGCGCGACTTCGCCAAGACCCGGGGCGAGGAGGTCGCCGAGCTGACCAAGCAGGGCGGCTTCTTCTCCCGGATGCGCGACGCCTTCAACGGGCACGCCTGACGTGTCCGCCCCGCTGTTCCTGGTCGAGGCGCTGCCCACCGGGGACACGCTGACCCTGGACGGTCCGGAGGGGCACCACGCCGCGACCGTGCAGCGGCTGCGCGCCGGCGAGGAACTGCTGCTCGCCGACGGGCGGGGCGGCACGGCCGCCGCGGTGGTCACCGCCGTCGGCCGGGGCACCCTCGACCTCGCCGTCACCTCCCGGGGGTACGTCGACGCCGCCGTACCCCGGCTCGTGGTGGTGCAGGGCATCGCCAAGGGTGACCGGGGTGAGTTGGCCGTGCAGGCGATGACCGAGGTCGGCGTGGACGAGATCGTTCCCTGGGCGGCGTCCCGCTCGGTGGTGCAGTGGCGCGGCGAGCGGGGCGTACGGGCCCGGGAGAAGTGGGCGGCCACCGCCCGGGAGGCGGCCAAGCAGGCCCGCCGGGCGTGGCTGCCCGTGGTGGCCGGTACGCCGGACGAGTCGACCGGCACGGTGACCCGGCGGATCGCCGGCGCGGCCGCCGCGTTCGTCCTGCACGAGGAGGCCACGGACCGGCTGACCACCGCGGCACTCCCGTCGACCGGCGAGATCGTGCTGGTGGTGGGCCCCGAGGGCGGCATCGCCGACCCGGAGCTCTCCGCCTTCCGCGAGGCCGGCGCCCGCCCCGTCCGCCTCGGCCCCTCGGTCCTGCGCACCTCCACCGCCGGCGTCGCCGCCCTCAGCGTCCTCTCCACCCGCCTCCCCCGCTGGTAACCCCCCACCCCCGCACCCCCCGGCCCCCTGGCCCCCCTCCCCCCCCGCCCTCCCACGTTGATCAAGGAGTTTGCGTCCGGGAAACCCGGCTCGGCCGACGCAAAGTCCTTGATCAACGCGCCTGGTGGGTGGGGGTGGTAGGGGCGGGTGGGGGTGGGCCCCAGGAGGTGGGGAGGGGTGGGGTCAGGTGCGGAGGTAGGAGGCGCCGTTGAGGTCGATGATGGTGCCGGAGGCCCATTCGGCCTCGGGGCTGGCGAGCCAGTGCACGGCGGCGGCGATCTCGTCGGGTCGGGCGACCCGGTTGAACGGGCTCTGGGCCCGGATCGCGGCACCCCGCTCGCCGCTGAGATGCGTGGTGGTCATGTCCGTCTCGACGAAGCCGGGCGCCACCGTCGCGACCGCGATGCCGTAGGGCGCCAGGGCCAGCGCCAGGGACTGCCCGAGCGCGTTCAGCCCGGCCTTGCTGGCACCGTACGCGGGCTGCTCCGGCTCGCCCCGGAACGCGCCCCGCGACGAGACGTTGACGATCCGGCCACCCCGCCCGCGCATGTGCTGCGCGGCGCACCAGGTGACGTTGGCGGCGCCGGTCAGGTTGGTCTCCAGCACCAGCCGCCACTGTTCGCGCCACTGCTCGTAGGTGTTGCCGAAGACCGGGTGCGGCAGGTCCCGGGGTCCGTATACGCCGGCGTTGTTGACCAGCACGTCCAGCCCACCGAGTTGCCGGGCCGCGTCGTCGACCATGGCCCGGACGGCCTCCGGGTCGGCGAGGTCGGCGCGGACCACCACGTGCCCGTCCCCGGGCAGCTCGGCGCGGAGCGCCTCGGCCAGCTCCGCTGAGTCGCGGTGGTGGATCGCCACCCGGTCCCCACCCGCCGCGAACGCCCGCGCCACCGCCCGGCCGATGCCGCGCGAGGCCCCCGTCACCAGTACCGCCCGTCCCGCCATGCCGGCCATCCTGCCCCACCCCGCCGGCCTTTCCGGCACGGGCCCTTGCCTGCGTACACCGCGTCGACCGGGTCCTTCCCTACACTGCCCGGATGGGAACCGACTGCCTGTTCTGCCGGATCGTCGCCGGGGAGATCCCGGCCACCATCGTGCGGGAGACCGCCACCACCCTCGCCTTCCGGGACATCGACCCCAAGGCCCCCACCCACGTGCTGGTCATCCCCAAGGAGCACTACGCGGACGTGGCGACGCTGGCCGAGGGCGATCCGGCGCTCGCCGCCGACGTGCTGGCCACGGCCGCCGTGGTGGCCGAGGAGGAGGGGCTCACCGCGGACGGCTTCCGGCTGATGTTCAACACCGGCCCGTACGGTGGCCAGGAGGTCTTCCACGTGCATGCGCACCTGCTCGGCGGCGCCCCGCTCGGCCCGATGCTCTGCCGCTGAGCGGCTGCCTAGACTGCCCTCATGATCACGGTGCGGGACCGGCTCGGCCGGATGGTGCGGCAGGCCCAGGCGCAGGGGCGGATCCCGGCGGTGTCGGTGGCCCTGCACCGGGCCGACCGGCCGCTCTGGACGTGCACGGTCGGCGCGACCGGCAACGACACCCCGCTCGACCCGGAGACGGTGTTCCGGATCGGCTCGGTCACCAAGACCTTCACCGCGACGCTGGTCATGCAGTGCCGCGACGACGGGCTGCTCGACCTCGACGACCCGATCGGCCGGCACCTCGACCTGCCGGCGCACGGCGAGCTGACCGTACGCCGGCTGTTGTCGCACACCGCGGGCCTGCAGCGCGAGCCGCACGGCGACGTGTGGGACACCCTGCGCGCCCCCGACGTCGACCGGCTCCTCGCCGACCTGACCCGGGTGGAGCGGGTGCTGCCCACCGGGCGGCGTTACCACTACTCCAACCTGGGGATGGCGCTGCTCGGCGAGATGGTCGCCCGGCTGCGCGGCGGGACCTGGGCCGAGGTGCTGGCCGACCGGGTGCTGGGCCCGCTCGGGCTGACCGCCACCGGCCCGGAGCCGGGGCCCCGGGCGGCGACCGGCCACCTGGTCGACGCGTACTCCGACGAGGCCCGGCCGGAGCCGCCCACCGACTTCGGCGCGGTGGCCCCCGCCGCGCAGCTCTGGAGCACCGCGGTGGACATGGCCCGCTGGGCCGCCTTCCTGGCCGACCCGGCGGCGCTGGACCCGGCCGGCGCGGTGCTCGCCCCGGCCACCCTCGACGAGATGCGCTGGCCGCTGACCAGCACCGACGAGACGGTCTGGGCGGCCGGCTTCGGCCTCGGCCTGATCCTGGTGCCGCAGCCGGGGCGGGTGATGCACGTGGGGCACGACGGGGCCATGCCCGGGTTCCTGGCCGCCGTCTACGGCCGGCGGGGCGGGGACGGCACGGCCGGCGCGATGGGCTGCGCGGTGCTGGGCTCGTCCGGCACCGGCGTGGCGGTGTTCGACCTGCCGCACCGGCTGCTCGCCGCCGCGGCCGAGCACGACCCGGCCGACGTCGAGCCGTGGGCGCCCGGGCCGCCCGCCCCGGAGCACCTGCGCGGCATGCTGGGCCGGTGGTGGGGTGAGGGCTTCGAGTACGTCTTCTCCTGGCACGACGGGACGCTGCGGGCGCGGGGCGCGGACGACCCGGCCGGCAAGCCGCCCGCCGTGTTCGCCCCGCTGCCGGACCGGCCGGACGTGTTCCGGACCGTCGCCGGCCGGGAGGTGGGCGAACTGCTCCGGCTCACCCGCGACGAGCGCGGCGCGGTGGTCCGGATGCACTGGGCCACCTACCGCTTCACCCGGGCCCAGGAGACCTTCGACGGGTACGACTTCCGCGCCGGGCACTGACCGTCGACCACGGGAAATGGGCGCGGTGCGTGCGGTGTTGACCCGATACGATGGATGAGTCGTCCGCCGCGCCAGCAGGGGCCCGGCGCCGAGATCGAGAGCAGGTGGCGCAGGGCCCGACGGCCCGAGCTATGACGGACACCCCACCTCCCGCCCCGCCCCGGGTGCAGACCAGGATCACGGTCCCCGACCAGAAGATCATGGTGAACCTGCTCGGTGCGGGCGACGAGATCCTCCGGCTCGTCGAACGCTCCGTCAACAGTGACGTCCACGTGCGGGGCAACGAGATCACCATCACCGGCGCCCCCGGGGACAACGCCCTCGCCGAGCGCCTCTTCAGTGAGCTGCTCGAACTGATCGAGAAAGGCGAGACCCTGACCACAGACGCGGTCCGGCGTACCGTCGGCATGCTCGAGCAGGGCAGCGCCGAGCGGCCCGCCGAGGTTCTGACGCTCAACATCCTCTCCCGGCGCGGCCGCACCATCCGTCCCAAGACGCTGGGCCAGAAGAAGTACGTCGACGCGATCGACGCGCACACCATCGTCTTCGGCATCGGCCCCGCCGGCACCGGCAAGACCTACCTGGCCATGGCCAAGGCGGTCCAGGCGCTGCAGGCCAAGCAGGTCAACCGGATCATCCTGACCCGGCCGGCGGTCGAGGCGGGGGAGCGGCTGGGCTTCCTGCCCGGCACCCTGAACGAGAAGATCGACCCCTACCTGCGCCCGCTCTACGACGCGCTGCACGACATGCTCGACCCGGAGTCCATCCCGAAGCTGATGGCCGCCGGCACCATCGAGGTGGCCCCGCTGGCATACATGAGGGGTAGGACCCTTAATGACGCGTTCATCATCCTGGACGAGGCGCAGAACACCACGCCCGAGCAGATGAAGATGTTCCTCACCCGGCTCGGCTTCGGTTCCAAGATCGTGGTCACCGGTGACGTCACCCAGGTGGACCTTCCCGGCGGGACGACCAGCGGCCTGCGGGTGGTCCGGGACATCCTGAACAACGTCGAGGACGTCCACTTCGCCCAGCTCTCCAGTGCCGACGTGGTCCGGCACAAGCTGGTGGGCGAGATCGTCGACGCGTACGCCCGCTGGGACGCCGAGCGGGAGAACCAGCAGGCGCAGAGCGTGCACGCCGTGCCCGGGCGACCCGCCCAGGGCGGCCGGGCCGGCCGGCGCCGCTAACCACCAGAGGAAGACAGTTGTCCATCGAGATCGCCAACGAGTCGGGTGTCGAGGTCGACACCGACGCCGTGCTCGCCGTCGCCCGGCACGCCCTCGACGAGATGGGGGTGAACCCCCTCGCCGAGCTCTCCGTGCTGCTGGTCGACATCGACTACATGTCCGAGCTGAACCATCGCTGGATGGGCGGCGACGGCCCCACCGACGTGCTCGCCTTCCCCATGGACGAGGGCAGCGTCGACCACGGCCCGGGCGAGAGCGGCCCGGCCGGCGGTGAGCCGGCCCTGCTCGGCGACATCGTGCTCTGTCCGGAGGTGGCGGCCAAGCAGGCGGCCACCGCGGGGCACGCCACCGCCGACGAGTTGCACCTGCTCACCGTGCACGGCGTGCTGCACCTGCTCGGCTACGACCACGCCGAGCCGGAGGAGGAGCGGGAGATGTTCGGTCTCCAGGCCCGGCTGCTGGACAGCTGGCGGTCGACCCGGTCCCGGTGATGACCACCCTGGCGGCCGTCGCCGCTCCCACCGACCTCCCCGATCTCCAGCTCATCGCCGTCGCGGCCGCGCTGGTGGTGCTGGCCGGGCTCATCGCGATGACCGAGGCCGCGCTGGCCGCCGTGTCGCCGGCCCGGGCCGCCGAGCTGGCCCGGGACGGGGCGCGCGGCGCGCGTACCCTCCAGGCGGTCGCCGGTGACGTGGTCCGGCACCTCAACCTGCTGCTGCTGGTCCGGCTGCTGGCCGAGCTGACCGCCACCACGCTGGTGGCGCTGGTGGCGGTGGACAGCTTCGGCGCCGGCTGGCGGGCCGCCCTGGTCACCGCCGGGGCGATGACCGTGGTCAGCTTCGTGGTGGTCGGGGTGGCGCCGCGCACCCTCGGCCGGCAGCACGCGTACGCGGTGGGGCGCGCGGTCGCCCCGCTGGTGCGCTGGCTGGGTCGGGCGCTCAACCCGCTGGCGTCGCTGCTGATCCTCATCGGCAACGCGGTCACCCCCGGCAAGGGCTTCCGTGAGGGCCCGTTCGCCAGCCAGGTGGAGCTGCGTGAGCTGGTCGACCTGGCCGAGCAGCGCGGCGTGGTGGAGCACGGCGAACGCCAGATGATCCACTCGGTCTTCGCGCTCGGCGACACCATCGCCCGGGAGGTGATGGTGCCGCGTACCGAGATGGTGTGGATCGAGGAGCACAAGACACTCAACCAGGCGCTGGTCCTCTTCCTGCGCTCCGGCTTCTCCCGCATCCCGGTGATCGGGGAGAGCGTCGACGACGTGCTCGGCGTGCTCTACCTGAAGGACCTGATCCGGCGTACCCAGGGCGGTGACCCGCGCAGCGGGCGGCTGGCCGTGTCGGAGCTGATGCGCCCGGCGACGTTCGTGCCGGAGTCCAAGCCGGTCGACGACCTGCTCTCCGAGATGCAGGCCGCCCGCAACCACCTGGTCATCGTGGTCGACGAGTACGGCGGCACCGGCGGCCTGGTCACCATCGAGGACATCCTGGAGGAGATCGTCGGTGAGATCACCGACGAGTACGATGTCGAGCGCCCGCCGGTCGAGCGCCTGCCGGACGGCTCGGTGCGGGTGACCGCCCGGCTGCCCGTGGAGACGCTGGGCGAGTTGTTCGACACCGACCTGCCCACCGACGAGGTGGAGACCGTCGGCGGCCTGCTCGCCCAGTCGCTCGGCCGGGTGCCGATCCCCGGCGCGGAGGCCGAGGTGGCCGGGCTCCGGCTGCTCGCCGAGGGCACCACCGGCCGGCGTAACCGGATCGACACCGTGCTGGTGAGTCGGGTCGAGCCGGGCGACGCGCCGGACAGCGCCGGGCGCGGCGAGCACGCCGAGCCCCGCGGCAACCCCAACCGTTCCGAGGAGAGGCAACCCGCCGATGCCTGAGTCTTCCGCCGTGCCGGCGGCCCGCCCCACCCCGTCCGATCCGGCCGAGCTGAGCGCCGAGGACGGCAAGCTGGTCGTGCTGGCCCGCGGCGCGCGGGGCCGGGTCGGTGCCGTGGAGGGCGCCGCGGTCCGGGACCAGGACGGCCGGACGTACGCGGCGGCCAGCGTGGCGTTGCCGTCGCTGACGCTGACCGCGCTCCAGCTCGCGGTCGCCTCGGCGGTGGCGGCCGGGGCCAGCCGGCTGGAGGCGGCGGTGGTGGTGACCGAGGCCTCGACGCTGGACGGCGCCGGGCACGCCGCCGTCCGGGACCTCGCCGCCGACGCGCCGATCCACGTGGCCGCGCCGGACGGCACCGTCCTCGGCACGGTGGTCGAGTGACCGGGCACGTTTCCTGGCCGGCGCGCGCCGGCGCGGGGCGAAGCGGAGCGGCGGCGTGAGCGCGACGGGGCTGCCGGATCCGGAGGCGCCCCGCCCGTACCGGGCCGGGTTCGCGTGTTTCGTCGGCCGGCCGAACGCCGGCAAGTCGACGCTGACCAACGCGATCGTCGGCACCAAGATCGCGATCACCTCGAACAAGCCGCAGACCACCCGGCACGTCATCCGGGCGGTGCTGCACCGGCCGGACTCCCAGCTCGTGCTGGTCGACACCCCGGGTCTGCACCGGCCCCGGACGCTGCTCGGCGAGCGCCTCAACGACCTGGTCCGGGAGACCTGGAGCGAGGTCGACGTGATCGGCCTCTGCATCCCGGCGAACGAGCCGATCGGCCGGGGCGACCGGTTCATCACCGGCGAACTGGCCAGCCTCAAGGCCACCGTGCTGGCCGTGGTCACCAAGACCGACCTGGTGGACAAGCGGCGGCTGGCCGAGCAGTTGCTCGCGGTCAGCGAGCTGGGCGAGTTCGCCGACGTGGTGCCGGTCAGCGCGGTCTCCGGGCACCAGGTGGGCACGCTGGTCGACGTGATGACCGGCTACCTGCCGGAGTCGCCGCAGCTCTACCCGGACGACATGCTCACCGACGACCCCGAGCAGGTGCTGGTCGCCGAGCTGATCCGCGAGGCGGCGCTGGAGGGGGTCCGGGACGAGCTGCCGCACTCCATCGCCGTGGTGGTGGAGGAGATGATCCCGGAGGGCAACCTCACGAAGATCTACGCGGACCTGTACGTCGAGCGGCCGAGCCAGAAGGCGATCGTCATCGGACACCGGGGCAGCCGACTCAAGGAGGTCGGCACCACCGCCCGCCGGCACATCGAGGAGTTGCTCGGTGGCCGCATCTACCTGGACCTGCATGTCCGGGTCGCGAAGGACTGGCAGCGGGACCCGAAGCAGCTGCGCAAGCTCGGCTTCTGACGGCGTCCGCGCTCCGCCGGTCCCGGGCCGGCGGGGCGCGCTTCATGCCGTACGGGCCTGGTCGAATTCAGTCTGCTCTATGGGAAGTCTCACTTTTGGCTCGGCCTGCGTGTCGGTTCGCCGGGCCGGAGCGGAGGGTAGGGGAAACCTGTCCCCGCCCCCGGACCCAGATGCAGGCTGATGCGAAACCGATACCTTGACCTGCTCCGCTCCCTGGCCATCGTCCGAGTCGTCGTCTACCACGTGACCGGCTATGCCACGCTCACCCTGGTGTTCCCGGCCATGTCGGTGATGTTCGCGCTCGCCGGTTCGCTGATGGCCGCCTCGTTGGACCGGACCGGCGTGCCGGCCGTGGCGCGCCGGCTGCGTCGCCTGCTGCCGTCACTCTGGGTGCTCGCCGCGGTCTTCGTCCCGGCCATGCTGCTCACCGGGCTGCCGTTCACCCCGAAGGTGCTGCTCTGGCTCTTCCCGGTGAGCGACCCGCCGGCCAACTACTGGGGTGGGCTGGCGCTGAGCCCGATCTGGTACCTGCGGGACTACCTGTGGTTCGTGCTCGCCTCACCGCTGGTGCTCTGGCTGTTCCGCCGGGCGCCGCTGCCCGTGCTGCTCGCCCCGTACGCGCTGCTCGCGGTGATCGAGTTCGGCATCTTCCCGGACGCCCCGACCGTGCTGCGCGAGTTCGGCCTCTACTTCGGCGCCTGGCTGCTCGGCTTCGCCCACCACGACGGGCTGGTGCGCCGGATGCGCAACCGGGTGCTCGTGCCCACCGCGCTCGCCCTCGGCGCGGCCGGCCTGGCCTGGATCGCCACCCACCCCGGCCCGCGCGGCCACGACCTGAACGACATCCACCTCGGCAACGCGCTCTGGTCGGCGGCGTTCATCCTGGTGGCGATCGGCCGGGCGCCCGACGGGGCGGCCTGGGTGGACCGCAACCCGGTGGTGAGCCGGGTGGTGACCGTGCTGAACCGGCGCGCCCTCACCTGCTACCTCTGGCACATGCCCTTCGTGGTGGCGCTCACCCCGCTGGTCGGCCTGGTCGGCTGGACCCCGCGCGACCCGCTCGGGCTGGCCGTCCGGGTGGTGCTGGTGTTCGCCCTGGTCGGCGTGGTCACCCTGCTGGTCGGCTGGGTGGAGGACCTGGCGGCCCGGCGTACCCCGGAGCTGTTTCCCGGCCGGCCCCGGTGGACCGGGGCCGAGCGGGCGGCGACCGCGCCGGCCAGCCCGGCGCCGGCCGGCGCGGCGGCCGAACTGGTCGGCGCCGGCCGGGTTCCCGCCCCGCGCCGCGCCGCCGAGCCGGCCGCTGCGCGCGCCGACCGGGTTCCCGGCCCGCGCCGCGCCGCCGAGCCGGCCGCCGCGGGCGCCGACCGGGCGGACCGGCTCAGCGCCGGTTGATCCGGACGTTGCCGCTGGTGGCCGCGACGTCCAGCAGCAGCGACGCCGCCGGGTCGTCGGGCACGCCCAGGTCGGTGTCGCCGGACCGGGCGCTGGCCCGCACCCGGTAGCGGTCGTCGGGCACGGTGAGGTCGATGTCGCCGCTGGACGCCCGCAGCCGGACCGGGGCCGGCCGGTCCAGCTCGACGGTGACGTTGCCGGAGGTGGCCTCCGCGTCCACCCCGGCGCCCAGCCGGCGCGCCTCGATGTCGCCGGACGACGCGCGCAGCCGGACCGCGCCGGCCGCGTCGACCACCCGGATGTTGCCCGACGTGGTCTCGGCGCGGACATCGCCGCGTGCCCCGCTCACGCTGAGGTCCCCCGAGCGCAGGGTGAACTCGACGGTGCCGACCTGGGCCAGCTCGACGTTGCCGGAGCCGGTCTCGCCGCGCACCGCCACGCCCGCCGGGGCGATCACCTCCCAGGCGACGGTGCACCGGGCACCGCAGTCGGTCGGCAGCACCAGTTCGTCGCCCTTGATCTGGTACCGGGTGTCGGGCTGCTGCCCGCCCTGGTAGCGGACCACCCGCTTGATCCGCACCTGGCCGGCGGGCCCGGTGGCGCGGACGGCCACGTCACCGGCGCCCCCGGACGGCACGGTGATCCGGCTGATCCCGGTCGCCTCGGTGTTGTCGTAGTCCAGCCGCCGGAACGACAGGTTGTCGCACCCGGCGAGGAGGATGAGCGAGGCCGTGGCGGCGGTGACGGCGACGGCGGTCCGGTGCAGAGCCATGGCGAGCACGCTACGGCGCACCGCGGGGGTGGCACATCCGGGATCCACCGCCGATCCACCCCGAGCCGACCCTGAGATCGCACCCCGAGGGAGAATGGCCCGATGGCCGGGTACCGCCGACAGCTCTACCGCGACGACGCGGTGGTGCTGCGCGTGCAGAAGCTGGGCGAGTCCGACCGGATCATCACGCTGCTCACCCGCCGGCACGGCCGGCTGCGCGCGGTGGCCCGCGGGGTGCGGCGCACCACCAGCAGGTTCGGCGCCCGGCTGGAGCCGTTCGGGCACGTCGACCTCCAGCTCGCCGGCGACCCCAAGGGCAATCAGGGCAGCTCGCTGCAGAGCATCAGCCAGGTCGAGGGGATCGACCTGTACGGCAAGCGGTTCCTCGGCGACTACCCCCGCTACACGGCGGCCAGCGCGATCGCCGAGACGGCGGAGCGGCTCACCCCGATCGAGCGGGAGCCGTCGCTGCGGCTGTTCCAGCTCACCCTGGGCGCGCTGCGGTCGCTGGCCACCGGCGAGCACGCCACCACCCTGGTGCTCGACGCGTACTTGCTGCGCGGCATGTCCTTCGCGGGCTGGGCGCCGGCGCTGACCGCCTGCGCGGTCTGCGGCACCCCGGGGCGGCACCGGGCGTTCTCCGTGCCGGCCGGCGGCGCGGTCTGCCCGGACTGCCGGCCCCCCGGCGCCGCCCATCCGGCCCCGGCCACCATCGAGCTGATGTCCGCGCTGACCACCGGCGACTGGGCGTACGCCGACGCCACCGAGACCGGCGTGCGCCGGGAGTGCAGCGGCCTGGTCGCGGCGCACCTCCAGTGGCATCTGGAGCGCGCGCTACGCTCGCTGCCGCTGGTCGACCGGGGCGCCCCGGCGGCCGGCGCGGGGCCGGGTGTGGTCCCGCCGCGTGCCGGCGCGGGGCCGGATGTGGTCCCGCCGCGTGCCGGCGCCGGACCGGCCAACGCCGGCGTGAACAGGGAGATTAGCGAGTGATCCGATCGATGAGGGCCGGCCGGCGCGAGCCGGTGCCACCGACTCCGCACCCGTCGGGCGCCCGGCCCCCGGCCCTGCCGGCCGACGCGCTGCCGCGGCACATCGCCGTGGTGATGGACGGCAACGGGCGCTGGGCCAAGGAGCGCGGCCTGCCCCGCACCAAGGGACACGAGCAGGGCGAGCACAGCCTCTTCGACACCATCGAGGGCGCCATCGAGCTGGGCATCCCCTACCTGTCGGCGTACGCCTTCTCGACCGAGAACTGGCGGCGCTCGCCGGAGGAGGTCCGCTTCCTGATGGGCTTCAACCGGGACGTGATCCGCCGCCGCCGCGACCAGCTCGTCGACCTGGGCGTCCGGGTGGTCTGGTCCGGCCGGGCCGGACGGCTGTGGAAGAGCGTCATCTCGGAGTTGCAGACCGCCGAGGAGATGTCCCGCGGCAACTCGACGCTGACCCTGCAGTTCTGCGTCAACTACGGCGGCCAGGCGGAGATCGCCGACGCGACCGCCGCGATCGCCCGGGACGTCGCCGCGGGCCGGCTGCATCCGGACCGGATCACCGAGAAGACCATCGGGAAGTACCTGTACCACCCGGAGGTCCCCGAGGTGGACCTCTTCCTGCGCCCCTCCGGCGAGCAGCGCACCTCCAACTTCCTGCTCTGGCAGAGCGCGTACGCCGAGCTGGTCTTCCTGGACACCCTCTGGCCGGACTTCGACCGCCGCCACCTGTGGTACGCGTGCGAGCTGTACGCGCAGCGGGACCGCCGCTTCGGCGGCGCGCTGCCCAATCCGGTGGCGCCGACCGGCTGAGGCGAGGCTTACCGACGCGACGCGCTGGGTACCAGAACGGGCAGCAGACGATCGCGGAGGTGAACCGACAATGATTCAGAAGCGGATCGCGCAGTGGGCGGTCATGGCGGTCGCCGTGCCGCTGGCGGCGGCCGGCGCGCGCCGGCTCAGCCACTCGCTGGAGACCCGTCGTGGGCCGAGCGGGGTGAGCCGGCTGCTCACCAAGGGCGCCGACATGCTCCGGCCGCAGAAGGCCAAGCGGCGCCGGTTCTTCTGACGCCGTCGGCCCGGCGCAGCGTCGCGGCGGGCCGTACGAGGGTGCCCCGCATCCGGCTTTCCGGCCGGGGGCGGGGCGCTCGCGCGTACGATCGGCGCAGGGCGCGCCGCCGGGACGCGCCCGCCACGCGGGGGTGGGGGATGAGTGATCTCCGGTTCAAGATGATCATGGCGTTGAACGCCGCCGACCTGGGCGATCCCCTCTGCGAGCAGGTGGCCGAGATCTGCGCGGAGATCGCCGAGCAGCACTGCGCCGAACTGGGCCACACGCCCGCCCTGCGCGCCGGCGAGATCGGTGAGCTGGCCACCGGCGAGCCGGCACTGACCTGGGCGCCCACCGAGACCGGGCAGCGTGCCTGGTGACCGCGGTCGCCCCCGTCCCGGCGGTGGACGTGCGGCGGGCCGCCGACCGGTTCGCCACCCGGCTGTCCTGGCTGGACTCGAAGCACTCGTTCTCGTTCTCCCGGCACTACGACCCGGCGAACACCCACCACGGCCTGCTGCTGGTCAACAACGATGACGTGGTGCGCCCGGGCAGCGGCTTCGAGACCCATCCGCACCAGGACATGGAGATCGTCACCTGGGTGCTGCGGGGTTCCCTGGTGCACCAGGACTCCACCGGCCACTCCGGCGTCATCTACCCGGGCCTGGCGCAGCGGATGAGCGCCGGCACCGGCATCCTGCACTCGGAGAAGAACGACTCCTGGCGGTTGGACAACACCGCCCCGCACCGGGACCCGGTCCACTTCGTGCAGATGTGGGTGCTGCCCGACGAGGAGGGCGTCGACCCCGGCTACGAGCAGTTGGAGATCGGCGACGAGCTGCTCCGCGGCGGGCTGGTCCCGGTCGCCTCCGGGATGGACCGGTACGACGGCGCGTCCGCCATCCGGATCCGCAACCGCTACGCGACCCTGCACGCCGCCCGGCTCGCCCCCGGCGACGAGGTCGACCTCCCCGACGCGCCGTTCCTGCACCTCTACGTGCCCAGCGGCGCGGTCACCCTGGAGGGCGCCGGGCGGCTGGACGAGGGGGACGCGGCGCGGATCACGATGACCGGTGGACAGCGGGTGGTCGCCGCCGAGCCGGCGGAGATCCTGGTCTGGGAGATGCACGCCACCCTCGCCTGATCCGGCCGCCGGGCCGGGCCGGGTTCACCCCGACACTTCGGAACGGTCGCCGGCCCAGAGCGTGTGGAACGCACCCTCCCGGTCCACCCGGTGGTAGGTGTGCGCTCCGAAGTTGTCCCGCAGGCCCTGGATCAGCGCGGCCGGCAGCCGCTCGGCGCGCAGCGCGTCGAACCAGGCCAGCGACGAGGAGAAGGCCGGCGCCGGCACGCCCGCCCGGGCCGCGTCGGCCACCACCCGCCGCCAGGCCGGCACCCCGGCGCTGACCTGCTCGGCGAACCACGGGGCGACCAGCAGCGTGGACAGCTCCGGCTCCGCGTCGTACGCGGCCCGGATGCGGTCCAGGAAGCGGGCCCGGATGATGCAGCCGCCCCGCCAGATGGTGGCGGTGCCGCCCAGGTCGATGCCCCAGTCGTACTCCCGGCTGCCGGCCCGGATCTGGTCGAAGCCCTGCGCGTACGCGACGATCTTGCTGGCCAGCAGCGCGCGCCGGACGTCCTCGACGAAGCTCTCCCGGTCGTCGACCTGCCACTTCTCGCCGGCGTCGGGGAACGCGCGGCGGGCGGCCGCCCGCTGGTCGGCGTGCCCGGACAGCGACCGGGCGAAGGTGGCCTCGGCGATGCCGGTGATCGGGACGCCAAGGTCGAGGGCGCTCTGCACGGTCCACCGGCCGGTGCCCTTCTGCTCGGCCTGGTCCAGCACGATGTCCACGAACGGGCGGCCGGTCGCGGCGTCGGTGTGCGCCAGCACGTCGGCGGTGATCTCGATGAGGAAGGACTCCAACTCGCCGCCGTTCCACTGCCGGAAGATCTCCGCGAGCTCCGCCGGGCTCGCCGACAGGCCGGCCCGCAACAGGTCGTACGCCTCGGCGATGAGCTGCATGTCGGCGTACTCGATGCCGTTGTGCACCATCTTGACGAAGTGGCCGGCCCCGTCCGGGCCGATGTGCCGGCAGCACGGCGTGCCGTCGACCTGCGCGGCGATCTTCTCGAAGATCGGGCCGAGCGTCCGGTACGACTCGTCCGAGCCGCCCGGCATGATGCTGGGCCCGTGCAACGCGCCCTCCTCACCGCCGGAGACGCCGGTGCCGACGAAGTGCAGGCCGTGCCCGCGCAGCGCCTCCTCCCGCCGGCGGGTGTCGGCGAAGTGTGCGTTGCCGCAGTCGACCACGATGTCCCCCGCCTCGAGCAGGGGGACCAGTTCGTCGATCACCGCGTCCGTAGGGGCGCCCGCCTTCACCATGACGATCACCGCGCGGGGGCGTCGCAGCGCGGCGACGAAGTCGGCCATGGACTCCGCCGGCACGAAGGCGCCCTCGGTCCCGTGCTCGGCGACGAGGCTGCGGGTGCGCTCGGGCGAGCGGTTGTGCACCGCCACGGTGAATCCGTTCCGGGCCAGGTTCCGGGCCAGGTTGCGGCCCATGACCGCGAGGCCGGTGACCCCGATCTGCGCCGTCGCCCGCTCTGTCATGCGTACCGCCACCCTTCGGTCCGACCTGCACGTGCTGCGACCGTATCGCGGCCCGCGCGGGCCCGGGCCGGGACGTCGACGGTCGGTGACCGTGCCGTCACGCCCGCCCTCCGGGTAGGGCCGGTGCCCGTGCTGCCGTCCCCGCTCCCGGCGAGGTGCGGCGGGCGATCGCGCGGCGGACGGTAATTCGGGTGCGGGCCGGCGGTGCGGCCGGTTAGCCTGCTGGCATGCGTAACTGACGCCCTTTCGTCGAGCCCGGTCCACCGCCGTACGCCGTGGACCCGTCCTGCTCCGGGCGTCCGCATCCTCCCCACCGCTGTCCATCGCGGTGCCTGCCATGGTCGGACCCGCCGGAGCGCACCCGCTCGCCGCGCCGCGACCCGGCGCGCCCGAGAGTCAGGAGGTTCGGGTATGCCCGCCAAGCGCAGTCCGAAGAAGTCCCGCAAGCCGTCGCCGTCCCTGAAGGACGTGACCCCGACGGATCTCGACGCCCTCGCCGTGATGCCCGCCGACCCGGTGACGCTGCCGGCACCGGCCGGCGGCACACCGCCCGCACCGCCGAAGGCCGGCCCGCCGGCCGGGCGGGACACCCGCGTCGTCGGCCGCAGCCAGCGCGCCGGCCAGACCCGGTTCTACGCCTTCCGGCGCAGCTGATCGGACCCTCGCCGCCCGGACCGGTCCGCCCGCCACGCGGTCCGGTCCGGGCCGGCCGAGCAAGCCGGGCGCGCGGACGCTCGCAGCTCGTCGCGACGGCCCGGTGCCGGGCGCGGAGGCGCAGCTTGCGACGGCACGGTGCCGCGCCGGGCGCGGAGGCGCAGCTTGCGACGGCACGGTGCCGCGCCGGGCGCGGAGGCGCAGCTTGCGACGGCACGGTGCCGCGCCGTGCGCGGAGGCGCAGTGCTGTTCGGCGATATGACGCAGCGGCATCAGCCGAGCAGCGGGCGGAAGGTGCCCAGCAGCACGCTGACCGCCAGCGCCGCGGCGCCCAGCGCCCCGGCGGCCACCACCAGCAGGGTGTCCGCCCGGGTGAAGTGCTGCCGCCGGGCGACCGTGCGCGGGATGCCCGCGTCGAAGCCGCGCGCGTCCATCGCCACCGCCAGCCGGGTACCGCGCCGGATCGCCCCGACCAGCAGAGCGAACACCGTCGACGCGAAAAGCCGCAGCTTGGCCACCGGGTTGCGGCCGGCGTCCACGCCGCGGGCCCGGCGCGCCATGCTGATCATCCGCCATTCCTCTTCGAGGAGCGGCACCAACCGGAACGCGGCCAGCGCGCCGAGCGCGAACCGGGCCGGCGCCTTCGCGTTCTGGATCAGCGCGTCGGCCAAATCGGTGGCGTCGGTGGTGGCGAACACGATGATCCCGGGCAGCGCCACCGCGAGCATGCGCAGCACCAGGCCCAGCGCGGTGACCAGTACCCCCTGGGTGACCAGCACCGGGCCGGCCGCGAGCAGCACCGGGCCGGACCGGTCGGCGGCGAAGAGCACCAGGGTGACCAGGATGCCGCCCGCCCCGGCGAGCAGCGGCCAGGCGCGCCGGGCGAGCACCCGGTGGCGGATGCCGAACAACGGCAGCACCGCCAGCTCGATCGCGATGGCGATCGCCGGGGCGACCGGGTCCAGGGTGGCGATCAGCAGGAGGGAGAAGAGCAGCGCGGCGGCCAGCTTCGCCACCGGGTTGCGCCGGGCCAGCGGCGCTCCGGCCGCCGCGATCGGCCCAGCACTGATCATCGCCGGGCTCATCGGCGCTCCAGGGTGACGGTCCGGTCGGCCAGCGCGGCCACGAAGTCCGGGTCGTGGGTGACCGTCACGACGCCGTGGCCGGCGTCGCGCAGCTCGGCGAGGAGGTCGACCAGCTCCCGCCAGGTGCGCCGGTCCTGGCCGAAGGTCGGCTCGTCGCAGATCAGCAGGCGGGGCGCGGTGGCCAGGGCGGTCGCCACGCTCAGCCGCCGCGCCTCGCCGCCGGAGAGGGTGTACGGGTTCGCCCCGGCCAGCCGGTCCAGGCGCAGCCGGGCCAGCAGGGCGTCCACGGTCGCCGCCACGACCGGCTCGGGCTGGCCGGTGCGGCGCGGCCCGAGCGCCAGCTCGTCGCGGACGCTGCCGGTGACGAACTGGTGCTCCGGATCCTGGAAGACCGAGCCGATCCGCCGGACCAGGGCGGGCGCCCGCCAGCGGTGCGGGGGAGCGTCGGCGTCCCGACCGGCCAGCGCCTCGCTCGCGGTGACCGCGCCGCCGCCCGGGCGGAGCAGCCCGCCGAGCAGCAGGGCCAGGGTGGACTTGCCGGCACCGTTGGGGCCGAGGACGGCGAGCGCCTCGCCGGCGCGTACCTCGAGGTCGGTGGGGGCCAGCCGGGGCGGCAGGCCGAGCCGGTCGGCGGTGAGCAGCACCGCGCCGGGCGTCGCGGTGGCCCGCCGGGGCGGCACGGTGCGGCCGGGCACCCAGACGCCAGCGTCGGCCAGCGCGTCGCCGTGCGCGGCGAAGACCGCGTCGGGTGCGCCGTCGGCGCGCACCCCGCCGCCGGGTTCCAGCACCACCACCCGGTCGACCAGGGGCAGCGCCTCGGCGACCCGGTGCTCGACCAGGATCAGCGTGGTGTCGGCGTCGACGGCGTCCGCGACGGCCCGCCGGACCAGCGCGGCGCCGGCCGGGTCCAGGTTGGCGGTCGGCTCGTCGAGCAGCAGCAGGCCCGGCCGCAGCGCCAGCGCGCCGGCCAGGGCGAGCCGCTGCTGTTCGCCGCCGGAGAGCGCCGCGGTGGGCCGGTCCCGGTGGTACGGGAAGCCAATTCGGCGCAGCGCCTCGTCGACCCGGGGCCAGATCTCGTCGGCGGGCACCCCGCGGTTCTCCAGCCCGAACGCGACGTCGTCGCCGCAGCGGGCCATCACGAGCTGGCTCTCCGGGTCCTGGAAGACGATGCCGACCCGTTCCCGGGCCTTGCGCGGGTCGAGTCCGTCGATCTCGACGGTGCCCTCCTGCTCGCCGGAGTCCTCCGGCAGCAGCCCGGCCAGCGCCCCCAGCAGCGTGCTCTTGCCCGCCCCCGACGCCCCCAGCAGCAGCACCCGCTCGCCACCCTCAATGCGCAGGTCCACCCCCCGCACCGCCCACTGCCGCCGCCCAGCGTGCCGCCACCCAAACCCCCGCAGGCTCACCGCCCCCACCTGACACCCCCTCCGGCCCTCCGGCCCTCCGGCCCTCCGGCCCTCGGCTTGTTGATCAAGGAGTTTGCGTCTGGGAAACCGCTCGGGCGCGACGCAAACTCCTTGATCAACGCGGCCGGGGCGGGGGTGGGGGGAGTGGGGGTGGGGTGGGGGTGGGGTGGGGTGGGGTGGGGGTTAGACGGTGGCGCGTTCGCGGCCGGCGGGGAAGCGGTCCAGGACGCCGGTGTTGGCCAGGGCCCGGGTGAGGGCGATGCCGCCGAGGCCGGCCACCACCAGCGAGCTGGCCGCGGTCAGCAGGATGTACGGCAGACGGAAGCTGCCCCACGCGGTGCCCGGGTACCAGACGAAGACGTCGTAGATCGCCGCGGCCAGGCCGGCGAAGGTCGCGGCCAGCAGCGCCACCGGCAGCCGGTAGCTGCGGTACGCGAACAGCGCGAAGGCCAGCTCGGCGGCGGCCGCCTCCAGCGGGCCCTGCACCACGATCGTCCAGCCCCAGCTCGTGCCGAACGCCACCGACACCAGCGCGGCCAGGGTGAGCGTGAAGAGCGCCGCGCCCGGCTTCCGGACGACCAGCGCGCCCAGCACGGCCGGCACCAGCCAGACGCCGTACAGGACGGCGCGGCCGGGCAGCGGAATGGCGTCCGCCGGCCCGTTCCAGAGCAGGCCCCAGGCCCAGAAGATGATGCCGAAGGCCACCCCGAGCACGGAGGCCACGACGATGTCGATGGTGCGCCACCGGTTGGTGCTGTCCATGATTGCTCCCAGTTCCGTCAGGCGAACCAGGAGAAGACGCACGCCGCGCCCGGATCACCGGACGGCGGCGCGGCTGGAGGTCGACCGAACTCCCTGCGCTGGCATTACCCAGATCAGGTTCGAGGGTCTGCGGGCACCGGCCCGCACTCTCAGCGCTGTGCGCTCCCCTGTCGGATGTGAAGTTGTCTCGTCGCAGACGCTAGCACCGACCCCCACCCGCAGCCCAGCAGGGCGAGCACCGGGTGGACCGGTGGGTAGGGTGGCGATCATGCGGGTCGAGGCGCGAGGTCTGACGTTCGAGGTACGCACCGGCGGCCCCGAGGACGGCGAACCCGTCCTGCTGCTGCACGGCTTCCCGCAGCACGCCGGCGAGTGGGACGACGTGGTGCCCACCCTGCACGCCGCCGGGCTGCGCACGTACGCCCTCGACCAGCGGGGCTACGCCCCGGGGGCGCGGCCGGCGGCGGTCGAGGCGTACCGGATCCCGGAGCTGGTGGCGGACGCGGCCGCCGTGCTCGACGCGCTCGGGGTGACCCGCGCGCACCTGGTCGGCCACGACTGGGGCGCGATCGTGGCGTGGGGGCTGGCCGCGGCCCACCCGGAGCGGGTCCGCACCCTCACCGCGGTCTCGGTGCCGCACCCGGCCGCGATGGGACACGCGCTCGCCACCGACCCGCGGCAGAAGGCCCGCTCCGCCTACATCGCCCTGTTCCGGCGGCCCGGCAAGGCGGAGACGGTGCTGCTGGCGCTCCGCGCCACCGCCCTGCGCCGGATGCTGTCCGGGGTCGGCGACGCCGCCCGGGTGGCCCGCTACGCCGACCCGATGCGGGAGCCGGGCGCGCTGACCGCCGCGCTGAACTGGTACCGGGCCATGTCGGGGGCGGACATGAAGGCCGTCGGGCCGGTGGACGTGCCGACCACCTTCGTCTGGAGCGACCGGGACATCGCGATCGGCCGGACCGCCGCCGAAGCCTGCGCCGGCCACGTGACCGGCGACTACCGCTTCGTGACGCTGACCGGCGTGACGCACTGGATCCCCGACGAGGCCCCGGCCCCGCTCGCCGCGGCGATCCTCGCCCGCGTCGGGCGGTGAGCGCCACCGCCGGGCCGGCCCGCCCGCACACCCGCGCGTCGCTCGCCGCCCAGCTCCGCGCCCTCGGCGTACGCCCCGGCGGTACGGTCCTGGTGCACGCCGCCCTGCGCCCGCTGGGTTTCCTCTGCGGTGGCCCGGAGGCCGTGCTGGCCGCCCTGCGCGACGTGCTCGGCCCGGACGGGACGGTCGTGGTGCCCACCCACACCCCGGAGAACAGCGACCCGGCCGGCTGGACCAACCCGCCGGTGCCGCCCGACTGGTGGCCGGTGATCCGGGCGGAGCTGCCCGGCTTCGATCCCGCGGTCACCCCGAGCCGGTTCATGGGCGCCCTCGCGGAGCTGGTCCGTACCTGGCCGGGCGCCCGGCGCAGCGACCACCCGTACGTCTCGTTCGCCGCGCTCGGGCCGGCCGCCGAGCGGATCGTCGCCGATCACCCGCTGACCGACATGCTCGGCGAGCGTTCCCCGCTGGCCCGGCTGTACGAACTCGACGCCGACGTGCTGCTGCTCGGCGTGGACCACGGCAGCAACACCTCGCTGCATCTGGCCGAGTACCGGCAGCCCGCGCCGCCCCGGGAGCGGTGCGGCGCGGCCGTACTCACCGCCGACGGCGGCCGGGACTGGGTGTGGTGGGAGGACGTACGCCTCGACGAGGAGGACTTCGACCGGCTCGGCGTCGAACTGGAGGCCACCGGCGCGGTGCGGCTCGGACCGGTCGGCGACGGCACGGGACGGTTGATGAGGCAGCGGGCGGCGGTCGACTTCGCGGTGGACTGGCTGGCCCGGAACCGACGGACGGAGGAAGCATGAGCGTGAGCGCCGAGGCGTACCTGGCGGTGGTGACCGAGACGATCGGGCGGGTGGCCGCCGGGCAGCGGGAGAACGTGGCCCGGGCGGCCGAGCTGATCAGCGGATCGTTGCGCGCCGACGGGGTGGTGCACGCGTTCGGCACCGGGCACTCCGAGGCCCTCGCCATGGAGATCGCCGGCCGGGCCGGTGGGCTGGTCCCGACCAACCGGATCGCCCTGCGTGACCTGGTCCTGTACGGCGGGGAGCCGGCCGACGTGCTCGGCCCGAAACTGGAGCGCGAGCCCGCGGTGGCGCACCGCCTCTACGAGCTGGCCCCGGTCCGGCAACAGGACGTGTTCGTGCTCGCCTCCAACTCCGGCGTCAACGGGGCGATGGTGGAGTTCGCGGCCATCGTCAAGGAGCGCGGGCACCCGCTGGTCGCGATCACCTCGGCCGCGCACTCGGCCCGGATGACCTCCCGGCACCCGAGCGGCCGCAAGCTCGCCGACTTCGCCGACGTGGTGCTCGACAACGGTGCCCCGTACGGCGACGCCACCCTGCCGCTGCCCGGCGGCGGCGCGGTCGGCGCGGTCTCCTCGATCACCGCCGCGCTGCTGGCACAGCAGATCGTGGCGGAGGTGGTGGCCCGGCTGCTGGCCGCGGGGGAGCAGCCGCCGGTCTACCTGTCGGCCAACATCACCGGTGGCGACGAGCACAACGCCGAGCTGGAGGCCCGGTACGCCGGGCGGATCCGCCGGGGGGCGTGAGCGATCCGGCGGAGCGCGAGGAAGCCCCGCGTTTCGCCGCGAGCGGTAACGGGCACACCGTGGGCTGCCGGTGGGATTCCCCCCACCGGCAACAGGTGTCCAGCCCGGAGGTGATGGGTGTCCAAGGAGACCGAGAGGCAGCGCTGGCAGCGCAACTTCGCCGACCTGCTCCAGGAGCTGCGGGTGGCGCAGACCGGCGTGCAGATTCTCTTCGCGTTCCTGCTCACCCTGCCGTTCAGCAACGGCTTCACGAGGACGACACCGTTCCAGAAGGACGTCTACGTCGTCGCTCTGCTGGCCGCCGCCGGGGCCACCGCCATGATCATCTCACCGGTCGCCTTCCACCGGGCGCTGTTCCGGCAGGGCCGCAAGCCGGAACTTGTCCGCTTCGCCCACCTCATGGCCACCGGCGGCCTCGGGCTCATGCTCGTCTCGATGGTCAGCGCGGTCCTGCTGATCACCGACTTCGTGCTCGACCGGCCGATCGCCTTTCTGCTCAGCGGGATCACCGGTGCCTGGTTCCTGCTCTTCTGGGTGATCCTGCCGTTCGCCCGGCGCAACTGGGGCGAGGACGACATCGACGACGAGGAGGACGATCCGCGGGTGCTGGTCGGCGACTGAGCCGCCCGGCACGGCCGCGCCCGCGCTGCCCGGCACGGCCGCGCCCGCGCTGCCTGGTCCGGTGGTCGGTCGTCGTGCCGGCGCTGCCTGGTCCGGTGGTCGGTCGTCGTGCCGGCGCTGGCCAGCTCGCGGTGCCTCTGGCGTGCGGGGCGTGCCCGGCCCCGCCAAATCGGACCTGCCGCTGACGCTACCCCTGGGTAACACCCGGGAGTAGCGTCAATGTCGTCGCACGTCGACGCAGCCGGACCGAGGTCTCCAGGAGGCAGCCGTGACCACGACACAGAACAGTCGACCCGACCCCGCCGGGCACGGTGGCCCCACCGGGCGGGTGGCGCCCATCGACGATCCCGGACCGCCGGCCGGCAGCGCCGCGGCCGTCGCCGCCGCGGGCGGGGCCGGCCCGCTGCCCACCGAGGCCGGACAGGTTTCCGAGAAGGAGGCCCGCCAGGTCGCCGAGGCGGCCCGGGAGGCAGCCTGGGACCGGCCCAGCTTCGGCAAGGAACTCTTCCTCGGCCGGTTCCAGCTCGACCTGATCAACCCGTGGCCGCGCGCCGACCCGGACGACACCGCCCGGGCCGAGGAGTTCCTCGCCGCGTTCGGGGCGTACCTGGACGCCGAGGTGGACGGTGCCGCCATCGAACGGGACGCGCGGATCCCCGACGAGGTGTTCCACGGGCTGGCCCGGCTCGGCGCGTTCGGCATGAAGATCGACCGCAAGTACGGCGGCCTCGGGCTGAGCAACCTGCACTACTGCCGGGCGCTGATGCGGGCCGGCTCGGTCAACCCGGCGATCGGCGCGCTGCTCTCGGCACACCAGTCCATCGGCGTGCCACAGCCGCTGAAGATGTTCGGCACACCCGAGCAGAAACAGCGCTTCCTGCCCCGACTGGCCGCCGGTGAGGTCTCGGCGTTCCTGCTCACCGAGCCCGACGTCGGCTCCGACCCGGCCCGGCTGGCCACCACGGCCGAGCCGACCGAGGACGGCACCGGCTACCGGCTCAACGGGGTGAAGCTCTGGGCCACCAACGGCACGGTCGCCACCCTCCTCGTGGTGATGGCCCGGGTGCCGGCGGCCGAGGGGCGGCGCGGCGGCATCACCGCCTTCGTCGTGGAGGGCGACAGCGAGGGCATCACCGTGGAACGGCGCAACGAGTTCGTCGGGCTGCGCGGCCTGGAGAACAGCCTCACCCGGTTCCACGACGTCTTCGTACCCCGGGAGAACGTCATCGGCGGCGAGGGCAAGGGCCTGAAGATCGCCCTGACCACGCTGAACACCGGCCGGCTGTCGCTGCCGGCGATGTGCGTCGGGGCCGGCAAGTGGGCGTTGAACGTGGCCCGCGAGTGGGCCGCCGACCGGGTCCAGTGGGGACGGCCGGTCGGCGAGCACGAGGCGGTCGCCAAGAAGCTGGCCTTCATCGCCGCCACCACGTACGGCATGGAGAGCATGCTCGACCTCAGTTGCCTGCTCGCCGACGACGACCGCAACGACATCCGGATCGAGGCCGCGCTGGTCAAGCTGTACGCCAGTGAGATGGCCTGGAAGATCGCCGACGAGCTGATCCAGATCCGGGGCGGACGCGGTTACGAGACCGCCGGATCGCTGGCCGCCCGGGGCGAGCGGCCGGCCGCGGTCGAGCAACTCCTGCGTGACCTGCGGATCAACCGGATCTTCGAGGGCTCCACCGAGATCATGCACCTGCTGATCGCCCGGGAGGCGGTCGACGCGCACCTCTCCGTGGCCGGCGACATCATCGACCCGGACGCGGGGCTGGGCCGTAAGGCGAAGGCCGGTGCCCGGGCCGGCGCCTTCTACGCCAAGTGGCTACCCACCCTCGCCGTCGGCCGGGGCCAGGCGCCCGGGGCGTACCACGAGTTCGGCCCGCTCGCCGGGCACCTGCGGCACGTCGAGCGGACCTCCCGCAAGCTGGCCCGGTCCACCTTCTACGCGATGTCCCGCTGGCAGGGCAAGTTGGAGCGCAAGCAGGCGTTCCTCGGCCGGGTGGTGGACATCGGCGCGGAGCTGTTCGCGATGTCGGCGGTCTGCGTCCGCGCCACCGCCGAGCGGGCCGAGCACCCCGAGAACGTGGAGCTGGCCGACCTGTTCTGCCGGCAGGCCCGGCTCCGGATCGACGAGCTCTTCACCGGTCTGTGGTCCAACACCGACGCGGTCGACGTGGCGGCCGCGAAGCGGATCCTCGCCGGCCGGTACGCCGCCCTGGAGGAGGGGGTGGTGACCCTGTCCGCGGAGCAGCCCTGGGTGGCCCGCTGGCAGCCCGGCCCGTCGACCGCCGAGGACGTCCGCCGCCGCATCCCACCCGCCAACTGACCTTGCCCCGCCCCACCCGCCCGGCCCACCCCGCCGGCCGGGTGGGGTGGTCTTCGCGTCGACCGGCCGGGGTGGGTCTGGGTGTCGGCCGGCCGGGGCGGGTCCACGGGATGCGGGATGTGGTGGCTTCCGGGGCGTCGGTAGGCCCGAGATGCCGCATCCTGCCCCACCGGGCGGGGCTGGGCTGGGCGCGCGCCGATGGAGGGCAGGGGCCCAGCGGATGGCGTTGGGGTGGGGCGGGTCCACGGGATGCGGGATGTGGTGGCTTCCGGGGCGTCGGTAGGCCCGAGATGCCGCATCCTGCCCCACCGGGCGGGGCTGGGCTGGGCGCGCGCCGATGGAGGGCAGGGGTCCAGCGGATGGCGTTGGGGTGGGGCGGGTCCACGGGATGCGGCATGTGGTGGCTTCCGGGGGCGTCGGTAGGCCCGAGATGCCGCATCCTGCCCCACCGGGCGGGGCCGGGCTGGGCGCGCGCCGATGGAGGGCACGAGTCCAGCGGATGGCGTTGGGGTGGGGCGGGTCCACGCGATGCGGCATGTGGTGGCTTCCGGGGCGCGGGAAGCGCTGACATGCCGCATTCTGCGCTGCCATGCGTCGCCTCGCGCCGCCGTGCGCGTCTCGCGCCGGCCGTGCGGCGGGCGCGGCCAGGGCGTCGCCGGGCCGTCGGGACGGCCTCGCGTCGGGCGGGGGTCGACGGGGGCGTGGGGGAGTGGGGGAGTGGAGTGGGTCAGCGGGCGACGGCCCAGGCGATCACCCCGGCCAGGATCAGCCCGTTCAGGCCGGCCAGCACCAGGTAGGCGACGGGCGGGATGCGGCGACCCTTGCGGACAAAGCTCACCAGGACGCCCGCGTAGATCAGCAGCAGCACCGCGACGACGATCAGGAAGTACAGCACCGGCACACCTTAGCGGCCCGCCTTCAGGCCGAGGCTGCGCAGCTCCAACTCGGCGAGCGCGTCGACGGTCGGGTCGTCGCCGCGCCGCCACGCCTCGGCCACGTCCGGGTCGATCCGGGTCAGCCGGCCCAGCGGTTGCCCGGCGAGCGCGCGCAGCGCCAGCAGGTCGCGTCCGGCGGGTGCGGCGGCCAGCCGCTTCGCCGCGCCGGCCCGGCGCATCCAGCGCAGCCGCAGCGGCAGCCAGCCGACGAGCACCAGGCCGAGCGGGACGACCAGCACCGCCAGGCTCAGCCCCAGGGCGAGTTGCCCAACGAGTTGCTGCTGGTCGTGGCCCGCCTCGGCGACCGACCGGGCGGCGTCGGCGGCCCGGTTGAAGGGGGCGGTCAGCTCGTCGCCGACCAGCGGCACCCGGCCGACCTTGCCGCCCGCCTCGGCCAGGTTGTCGGCGAGGCTGCCGCCGGCCCCCTCCAGCTTCTGTCCGGGTACGGCGAGTTTCTCGATGAGGTCGTGCAGCCAGAGCGCGAAGCGGATCGAGGCGTACACCCAGGCGACCACGAGCAGGTCGGTGAGGAGCTGACGGAGGGCGATCGGAAAGCGATCAGCGTAGATCTTCACGCCGGACAGCGTGCCACGCTCCGGCGCGGCCGGCACGATCCAGCTTCAGCCGGCGCAGGCCGGGCAGGTGCCGAAGATCTCCAGGGTGTGGCTGACCTCGGCGTACCCGTGTTCGGCGGCGACCCGCTCGGCCCAGCTCTCCACCGCCGGGCCGGCCACCTCGACGGTCCGCCCGCAGCGCCGGCAGACCAGGTGGTGGTGGTGGCCCTCGCTGCACCGCCGGTAGAGGTGCTCGCCACCGGGCGGGCGCATCACGTCGATCTCGCCGGCGTCGGCGAGCCCCTGCAACGTCCGGTAGACCGTGGTGAGGCCGACCCGCTCGCCGCGCTGGCGGAGCATCGCGTGCAGATCCTGGGCGCTGTGGAAGCCTTCCACCTGGGCCAGCAGGGTGCTCACCGCCGTCCGCTGCCGGGTGTTGCGCAGCGCTCCGTCGGTCACGCCGACACCTCCCTCCGGCCGCCCCGGGTGGGCCGCCCGGTCATCGCGGCCCCTCCCCGGCGTGGCTGACCGCGTCCGCCACGATGTGCGCGACGTGCTCGTCGACCAGCGCGTACGCGATCTCCCGGCCGCGGCGGGAACCTCGCACCACGCCGGCGCCGCGCAGCACGCGCAGGTGCTGGGAGACCAGTGGTTGGGGCGCGCCCAGCTTCTCCACCAGCTCGTGCACGCAGCGTTCACCCTCGGCCAGCTCGCTGACGATGGCCAGCCGGATCGGCGCCGACAAGGCGCGCAGCAGCTCCCCCGCGCCCTCGAAGGCGTCGTACCCGTTGGTGGCCGTCACTCTGTAACGGTAACCAATGCCAGCAGGGCCGGCCCGCGGCGGCTCACGGGAGCGCCACCTCGTGCTCCGGCGGCTCGGCGAACGCCTCGGTGACCGGCGTGGCGGCCGGCCGGGACCGCCGGCGTACCGCCCGCCAGCCCGCCGCGACCAGCGCGACCACCAGGAACGAGGCGATGGCCAGCAGCACCACCGAGGCGCCGGGCGGGGTGTCCGCGCCGGCGGCGACCGCGACACCCGCGCCGGCGGCGAAGAGCCCCAGCGTCATGGCCGCCGCCATGGTGCTGGCGAACCCCCGGGTGACCTGCTGCGCGGTCGCCACCGGCACCACCATCAGCGCGCTGATCAGCAGCACCCCGACCGAGCGCATGGCGATCGTCACGGTCACCGCGGTGGTCACCGCGAGCAGCAGGTTGAGCGCCCGGACGGGCAGCCCGGAGACCCGCGCGTACTCCTCGTCGTGGCAGACCGCGAAGAGCGCCGGGCGCAGGGCCACCATCGCCACCAGCACGGCCAGGCCGAGCAGCAGGATGGTGACCAGGTCGCCCCGGGAGGTCGTGATCAGCGACCCGAACAGGTACGCGTTGAGCGAGGCGCTGCTGGCGTCGGAGAGCCCGACCAGCAGCACGCCGCCGGCGATGCCGCCGTAGAAGAGCAGCGCCAGGGCCAGGTCGCCGGAGGTACGCCCGCGGGCGCGGACCAGCTCGATCACGATCGCCCCGGCCGTCGCGGCGAGCACGGCCACCAGCACGGGGGAGCGGTTGAGCAGCAGCCCCGCGCCGACGCCGGTGAGCGCAACGTGCCCGATGCCGTCACCGATCAGCGCCAGCCGCCGCTGCACCAGATAGATGCCGAGCGCCGGCGCGGCCAGCCCGATGACCAGCGCGCCGACCAGGGCGCGCAGCATGAAGTCGTACTGGAAGAGATCCATCAGCTGCTCCACAGCCCGGCGGGCTCCTCGTCGCAGTGCGGGTGCACGTGGTCGTGGCCCGGTTCGGCGTGGTGCCCGGCCGGCTCGGGCACCGCACCGTCATGGCAGATGCCGCCCTGGTGCACGACGACGGCGCGGCTGATCAGCGGCCGCAGCGGCCCCAGCTCGTGGGCGACCAGCAGCACGGTGCCGCCGTGGTCGACGAAGCCGTGCAGCGCGCGGGCGAACGCCTCCTGGCTGGCCATGTCGACCCCGGCGGTCGGCTCGTCCAGCACCAGCAGTTCCGGGCGGCCGGCCAGGGCCCGGGCGATCAGGGTGCGTTGCTGCTGGCCGCCGGAGAGGGTGGCGACCGGGTCGGCGGCCCGGTCGGCGAGGCCGACGGCGTCCAGGGCCGCGGCGACCGCCTCCCGGTCGGCCCGCCCGGCCGGGCGCAGCACGCCCCGGCGGGCCAGCCGGCCGGAGGCCACCACCTCGCTGACCGTGGCCGGTACGCCGCTGCCCGCGCCGAGCCGCTGCGGGACGTACCCGATGCGGTGCCACTGCCGGAAGCGGCGCTGCGGTGCGCCGAAGAGGGTGACCGATCCGGCGCCGAGCGGGACCAGGCCCAGCACGGCGCGGATCAGGGTGGACTTGCCGGAGCCGTTGGCGCCGAGCACGGCGACCACCTCGCCGGCGGTGACGGTGAGCGAGACGTCCCGCAGCACCGTCCGGCTGTCGTAGCCGACGGCGGCGTGCGTGACCTGGATCACGGGTGTGGTCATGAGCAGTCCAAGGCGGTCCGCAGGGTCTGGAGGTTGGTGCGCATCGCGGTCAGGTAGTCGCCCTCGGCGGGCGGGCCCTCGATCGGGTCGAGCACGGCGGTGCGCGCGCCGACCTCCCGGGCCACGGTCTCGGCGACCTTCGGGCTGACCAGGGTCTCGAAGAAGATGGTGGTGGCCCGGTGGGCCCGGGCCTCGGCGGCCACCGCGGCGAGGCGCTTCGGGGAGGGCTCGGCCTCCGGGCTGAGGCCGGTGACGCCGACCTGGTCGAGGTGGTAGCGGTCGGCCAGGTAGCCGAACGCGGTGTGGCTGGTCACGATCTCCCGGCGCTGGCAGTTCCGCAGGCCCTCGGCGTACTCGCTGTCGAGCCGGGCCAGGTCGGTGCGGAGCGCCTCCGCCCGGTCGGTGTAGTCGGCGGTGTGGTCGGGGTCGGCCCGGCCCAGCCGCTCGGCGAGCCGGTCGCCGATGGTGGCCAACCGGGTCGGATCGAGCCAGACGTGCGGGTCCAGGCCGCCGCTGTCGGCCTCGTGCTCGGTGCCGTCCGCGTGCCGGTGGCCGGCGTCGGCCCGCAGCGGCTGCACGCCGGCGACGTCGAAGGCCCGGTCACCGCCGTTCTGCGCGACGGCCTCGTCCACGGCCGGCTGGAAGCCGCCCAGGTAGACGATGAGTTCCGCGTCGACGACCTGGCCGACCTGGCGGGGGTTGAGCTCCAGGTCGTGCGGCTCGGCGCCGGGCTTGACCAGGTTGGTGACGGTGACCGTGGGTCCGCCGATCCGCTCGGCGAGGAACTGCAGCGGGTAGAACGCGGCCACCACGTCCACCCGGCCCGGGTCGTGTCCGCCGCCGCCCTCGGCCGAGCAGGCCGCGGCGCCACCCAGGGTGAGCAGGGCGGTCGCGGCGGCCAGGGCGCGGGCGATGCGGACGGTCATGCCGTCAACTGTCCGCGATAACGAAATTGATTGTCAAAAACGCATGATTGCATGTCCGCCCGCGCGGGCGGCTCACAGCAGCTTGGCCAGCGCCACCGCGAGCAGCAGCGTCAGCATCACCAGGCGCAGCACGCGCGTGCCCACCGCCTGCACCGGCCAGGTGACCACCATCAGCCACACCAGCACCGCGGCCAACGCCAGCAGCACCCCACCGCCGAAGGCGCCGGGAGCGAAGAGCCCCACCAGCACCACGACCAGAGTGGCCAGGAACACCACCGTCGGGTTGAGCCGGGACAACCGGGCCAGCAGGGGAGTCTGCGTACGCTCCATCCCACAGACTCTACGAGGAGGAAGCCGGTGCTGGTCACCAACCGGTTCGTGGTCGCCCCCGAAGGCGCGTCCGAGTTCACCGAACGGGCGCACGCCGCCCTCACCGCGCTCGCCGCCCGCCCCGGCTACCGGCGCGGCGAGCTGCTGCGCGCGTTCGACGACCCCGCCCACTGGTGCCTGCTCACCGAATGGGAGTCGGTCGGGGCGTACCGGCGGGCGCTGGGCGGCTTCGACGTCAAGGTCACCGCCGTGCCGCTGCTGGCCCAGTCCGTCGACGAGCCGTCGGCGTACGAGACCCTCGCCAGCGCCGCGCCGGACGGCGAGATCGTCATCGTCGCCAGTGATCGGGCCGCAGGTCCTTACCGGTGACGCGGAGGGCACTACCCTCTGGCGTATGACCGCACCCGGCCCGGCCGCCCCACCCCCGCATCCCGTGCCGTCCGACGCGCCCGCGGCACCGGACTCGCCGGCGGACCCCGGCGTTCCCGCACCCCCGCCCGGTCCCGGGGTCGCCCCGCCCTTCGCCGCCCCGCCCACCGAGGGCCGGCGGGCCCGCCTCTGGCTCGGCCTCGGCGTCGGCGCGCTCGCCGTGCTGCTCTGCTGCGGCGGCGGCGGCGCCGCGGTGGTCGGGCTGGCGGTGAGCAACGTCCAGGCCGTCGAGGAACAGGGCCGGGCGGTCACCGACGACTACTACCAGGCCCTCGTCGAGAAGGACTGGTCCAAGGCGTACGACCAGCTCTGCGACGACGCCCGGCGGCGCGAGTCCCGCACGGAGTTCGAGCAGCGGGTGGCCACCGAACCGCAGATCTCCGGCTACCGGGTCGGCGAGGTGGACCCGCAGACGTTGACCGTGCCGGTCGACGTGACCCTCGCCGGCGGCAAGCGGGAGGCCCAGACGGTGACCCTCGCGCCGGACCAGCAGACGGGCGGCATGGAGGTGTGTGGGGTGAGCTGACCGGGCCCCGGTATTCTGCTGGGCTCGGGACTCGGGCGGTCGTACCGTTGTCCCGAACCGTCCGGTTCCACTCACATCGCCCCCGCCGACCGCCAGCCGGCGTAGGAGGAAACATGCCAGCCGACCGTATCGACGCCGTCGTCAGCCTCGCCAAGCGCCGAGGCTTCGTCTTCCCCTCCAGCGAGATCTACGGGGGCACCCGGTCGGCGTGGGACTACGGTCCGCTCGGCGTGGAGCTCAAGGAGAACGTCCGCCGGCAGTGGTGGCGGACCATGGTCCAGCAGCGCGACGACGTCGTCGGCCTGGACTCGGCGGTCATCCTGGCCCGCCAGGTCTGGGAGGCCAGCGGCCACATCGCCGAGTTCGTCGACCCGCTGACCGAGTGCCAGTCCTGCCACAAGCGGTTCCGCGCCGACCACCTCGAAGAGGCGTACGCCGAGAAGCACGGCAAGCCGCTCACCTCGCTGTCCGAGCTGAACTGCCCGAACTGCGGCAACAAGGGCACCTTCACCGAGCCGAAGATGTTCAACGGCCTGATGAAGACCTACCTGGGCCCGGTGGAGAGCGACGAGGGCATGCACTACCTGCGTCCGGAGACCGCCCAGGGCATCTTCGTCAACTACAAGAACGTGGAGACGGTCGCCCGCAAGAAGCCGCCGTTCGGCATCGCGCAGACCGGCAAGTCGTTCCGCAACGAGATCACCCCGGGCAACTTCATCTTCCGGACCCGCGAGTTCGAGCAGATGGAGATGGAGTTCTTCGTCGAGCCGGGCACCGACGAGCAGTGGCACGAGTACTGGCTCCAGGAGCGCTGGAACTGGTACCTCGACCTGGGCCTGTCCGAGGAGAACCTGCGCTTCTACGAGCACCCCAAGGAGAAGCTCTCCCACTACTCGAAGCGCACCGTCGACATCGAGTACCGGTTCCAGTTCGGCGGCTCCGAGTTCGCCGAGCTGGAGGGCATCGCCAACCGCACCGACTTCGACCTCTCCACGCACAGCAAGCACTCCGGGGTCGACCTGTCGTACTTCGACCAGACCAGGAGCGAGCGCTGGATCCCGTACGTGATCGAGCCGGCCGCCGGCCTGACCCGCGCGGTGCTCGCGTTCCTGCTCGAGGCGTACGACGAGGACGAGGCGCCGAACACCAAGGGCGGCGTGGACAAGCGCACCGTCATGCGCTTCGACCCGCGGCTGGCCCCGGTCAAGGTGGCGGTGCTGCCGCTGTCCCGCAACGAGGCGCTCTCGCCGAAGGCCAAGCAGCTCGCCACCGACCTGCGTAAGCGCTGGGTGGTCGAGTTCGACGACTCGCAGGCCATCGGCCGCCGCTACCGCCGGCAGGACGAGATCGGCACGCCGTTCTGCGTCACCGTCGACTTCGACACGCTGGACGACAACGCGGTGACCGTGCGGAACCGGGACACCATGGGCCAGGAGCGCATCTCCCTGGACCAGGTCGAGCGTTACCTGATCGAGCGCCTGCCCGGCTGCTGACCTCGTACCCGGAAGGGCGCCGTCGCCGACGGCGCCCTTCCGCGTACCTGCCGGGCGGGGCGACGGGTTGACGTGTCTGGATTCCGCGCGCCGGTGGCCGTTAGCCGCCGGGAGTACCCGGGTAGCAGGTCCCCACGGACAGCGGAGGGGGCGGGATGCGGCAGGCGACCACCGAACCGTCCGTCGCCCCGGCACCCGCGGTGGCGGTGCACCGCTGGCCCACCGCCCTGGTCCTGGCCAGCGCCATGTTCCTGGTGCTCTTCGACAGCCTGGCGGTGGCCACCGCGCTGCCGCGCATCGGCGCGGAGTTCCACCTCGACGCGGCCCGCCTGCAGTGGGTCGTGACGTTGTACTCGCTGAGCATCGGTGGCCTGCTGCTGCTCGGGGGCCGGCTCTGCGACCTGTGGGGGCGCCGCCCGCTGATCGTCGGCAGCCTCGCCCTGGCGACTCTCGGCTCGGTCCTGGCCGGGTTGGCCACCGCGCTGCTCCCGCTGCTGCTCGGCCGGGTCCTGCAGGGCGCCGGCGCGGCCCTCGCCATCCCGGCGACCCTGGCGTCGGCGGCGACGTTCTTCCCGGACGAGCCGTGGCGCAGCCGGGTGTTCGCGGTCGTCGCCGCCGCCGCGAACACGGCCGGTCTGGCCGGCGCGATCGTCGGCGGCCTGCTCACCTCGCACCTGGGCTGGCGCTGGGTCTTCCTGGCCACCGTGCCGGTCGGGCTGATGGCGGTGGTGGCGGCCCGGCTGCTGCTCCCGGCGGGCCGGCCCGACCCGGGCGACCGACAGCGGCTGGACCTCGCCGGCGCGGTCCTGGCCACCGGCGCGCTGCTCGCGTTGATCTTCGGTGCCAACCGGATCGCCGAGTCGGGTCCGGACCCGGTCGCGCTCGGCGCGGTGGCCGCCTCCCCGGTGCTGCTGTTCCTCCTGGTACGCGTCGAGCGGCGGGTGGCTGACCCGCTGGTCCGGCCGGCCCTGCTCCGGTCGCGCCGGCTGGTGGCCGGCTGCCTCGCCTTCGCCGCGCACTCGGCCGCGTACGCGGTGGTGGTGGTCGTGGGCAGCCTCTACCTCCAGGAGGTCCACGGCCTGTCCCCGGCGGGCGCCGGGCTGGTGCTGGCCCCGGTGCTGCTCGGCGCGCTGGTCAGCGCCGCTCCGGCCGGCGCGCTGATCCGCCGGTTCGGGGCGCGGCGGGTGGTGACCGTCGCCCTGGTCCTGTGCGCGGTCACGCTCGCGCTGGTCGCGGTCAACGCGGGCGGGCCGCTGGTGCTCGTGGTGGGCATCCTCGTCGCCTGGGGGCTCAGCGCCGGCCCGATCTACGTCGGGTTGACCCGGGTGTGTGTCGGTCACGCGCCGCCGGCCGACCAGGGGACGGCCTCGGCGGTGTTCGAGTCGACCACGCACGTGGCCGGGGCGATCTCGGTGGCGGTCTTCCTCACGCTGCTGGCCGCCGGGGTCGGCTACGGCGTCGTGCAGTTCGTCGGTGCCGTCGCGGGCGGGCTGGGCGCCCTCGCGCTGCTGCTGATCATGCCGGCGGGGGAGCCCGGCAGCGCGCCGTCGTCCGCGCCGCAGGGGGCGGCGGCCCGGTAGGCGGCGGTACCCGAGAACCGCTCCCTACACTGGTCAGGTGACCGCTCCGACCATCACCGCACCGCTGACTGTCGGGCCGCACCAGGTGTGGCCGCCGGTGGTGCTCGCGCCGATGGCCGGGATCACCAACGTCGGCTTCCGCCGGCTCTGCCGGGAGCAGGGCGGCGGCATCTACGTCTGCGAGATGATCACCACCCGGGCGTTGGTCGAGCGGAACCCGAAGACCCTCCGCATGATCGCCTTCGGTGCCGAGGAGCAGCCGCGCAGCCTCCAGCTCTACGGCACCGACCCGGAGATCACCGCCGCCGCCGTGCGGATCGTGGTCGAGCAGGACCTCGCCGACCACATCGACCTCAACTTCGGCTGCCCGGTCCCGAAGGTCACCCGCCGCGGCGGTGGCTCGGCCCTGCCGTGGCGCCGGCGGCTCTTCGCCCGGCTGGTGCGGGCCGCGGTGGACGCCGCGTCACCCGCCGGGGTGCCGGTCACGGTGAAGATGCGCAAGGGCATCGACGACGACCACCTGACGTACGTCGAGGCGGGGCTGGCCGCCCAGGACGCCGGCGTCGCCGCGGTCGCCCTGCACGGGCGTACGGCCGCGCAGCGCTACTCGGGCACCGCCGACTGGGACGCCATCGCCACCCTCAAGCAGGCGCTGGACGTGCCCGTGCTGGGCAACGGCGACATCTGGGAGGCCGACGACGCGCTGCGGATGGTCGACCACACCGGGGTGGACGGCGTGGTGATCGGGCGCGGCTGCCTGGGCCGGCCGTGGCTCTTCGCCGACCTGGAGGCAGCCTTCAACGGTCGTGGCGAGCGGCGGCTGCCGAGCCTCGGCGAGGTGGCGGTGACCATGCGCCGGCACGCCGAGTTGCTGGTCGACCAGTTCGTGGCGGGTGCCCGCAACCCGGCGCGGGGTGAGCGGGACGGCTGCACCGACTTCCGTAAGCACGTCGCCTGGTATCTCAAGGGGTTCCCGATCGGCAGCGAGCTGCGCCGTTCCCTCGCCATGATCGAGAGCCTGGCGCAGCTCGACGACCTGCTCGGCAAGCTCGACCCGGCCGTGCCGTTCCCGGTGGAGACCCTGGGGCAGCCGCGCGGGCGGACCAACTCCCCCGGCAAGGTGTTCCTGCCCGACGGCTGGCTGGCCAGCCGCGACGACGACACCCCGCCCGACGGGGCCGAGCTGGACGACTCCGGCGGCTGATGCGCCGAAAGGGCCCGACCCCGTACGGGGTCGGGCCCTTTCGCTGGTGCTTGGATCGTCAGGAGGCGCTGTAGCCGCGGGTGGCGATCCAGTCGGCGAGGTTGTCGACGCTCATGCGGTAGGAGGCGGTGTTCGGGTTGGCGCTGTCGGCGATCGTGACGGTGTGGCCGTTGTCGCGGTAGCCGACGACGCTGATGTAGTGGCCGCCTTCGAAGGAGTGGGTGTTGCCGTCGGTGTCGGTGGCGGTGCCCGCGATGTTGGCGACCACGGCACGGCCGGCGTCGACGGTCTTGACCACGTCAGCCCGAAGCTTGTCGGTCTGCTTGTCGTCGGCCTTGGGGGTGCTGATCTCGACCGACTTGTAGGCGTCCTTGGCGCCGGTCTCCTTGTTCAGCACCGGGGTGATGTCGTTGATGGAGTTGGTGCCGGCCTCGGTGGTGCCCATTTCCTTG
>NZ_KQ058899.1 GCF_000982955.1 Micromonospora sp. HK10 | reverse complement strand
CACCGGAGTCCTTTACATGACCCGCGCCGCCGCCCCGGACGGCCCGCTCAGAGGTGGTCGTCCAGGGTGGCCAGGCCGCCCCGGGTGGCGTCGGCGGGCAGCCGCCGCTTCGCCGTCGCGTCGCCGTACAGCGTCCAGCGGAGGAACTCGACCGTGGTGTCGGCGACCACCCGCAGCGCGGTGCCGTCGCTGAGCAGTGCCCGCCCGTGGTCGCCCTTGGGCAGGCTGAGCATCGCCTTCGGCCACGGCACCGCGTCGTAGACCGCCTTGCCGGCGGCGTAGCTCACCACCTCGTCGGCCTCGCCGTGCACGAAGAGCTGCGGCGCGGCCGCCCCGGCGAAGGCGGTGCCGACGCCCAGCGCCGTACCGGCGAAGACGATGCCCGCGTCGAGCCGGTCGTCCCGCCCGGCGGTGAAGAGCCCGATCGTGGTCACCCCGCCCGCGCTGTGCCCGGCCGCCGCGACCCGCTCCGGGTCCAGGTGCCCGCGCAGCGGGTCGCCCGCCTTCCGGTCCAGGGCGAGCACCCGGGTGAGCGCGTACGACACGTCGGCCGGCTGGTTGAGCACGTCCAGCGGGTTACCGTCGCCACCGGCGCCGGTGTGCGGGAACGTCGGGGCGGCCACCACGAACCCGGCCGCCGCCCAGCGGCGCAGCAGCAGTTGGTAGTCCGCCGGCCGGCCGCCCAGCCCGTGGCTGAACATCACCACCGGGAACCGCCCGGCCGCGGCCGGCGCCGACCGCTCCGGCGTGCCACCCGCCGCGCCCCGCGCCGGATACCAGATGGTCACCGGCAGGGGGCGGTCGCCGCCGCGGCTGAGCTTCAGCTCGCGTACGCCGACCGCGAAGCTCGTCGTGGGCGCGTGCCCGGCCGGTACCCGGGGGGCCGCGGTGGTCGCCTTCGGCGGGTCCTCGGGGGCCTTCCCCACGGTCGGGGCGGCGCCACCGGAGCAGCCGGCCAGACCGGCGGTGACCAGCGCGGCGGCGACCAGGGCGGTACGGCGACGAAACATGGAGACGATTGTGCCTCGCGAACGGGGGCGGCCGGCCGGACATCGGCCGAGGGGGGCACGGACCGACGCCCGACCGGGGATGATCTCAGCGGGTCGGGTGGTCGCCCCGGCTCGCCCGGAGGCGGGCCAGGTCCGTGGCGTCCTTGGCGCGACGGGGCCGCTCCGGCATCCACACCGGGTACATCTCCTTGAACTCGATCTGCGCGGCGAGGCTGATCACCGGTGCCCGGTGCGGGCCGATCCGTCCGGGCGGGCCGTCCAGCATGCCCTCCGGCAGCGGCGTGCCGGCCCACGGCCCGGACCCCACCACCACCCGGCCCCGCGCGTCCCGGTCCAGGTACGCGAAGCTCAGCTCCACGTCGTCGCGGAGCAGGTCCAGTTGCCGCTCGACCGGCAGCCGGGGGTCGGGCCGCCAGCCGTGCCCGTCGAGCAGGGCGGCCAGGCGGACGGCGTCGGACCGCCAGCAGTACCAGTCGACGTCGACGTGCGGCCGGGTGACCTCGCCCAGGTGGAAGTCCATCGCCCACCCGCCGCGCAGCCAGACCGGGATGCCGGCCGTCCCGGTCAGCTCCCGCACCTCCCGGATCGCGGTCAACTGCCGCTCGGACAGTTCGTGGCTCATCACCGGTGGTTCTCAGCCGGGCAGGGCGCGGGTGGTCAGGGTGGTGGTGCCGGCCAGCAGCGCGTCGGCCGGCAGCCGGCGCAGCGCGGCCCGGTCGTCGTAGAGGGTCCACCGGAGGAAGTCGGTGGTGGCGGCGAGGACCTGGACGAAGCCGGGCCGGCCCGGGGTCAGGTACGCGCCGTGGCCCTGGCCGGGCAGGCTCAGGAAGATGGCCGGCCCGCGGCTGCGCTGGTAGGCGGCCCGGCCCACCGCTTCCGGCACGATCGGGTCGGCGGCGCCGTGCACGAACAGCAGCGGCGCGGCCGGCCCGGCGAAGCTGCCGGCCAGTCCGCCCCCGGCGAGCACGATGCCGGAACGCAGCCGCGCCGAGTGCCCGGAGGTGAACATGCCGGCCGTGGTGAAGCCGCCGGCCGAGTGGCCGGCCGCCGCGAACCGGGCGACGTCCAGGTGCCCGGCGAGCGGGTCCCCGCGCCGGGCGTCCAGGCCCACCAGGTGGCGGATCAGCCGCCAGCCGTCGGCCGGCTGGTTGCGCACGTCGGCGCGGGTGAAGTCGCGGGCCCGCAGGTTGGTGCGGGGGAAGGTGGGCGCGGCCACCACGAACCCGGCGGCGGCCCAGCGGCTGGTCAGCGGCGCGTGCAGGTCGGGGAGGCTGCGCAGGCCGTGGCTGTAGACCACCACGGGGAACCGCCCGGCGGCCACCGGCGCGGCGGCCCGCACCACCGGCCCCGCGGGCCCGCCGACCGGGCGCCGGTCGGCCGGACCGGCCGGATACCAGACGGTGACCGGTAGCGGCCGGGGGCCGTCCGGGTCGAGCACGAACTGCCGGACCCCCACCGGGTACGGCCGCGACGGGGCGTGCCGTGCGGCGACCGGGCCCGACTCGCCGGTCGCGGCGGTGGCCGGGCCGCAGCCCGCCAGCAGCGCCGTCACCAACGCGGCGATCAGCCGCTGCACCCTCATCCCCGCACGGTAGGCGGCCCCGTGCCCGGCCGGTCCCACCGTCCGGACCGGTCACCGCCACCACCCGGACGGCGCGCCTCCACCGGCCGGGTCGGGTTTCCGGCACCGGCCCGGCCGGGGACCGTGCCGGTGGACGCGCTTCGCTAGGGTCACCCGCATGGCTGAGAACTACACCGACCCGAGCGGCAACACAGCGCAGTTCCGCGCGTTCGTCGACTCCCCCGAGGCGACCCCCGGCGCGGCCGCCCCGTCCCGGCTGCCGCTGGTCGCCGGCATCGTCGCCGCCGCCGTCGTGGTGGTCGCCCTGGTGGCCTGGCTGGCGCTGGGCTGAGCCCGGTCGCGGCCCCGGCCCGGCGGCGGTCCGGCCGCCGGGCGATGCCGCGCCCCACGTCCGCCACGACCCGCGTCCGCCACGACCCGCGTCCGCCACGACCCGCGTCCGCCACGACCCGCGTCGCCGCGGCCGCGTCCGTCGCGGCCGGCGTCGTCCCGGCCGCGTCCGTCGCGGCCAGGACCGCCCGGCTCAGTCCGCCGCGGCCAGCACCTCCCGGGTCTCCCGGGCGATCTCCCGCTCCTCGTCGGTGCCGATCACGCAGACCGCGACCTCGGCCCCGTCGGGGGAGATCACCCGGTCGCCGCTGCCGGCGTTGCGGGCCGGGTCGACGGCGATCCCGAGCCGTGCCAGGCCGGCCAGCGACGCCGCGCGGACCGGCGCGGCGTGCTCGCCCACCCCGGCGGTGAAGACCACCGCGTCGACCCGTCCGAGCAGCGCGTAGTACCCGCCCACGTAGCTGGTGATCCGCCGGCAGTAGACGTCGAAGGCGAGGGCCGCGGCGGCGTCCCCGGCGTCCCGGCGGGCCAGCACCTCGCGCATGTCGTTGACCCCGGTCAGGCCGAGCAGGCCGCTGCGGTGGTTGAGCAGGTCGTCGATCTCGTCCACGCCCAGCCCTGCCTCCCGGCGCAGGTGGAAGATCACGGTCGGGTCCAGGTCGCCGCTGCGGGTGCCCATCACCAGACCCTCCAGCGGCGACATGCCCATCGAGGTGGCCACGCTCCGGCCACCCTGGACGGCACAGGCGCTCGCCCCGTTGCCCAGGTGCAGGGTGATCATGTTCGACTCGGCGTACGGCCGGCCCAGCAGATCCGCGGCGCGGCGCGAGACGTACGCGTGCGAGGTGCCGTGGAAGCCGTACCGGCGGATGCCGTACCGCTGCGCGATCTCCCGGTCGATGGCGTAGGTGGCGACGGCCTCGGGGAGGGTGTGGTGGAACGCGGTGTCGAAGATGGCCACCTGCGGGGTGTCCGGCAGCGCCTCCCGGGCCACCCGGATGCCGGCCAGGTTCGCCGGGTTGTGCAGCGGGGCGAGCGGGACCAGATCCTCGATCGCCGCGAACACCGCATCGTCGATCAGCACCGGTTCGCTGAACTTCCGGCCGCCGTGCACCACCCGGTGCCCGACGCCGGCCAACCCGGTGAGGTCCAGCCCGTCGATGATCTCCCGGACCGCGCTCTCGTGGTCGGCCGGCCCGCCGCCGGGCTCGCCGACCCGCTCGACGGTGCCCTTGTCGCGCACCTGGTCGCCGTCGTACAGCCGGTACTTCACCGACGAGGACCCGCAGTTGAGGACGAGGATGCGGCTCATCGTGACGCTCCGGCGGTGGCGGCCTGGATGGCGGTGATCGCCACCGTGTTGACGATGTCGGGCACGGTGGCACCCCGGGACAGGTCGTTGACCGGCCGGCGCAGGCCCTGCATGACCGGGCCGACCGCCACCGCGCCGGCCGAGCGCTGCACCGCCTTGTACGTGTTGTTGCCGGTGTTCAGGTCGGGGAAGATGAACACCGTGGCCCGCCCCGCGACCGGGCTGTCCGGCAGCTTGGTCGCCGCGACCTGCGGGTCGATCGCCGCGTCGTACTGGATCGGTCCGTCCACCAGGAGGTCGGGTCGGCGTTGCCGGACCAGCGCGGTGGCCGCCGCGACCTTCTCCACATCCTCCCCGGCGCCCGAGCTGCCGGTCGAGTAGGACAGCATGGCCACCCGCGGCTCGATGCCGAACCGGGCCGCGGTCTCGGCCGACGAGATGGCGATGTCGGCGAGCTGGGCGGCGTCCGGGTCCCGGTTCACCGCGCAGTCGCCGTAGACCAGCACCCGGTCGGCGAGCAGCATGAAGAAGACGCTGGACGCGACCGAGACGTCGGGCAGCGTCCGGATGATCTCGAACGCCGGCCGGATGGTGGCCGCCGTGGTGTGGGTGGCCCCGGAGACCATGCCGTCGGCCCGGCCGGTCCCCACCATCATGGTGCCGAAGTAGTTCGGCTGCGCCACGATGTCGTGCGCCAGTTCGACGGTCATTCCCCGGTGGGCGCGGAGCTTCGCGTACTCGGCGGCGAACTCGTCCCGCCACTCGCTGCGCGCCGGGTCGATCACCTGCGCGTCGGTGATGTCGACGCCCAGCTCCCGGGTGCGCCGCGCGACGTCCTCGGGCCGGCCCAGCAGGGTCAGCTCGGCCACGCCCCGGCGCAGCAGGATCTCCGCGGCCCGCAGGATGCGTTCCTCGGTGCCCTCCGGCAGCACCAGCCGGCGGCGCTGCCCGCGGGCCCGGTCGATCAGGTCGTTCTCGAACATCAACGGGGTGACCCGGGCGGAGCGGCTGACCCGCAGCCGGCGGGCCAGGTCCACGGTGTCCACGCAGCGCTCGAAGGCGCCGAGGGCGGCCTCCACCTTGCGCGGGTTCGCGGTGCTGGGCCGCCCCTCGATCCGGCTGGACGCCGCCACCGTGTCGTAGCTGTCGCTGGTCACCGAGAGCACGGCCAGCCCGGTGTTGAGCCGCTCGACCAGCCGCATCGCCCGTGGGTCGGGTTGCTCACCGAGGGTGAGCACCAGCCCGGCCACCGAGACCTGGCCGGCCACGTGCGCGGCGCTCGCGGCCACCAGCAGGTCGGCCCGGTCGCCCGGGGTGATCACCAGGGCCCCGTCGGTCAGGTGGTCCAGCAGGGTGGGCACGTGCGCGGCGCCGACCACGTAATCGAGCACGTCCCGGTCGAGTGCCGTGTCGTCGCCGGCGAGCAGGGTGGCGCCGAGCGCGGCGGCCACCTCGGCCACCGTCGGCGCCGACACGGCGGGGACCTCCGGGATGGCGTACGCGGGGACCGGCAGGTCGGGCAGGGGCATCGGCCCGGGCACCCGGTTGGCGACCACCGCCACAACCGTCGCGCCCAGGTCGGCCAGGTCGTGGTACGCCCCGCGGACCGCGGCCGCGATCGCCTCCGGCTGCTGCCCGAACCCGTCGACCACGGGCACCACCACGCTGCGGAACTCGGTCGCCAGCCGGGCGTTGAAGGCCAGCTCGCGAGGGCCGGCCCCGTCCCCGTCGGCGAAGTCGCTGCCCACCACGACGACCGCCGGGCAGCGCCGCTCGACCTCCCGGTAGCGGGCCACGATCCGGGAGATCAGCTCCTCCCGCCGGCCCTCCGCGACCAGCGCGGTGGCCTCGGCGTAGGTGACGCCGTACAGCTCCTCGACCGGCAGGTCCACCCGGTAACGCTCGGTGAGCAGGGCGAGGATCTGGTCGGGCCCCCGGCCGGCGACCAGCGGCCGGAACGCGCCGATCCGCTCGACCTGACGGGACAACAGCTCGGCCAGCCCGAGTGCGACCGTCGACTTGCCCCCACCCGATCCGACACTCGTCAGATACACGCTGCGTGCCACGACCTCACGCTACAAGATCGCGGTACGCCCCGCCCGGGTCCTTCTTCCCGGGCCGGACGGCCCGGACCGGTCAGGAGGGCCTGGTCCCAGCCGCCCCGGGGGTGGTGCCGGCCGGCCCGGTGGCGGTGCCGGCCGCCCCGGGAGTGGTGCCGGCTGCCCCGGGGGCGGGCCCGGCTGCCCCGGGGGCGGGCCCGGCCGGCCCGGAGGCGGTGCCGGCCGGCCCGGTGGCCCGGAACAACGCGTCGCTCTTGACCACCCACGCGGCGCCGAAGGCGAACACGGCGAGCGTCTCGCACCAGAGCACCGGCTTGAGCGTGTGCCGTACCTCCGCCGGGAGTTGCGTGCTCGCCAGCGCGAGCGCGATCGCCAGCACGATGAGGCCGCCGCAGAGCCGGTAGAACCGGACCGCCGAGCGGCGCGGCGGCACGCCGGCCCGATCCGGGCGGGTGAAGAGGACGAGGCAGAAGACCGCGAGGAGTGCGAAGAGCGCCCCGGCGGCCACCTGGTGCACCACGCCGACGAACCGGTCGCCGGAGCCGACGGTGCCGGCCGCCGCGCCGACGGTGGTGGGGAAGAGCGCCACCAGGATCGCCAGCCCGCCCGCTACCGTGCCGAGCAGGTCGTCGGGCCAGCGGTACCGGTAGCTGATCAGGAACACCCCGATGGCGCAGAGCGCGCCGACGAGGACGTCCCGCAGTTCGGTGTGGTAGTAGCCGCTGAGCGAATCGAGCAGGGTGAGCCGGGGGGTGACGAGCTGGTGGCCGACCACCAGCACCACCGGCAGTGCGATGCCGACCGATCCGACGCCGAGCCGCAGGTGGCGGACGGTCACGGCGTCCTGCGGTGGTTTGCGGGCCTCCTCGGGGTTCATCGCCGCCTCCCGGCCTCGGGCGGTGGCTGACCCGCCCGTGTCCTCGCGACGACTCCAGGTGACGCCGCGCCGACCCGGAGTTGTCTGTCCTCCAGTGGACGCGACGAGGGCGGTCCACGTCAACGGTCGGCTCGTCCACTCGCGTCAGCCGCCGGCCGGCGCCAGCTCCCGTTCGTACACCTGCCCGGTCAGGTCCGCGCCGAAGCTGTGGTGCGGTTCCTCCCGCACCAGCCGGAAGCCGCGGGAGAGGTAGATCCGGCGGGCGGCGACCAGGGGGTGGGTGGTCCAGAGCCGGATGCGGGCGTAGCCGGCCCGTTGCGCGAAGGCGAGGCACTCGTCGACCAGTCGGCCGCCGAGGGATCGGCCCCGGGCCGCGGGATCGACCAGCAGGGTCCGTAGCTGGGCCGTCTCGTCGTCGGCCGCGACGCAGAAGACGCAGCCGACCCGCTCACCGGCGATCTCGGCGATCCAGGCGGCCTCCCGGGCCGGGTCGGGGCTCGCGGCGTAGTCGGCGACGATCCGGGCCACCAGCGCCTCGAAGCTGGTGTCCCAGCCGAACTCGGCGGCGTACGTCTCGCCGTGGGCCAGCAGCACCCAGCCGAGGTCGCCGGGACGGCCCAGCGGACGGATCAGGACCTCGTCGCTCATCGACACCCCTCCTGCCACTGAAACAGTCGTTTCAGTGGCAGAGTAGCGCTGTGAGCCAGCCTGAGCGACCCCCCAGCGTCCGCCGCGACGAACTCCTGGAATCCGCCTACCGGTACGCCCTGGCGCACGGGCTGGCCGAGCTGTCGCTACGCCCGCTCGCCGCCGCCATCGGCTCCAGCCCTCGGGTGCTGCTCTTCCTCTTCGGCTCCAAGGACGAGCTCGTCCGCGCCCTGCTCGGGCGGGCGCGGGCCGACGAGCTGGCCGCGCTGCGGCGGGTCCGGGAGGCGGGCGGCGCCGACGACCTCGCCGCGGCGGTGCGGGCGACCTGGGGTTGGCTGGTGGACCCGGCGCACCGGCCGATGCTGGTCCTCTGGACCCAGGCGTACGCCCGCTCGCTGAGCGAGCCGGACGGACCGTGGGCGGGCTTCGCCCGGCAGACGGTGGAGGACTGGCTCGGGCTGCTCGCCGAGGTGGCCGGCGGGGCGGGGGAGGGCGGTGCGGACGCCGCCCTCGGCCTGGCGCTGCTGCGCGGGGCCCTGCTCGACCTGCTGGCTACCGGCGACGCCGAACGGACCACCGCCGTCGTCGAGCGCTACCTGGGCCTGCTCGCCGCGGCGACCCGCTGAACCCGGGCCTGCTGGCCGCGGCGATCCGCTGAACCCGGGCCTGCTGGCCGCGGCGATCCGCTGAACGCGGCCGGGGCCGGCCTGTTCTTCGTCGACGACCATGCCCGGCGGCGAGGGATCACGGACTCCCTGTTGACCTGGCTAACACCGTTCGCTAGCGTCTAAGCTAACAGCGTTAGCCACAGAGAGGGGATGCCGTGACGACCGTGGCGAATCGACCGGCGACGACCGACGGCGGGCGCGTCCGGGACCGGGCCGGCCGGGTGCTGCTCTGGCTGTCCGCGGTCGGCGCGGTGGGGGCGGCAGTGGGCGCGTACGGCACGGTCGCCGACGCCGAACCCGCCGTCACGGTGGTGGAGACGTGGCGGGCGTACGGCTTCGTGGTCTTCGCCGGGCTCTTCGCCCTGCTGGCCGTGCGTCCCCGGGGCTACCGCGGGGTATGGCCGCTGGTGATCTTCCACAAGGTGGCGATGACGGTGACCGCGCTGGTCTACGCCCGGAACGCCGCGATCGAGGGGACCGGCAGCATCCTGATCTGGGACGGCACCCTGTCGGTGCTGCTCGTGCTGGCCTTCGTGCTCTGCCGCGGGTGGGTGGCGGAGCCGCGCCGGTGAGCCGCCGCGAGGAGATCGTCGACGCCGCCGAACGACTGCTGGAGCGCGCCGGGCCGGAGGCCGTCACGATGCGCCGGCTCGCCGACGAACTGGGCATTCAGGCGCCGTCGTTGTACAAGCACGTCGCGGGAAAGCCGGAGATCGAGGCCGCCCTCCAGCAACGGGCGCTACAGCGGCTCGCCGCAGCCCTGGAAGCGGCGCCGGACCTGCCGTCCCTCGCCGCCGCGTACCGGGACTGGGCGCTCCGGCATCCCCGGCTGTACGAGATCGCCACCCGGCTGCCGCTGGCCCGCGAGCGTCTCGCGCCCGGCGTGGAGGCGGCCGCCGCCGCGCCGCTGCTGCGGGTGACCGGTGGTGACCTGACCGCGGCGCGCGCCCTCTGGGGCCTGGCACACGGGCTGGTCGACCTGGAACTGGCCGGCCGGTTTCCCCCCGGGGCCGACCTCGACGCGGTCTGGGCGCACGCCATGGCCGAACGGGTGGTTGCCGGACCGGGCCCGGGCGGCCCGGGCTGAACAGCCAGGCGGGCGCGACCGCACCGCGTACCGGTCAGCCGGTCACTCGTCGTCCTCGTCGTCGAGCCGGGCCAACCAGGTGGCGAACCGCTCGACCGGCGTCTCGAACTCCGGGTTCAGGTCGACGAAGTCGCGCAGCCGCTCGCCGAGCCACTCCAGGCTGACCTGCTCCTCGCCCCGGCGCTCGACCAGCTCCTCGATGCCACGGTCGGTGAAGTACATCGGTTCGTCCTTTCGTCGTCGGCCGGCCGACGGCAGCGGCCCGCCCCGGCGTCGGGACGGGCCGCTGCCGTTCGGGTCACGGGCGGGGCAGGGCCGCCTCGATCAGCGCGTTCTGCTCGACCTCGTGCATCTTCGCCGAGCCGACCGCCGGGGCGGCGGCAGCCGGGCGGGAGATGCGGCGCAGCCGGACCTCGGGCAGGTGCTCCAGCAGGTTGAGCGCGACGAACGACCAGGCGCCCTGGTTGGCCGGCTCCTCCTGGACCCAGGCGAAGTCCTCGGCGTTCGGGTAGCGCGACAGGGCGGCCCGGACCTCCTCGACGGGCAGCGGGTAGAGCTGCTCCATCCGGATGATCGCGGTGTCGGTGACGCCACGCTCCTGGCGGGCCTGGAACAGGTCGTAGTAGACCTTGCCCGAGCAGAGCAGCACCCGCTTCACCTGCTCCGGCGCCGGGGCAGCCTGGTCGGCCAGGACCGGCTGGAAGGTACCCGTGGTGAAGTCCTCCACCGGCGACACGCAGAGCTTGTGCCGCAGCAGCGACTTCGGCGTGAACACCACCAGCGGCTTGCGCTTCGGCGACAGGGCCTGCCGGCGCAGCAGGTGGAAGTAGTTCGCCGGGGTGGTCGGGACGGCCACCCGCATGTTGTCCTCGGCGCAGAGCTGGAGGAACCGCTCCGGGCGGCCGGAGGTGTGGTCCGGGCCCTGGCCCTCGTGGCCGTGCGGCAGCAGCAGGGTGACCGCGGAGCGCTGGCCCCACTTCACCTCGCCCGAGGAGATGAACTCGTCGATCACCGACTGGGCGCCGTTGACGAAGTCACCGAACTGGGCCTCCCAGGCGACCAGCGCGTTGATGTTCTCCACCGAGTAGCCGTACTCGAAGCCCATCGCCGCGTACTCGGAGAGCAGCGAGTCGTGCACGAAGAAGCGGGACCGCTCGCCGTCGCCGGTGAGCGACTTCAGCGGCAGGTAGTCGTCGCCGGTCTGGGCGTCGACGATCGAGGCGTGCCGTTGGACGAAGGTACCCCGGCGGGAGTCCTGCCCGGCGAGCCGGACGGTGACCCCGTCGTGCAGCAGCGAGCCGAACGCGATGATCTCGCCGAAGCCCCAGTCGATGTTGCCCTCGACGGACATCTTCGCCCGCCGGTCGAGCAGCTGCTGGATCCGCTTGTGCGGGGTGAAGCCCTCCGGCAGGTTGACGTGCGCCTCGCCGATCGCCTTCACCACGGCGGCGTCGGTAGCGGTCTCGACCTGCGGCTCCGGCTCCTCTTCGCGCTTCGGGCGGCTGAGCTGGCGCGGGCTGGTGGCGGCGTCCCGGGTGGCCTTGAAGACCCGCTCGAGCTGCCCCTGGTAGTCGCGCAGCAGCTCCTCGGCGTCCTCCACGGTGATGTCACCGCGCCCGATCAGCTCCTCGGTGTAGAGCTTGCGGACCGACCGCTTCGAGTCGATGATCTTGTACATCTCCGGGTTGGACATCGACGGGTCGTCGCCCTCGTTGTGCCCGCGCCGGCGGTAGCAGACCATGTCGATCACGACGTCCTTGTTGAACGCCTGCCGGTACTCGAAGGCCAGCCGGGCCACCCGGACGACCGCCTCGGGGTCGTCGCCGTTGACGTGGAAGATCGGCGCCTGGATCATCCGGGCCACGTCGGTGCTGTAGAGGCTGGACCGGCTGTACTCCGGGGCGGTGGTGAAGCCGACCTGGTTGTTGACCACCACGTGCACGGTGCCGCCGGTGCGGTAGCCGCGCAGCTGCGACAGGTTGAGCGTCTCGGCGACCACGCCCTGGCCGGCGAAGGCGGCGTCGCCGTGCACCGCCAGCGGCAGCACGGTGTAGCCCTCCAGCTTGAGGTCGATCCGGTCCTGCTTGGCCCGGACGATGCCCTCCAGCACCGGGTCCACGGCCTCCAGGTGCGACGGGTTGGCCACCACCGACACCTTGACCGCGTGCGCGCCGTCCGGGGTGGTGAACTTGCCGTTCTGGCCGAGGTGGTACTTCACGTCGCCCGAGCCCTGGGTGGAGCGCGGGTCGAGGTGCCCCTCGAACTCGGAGAAGATCTTCTCGTACGGCTTGCCGACGATGTTGGCCAGCACGTTGAGCCGGCCGCGGTGCGCCATGCCGATGACGACCTCGTCCAGCCCGCCCTCGGCGGAGCACTCGAGGATCTCGCCGAGCAGCGGGATCAGCGACTCGCCGCCCTCCAGCGAGAAGCGCTTCTGGCCGACGTACTTGGTCTGCAGGAAGGTCTCGAACGCCTCGGCGGCGTTGAGCCGGTTGAGCACGTGCTTCTGCTCCTCCGGGCTCGGCTTCTCGTACTTGCGCTCGACCCGCTCCTGGATCCAGCGCCGCTCCTCCGGGTCCTGGATGTGCATGTACTCGATGCCGACCCGGCGGCAGTACGAGTCGCGCAGCACGCCGAGGATCGAACGCAGCTTCAGCCGCTGCTTGCCGGCGAAGCCGTTGACCGGGAAGGTCCGGTCCAGGTCCCAGAGGGTCAGCCCGTGCTGGAGCACGTCCAGGTCGGGGTGCTTGCGGATCTTGAACTCGAGCGGGTCGGTGTCGGCCATCAGGTGCCCGCGCACCCGGTACGCGTGGATCAGCTCGTGCACCCGGGCGGTCTTGTTGATCTGACCCTCGGAGTCGACCGCCACGTCCTGCACCCAGCGCACCGGCTCGTAGGGCAGGCGCAGCGAGGTGAAGATCTGGTCGTAGAAGCCGCGCTCGCCGAGCAGCAGCTCGTGCATCACCTTGAGGAACTCGCCGGACTGCGCACCCTGGATGATCCGGTGGTCGTACGTGCTGGTCAGCGTGATGATCTTGCTGACCGCCAGCTCGGCCAGGGTGGCCTCGCTCATGCCCTGGTACGGCGCCGGGTACTCCATGGCGCCGACGCCGACGATGGCGCTCTGGCCCTGCATCAGCCGGGGGATCGAGTGGACCGTGCCGATGCCGCCCGGGTTGGTCAGCGAGATGGTGGTGCCGGCGTAGTCGTCCATGGTCAGCTCGTTGCGGCGGGCGCGCCGGACCACGTCCTCGTACGCCTGCCAGAACTGCCGGAAGTCCATCTGCTCGCAGCCCTTGATGGAGGGCACCACCAGGTTGCGGGAGCCGTCCGGCTTGGTCAGGTCGATGGCGATGCCGAGGTTGACGTGCTCGGGGCGGACCATCGCCGGCTTGCCGTCGACCTCGGCGTAGGAGTTGTTCATCTCCGGGTGCTCGACCACCGCCCGGATCAGCGCGTAGCCGATGAGGTGGGTGAAGCTGACCTTGCCACCGCGACCGCGGGCCAGGTGGTTGTTGATCACGATGCGGTTGTCGACGAGCAGCTTCGCCGGGACCGCGCGGACGCTCGTCGCGGTCGGCACGGAGAGCGAGGCGTCCATGTTCTGGACGATCTTGGCGGCGACGCCGCGCAGCGGGGTGGTGCCGGCAGCGCTCGCGGCCGGGGCCTTCGCGGCCGGCTTGGCCGGGGCGGCCTGCTTCGCCGGGGCCGGCTCCGCGGCCTTCGCCGCCGGCTTGGCGGCGGGCTTGGCGGCCGGCTTGGCGGGGGCCGGTGCGGCCTTGGCGGCCGGCTCGGGGCTGACCGTGGCCACCGGCTCCTGCTGCTCGGCCGGCTCCGGGCGGGCGGCCGGGGCGGCGCCGTCCGAGCGGGGGGTGCCGGCGCCCGGGGCGGGTCGGTAGTCGGCGAAGAAGTCGTGCCAGGCCGAGTCGACGCTCGAGGGGTCGGCGAGATAGCGCTGGTACATCTCCTCGACGATCCACTCGTTCGGGCCGAAACCCGCCAGTGGGTTCTCCTGCGAAGTCTGCTGGGTCGACACGGCCGCTAATCGCCTCTTTCACGCGGTTGTGAATGTCACGCGGTGGCCCCCGGGCGCGTTTCACCGGCGCTCGGGAGACGGCTCCCAGGCTACGCCGTGCGGATGCCGCAGGCATTCTCGCCTCCGGCTGGTGGCCGGTTTCACAGAAGATGCCAGAAGTTCGGCAAACGCTGCGTGTCCCGTTCCGTCCTGCTAAGCGACGACGACCCCGACCGGTGACGCAGGGTCACCGGTCGGGGCCGGATGGTGCGGCGGTGCGCTCGCCGGTGGATCAGGAGATGTCGCGCCGGCGGATGGTCAGTACGCCGATCGCGCCGGCCACCACCGCGTAACCGATCAGCACGGCCGCGCCCGCCCAGCGGGGCGGGTTGCCCGGGATGTCGGTGCCGCTCACCATCAGCCCGGAGGCCAGCGAGGGCACCAGCAGCTGGAGCTGGTTGATCCAGTCGCCGAACTTCGCGGCCAGCAGCCCGATCGCGATGGCCGCGCCGATCGCGCCGCCCAGGTAGAGCAGGATGCCGGTCACGGTGGCGCCGATCTGGCTGCGGATCAGCACCCCGAGCCCCACCCCCAGCACCGACCAGAGCAGGTAGGCCAGCCCGTTGAGGGCCACCGCCCGCCAGACCGCGCCGTCGCCGAGGTGCGCCCCGACGTCCGTGGCGTTGAGGATCAGCGGGCCGACGGCCAGGTTCAGCAGCGTGGTGCCGAGCCAGAACAGCAGCGCGAGCACCCCCGCGGCGATCAGTTTGGCCATCATCACGGCGGTGCGGTGCGGCGCGGTGAGGAACGTGGTGGTCACCGTCTGGTGGAAGAACTCGCTGGTCACCACCACGATGCCGAGCAGCATGACGATGAGCAGGCCGAAGAACTGGCCGTTGGTGTAGATGTTGGCGGCCAGGTTCGCCACGTCGCGGACCGCGTCGATCTGGTCGGCCTGGTCGGCCGACACCTCGCCGAAGTCCCCGTTGGCCAGCGCCTCGGTCTGCAACCAGTTGAAGGCCATCGCGAGAGCCCAGAGCGGCACGGTGATCAGGCCGAAGATCCACCAGGTGCTGGTGGTACGGATCTTGAGCAGCTCGGAACGGACCAGGTTCATCGGATCTCCGCCTTTCCGGCCGTCAGCTCCAGGAAGACGCCTTCCAGGTCGGGGCGTTCCGTGGTCAGCTCGTGCAGCTCGACCTTGGCGGCCAGGGCCACCCGGCCGACGGTCGGGGCGTCCACCCCGGTCACCACCAGCGCGCCGTGCCCGTCGGCGTCCACCGTCGCCGACTGCTCGCGCAGCGCGGCCACCAGCTCGTCGGCCTGCGGGGTACGCACCCGCACCCGGCCGCCGTGCGCCATCGAACCGATCACCTGGTCGACCGGCCCCTGCCGGACCAACCGGCCGGCCGCGATGATCACCACGTCGTCGGCGAGCAGCTGCATCTCCGAGAGCAGGTGGCTGGAGACCAGCACGGTCCGCCCCTCGGTGGCCAGCCCCTTGAGGAACCCGCGCATCCAGCGGATCCCCTCGGGGTCGAGGCCGTTGGCCGGCTCGTCCAGGATCAGCACCTGGGGGTCGCCGAGCATCGCGGCCGCGATCCCGAGCCGCTGCTTCATGCCCAGCGAGTAGCCCTTGAACTTGCGCTTCGCGGCCGGGGTCAACCCGACCAGCGCGAGCGCCTCGTCGGCGCGTTGCCGGGGCAGTCCCGCGGCCGCGCAGATCACCCGGAGGTGGTTGATCCCGGTGCGGCCCTTGTGCGCGCTCGACGCCTCCAGCACGGCGCCGACCGAGTGCAGCGGGTCGGTCAGGTCGGCGTACCGCCGGCCGCCGATGGTGGCCGTCCCCGCGGTGGGGGTGACCAGGTTGAGCAGCATGCGCAGGGTGGTCGTCTTACCGGCGCCGTTGGGGCCGAGGAAGCCGGTCACCCGTCCCGGTTCGACGGTGAAGGACAGATTGTCGACCGCCCGGACGTTCTTGTACTGCTTGGTCAGTCCGGACACCACGATCTGGCCGGTACCGGCGCTGGGGCTCCTTTGCCCGTCGGACATCGTTCTCCTCTCCTGCCACGGCGCGCGGGCGCGCCGGTGGGGGCGCCGTTGCGGAGGGCGCCGTGGGACAGCCTGGCAAGTCCGCGCAAGGGGGTCAATCAGGCGCGATGGGGATGCCCTCCTCCGGCTGGAGCAGGAGGCGGTCGTCCTGAGGGAGGAGGGATCAGGGCGGGGGCAACGCGATCCAGGTGGCCCGGGCGTAGCCGAGCAGGTCACCGCCGGGGCCGTAGAGGCTGGAGTGCACCTCCGCCTTGCGCCCCGCGCCGCCGACCGTCGCGCCGGTCACCACGCACTCGTCGCCGGGCCGCGGCAGCGCCCGGACCACCGCGGCGATCCGGCCCAGCACGTACGGGCGGCCGGGGGCGATCACCGCCCAGCCGCCGGGGCAGTCCAGCGCCGCCCAGACGGTGGCGGGCACCACCTCGGCCGGGACGCGGAACGGCGCGGCGGTCCGCCCGTCCGGCAGCCGGCCCGGGAAGATCCGCAGACCCGCCGGGTGCTCCGGCCCGCACACGTAACAGCCGGGGAAGGGATGCTCCACCAGCCCCGGGTACGCCGTCGCGGCGGCCTCGGCGGTGGGCCGGTCCACCGGCGGGACCACGGCGGTGAACTCCTCGACCCGGCGTACCTCCGCGATCACCTGGCCGGCCGGGTCGCGGACCGCGCCGTCGACCGCGGTCAGCGGGGTCTCCAGCGGGGGCGGTCGGCGGAGGGTGACCTCCACCGGTCCCCGGTCGTCGACGGCCGCCGCGAAGACCCCGGCGCTCCAGCCGCCGTTGCCGGAGCCGGCCGGCCCGTGGAACCGGGACTCGATGATCATGCCTGCCCTCCGGATGCGCTCGCCTGCCCGGCAGCCTCGCACGCCCGCTCCGGCGTGCTCCAGCCGCCCGCCTGCTCCGGCGTGCTCCAGCCGCCCGTCTGCTCCGCCGTGCTCCAGCCACCCGCCCGCTCCGCCGTGCTCCAGCCACCCGCCGCCCGCCCGTCACCGGTCGCTCCGGCGGTCGCCAGCGGACCGCCGGAGGCCCGCCGGGGCGCTTTTGGCGCTGTAGCGGGTGGTCGCGGGGTCGGTGGCGGCCAGGCGTGGGCTCGGTGGTGCGGTGTGGTGTCGTCGGGGCCGGTGGCCGGGGCTCTCGGTGGTGCGTGTGGTCGCGGCCCTGTGGGCGGCCGAATGTTTCGCGGTTACGTCCGCATGCGCGAACCCGGTCAACGCCACGGTCTGCGGTCGCGGCGGCTCCGGCCGGCCGAGTGCTTTTTAGCGATATGCCTCTCAGGCATCTTTATGCCTCTGCGGCATATCGCTTAAAAGTTGTGTGCCGCTCGCCGCTCCGTCACGCTCCGCAAGGGCAGGGCAGGGCAGGGCAGGGCAGGGCAAGGGGCAAGGGCAAGGGGCAAGGGCAAGGGGCAAGGGGCAAGGGGCAAGGGGCAAGGGCAAGGCAAGGGCCGGCCGGAAGAGGGCAGGGCGGGCGAAGCGGTACCTGGCCAGCCCAGGTCAGCGAGGCCACCCCACGCCGGCCAAGGCAAGGGCCTGGCAGGAGGGCGGATGGCGGCGCGGGCAAGAGTTGCCAGCCGACCAGGCCAGGCAGGTTGAGGCCGGCACGAGAGAGGCGGTGAGTGCGAGACGGCCGCGGCAGAGGGGCGAGAAGGGGCGGCAAAGCGCGAGCAGGGCGATGGCGAGCAGGCGACAGCGCGGGGACGGCAACTCCCGACAGTCTTGTTCAGTCGCGATGTATCGCGTTATGCTTCGTCCGTCGCTCGACGCGCTCCCGGCGCGCCGCCGAGGGGAGGACACCATGGCCAGCTGGACCGTCGACAGCCCGCAGCAGCTCACCCTGGACGAGCCGGTCACCCGGCTGGACGTCCGGCTGGTCAGCGGCCGGCTCAACGTGGTCGGCGCCGACGGACCGGCCCGGGTCGACATCACCCGGGTCAGCCGCCGGCCCATCCTCGTCGAGCTGCGCGACGGGCGGCTCACCGTCCGCCACCCGCGCCCGGCGCGCTGGCCCGGGGTGCTCTGGTGGCTGGGCCAGCTCGGCCGCCGGTTCCGGGCCGAGGTCTCCATCGCGGTACCGGCCGACGTGCTTGCCGACCTGCACCTGATCGACGGCTCCCTGGTCGCCTCCGGCCTGCGCCGGGACACCCGGGTCGACGTCGTCTCCGGCCAGGTCACCCTGATGGGGCTGCGCGGTCTGACCCAGGCCAAGGTCACCTCGGGCCCGGTGGAGGCGCTGGGCGTGCACGGCGACCTCAACCTGGAGACCGTCTCCGGCGAGCTGATCCTCGCCGACAGCGCGCCCGAGCGGGTCCGCGCCCACGCGGTCTCCGGATCGATCACCTGCGACCTCGACAACCCCCAGGGCAGCGAGATCCGGCTCAGCGCCATCTCCGGCAGCATCACCGTGCGGGTACGCGAGGACAGCGACCTCAGCGTCCACCTGCACACCACCTCCGGCCGGATCACCAGCGGCTTCCCCCAGGTCTCCGCCGGGCAGCACGGGTTCGGCGCGGTGCAGGACAGCCACGGGGTGCTCGGCGGCGGCGCCGGTAAGCTCTGGGCGTCCGCGATCTCCGGCAGCATCGCCCTGCTCGCCCGCCCCGTCGAGGACACCGACGACCTCCAGGAGCTGCCGTGACCGCCGTGTTCAGCCACGGGCGGCTCCGGCTCTACCTGCTCAAGCTGCTCGATGACGGTCCCAAGCACGGCTACGAGCTGATCCGGCTGCTGGAGGAGCGTTTCCTCGGGCTCTACGCGCCGAGCGCCGGCACCATCTATCCCCGGCTGCAACGCCTCGAGGTCGAGGGACTGGTCACCCACACCGCAGCCGGCGGGCGCAAGGTGTACGAGATCACCGAAGCGGGCCGGGCCGAGCTGCGCCAGCGCGCGGACGAGCTGGCCACCCTGGAATCCGACATCACCGCCTCGGTGGCGGACCTCTCGGCGCTGGCCGGGGAGATCCGCACCGAGGTCCGCGGCTCGGTGCGGGACCTCAAGCGGGAGCTGCGCGAGGCCGCCCGGCAGACCCGGCAGGCGCGCTGGCAGCCCACCCCGCCGCCGTACCGGCCCGCCACCGGTGACCCCGCCAACCCGGCGGAGTCGCCCCTGCTCGCCGAGGTCGACCAGCGCCTCGCCGCGTTCACCGTCGAGGTCGGCGCGCTGGTCCGGGCCGGGCGGCTCACCGACACCCAGCTGCGGACCGCCATCCGGCTGCTCGACGGCGCGTTGGACGGGCTGCGCCGGCTGCTCCGCTGACCGGCGGGCGGCTGTTCCGCTGGCGTGCGGCCGGCTCACAGGGTGTTTCCAGGATCCACCCAGCGGGACCGCAGGCGGGGCGCGGATGATGGGTGCCATGGTGGCTACCCAGACCGAGGCCAGACTGCTCGTCGTCGAGGACGACCCGAACATCCTCGAACTGCTCTCCGCGAGCCTGCGCTTTGCGGGCTTCGACGTCGCCACCGCCACCAGCGGCAGCGCGGCGCTGAACGCCGCCAAGGACCACCGACCCGACCTGGTCGTGCTCGACGTGATGCTCCCCGACCTGGACGGCTTCGAGGTCATCCGGATGCTGCGCGAGGGCGGCACGCGTACCCCGGTGGTCTTCCTGACCGCCCGGGACGCCACCGACGACAAGATCCGCGGGCTCACCCTGGGCGGCGACGACTACGTCACCAAGCCGTTCAGCCTGGAGGAGCTGACCGCGCGCATCCGGGCGGTGCTGCGCCGTACCGCCACCGGCGAGCACGCCCCCTCCCGGCTCACCTTCGCCGACCTGGAGCTGGACGAGGAGACCCACGAGGTGCACCGCGCCGGCCAGCGGGTGCAGCTCTCGCCGACCGAGTTCAAGCTGCTGCGCTACCTGATGCTCAACGCCAACCGGGTGCTCTCCAAGGCGCAGATCCTCGACCACGTCTGGAACTACGACTTCCGCGGTGACGACAACATCGTCGAGTCGTACATCTCCTACCTGCGGCGCAAGGTCGACAACACCCAGCCCCGGCTGATCCACACCCTGCGGGGGGTCGGATACGTGCTGCGCAAGCCGGCGGCGTGAACGCCCTCCACGACGCGAAGTCCCAGCTTCGGGGTATCCCGCTGCGGGTCAAGCTGGTCGCGGCGGTCCTCGCCCTGGTGGCGGTGGCGCTGGTCGTGATCAGCGCCCTCACCGCATATTTCCTGCACAACTACCTGATCGGGCAGGTGGACGGCGAGCTGCGGGCCGCCAGCGCATACCTCCGCAAGGTGGTGCCGGAACTGGAGGCAGGCACGGCACGATCGGCCACCCTGCCCACCGATTACGTCGTCGCGCTCGCCGACGACAATCGGGCCGCCATCGTCGCGTATGACCCGAACCTGCAGGTGGCGGATCTGCCGCCCATCCCCCAGGACCTGACGGGTTTCCGGGAACAGGAGGGTGCCCCCAGGACCGTGCGGGCCGAGGACGGCAGGCGATGGCGGGTGCTCTATCAGGAACTGCCGGACGGCCGGGTGCTGGCGGTGGGACAGCACATCACCGATGTCGATCAGGCCGTCCGGCAGTTGGTCTGGATCGACCTGCTGGTCGGTGGCGCGGTGTTGATCATCATGGCGTCGGTCGGCGCGGGCATCGTGCGTACCAGTCTCAAGCCGCTCGTGGAGATAGAGCGGACGGCGGCGGCCATCGCCGGCGGGGACCTGACGCGGCGGGTGCCCGACCCGGAGGAGGGACACGACTGCCCCACCTCCGAGCTGGGTCGGCTGTCGCGTGCCCTGAACGCGATGCTCGCCCAGATCGAGGCGGCCTTCACCGCCCGGGCGGCGTCCGAGGCGGCGGCCCGTACCGCCGAGGTGGGCGCCCGGGACGCCGCCGCGGCGGCCCAGGCATCCGAGGCCCGGGCCCGCCGGTCGGAGGAGCGGATGCGGCAGTTCATCGCCGACGCCTCGCACGAGCTGCGGACCCCGCTGACCACCATCCGGGGCTTCGCGGAGCTGTACCGGCAGGGCGCGGCCCGGCAGCCGGAGCAGACCTCCGGCCTGCTGCGCCGGATCGAGGACGAGGCGGCCCGGATGGGGCTGCTGGTGGAGGACCTGCTGCTGCTGGCCCGGATGGACCGGGAACGACCGGTCACCCTGGCCCCGGTGGAGCTGCCGGTGCTGGCCACCGACGCGGTGCAGGCGGCCCGGGTGGTCGACCCGGAGCGCCGGATCGAGCTGGACATCGAGCCGGGCGCCGGTTCGCTGGTGGTGCTGGGCGACGACGCCCGGCTGCGCCAGGTGATCGGCAACCTGATGACCAATGCGCTCACCCACACCCCCACGGAGGCCGCCGTGACCCTGCGGTTGCGGTCGGAGCCGGGCAACCTGGCCGTGGTGGAGGTGGCGGACACCGGCCCGGGGCTCACCCCGGAGCAGGCCGAACGGGTCTTCGAGCGGTTCTACCGGGTGGACGCGGCCCGGACCCGGCGGGCCGGCGGGCCGACCAGCACCGGGCTCGGGCTGGCCATCGTCGCGGCGCTGGTCTCCGCCCACCACGGCAGCGTCGAGGTGGTCCCGACCCCGGGCGGCGGAGCCACCTTCCGGGTGAAGCTGCCGCTGCTGCCGGAGGCCGCCGAGCCCGGCGAGTGACTTTCAGAAAAGATTCAGCCAGGTTCCAGGCCGGTCGCAGTGCCGGCGGGAAAGGTGGAGGACATGACCGACCACGAGACCGACCCGCTGCGGTCGCCGGCTCCCGCCGACGCCGAGCCGTCGCACCCGACCGCCGAGCTGCCCCGCACCGGAAACGGGCAGTCGGACTCCACCCCCGAGCTGCGGGACGCCCAGCCCGCCAGCCCGTACGCGCCGCCGGCGGCGGCCGCCTCCGCGCCGCCGTACCAGGCCCAACAGCACTGGTACGGGCCGCAGCAGGGCTGGTCGAACCAGGGCGGCTACCCGCCGCAGGGCAGCACCGGGCCGGTGCCGCCGTACCAGCAGCACCAGGCCTACCCGGGCGGGCAGCCGCACCAGCCCGGCCAGCCGCTCCCGCCGTGGGGCGCACCGCAGCAGCCGGCCCGGCCGAGCCGGGCGGGCAAGTTCGTCGGCGCCGGTGCCGTGGCGCTCGCCCTGATGCTCGGTTCCGGGGTGGCCGGCGGCGCCCTGGCGCTCGCCGTGGGCGGGCACACCACCGTGACCCGCACCTACTCGGCCGCTCCGGTGATCAACAGCGCCGACCTGCCGAAGATCGCGGCTTCCGTCCAGGACAGCATCGTCACGATCATGACGGGCAGCGGTGAGGGCTCCGGGGTGATCCTCAGCGCCGACGGGTACGTGCTGACCAACAACCACGTGGTCGCCTCGGCCAGCGGCGACACGGTGAAGGTGGTCTTCGCCGACGGCAAGACCGCCCAGGCGAAGATCATCGGCACCGACCCGAAGACCGACCTCGCCGTGGTCCAGGCCAGCGGGGTGAGCGACCTGAAGGCGGCCAAGTTCGGCGACAGCGACGCCATGCAGGTCGGCGACCAGGTGCTCGCCCTGGGCAGCCCGCTCGGCCTGCAGGGCTCCGTCACCGCCGGCATCCTCAGCGCCCGCGACCGGACCATCGCCGCCGGTGAGGGCGGCCAGCAGCAGAATTCGCAGCAGGCCGCCAGCTCGATCTCCGGGCTGCTGCAGACCGACGCGCCGATCAACCCGGGTAACTCCGGCGGTGCGCTGGTCAACACCCGGGGTGAGGTGATCGGCATCAACACCGCGATCGCCACCGCCGGGCAGGGCAGCAACGGCAACATCGGCGTCGGCTTCGCCATCCCGAGCAACAAGGCCAAGGACGTCGCCCAGAAGCTCCAGCGCGGCGAGAAGATCAGCCACCCGTCCCTCGGCGTCAGCGTGACCGGCGCGGAGGACGGCGGTGCGCTGGTCTCCGACGTGGTCGCCGGCAGCGCCGCCGAGAAGGCCGGCCTCCAGCGCGGCGACGTGATCACCAAGTTCGGCGACAAGGTCATCAACGACTCCAACGACCTGGTCGGCGCCGTGCAGGCCGGCAAGGTCGGGGACCGGGTCGATGTGCAGTTCAAGCGAAACGGGTCGACCCAGAACGCAACCGTGACGCTCGCCGAGACGTCGTAACACCAGACCTGCCTCCTCCACGGGCGGCGGGGTACGGAGCCAAGGGGGTTGGTTCCGTCCCCCGCCGCCCTTTTTCGTCGCGCCGGGGCCGGCGGGTCCCCGCCCGGCCGGGCCGCTCACCCGGTCGGGGTGAGCCGTTCTCACCCGGTCCGGCGGCACGGTGGCGGGACGCGCAACCGCACCGGAGGGGACGTCATGACCACCACTGCCGCCGTCCGTACCGACCCGGAGATCCAGCGCGACGTGCTCGCCGAGCTGGACTGGGACGCCCAGACCCGGCCGGCCGAGATCGGGGTGACCGTGGCCGACGGGGTGGTCACGCTGATCGGCCAGGTGGACAGCTACGCCCGCCGGTGGGCGGCCGAGCGCTGCGCGCACCGGGTACGCGGGGTCCGGGCCGTCGCCAGCGACCTGGAGGTGCGGCTGCCGGTCACCGAGGAGCGCACCGACGCGGACCTGGCCATCGCGGCGAGCCGGGCGCTGGAGTGGGACAGCTTCGTCCCCGCCGAGCGGCTGGACGTGACCGTGGCCGCCGGCTGGGTGATGCTCCGCGGCGAGGTGGAGTACGGCTTCCAGCGACGCGCCGCCGAGCGGGAGGTGCGTCGGCTACGCGGCGTACGCGGGGTCACCAACCTGGTCGAGGTGCGCCCGCCCACCCCGCCCAGCGACGAGCAGAACCGGCGGGACCTGCAACGGGTGCTCTTCCGCCGGACCGGCACGGAACGGATCGAGGTGCGGGTCAGCGGCGACACGGTGGTGCTGGACGGAGTGGTCAGCGCGGCGTGGCAGCGGGAGGAGGCGGAGCGCGCCGCCTGGGCCACGCCGGGCGTACGCGAGGTCCACGACCGGATCGTGGTGGCCGGCTGAGCCGTCGGCCGGGCTGTTTACCGCCCGGCGGGTCGGGAAAGCGTCGCCGATCACGCACGCCAGGGACCATCGGGGAGGGCTCGTGGCCGTGAAGAACCCGTCGGCGGACCGGTCGGGAGGCCGTCCGTTGCGGATCGCCATGGTCGTCCCGCCGTGGCTGTCGGTGCCCCCGCCCGGTTACGGCGGTTTGGAGCAGGTGGTGGCCGGCCTGGTCGACGCGCTCGTGGACCACGGTCACGCGGTGACCCTCTTCGGCGCCGGTCCGCAGCACGGCACCGCCGCCGACTACGTCGCCACCTGCCGCGACCTCCAGTACGACCGGCTGGGCGAGTCGCTGCCCGAGCTGGCCCACCTGGCCCACGTCAACCACCTGGTCGAGCCCGCCGACTTCGACATCGTCCACGACCACACCACCATCGGCCCGATGGTCGCCGGCCGGCGCGCCGTGCCCACCGTGGCCACCGTGCACGGCAACCCGGTCGGGGAGTACGGCACCGTGCTCAGCGACACCGACCACGGGGTGGGCCTGATCGCGATCTCGCACGCCCAGCGCCGGGCCAACCCGGGACTGCCCTGGGTGGGCACGGTGCACAACGCCCTGCCGCTGCGGGACGTCCCGCGCAAGCGGGTGGCCGGCCGGGGCCCGGTGCTCTGGCTCGCCCGGTTCAGCCCCGACAAGGGTCCCGACCTGGCGATCCGGGCCTGCCGGGCGGCCGGGCTGCCGCTCACCCTGGCCGGCAAGTGCAACGAGCCGGCCGAACGCCGCTACTTCCAGCAGGTGGTCGAGCCGATGCTCGGCGACGACGTGTCCCTGGTGCTCAACGCCGACCGGGAGGCCACCCTACGGCTGCTGCTCGACGCCCGCTGCCTGATCATGCCGATCCAGTGGGCCGAGCCGTTCGGCATGGTGATGGTGGAGGCGATGGCGACCGGTACGCCCGTGGTGGCGCTGCGCCGCGGCGCGGTGCCGGAGCTGGTCCGTTCCGGGTTGACCGGGCTGGTCTGCGACCGGCCCGAGGAGCTGCCGGCGGCGCTGCGCGACGCGGACCGCCTCGACCCGGCCGACTGCGTGGCGCACGTGGCGCAGAACTTCTCGGTGGACCGGATGGCGTGGGACTACGAATCGGTCTACCGCAGCTTCCTGGCCAGCCGGGCGGTGCCGGCCGGCGGGCCGACCGCGCGGGTCGCCGTCCGCTGACGGTCAGCTGCGGGCCGCGGCCAGCCCGGCGGCGGCGGCGTCGAGCTGACGGGCGTACTCCGGGCTGATGCTGCCCTCGCGCCGACGCTCGTCGATCTTGTCGCGGAGCCGGTCCACCGCGACGGTCAGGTCGCCGGCGCCGGACGCCGCGATCGCGTTGCGCAGCAGGTTCCGCAGGTCAACCCCGACGTCGCGGCGGATCTGACCGGCCGCCAGCCCGGCGTCGATCAGCCCGTCCACCCGGTTGGCCGCCTCGGCCAGGCTGACCACCGGCGGCGGCGCGGGCGTGCCGCCGGTCGGGGGCGTCGACCGGGCCGGGTGGGACGGCGAGGGCGTGGGCGACGGCGGGCTCGGGTCGGCCGGCGTGGCGGAGGGGACCACCAGCGGCCCGGCGGTCGGCAGCCCGATGGGTGGCTGCGGCCGGTCCGGGAGCAGGGTCGGCACCAGCACCGCGGCACCGGCCACGGCGACCACGGCGACGCCGACCACGAGCAGGGGGACGCGCCGCCGGGGCGCGGTGCCGGCCGTCGCCGCGTCGGTGTCCGGTCCGGTGGGGACGGTCCGCGCCGAGCCCGCCTGGGCCCGTTGCCCGGCGGGGAGCGCCGGCAGGGTCACGGTCGGGGCCAGCATGGTCGCGGCCTGCGGGTCGGCGGGCAGCAACTGGTCCCGCAGGATGCTCGCCACCTGGTGCGCGGTGGGCCGTCGCCGCGGTTCGCGGGCCAGGCAGCGCACGCAGATCTCCGCGACCGGCGACGGCAGGCCGGGTACGCCGGCCAGGCTGGGCGGCCCCTCCTCGGCCAGCGCCTCGGTCAGCTGCTCCCAGGTGTCCGCCGGGTACGGCACCTGACCGGTCAACGTCTCGAAGAGCAGCACGCCGAGGGAGTAGACGTCGGTGGCCGGCTGGGCGGGAGCCCCGTCGAGCCGCTCCGGCGCCACGTACGCCGGGGTGCCGAAGGTGCCGCCGTCCTCGTCCTCGTCGGGGGCGCCGACCCGGGTGGCGATGCCGAAGTCGAGCACCTTCGCGCCCACCCGGGTCATCATCACGTTCGCCGGGGTGATGTCCCGGTGCACGATGCCGAGCCGGTGCGCGGCGGCCAGCGCCTCGGCGACCTGGGCGGCGATCTCCACGGCCTCCGGCCAGGGCAGCGGCCCCTCGGTGAGCCGGTGCTCCAGCTCCTCACCGGCGAGCAGCTCCATCACCACGAACGAGGTGATGCTGCCGTCCGGGGCCACCGTCTCGCCATAGTCGTGCACCGCGGTGACGTGCGGGTGCACCAGCTGGGCGGCGGACCGGGCCTCCTCGCGCACCATGTCCCGGAACCGCGCGTCGGCGGCGAGCGAGGGGGCGAGCACCTTGACGGCCACCACCCGGTCGAGGACCTCGTCGCGGGCGCGCCAGATCACCGACATGCCGCCGGCCCCGATCTGGTCGATGAGCCGGTACCTGCGGGCCAGCAGCCTGCCGGCGTGCAGTGACGCCTTCACATCGCACCTGCCTGGGCTTGGGAGCGGTATCAGGTTGCGCGAATGTGTCCGACCTGTCAACGGTTGACTGATCAGCGGTCGACGATGCGTACGCCGCCCCCGCTGGCGGGCCGAGGACGCCGGCCGCGCCGGGGCGTCTTCCCGCCGCGTGCCAGGATGAACGGCATGGCAGGCGGTCCGGTGGCGTTCGTGCTCGGCGGCGGCGGCGTGCTCGGCGCGGTCGAGGTCGGCATGCTGCGCGCGCTGTTCCGGGCCCGGATCCGGCCGGACATGGTGCTCGGCACCTCGATCGGGGCGGTCAACGGCGCCCTGGTGGCCGCCGACCCGACCGAGGCGGTCACCGACCGGCTGGTCCGGCTCTGGGCCTCGCCGGAGGCCAGCGAGGTCTACGGCGACTCGGTGGCCCGGCAGCTGCGCCGGTTCGCCGCCCGTACCCACCTGCACTCGCCCCGGCCGTTGCGCCGGCTGCTGGAGGGCGAGCTGGGCGAGGAGACCACCTTCGCGGACCTGAAGGTGCCGTTCCGCTGCTGTGCGGCGAACATCGAGCGGGCCGCCGAGTACTGGTTCCACAGCGGACCGCTGGTGCCGGCGGTGCTCGCCTCCGCCTCGGTGCCGGGGCTGCTGCCGCCCACCGAGATCAACGGCCAGCACTACATCGACGGTGGGGTGGTCAACTCGATCCCGGTCGGTGAGGCGGTCGCCGTGGGCGCCACCCGGATCTTCGTGCTCCAGGTGGGCCGGATCGAGCGTGAGCTGACTCCGCCCCGGCGGCCCTGGGAGATCGCCCAGGTGGCCTTCGAGATCGCCCGGCGGCACCGGTTCGCCCGGGAGATGGCGGCGCTGCCCGACGGGGTGGAGGTGCACGTGCTGCCCACCGGTGGCCCGGGGCCGCGCGAGGACAGCCCGTGGGCCTACCGGGACATGGCGGCGGTGGGCCGGCGGATCAGCCGCGCGTACACCGCCTCCCGCCGCTACCTGGACACCCACCTGGAGCGCTGATGCCGCTGCCACCCCGCTGGGTACGCCGACTGCTGCTGGCTCCCGGCGTCGTGCTGCTCGCCGTCGCCGTGGTGCTCACCCTGCCCGCCTGGGCGTTGCTGGCGCTGGCCGCGTCGCCGCTGGTGCCGGGGCGGCTGCGTCCGCTGCGGCTGCTCTGGATCGGCACGGTCTACCTGGTCTGGGACGCGGCCGCGCTGCTCGCCCTCTTCGCGCTCTGGCTGGCCTCCGGCTTCGGGGCGCGCAAGCGGTCGCCGGCCTTCCAGCGGGCGCACTACCTGCTCGCCGGGCGCTTCCTCCAGGTGCTCTTCTGGCAGGCCCGCTGGACGCTGCGGTTGTCCATCGACGTGGTCGGCACCGACCCCGACACGGCCCTGCCCGGCCGCCCCGAGCTGGTGCTCTGCCGGCACGCCGGGCCGGGCGACTCGTTCATCCTGATCCACGCGCTGGTGAACTGGTTCCACCGGGAACCCCGGATCGTGCTCAAGGAGAGCCTCCAGTGGGACCCGGCGATCGACGTGCTGCTCAACCGGCTGCCCAACCGGTTCATCGCGCCGGGCCCGGACGGCCGCGACTCGGCGGTGCGGCAGATCGGGCACCTCGCCACCGACCTGGACGACGACGACGCGTTCGTGATCTTTCCGGAGGGCGGCAACTTCACCCCGAAGCGGCGGCTGCGGGCCATCGCCCGGCTGCGTGCCCTCGGCCTCGACCGGATGGCCCGGCGCGCCGAACGGATGCGCCACGTGCTCGCCCCGCAGCCCGGCGGTCTGCTCGCCGCCCTCGACGCCGCCCCGGACGCCGGGGTGATCTTCGTGGCGCACACCGGGCTGGACCAGATGCTCACCGTCACCGACGTGTGGCGGGAACTGCCGATGGACAAGCGGATCGTGATGCGCTTCTGGTCGGTGCCGCCGGAGGAGGTGCCGACCGGCCGGCAGGAACGCATCGACTGGCTCTTCGACTGGTGGGCACGGATCGACCGGTGGATCGCCGCAAACCGGGACGGGGTGACCGCGCGCTGACCCAGCCGGGAGCCGGCTGGTTGCGTAGGGTGCCATCGTGGAGCAGATCTGCGTGGTGACGACGGTCGTGGATGCCCGCCGAGTGGCGGACATCCTCGCCGCCGCGGCGGTCGCCGGTCGTGCGGCGGCGTGCGCCCAGGTCGGTGGGCAGGTGGACAGCACCTACTGGTGGCAGTCCGCGATCCAGACCAGCAGCGAGTGGTCGGTGCAGTTCAAGACCGCCCCGGACCGGGTGGACGCGCTCGTCGAGCAGATCCGGGCCAACCACCCGTACGAGGTGCCGGAGATCCTGGTGACCCGGGTGGAGAGCGGCAACCCCGACTACGCCGCCTGGGTGCACGACCAGACCCGACCCTAGGTACGCCTACTCTGTGCCGGCTTGCGGCCGGTGCCGATGCTGGTCCGGTGGAGAACACCGGCTATCCCTGCCCCGCCTGCGGCGGCCCCGCCGACCTGACGGCCGGCTGCCGCGGCTGCGGTCGCCCGCCGTACCCGCCCGCCGCCGAGGTGATCCGGCTGGACCGGGAGATCGCGACGCTCACCCCGCAGGTGGAGCGGGCCCGGGCGGCGTACCAGGAGTTGGCGACCCGGCTCGGGACGGCCCGGCAGCGCCGGTCGGACCTGAGTGTCCGGATCCGCCGCGAGATCCCGCCGCCGCGCCCGGTCGTCGCGGCGCCGGTGGTCCCGGTGCCACCCGTCGGTCCGGTGGCGCCGGTCGGTCCGGTGCCACCCGTCGGTCCGGTGGCGCCGGTCGGTCCGGTGGCGCCGGTCGGTTCGGTGCCACCGGTCGGTCCGGTGGCGCCGGTGCGGCCGGGCGGCGCCGAGGCCTCGACCCGGGCGGTGCAGGGGCTCCTCTTCGTCCTCGGTGGACTGCTGCTCGGCACCGCGGCGGTGGTCTTCACCGCGGTGGCCTGGGCCGCGTTCGGGGTGGCCGGGCGGGCGCTGATCCTGCTCGCGGTCACCGCGCTCACCCTGGCCGTACCGCTGGTGGCCCGCCGGCGCGGCCTGCGCGGCACGGCCGAGACGTTCGCCGCGGTGGGACTGCTCCTGGTGCTGCTCGACGGGTACGCCGCCTGGTCGGTGGACCTGTTCGGGGTGGCCGGTTGGCCGGGTAGCCGCTACGCCGCGCTGGTCGGGTGCGTGGGCACCGCGGTGGCGGCCGGGTACGCCCGGTTGAGCCGGCTCACCGGGCCGTGGTTCGCGGCGCTGCTCACCGCCCAGCCGGTGCTGCCGCTGGCCGCCGCGGCGGCCACGCCGTCGACCGCCGGCTGGGCGCTGGTCCTCACCGGGCTGGCGTTGGGCGACCTCGTGGTGGTGGTCGTCCTGCGGAACCGGGCCACGGCATCGGCGACCGCCGGATCCGGGACGTCGGCGTCGCCGGTGGATGGCGGGCCCGGCGGTGCCGGGGTGGTCGGCGGGGGGCCGGCCACCCCGGCGGCCCGGCACGGGGGGACGGCGGCCGGCGGGGGGCCGGCCGCCGCTCCGCCGGACCCGAACCGCGTCCACCCGCCGGCACCCTACGGCCCCGCTCCGGTCGGCCCGCTCGTGTCGTGGCGTGCGGTCGCGCCCCAGGGGCCGTCGGCGGCGGCGGTGGGGCAGGCGCTCGGCTGGCTCGGGTACGCCCTCGCACTCGCTGTCGCGGCCGGCTGGGCGCTGGTCCCGCTGGCGCTGGGGCGGGCCGCCGGCACGGCGCTGCTGGCCGGCGGGCCGCTGCTGGTGGTGACGCTGGCCCTCGGCGCGGGGGCGTACGCCGCGGGCAGTCGCGTCTACCGGGCCGGGGCCGCCGCGTTGCTGGTGCCGGTGCTGGCCGCCGCCCTGCTCCGGCCGGTGGCCGAGCTGCGCCCCGGGCTGCTGCTGGTGGCGGCCGGTCTGGTGGCGGCCGGACTGTCCGGGCTGGCGCGGGCGGTGCCGGCGCGGCTGCGCACCGGCCCCCGGGCCGGCGCGCTGGTCGTGGCGGCCGGGCTGGGTCCGGTCGTCACGCTGCTGACCTCGTTCGTCGCGGCGGCCGGCGTGGCCGCCGCGTACCCGGCCTGGACGGGTGCCGAGCCGGTGCCGGCGCCGGGCTGGGGCTGGCAGCTGCCGGTGGCCGTGCTGCTCACCGCCGGCGCGGTCGCGGCGCACCTGCCCCGCCCCGCCCGGCCGCTGGCCTGGCTGATCGGCGGGGCGCTGGTGGTGCTGGCCGCGCCGGCCGTCGCCGCCACGCCCTGGCCGCTGGTGGTGGCGCTGGACCTGGTCGCGGCCGGCGCGCTGCTGCTCGGCGCGGTGTTCCGCCCGCGCCCGGCACGGTCCACCGTGCTGGCGTCCGCCTGCGCCGCCGCCGTCCTCTTCGGACACGCCCTGCTGGTCGGCCGCGCCGACCCGGCCGGGGCCGGCACCGCCCTGGCGGTCCTCGCCGCGGTGGGCCTGCTGGCGGCGGCGTGGGGTCGCCGGGGCGCGGGTGCGCAGCCGGGCGTCGCCGGGGTGGCACTGGCCGCCGCGCTGCCCGCCGTGCCGGCCTTCCTGGCGGTCGCGCTGCTCGGCCTCGGCGCGCCCTCCTGGTGGCAACTGCGGGGCGCGGCCGTCGCCGTCGCGCTGCTGGTCGTGGCCACGCTCGCGGTCCGCCGGAGCTGGCCCGACCTGCACGGGTACGCGGTGACCGGCTGGGCCGTGGCGCTGGCCGCGGTCGGCGTCGCGCCGCTGCTGCTCGGCAACGGCGAGCCGTTCTCCGGCTACGCCGCGGCGGGCGTGCTGCTGGCGGTGGCCACCGGCGGCCGGGCCCGGCCCGCGCTCGCCCCGCGGGTGGTCGGCGCCGCGCTGGCCGGCCTGGCGCTGCTCGCCACCGCTCCGGTGGCCCTCGCGGTGCTCGCGGAACTGCCGGTACGCCCCTGGTCCGGGAGAGCGCGCCCGGCGTCCGCCCGGTCGGTCGGGGCGCGGAGGCCGAGGTCACCCGGGCGCCGTCCCGGCCCGCCCTGCCCGAGCCGCCCACCGGCCGGCCCCCCGCCCTCGACCCGGCACCCACCGCCCGCACCCGGGTGCCGCACCAGGCCGGCGAGCGGCTGCCGGCCCTCCGGCCGAACCACGAACCGGCCGACCCGGAGCACCCCGTCGACCGACCGGGGCGCCGGGCCGACCGACGGGCCGAGCAGGACGCCGGGCCGGCGGGACGCGAGGTGGCCGCCCCGCCCGGCCGCGAGATGACCCCGCCGAGACAGCGCGCCGCCGAGCGGCGCGGCAAGCCGGCCAAACCGGTCCGGGTACGCGCACCCAAAATCAAGTTCTCCGACCGGGACCCGTCGGTCGAACTGGCGATCACCGAGATCGCCGGGCACCTCACCTTCACCCCGAACACGGTCACCGCCTGGTACTGGCTGCCCGAGGTGCGCTGGGCGTTCCGCCCCGACGCCGAACGGGAGGCGCTGCTCTCGGCCATCTCCGAGCAGTACGCCGGCCTGGCCGGCTTCCGGCTGCACCTGCGCCGCACCACCCGGCCGTTCCCGGCCGACGAGTGGGCCCGCACCATCGACGCGCACACCGCCACGCCGCTGCCCGACGTGCCCGGCACCGCCGGCTGGGCCGACCACCTGGTCGCCGCCCAGCGGCACCTGATGGCGGTCAACCACGCCGAGGGGCAGACCTATCTCGGCGTCACCTTCGCCCGCCGGTCGCTCGGCGACAACCTCGCCGAACGGCTGCTGCGCACCTTCGGCCGGGGCACCGCCGACGGCGAGCGCCGCCGGCTGGGGCGCACGGTCGAACAGTTCGACGAGGTCCTCGGCGCGTTCGGCATGCGCGGGCGCCGGGTCACCGCGCAGGAGCTGGAATGGCTGCTCTACCGCTCGGTGGCGCTCTGCATGGCACCCCCGGGCACGCTCTCGCCGGTCACCAACGGGCGGTGGGAACGCGGCGACCTGCTCGCCCTCACCGAGCAGGTGGAGCGCTACCGCACCCCCTACGGCTCCACGGTGAAGCTGGTCAACCGGATGACCGGCGAGGAGCGGCACGTGGCCGTCCTCGCGGTGGGCCGGATGGAGCCGCTGGAGATTCCCGAGCGGCACGAGCCCTGGCTGCACTTCCACGAACGGCTGCCGTGGCCGATGGAGCTCTCCACCCGGGTGGACATCCTCGGCCCGGGGGACTCCTTCCGGAATCTGGAGCACCGGCTCCGGATGATCCGCTCCCAGCAGCTCGACTACGCCGAGCACGGCATCGATGCCCCACCCGAGCTGGAGCGGCTGGCCAAGCGGGCGCTGGTGATCGGCGACGAGATGACCACCGGGCTGCCGGTCGACTCGGCGCGGGCACACGGCTGGCACCGGATCGCGGTGGGCGGCCGGACCCGCGAGGAGTGCCTGGAACGCGCCCGGCGCCTCATCCAGCTCTACTCCCGCGAGCTGCGCATCTCGCTCCAGCATCCGAAGAACCAGGACTGGCTGGCCCGGGAGTTCATCCCCGGCGAGCCGATCGCCAACACCGGCTACGTCCGCCGGATGCCGGTCAACCTGCTCGCCGCCGCGCTGCCCCAGGCCGCGTCCACGGTCGGCGACCGGCGCGGCGACCTGATCGGCCGGACCGCCGGCACCTGCCGCCGGCCGGTCTTCCTCGACCTGCACTTCCCCATGGAGGTACGGGAACGCTCCGGGCTCGCGGTCTTCGTGGCCGAGCCCGGCGGCGGCAAGTCGACCCTGCTCGGCGCGCTCGGCTACCTGGCCGCCCGGCGCGGCGTGCAGGTGACCCTGCTCGACCCGTCCGGCCCGCTGGCCCGGCTCTGCGCCATGCCCGAGCTGGCACCGTACTCGCGGGTGCTCAACCTGACCGGCTCCGAGCAGGGCACCCTGGCCCCGTACGCGCTGATCCCGACGCCCCTGCGCAGCGAGTTCGGCAGCGGCGCGGCCGGCGACCGGGAGTTCGAGATCGCGGTCTCCAACGCCCGGGCCGAGCGGCGCATGCTGGTGCAGGACATCTGCATGATGCTGGTGCCCCCGCAGGTGGCCCGGGAGGCGTCCACCGCCACCCTGTTCCGGCACGCGGTACGCCAGGTCCCCGCCGAGGAGATGTCCACCCTGGACGACGTGGTCGCCTGCCTGCAAGGGCTGGATGACGACGCCGGCCGGGAGCTGGCCAACCTGCTGCTCGACACCGCCGAGATGCCGCTGGCCATGCTCTTCTTCGGCCGGCCGCCGGAAGGGCTGCTCGGCGCCGACGCGGCGCTAACCGTGATCACCATGGCCGGGCTGCGGCTGCCCGACCTGAAGATCGAGCGGGAGTACTGGTCGGCGGAGGAAGCCCTCGCCCTGCCGATGCTGCACACCGCGCACCGGCTCGCGGTCCGCCGCTGCTACGGCGGCTCGATGTCGTCCCGCAAGCTGGTCGGCCTGGACGAGGCGCACTTCATGGAGGGCTGGCGCTCCGGGCGGTCGTTCCTGGTCCGCCTCGCCCGCGACTCCCGCAAGTGGAACCTGGCCGCGCTCGTCGCCTCACAGAACCCGAAGGACATCCTCGGCCTCGACGTGCAGAACCTCGTCTCCACCGTCTTCGTCGGCCGGATCGCCGAGGACACCGAGATCGCCTCCGAGGCCCTGCGGCTGTTGCGGGTGCCGGTCGACGACGGCTACGAGGCCACCCTGGCCTCGCTCTCCCAGGCCGACGCGGGCTCGGCCGCCCGGCTGGGCTTCCGCGAGTTCGTGATGCGCGACGTCGACGGACGCGTGCAGAAGGTCCGGGTCGACGTGTCGTACGTCGACGGGCTGCTGGAGCACCTGGACACCACCCCCGCCGCGGTCGCCCAGGCCGCCGGGGTGCTGCCGACCGTCCTGGCTGACCTGGAGGCGTGACATGGCGAGGGCACGGATCGCGGCGCTCCTCCTCGCGCTCGGCGTACTCGCCGGGGCCACCATCTCCTGGCCCGTGGTCGGGTCGACGCCCGCGTACGCCGCCACACCCGTCGCCCAGGCCCGGGCCGAGCTGTGCAGCACCAAGCAGTGGCAGGCCGACTTCCGCTCCTGCGTCGCCAAGCTGAAGGAGGTGTCATCAGCACGGGCGGAATGCCTGGAGGCGCCGACGCCTGGAGCACCCGACTCCGGCCTTGCCGGTTGGTTCGCGAGCCGACCAGCGGGGTCCGAGGGCGGAGTGACTGGGCGTTACAGCCTTTACGGCTACGCGGGCTACAACTACACGACCTATGACGTCGACGGTGGCTGCGCGGCAACGGTTCTCCACCCTGACTACAAATTCACCACGACCGTGGCCAACGGCGAGTTCATGTTCGCCACCGCGGTCATCGGGGCGTCGAACGCGCTGCGCGAGCGGGCCTGGGATCCGCGCTCGATGTGGGGCTGGGCGGATCCGCTGGTGGAGCAGGCCACCAAGGCCGTCTATCAGAAGGTGTTCAGCGTCTTCGGGATCATCACGCTCTGCGTGGTGGGGCTCTACCTGCTCTGGCGCTCACGCCAGTCCGACATGAGCAACGCGATGACCACGGCCGGCTGGGCACTGCTGGTGATGGTGGCGGTCACCGCGTTGGCCGCCTGGCCGGTCAAGTCGGCCAACATCGCCGACAACAGCCTGATCACCTCGCTCTCGATCGTCCACGACGCGGTCGGACCCCAGAAGCGAGATCCCGACCCCGGGCGGTGCATCGATCCTAATCCGGACCGCTGCAAGGACCTGCGTCCGCCTGCGGTACGAGCCAGCGATACCGCCACCGAAACGATGCTCTACCGGAACTGGTTGAGAGGCATGCTCGGCTCGGCTGACAGCGAGACGGCCCAGAAATACGGGCCGGCGCTCTACGACGCCAAGTCGCTGACCTGGGGAGAGACCCAGTCCATCCGGACCAATCCGGGTACCCGTGAGGCAGTTATCAAGGCGAAGCAGCAGCAGTGGATGAAGGTTGCCGAGCAGATCAGAGCTGAGGACCCGGAGGCGTATGAGTACCTCCAGGGGACCCGCGACATGGACCGGGTCGGTGCCGGCTTCATCGCGGTGCTCGCCTCGCTGCTCTTCGCCATGTTCGACCTGACCGCCTCGCTGCTGGTGCTGCTCGGCTTCCTGATCTTCCGGTGGGCGGTGATCGCCGCGCCGATCCTGGGCACGGTCGGCCTGATGCGCCCGGCCAGTGCCGGCCTGCGTCGGCTGGCCAACGCGGTGGTGGCCGCCGTGTTCAACATCGCCATCTTCGGCACCGGCGCCGCCATCTACCTCTTCGCGGTCGACCTGATCATGAACACGCCCACCCTGCCCGGCTGGCTCCAGGTGGTCCTGGTCTGGCTCTGCGGCGTGGTGGGCTGGCTGCTGCTGCGCCCGTACCGGCGGATCACCCAACTCGGTGGCAAGGACAGCAGCGAGGCGGTCAGCTCGGCCGGCTCGTGGCACCGCCGCTTCTTCCGGGACATCCGGGTTGCCGCGCGGCTGGACGTGGCCGAGCCGGGCGGCACCGCCGAGCCGGCGCTCGGCCGGCGCCGCGGGGTGACGGCCGACCAGAGCCGCCTGCGGCCGGAGGCCCGGCACGAGGACCCGGCACACACCCGGGGCGCCGACCGCCAGCGGCCGGACGGACGCGAGCGCGTCGACGAGACGCCCGCTCCCGAGCGGAATGACGGAGCGCGCGGCCCGGCACCCCGCCCCCGCCGCGCGCCGGCCACCTGGACGGAGCCCGATGTCCCCGAGGAGGCTCCCGCCTTCGCCGTCTACCGGCCGGGCTCGACCGAGCAGGCACCGGCCAACCGGGCGCCCCGGGTGCGCTCTGAGGCGCGGTGAGGCCGATGCGTCGCGCGCTGGAGTTCCTCTTCACCCGGGTGCTGCGGTCCCGGCTCGGCGTCGCGCTGGTGATCGCGGCCCTGGTCTTCGGCGTGATCGGCGCGGCCCGACTGGTCTCCGGTCCGGTCGACCCGGCCGCCGGGCTGAGCACCCGACCGGACGAGCCGATCAGCACGGTCGACCCGGAGGCCGGCGACGACGGGGTGCTGGCCAGCCCGCCCACGGCGGTCTCCCCGCGGACCAGCCCCGGTGAGGTCGCGCCCGCGCAGGCCGCCGGACGGTTCACCGCCGCCTGGTTGACCGGCCCGGGCAGCAGCGAGGAGCAGTGGCAGGCCCGGCTGCGACCGCTGTCCACCCCGGCGCTGACCGAGAAGCTCACGGGCGCCGACCCGGAGAGCGTCCCCGCCCGGCGGGTGACCGGCCAGGTGACCCTGCGCCCCCGTACCGAGTCCTTCGTGGAGGCGCTGGTCCCGCTCGACAACGGCCGGCTCCGGCTGGAACTGGTGGCCCCGGACGGGCGCTGGCTGGTGGACGCGGTCGACTGGGAGCGCCAGTGAGCGCCGCGGGGGTGGTGGCAGCCGGCCGTCGCAAACTGCGGCTCGGCGTGCTGGCCACGGCGTTGACGCTGGTGCTCACCCTGCTCTGCTGCGTCGGCGGCGCCGGGGCGTTCCTCCTCACCGAGCTGGGCGACGAGGACCCGGCCCTCACCGCCGGCCTCGCCTGCGACCCGGGCCACCGGGTCGACGTCACCGGCAAGATGCCCCGCGTCACCGAGTACGGCGAGGGCCAGGTCCGCAACGCGGCGATCATCATCAAGGTCGGCCAGGACCGGAAGATTCCGGCCCGGGGCTGGGTCATCGCGCTGGCCACCGCGATGCAGGAATCCGCGCTGCGCAACCTGGCCAACAGCACGATTCCGGCGTCGCTCGCGCTGCCGCACGAGGGCGTCGGGTCCGACCACGACTCGCTGGGCCTGTTCCAGCAGCGGCCGGGTTGGGGCAGCGTCCAACAGCGGATGACGCCGTCGTACGCCGCCGACAAGTTCTACGACAAGCTGCTCAAGGTGCCGAACTGGGACCACCGGCCGCTCACCGTCGTTGCCCAGAAGGTTCAGGTCAGCGCCTTTCCGGATGCGTATGCGAAGCACGAGGACCTGGCCGGCCGGTTGGTCGACGCGCTCGCCGGCGGTGCCGCCCGGACGGTGCAGCTCGCCGGCAAGGCGGTCTGCGACGCCGCCGCCGGTGCCCGGATCGCCGCCTCCGGCTGGACCGCCCCGCTGCCCGGCGGCGTCGTCTCCGGCTTCCGTACCAGAGAGCGGCCCAGCCACAACGGCGTCGACCTGGCCGCACAGAAGCGCACCCCGATCCATGCCGCCACCGCCGGCCGGGTGCTGGTGGCGCGGTGCGACCCGGACCGTTCCGGCCGGCGGGACTGCGACCGGGACGGCTGGCCGGGCAAGGGCGGCTGCGGCTGGTTCGTGGACATCCTGCACGCCGGCGGCTACATCACCCGCTACTGCCACATGATCCAGCGACCCGCCGTGGTGCCCGGTCAGTCGGTGCAGGCCGGCGATGAGATCGGCCTCTCCGGGACCAGCGGCAACTCCTCCGGCCCGCACCTGCACTTCGAGGTGCACGTGGACAGCGACCGGTCCAACCGGGGCGCGATCAACCCGGTGCCGTTCATGCGCCAACGCGGCGCGCCACTGGGCAGCACCGCCTGAGGTTGATCCAGGCATGAGCAACCCGCTGCCCGACCCGTTCGCGGACCAGCCCGACTGGGCGCCGCGGCCACCCCGACCCGTGGAGATCGTTCCGGCCGCCGGCCGGATCGACCTGCGCGGCCGGCGGGTGCTGGTCGGCCTGCCCGGCCTCGGCTGGCGCGGCGACCTGCGCGCCGACGAGCGGGTGGTCCAGGGCAGCCGGACGTACGTGCCGATCATCCCCGAGCACGAGTGGTACCGCGCCGAGGCCGAGCAGATCGAGGTCTTCGCGCCGCTGGTGCCGGTGGAACGGGTCTGGGTGGAAACTATCGGCGAACGGCCGTCGACGGCGGAGGTGCGCCTGGTCTCGCTGGACGCGCCCGTGCGCCGGCCACCCACCCCCGTCTTCGAGGCGGACGCGGTGACCGGCCGTCGGGTGGTGCACGTGACTGGCGCTACCGAGCACCGGGATCTGCGCGCGGTGACGGAGACCTACTCGGGCGCCGACGGGGACATCTGCGTACGGGTCGCACCGGAGCTGGAGTGGTACCGGTGGGCGTGGCGCGGCCAGGCCCCCTCCACGCTGGAGGTGCCGGTACACCTGCTCTGGTTGGAGTGAAACTCACAATGGCTGCCCCGAGCAGACACGCCAACCGTCTTGCTCTCTCAACTCGAAGCGCCAGTTGTCCGTCAAGCTCTGCTGCACACCATCCAGAGTCGCGCTCCTCCTAATTACGGCCGTCACGGCAGCATGCTTCGAGTCGATTTTCGCGACGTTGACATCCTCAATGTTGATGGCAAATGAGACCGATAATTCTCGCTCACGGCTGGCAATTTGGTCCCTGAGGCCATCCATTGAAGGGATCGAGCTGCCGCACGTAAAGAGCGCAGCCTTGTTGTCGTCCCGAGCAACCAACATCGCCTGAAGGTAGTTGACCACCACGACGTCTGGGGCGCTCCGGTCCGGGGCGGTCGCGCGGTCGTACAGGATGAAGCCCGCCACCGCGCCCGTGCCGCAGAGCAGCGCCAGCACCCCGGCGACGATGCCGAGCACGGTCCGCAGCCGCCGTCGCGGACGTACCGGCGCCGGAGCCGGCGCGGGGGGCGCCAGTTGCTCGGGCGGGGTCCGCTGCGCCGGTACCCGGGAGACCTGGGAACCGGCGGGGGGCTGCACTGATTCCACCTCCTGAGGCTATCGGCTGGACGGCGCGTACCCAATGCCTCGGATCTGCCGGATCGTGGCGAACCGCCGGCGCGGCGGCCAACCGGACGCGGTCCGCGCGGCCGCCGGTCACGGCGGCGCCGGCGCGGGCCGGCGCACGGTCCCCCGACGGCCGCGAGTTCGGCCGGCGGG
>NZ_KQ058898.1:319-20561 GCF_000982955.1 Micromonospora sp. HK10 | reverse complement strand
CGGCCTCGGCGTGCGCGACGCCGGTCATGGTCGCCGAGACGGCTGCCAGCACGAGGGCGGTGGCAGCGCCGATGAGGAGTCTGAACCGGCCGCGACCGCGGCCACCTGGGCGGGCGGGAGCATCGTTCATGGGTGTCACCTACTCGTGAGACCTGGCGGACGAGCCAGGCGGCGATCGGGGTGGTGGTGCGACGGCGCTGACAGCCGTCGATGAGCATCGTGATTCAGCGTTCATCGCATGTCAACAATTTCCGGAACAACTCCGGAACCAATCCTCCCGACGATCTTCCTGGTTAGCACTGGATCGCCGGTCTCTCTGGCAGGGCCGATCCAGCATGACGGGCAGCAATCCCCGAAAGTTTTCGGAGCCGTACCGAATGATCTGCTGGCAGGCCGCCGGCGGGCCGCTTCGCGGCCGGGCACCAGCTGTCTGCTCGCCGAGGTCTGGCAGGACCACGGCTGGTCTTCCCCTCCGAGCGGTGCACCCCGTTGGAGCCGACCAACCTCAGCCGCTCGTTTGCTCGGCTACCGGAGACCGCCGGTCTGCCCGGTGTCCGCCTGCACGACCGGCGGCACACGGTCGTGTCGCTGCTGATGGAGCTGGGCGTCCCGCCGCACGTCGGCCAGGCATCGCCCGGCACGCCGACGTGAAGGCCTACGCCCACGCCAACCGTGATGCCATGCGTCAGGCGCTCGGCAGGCTCGACGGGCGACTGTCGTGACCCCCGTCGGTGTCACCGTTGCTGCCAATGGGGCCGTCTCGTGGCAGCCAGCGCCGCGAGATGCCTGATGGAATTGGAGCCCCCGGCCGGGATCGAACCGGCGACATCTCGCTTACAAGGCGAGTGCTCTGGCCAGCTGAGCTACAGGGGCGCGTGGTGCCGCCGTCAGCATAGCGAGTGACGTCCGGAAATCCCGCTCGGCAGGCCTCCCGAGCACGGAAAACGTCAATTTCCTGACCCGGCTACCTTCGGATCGGTTGCCGACTGGGCGTCGACACGAGGAGATTGATGCCTCGCCGTGCCCGTGTGACCGGATTGACCCGTGCCGGCCGTCCCACCGTTGGCACCCCGTCTTGGCAGCGCCGCCAAAGCCGTTTACGGTGCAGTGACACGGACGAAACTCCGGTCGGCCTCGGCTGCCCGGGTGACGCCCGGCTGGCCGGCACCGTAGGTGCCGGTCGCTCCTTCACTCGGATCGTCCGGCACGTTCCTGCCGGTGAAAGGAAGCGCTCCACCATGGCTACGGTCACCTACGCGAAGGCGTCCCGGATCTACCCGGGTACCGACCGCCCCGCGGTCAACCAGCTCGACCTCCAGATCGGCGACGGCGAGTTCCTCGTCCTGGTCGGCCCCTCGGGTTGCGGTAAGTCCACCAGCCTCCGGATGCTCGCCGGCCTCGAGGACGTCGACGACGGCGCCATCTACATCGACGACCGGGACGTCACCCACCTTCCGCCGAAGGCCCGGGATATCGCGATGGTCTTCCAGAACTACGCCCTCTACCCGCACATGACGGTGTACGAGAACATGGCGTTCGCGCTCAAGCTGCGCAAGACCTCGAAGTCGGAGATCGACCGGCGGGTCAAGGAGGCGGCCGGGCTGCTCCAGCTGGAGGAGTTCCTCAGCCGCAAGCCGAAGGCGCTCTCCGGCGGTCAGCGCCAGCGGGTCGCCATGGGCCGCGCGATCGTCCGCGAGCCGCAGGTCTTCCTCATGGACGAGCCGCTGTCGAACCTCGACGCCAAGCTGCGCGTGCAGACCCGTACCCAGATCGCCTCGCTCCAGGCCAAGCTGGGCGTCACCACCGTGTACGTGACCCACGACCAGGTCGAGGCCATGACCATGGGTCACCGGGTGGCGGTCATGCTCGACGGCGTGCTCCAGCAGGTGGACACCCCGCGGGCGCTCTACGACACCCCGGCCAACGTCTTCGTCGCCGGCTTCATGGGCTCGCCGGCCATGAACATCAAGACCGTGCCGCTGACCGAGCAGGGTGCCGCGTTCGCCGAGATGCACATCCCGCTGACCCGCGAGCAGGTGGCCGCGGCGCGGGCCGAGGGTGGCGACGGCAAGGTGACCGTCGGCTTCCGTCCGGAGGACTGCGACCTGGTCAGCCCGACCGAGGGCGGCATGCCGGTCGTGGTGGAGCTGGTCGAGGACCTGGGCTCCGACGCCAACGTCTACGGCCACGCCGCGCTCGAGGGCCACAACGAGCGGTTCGTGGTCCGCACCGACCGGCGCACGATGCCGAACATGGGCGACACCGTGTTCGTCAAGCCGCGTACCGGCCGCAGCCACGTCTTCCACGCCACCACCGGCACCCGGATCTGACGTACGCCGAAAGGGGCGGTCCGCATCGGCGGGCCGCCCCTTTCTGTGTGTATAGCGCCCGCTGCGGGGCCGGCGGTCAGGCCTCGACGGCGCGGCGGCGGGCGACCTCGGCGAGGGTGACCGCCGCGGCCACGCTGGCGTTGAGCGACTCGACGTCGGAGACCATCGGGATGCTGACGGTCAGGTCGCAGGTCTCCCCGACCAGCCGGGACAGCCCGCGCCCCTCCGAGCCGACCACCACGACCAGCGGGCCGACCGCCGCCTCCAGGTCGTACAGGTCGGTTTCGCCGTCGGCGTCCAGGCCGACCACGACGAAGCCGGCCTCCTTGCACGCCTTCAGCGACCGGGTCAGGTTGGTGACCTGGGCGACCGGCACCCGGGCGGCCGCGCCGGCGCTGGTCCGCCAGGCGGTCGCGGTGATCCCGGCGGCCCGCCGCTCCGGTACGAAGACGCCCTGCGCGCCGAACGCGGCGGCCGACCGGATGACCGCGCCGAGGTTGCGCGGGTCGGTGACCCCGTCCAGCGCGACCAGCAGCGGGGCGGCCTGCTCCAGCGCGGTCGCCACCAGATCGTCGAACGGCTCGTACGCGAACGGCGGCACCTGCAGGCCGACGCCCTGGTGCAGTACCCCACCGGTCATCCGGTCCAGCTCGCTCCGGCCGACCTCCAGGATCGCGATGCCCCGGTCGGCCGCGGTACGCACGATCTCTTTGACCCGGTCGTCGACGTCGATGCCCTGGGCGGTGTAGAGCGCGGTCGCCGGCACCTGGGCGCGCAGCGACTCCAGCACCGGGTTGCGGCCGACCAGCAGTTCGGGACTGTCCTTGGCCGGGTTCGACTTCCGGCCCGGCGCGACCCGGGGGCCTCCCCGGCCGGTCGGCTTGCCCTTGCCGCCCTTCAGCGGCGCACCGGCCCGGGTGCCCTTGCCCCAGGTGGTGTCCTTGGTGCCCGGCTGGCCGATCTTGGGCGCGCGCCCCTCCTCGGCCGCGGCCCGGCGCTCCTTGTCCTGCTTCCAGGCGGTGCGCTGGGGCAGCTTCTCGGTGCCCGAGTACGCCTTGTGCCACGGCCGCTCGTCGGCGGGCAGGGTGCGGCCCCGACCGGTCAGGGCGTCCTTGTTCTTGCCGCCGGAGCCCTTCGGGGCGCCCGCCTTCGGGGCCAGTCGCCGGCCACGGCGCTGTGAGTTGCCGGCCATCAGTCCTGCTCTCCAATAGTCCAACGCGGGCCCTGGGGGGTGTCCTCGACGACCACGCCGGCCTGCTTGAGCTGGTCGCGTACCGCGTCGGCGGCAGCCCAGTCCTTGCGGCCGCGGGCCTGGGCGCGCTGCTCCAGGGCGAGCGCGATCAGGGAGTCCACCACGCCGCGCAGGTCGTCCACGCGGCCACCGCCGGTCCAGGCCGGGTCCAGGGGGTCGACGCCGAGGATATCCAGCATGGCCCGGGTCGCGGCCAGGGTCGTGCGGACGGTCACATCGTCGCCGGCGGTCAGCGCGGTGTTGCCGTCCCGGACCACCTCGTGCAGCACGGCCAGCGCGGCCGAGGTGTTGAGGTCGTCGTCCATCGCCGCCACGAAGCCGGCCGGCAGCTCGCCGAGCTGGCCGGCGCCGACCCGCTCGACGGCCCGCTGCACGAAACCCTCGATCCGCCGGTACGCCACCGCGGCCTCGCGCAGCGCGTCCTCCGAGTAGTCGATCCGGGACCGGTAGTGCGCCGCGACGTAGTAGTAGCGCAGCTCGACCGTGCGCACCCCGAGGGAGGCCACGTAGTCGAGGTCGAGGGTGTTCCCCAGCGACTTGCCCATCTTGGTGCCGCCGATGGCGAGCAGGCCGTGGTGCACCCAGTACCGGGCGAACGGCAGGTCGGCCGCCTGGGACTGGGCGATCTCGTTCTCGTGGTGCGGGAAGGTCAGGTCGAGCCCGCCGCCGTGGATGTCGAACTCGGCGCCCAGATAGCGCCAGCACATCGCCGAGCACTCGATGTGCCAGCCGGGCCGACCCCGGCCCCACGGCGACGGCCAGTAGGCGTCCGCCGGCTCGTCCGGCTTGGCGCCCTTCCAGAGCGCGAAGTCGCGCGGGTCCCGCTTGCCGCGCTCGGGGGCGTCCCCGGCCGGCTGCATGTCCGCCGGGGACTGGCCCGACAGCGACCCGTACGCCGGCCAGGAGGCGACGTCGAAGTAGACGTCGCCGGAGCCGTCGGTGGCCGGGTAGGCGTGCCCGGTCTCGATCAGCCGCGCGATCAGCTGGTGCATCTCCGGGACGTGCCCGGTGGCCCGCGGTTCGTACGTGGGCGGCAGCACGTTCAGCGCCCGGTAGGACGCCGACAGGATCTGCTCGTTGGCGTACGCGATCGACCAGAACGGCCGGTCCTGCTCCCCGGCCTTGACCAGGATCTTGTCGTCGATGTCGGTCAGGTTGCGGATGAAGGTGACCTCGAAACCGGAGGCGAGCAGCCAGCGGCGCAGCACATCGTAGTTGACCCCGGAGCGAAGGTGGCCGATGTGCGGCGGCGACTGGAGGGTGAGACCACACAGGTAGACCCCCACCTTGCCGGCTTCCCGCGGGACGAAGTCCCGCACCGATCGGGTGGCGGTGTCATACAGGCGTAGCGTCACCGTACAAGGGTAGCCGTCCGCACATTTCGAGGTTGGCCGGAGCCGGGTCGTACGCTGCGTGCTGTGGACACGGCGGCACGCACCCCGGAGACGGCGCAGACCCTGGACCGCGGGCTGCGCCTGCTGCACCTGGTCGCCGACGCGCCACGCGGGCTCACCGTCACCGAGGCGGCGGCCCTGCTCGGCATCGGCCGGGCGGCGGTCTACCGGCTGGTGGGCGCGCTGACCGGGCACGGCATGCTGCGGCGGGACACCGAGGGCCGGTTGCGGCTCGGCGCCGGCGTGCTGCACCTGGCCCGGCGGGCCCAGCCACTGCTCGCCGAGGGGGCACTGCCCGCGCTGCGCCGGTTGGCCGAACAGGCCGGCGCCACGGCCCACCTGACCGTGGTGGAGGGTGGCGAGGGGGTCGCCCTCGCGGTGGTCGAGCCGAGTTGGACGTCGTTCCACGTGGCGTACCGGTCCGGTTCCCGGCACCCCCTGGAGCGGGGCGCGGCGGGCCGCGCGATCCTGGCCGGGCGGGCCGGTCAGGCGGGTCCGGTGAGCAGCACCGGGGAGCTGCAGTCCGGGGCGTACGGGGTGGCCGCCCCGGTGCTGGGCGTGGCCGGGCTGGAGGCCAGCGTCGGCGTGGTGGCCCTCGCCCCGCTGGACGTCACCACCGTCGGCCCCCAGGTCAACGCCGCCGCCGAGGCGATCGCCGCCGCGCTCCGCTGACCAACCGATCCGCCCTCCTCGCCGCGTGATCCGCGCCCTCTGCGGCATGTCGTGCCTCCGCCGCCTGATGACGGCCCGATTCGCCGCAACCCGCCCGCCGGAGGGTCGCTGCCCCCGGTATGCCGCCGGCGGGTCGCTGCCCCAGGTATGCCGCCGGCGGGTCGCTGCCCCAGGTGAAGCCGCCGCCGGCCGGTGGACACCGCGCCATAGCAGGCGGTGAGGGTGGCTGGGGGGCTGTCCACAGGGCGGTGGGGTCATCCACAGGGCAGCGACGATGCGAGGCTGGTGCCGGCATCCTCGTCGGCATGCCCCGAGTCGCCTACCGGCCCGACGCGCTGACCTGGCAGGTCTTCCGTGGATCCGAGGCGGTCCACGCCGGCCTGCTCACCGGCAACCAGCTACGCAGCTCCGCCTGGACCCGGATCCGCCACGACGTCTACGCCGACGCCCGGCTGGACCAGGACCATCGGCTCGCCTGCTGTGCGGTGCTGCTGCGCGTACCCGCCGGGACGAGGATCGCCGGCCCGTCGGCCGCTTACCTGCACGGCGTGCCGCACGCCGCAAGCTTCACCGACGACGTGCACGTGATCGCGCCGCCCGGCTGCGGGCTCCGCAGCCAGCGAGGGCTCCGCGTGCACAGCAGCCTGCTCGACCCCGAACCCGGAGCCGGAGGTCCACCCGATCCGAACCCGTCGCATCCGGCCGAGCCCGGCTATCCATTCGGTCCCGCCCGGCCGGCGCCTTCCCCCGGTCCCGCCCAGCAGGCATGTCCACCCGGTCCCGCCCAGCAGGCGCGTCCACCCGGTCCCGCCCTGCCGGCGCCCTCACCCGGTCCCGCCCAGCAGGCGCGTCCACCCGGTCCTGTGCGGCAGATGCAGCCATCAGATCCCGCGCGGCCACCGCGCCTGGCGGGTCCGGCACGACGGGAGCAGCCGCTGTGCCCGCCGGCCGCCACCCGAGGGGCGGTAGCCGCGCTGGTCGCCTCGGACCCCACGACGGCGGCGTGGGAGACCGCCGTCTGGTTGGAGACCGGACGGGCGGTCAGCATCATCGACTCCCTGCTGGCACGCGGGTCGACCTCCCGGCGGGCGCTCGCCGCCATCGCCGCGCACCGGCTCGACCGGCCCGGCGGCAAGCACGCGGCAAGGGTCTTCGACCTGGTCGACCCCGGCGCCGAGTCGCCACCGGAATCGCAGCTCCGGGTCCGACTGGTGCTCGCCGGACTACCCCGGCCGGTAACCCAGCATCCGGTCCGGCTGCGCTCGGGGCTGATTCTGCATCCCGACCTGGCGTGGCCGGAGTTCCGCGTCGCGGTCGAGTACGACGGTCAGTGGCACGCCGACGCCGACCAACTTCACCGCGACCGGCAGCGGCTGAACCAGCTGGTCGCCGCCGGCTGGCTGGTGTTGCATGTGACCAGCCGGCGGATGCGCCGGGACTTTCCCGGGGTTGTGCGGGAGGTCCGCGCCGCGCTGATCGCCCGCGGCTGGCGACCCCGGGCCGCAGCGAACTGACCAGGTCGTGCAGCCGATCGGCCGGATCGCCACCCGGACCGGGATCGGGTCGGCGCCCGGGCGGGCCGACCCCGGTCCCCACCCGCTCGTCCCGCATGCCGTGCCATCGAAGCAACCGCCCCTGCCACCACGCGACCCAACCAGCAGGCGTCCGCCGCCACCAGCGGCGTCACTACCCGGTGCTGGTGGTGATCGTGCTGGCCACCGGCGAGCCGATCAACCTGGAGTGGCTGCTGGTGGTGCCGTCCCGCGCGGCGTCACGGCGCGGAATGCGGCAACCCGTGCCCTCAACGCAGAACGTAGGCCCACTTTGCCGCAACCTGCTCAGCGGACCACCGGCCGGCGGACCGGAAGGCCGCGGACCGGAAGGCCGAGGGCCCCGGGGCCGAGGGCAGAGGCCGGAGGGGGCAGAGGGGGCGGAGGGCGGAGGGCGGAAGGGCCGGAGGGCAGAGGGGGCGGATGGGGGTCAGCGGTCGGTGGCGAGCGCGGGCTCGGGTGGGGTTGCGGCGTTCACCCTGGGCGCCGTGCGCAGTTCGTCGAGCCGGACCAGGGCCACCCCGACGACGATGAGCGCACCGCCGGACAGTTGGATCGCGGTCGGCAGTTCATCCAGCAGCAGCCAGGCGATGAGCACCGCGAACATCACCTCGGTGAGGCCGACGAACGAGGAGAGCCGCGCGCCGAGCAGCCGCGCGCCGGCGACCCCGGTCAGGTAGGCGATCACCGCGGCCACCAGGGACAGCCCGGCGATCGGCACCAGCCAGCTCATCTGGTGCCCGGCGAAGGTGACGTCGGCGGCGCCGGCCCGCAGCGGGAGCAGGCCGACGAGGCCGAGCAGGAGCAGCACCAGGGCACCGACGGCCATCCCGCCGCTCGCCATCACCACGGAGGGCAGCGCCGGGTCGACCCGGCCGGCGATGACGTAGTAGCCGGCGAGGCCGACTCCGGCGCCGAGTCCCCAGAGCACGCCGACCGGGTCGAGCCGGTCGGCGCCGGCGAGGTCCAGCACGAAGAACAGCCCGCACAGGGCGGTGACCGAACCGGCGACGGTGAGCAGCCGGGGCCGCTGGCCGTGGACCAGCCACATCCAGCCGACCACCAGGACGATGCCGAGGTATTCCAGCAGCAGCGCGACGCCGACCGGCAGGTAGCGGACCGCGTTGAAGAAGCACGCCTGGGCCAGGGCCACGCCGAGCAGTCCGAACACGACGATCGTGATGGCGTTGCGGCGGAGCACCGGCAACCGGCCGCGCAGCGCCAGCAGGGCCGGTACGGCCATGACGAGGGCCGCGATGCCGACCCGGGCCAGCACCACCGCTTCGGCGGACCACGCCCCGGTGATCAGCGGCCGGGCGAAGGTGCCCGAGGTGGCGAAGGTGAGCGCGGAGAGCAGGGCGAGGCCGAGGCCGACACCGGGCCGTTCCCGCATGGACAGCTCCTTGTCCGACCGACGGTCATGAGTGAAAGACGGCTATGCTGATGACGCTAGGCCAGCACTGTGACAGGAGTCAAGTTGCTTTTCGCCCATGACACCGAGTGTGCCCTCGTCGCCGCCGCGGCGCTGGTCAACACCGCTGACCCGGACCGGGAAGGGCTGCCCGACGTGGCGGCCCTCGACCGGTTCTGCGCCGCGCACGGCTGGACCGGCCGGCACGAGCACACCGACGCCGAGCTGCGCCAGGTCCAGGCCCTGCGGCTCCGGCTGCGCCGGCTCTGGCACACCGACGTCGACGAGGTGGTGAAGTTCGTCAACGGCCTGCTCCGCGAGTCCCGCGCGCTGCCCCAGCTGATTCGGCACGACGACGAGCCGTACCACCTGCACGCGGTGCCCCGGGACGCGCCGCTGGCGACCCGGATGGCGGTCGAGGCCGCGATGGGTGTCGCCGACCTGGTCCGCGCCGGTGAACTGAGCCGGCTGCGGAGCTGCGAGCATCCGGACTGCCACAACGTGCTGGTCGACCTGTCGAAGAACCGGTCCCGGCGGTTCTGCGACGCCGGCTGCGGCAACCGCGCCGCCGTCACCGCCTACCGTGCGCGCAAAGCGGCGTCCCACTCCTGACGGACGCCGGGCCAGTCCGCCCGGGCCAACTCGTACTCCACCTCACCGTGCTCGGTGCCCGGAATCGGATCGTCGAAGACCAGATGGAAGGTGCGCAGATAGCGCAGCCCGGCCCGGGCCATGACCGCCCGCGACCGGTCGTTGACCGCCATCGTCTGCGCCCACACCCGCCGCACGCCCACCCGGTCGAAGGCATGCCGGACCAGCGCCCGGGCCCCCTCGGTGGCCAGCCCCCGGCCCCACGCCGCGCGGCGCAGCCGGTAGCCCAGCTCCCCCTCGGTGCCGTCGTCGGCGGGATCGAGGGACAGCCAACCGAGGAACTCGTCGGTGACCCGGTCCAGCGCGGCCCACCGGCCGAGCCCGGGGTGGCGGTCGTACTGGCTCAGCAGCCGGGGCAGGTGCTCGTCCCGGACCGCCGCGACGGGGGTCGGGCGACCGCCGGTCAGGTAGCGCATGACCTCCGGGTCGCGGTCCAACTCGACCAGGTGGTCCACGTCGTCCATGGTGAACCGGCGCAGCCGCAACCGCGCGGTCTCCAGCAGCATTCCGCCGTCGTCACGCACGCCCGGATCATCCCTCCCGCCGCCGCTGCCGGCGAGCGAGTTACCGCGGCAGCGCGGCCGCTGCCCGCCCGCCCGGCACGCCGGGTCCGCGCGCGGGGAGATCGCCGACCGTACGGGCGGAGCCGGATCCCCGACCGGCTCGACCCGGTCAGGGGTGGGTCATCCGGAGCAGGTCCAGGGCCTCGTCGAGCTGGGTCTCGGTGAGCTTGCCGGAGTCGACGTGCCCCCGGGAGATCACCACCTCGCGGATGGAGACCTGCTTGGCCAGTGCCTCCTTGGCGATCGACGCGGCCTCGTCGTAGCCGAGGTGCCGGTTGAGCGGGGTGACGATCGACGGCGAGCCCTCGGCGTACGCCAGGCAGACCTCGGCGTCCGCGACCAGGCCGGCCACCAGCCGCTCCGCGAAGAGCCGGCTCGACGCGGCCAGCAGCTTGATCGACTCCAGCAGGTTGCGTCCCATCACCGGGAGCATCACGTTCAGCTCGAAGTCGCCCTGCGACCCGGCGAACGCCACCGCCGCGTCGTTGCCGATCACCTGGGCGCAGACCTGCCGCACGGCCTCGGCGACCACCGGGTTCACCTTGCCCGGCATGATCGACGAGCCGGGCTGGAGGTCCGGGATACGCAGCTCCCGCAGTCCCGCGCGGGGACCGGAACCCATCCAGCGGATGTCGTTGGCCATCTTGTACAGCCCGACGGCGATCGTGCGCAGCTGGCCCGAGGTCTCCACCAGGGCGTCCCGGGCGCCCTGCGCCTCGAAGTGGTTGCGCGCCTCGCTCAGCGGCAGCCCGGTCGAGTCGCGCAGCTTCCCGATCACCTTGCCGGCGAAACCGAACGGGGTGTTGATGCCGGTGCCCACCGCGGTGCCGCCGAGCGGCAGCTCCGCCAGCCGGGGCAACGCCGCCTCCAGCCGCTCGACGCCGTAGCGGACCTGGGCGGCGTAGCCGCCGAACTCCTGGCCCAGCGTGACCGGGGTGGCGTCCATCAGGTGGGTACGCCCGGCCTTCACCACCGTCTCGAACTCGGCCGCCTTCTCCTCCAGCGCCCCGGCCAGCTGCTTGAGCGAGGGGATCAGATCCTCCACCACGAACTGGGTGGCGGCCAGGTGGATCGAGGTCGGGAAGACGTCGTTGCTGGACTGCGAGGCGTTGACCTCGTCGTTCGGGTGCACGTTCCGGCCCAGCTCGCGGCTGGCCAGGGTGGCGATCACCTCGTTGGCGTTCATGTTGGACGACGTGCCCGACCCGGTCTGGAAGACGTCCACCGGGAACTGGTCGTCGTACCCGCCGTCGGCGACGTGCGCGGCGGCCGTCGCGATCGCGGCGGCGACGTCCGCCCCGATCACCCCCAGCTCGCCGTTGACCTGGGCGGCCGCCCCCTTGATCTGCGCCAACGCCTTGATCTGGGCCGGTTCCAGCCCCCGGCCGGAGATCGGGAAGTTCTGCACCGCCCGCTGGGTCTGCGCCCGCCACAGCGCCTCGGCGGGTACCTCCACCTCGCCCATCGAGTCGCGTTCGATCCGGTACCCGGTCGCCTCTGGAGTCGTCACGCGTACCATCCTGCCGCGCGTCCCGCCGCACCGCAGGGAAAGCCGGGCTCACCCCAGCTCGGCCAGCAGCTCCGCGGTCTGCCGCTGGTCCGGGGACTCGAGCTGCTGGAACAGCGCCAGCGCCCGGCCGGCGTACGTCCGGGCCTGGGCCGGGTCACCGTGCCGCAGGCAGCGGGCGATGCCGTCCAGGGCCCGGGCCTGCTCGTAGCGGGTGCCGACCCGGGTGGCGTCGGCCAGCACCCGCCGGTGCAGGTCCAACGCGCTGGCCGCGTCCCCCTGATCGAGCAGAGCGCGGGCCAGCAGGTTACGGGCGGCGCACTGCCCGGTCCGGTCCCCGATCTCGATCATCGCGACCAGCGCCTCCCGGTGGTGTCCGGCGGCCGTCACGGGCCGGCCCTCCTCGCGCGCCATCACCCCGATCTCGTTGAGCAGCTCGGCCTCGCCGAACCGGTTGCCTACCCGGCGCTTCAGGTTCACCGCGATGCGCAGCAACCGGCGGGCCGGCTCACGGTCGCCCATCCGGTGCCGGATCATCCCGAGGTGGGCGATCGCGTTCGCCATCGGTCGCGGGTCGCTGCACTGCCGGGCCAGCAGCAGGTGGTGCCGGGACGTCCGCAGGGCGTCGTCGTAGCGGCCCCAGAGCAGCAGCGCGATGGACTGGTTGTTGAGCAGGTTCGCGGCCTGCTCGGTCTCCTCCGGCAACCGGGCCAGCCGCAGCGCCGCCGCGGCGCTCTCGGTGCCGCGCCGGTAGTCGTCGGCGCAGGCGTAGGCCGCCGCCAGGTTGCAGAGCGCGTGCACCGTCTCGCGCCGCTGGCCGAGCCGGCGGTACCGGTCGACGACCGCCTCCATCACCTGCGTCGCCTCGACGAGTCGGCCCTGCCGGTAGTAGGCCGAGGCCAGGTAGTTCATGGTGATCGCCGACGCCTCGTCGTCGCGCAGCGCGTCGGCGGCCCGCCGGGCGACCTGATGCGTCTCGACCAGCTCGTCGAGATGCCCGCCGGTGTAGTTGGACCACCAGAACGTTCGTGCCAGCTGCCAGCAGTGCCGCAGGAAACCCTCGTTCTCGGCCACCCGGACCAGCGCGGTCACGGCGCTGCGGTGCTCGTCGAACCAGGCCTCACCCTGGTTGGCGCAGGCCGCGACCAGGTCGGGGCGGCGCGGCGCGGGCATCCGGACCAGCGTCTGGATGCTCGGGCCGGCTTCCAGCCTCCGGGCGATCGCGGTGGCCACGTTGAGGTGATGGTCGAGCAGCAGCTCCAGCCCGACCCGGCGCTCGTCGGACCGCTCGGGCTCGGCCAGCAGCCGCCGCGCGTACTCGCGCAGCAGGTCGTGCAGCCGGTACCGGCCCGGCTCCACCTCCTCCGCCAGGTGCGCGTCCACCAGGTCGTCGAGCAGGTCCTGCGCCTCGGCGAGCGGCAGATCCGTGAGCGCCGCCGCCACCCGGTTGTCGAACCGGGCCCCGGTGTGCAGGCCGAGCAGCCGGAACAGCCGCTGCACCGGCGGCGTCACCTGGGCGTACGACAGCGCGAAGGCCTGCCCGACGGAGCGTTCGCCGGCCCCCAGCTCGGTTAGCGGGTCGCGCCCGGCGGAGAGGCGCTCGGCCAGGTCGGCGATCCGCCACCGTGGCCGGTGGGCCAGGCGGGCGCCGGCCAGCCGGATCGCCAGCGGCAGGTACCCGCAGCGGCGGACCACCTCGGCGGCGGCCTCCGGCTCGGCGGCCACCCGGTCCCCGCCGGCGACCCGGGCCAGCAGCTCCACCGCCTCGTCGGCGTCCAGCACCGGCAGCGACGACGGGCGCCCGTCGTCCAGCCCGAACAGGCGGCGGCGGCTGGTGACGAGGACGACGTTCTCCGCCCCGCTGGGCAGCAGGGGGGCCACCTGCTCGGCGCTGGCCGCGTTGTCCAGCACCACCACGGCCCGGCGCCGCGCCAGCTCGATCCGCCACACCGCCAACCAGTCGTCCACGTCGAGGGGGGTCCGCTCGGGCGCGACGCCGAGCTGCCGGAGCAGCGTGGCCACCGCCGCGACCGGGGTGAGCGGCGGGCGGTCGCTGTGCCCGTGCAGGTCGACGTAGAGCTGCGCGTCGGCGAACCACTCACCGAGGGCGCTCGCCAGGTGGACGGCGAGCGTGGTCTTGCCGCTCCCGGCCATCCCGTCGATGAGCTGCACCCGCGCCCCGTCCTCCACGATCTCCTTGACCAGCCGGGCCACCGTCTGCTGCCGGCCGGTGAAGTCACTGATCGCCCGGGGCAGCGACCGGACCGGGACGACGGCGGCGGGGAGAGCCCTGGGGCCGGTCGTCGTGAGGTCACCGGCGAGCACCCGCTGATGCAGCTCCTGGAGCGCCGGGCCCGGTTCGATGCCGAGTTCGTCGGCGTGGATCCGGCGGCCCTCCCGGTAGACGGCGAGCGCGTCCGCCTGCCGGCCCAGCGCGGCGAGGGCGAGCATGAGCTGGCCGCGCGTCCGTTCCCGCAACGGGTGGCGTTCCACGAGCTCGACCAGTTCGTCGAGCACGTCGGCCGCCTGCCCCAGCCGCAGCTCGACGTCGATGCACTCCTCGAGCACGGCGAGCCGCTGCTCGTCGAGGGCCTGCGCCCGGCGGCGTACGCTGCGGCTGGCGATCCCGCCCAGCGCGGGCCCCCGCCAGAGCCCCAGGCCGGTCCGGTAGTGCCGGCGGGCCTCGGCGGGCCGGCCGGCGGCGAGCGCCGACCGCGCGGCGTCGACCTCCCGGGCGAAGACCCCGACGTCCAGGTCGGACGCGTCGACGCGGATGCCGTAGCCGGCCGGATCGGTGACGATGCTCTCCGCGGGCAGCCCGAGCGCGGCGAAGCGCTGCCGCAGCCGCGACACGCAGATCTGCAACTGGGTACGGGCGGTGGCCGGGGGCCGTTCCTCCCAGACGGCGTCGATCAGCTCCTCGACGGGCACCACCCGGCCGGGCCTCAGCAGCAGCAGGGCGAGCACGGTCCGGTCCCGGCCCGCGGTGACGGTGGTCTCCCCACCGCCGACCCGCAGTGGACCCAGGATCCCGAACCGCATCCCCACCCCCGTGTGCGCGACTGCCAGGAGCGTAGCCCGCCCGTCACCGAGCGGCGCTGGTGAACGATAGCGATCTGATAGCGGATCGACAGCGGCGACCCCGACACTCGTTCCGGGTTGTCGGTAACGGCATCCGACGGGGGCGGTGCGCCCGTCCGGGATCTTCCGGGCGGGCGCACCGATGTCGACAGGCGGCAGCCGGGCAGGGCGCCGAACCGGCCCGGTCGCCTCCTTATCGGGGTACGTCAGCGCCGGCCGACGGTGAGCACCGGCTTGGTGACCTCGGCGAAGAAGTCGTTGCCCTTGTCATCGACCACGATGAAGGCCGGAAAGTCCTCCACCTCGATCTTCCAGACCGCCTCCATGCCCAACTCGGGGTATTCAAGCACCTCGACGTGCTTGATGCAGTCCTGGGCGAGCCGCGCGGCGGGGCCGCCGATCGAGCCGAGGTAGAAGCCGCCGTGCTGCTGGCAGGAGCGGGTCACCTGGGCGGACCGGTTGCCCTTCGCCAGCATCACCATCGAGCCGCCGGCCGCCTGGAACGTCGCCACGTACGCGTCCATCCGCCCGGCCGTGGTGGGGCCGAAGGAGCCGGACGCGTAGCCCTCGGGGGTCTTGGCCGGGCCGGCGTAGTAGACCGCGTGGTCGCGCAGGTACTGCGGCATCGGCTCGCCCGCGTCCAGCCGCTCAGCGATCTTGGCGTGCGCGATGTCCCGGGCCACCACGAGGGGGCCGGTCAGCGAGAGCCGGGTCTTCACCGGGTACTTCGACAGCTCGGCGCGGATCTCGTCCATCGGGCGGTTCAGGTCCACCCGGACCACCTCGGAGCTGTCCAGCTGCGCGTCGGTGACGTCGGGCAGGTAGCGCGCCGGGTCGGTCTCCAGCCGCTCCAGCCAGACACCCGACGGGGTGATCTTGGCGACCGCCTGCCGGTCGGCGGAGCAGGAGACCGCGATGGCGACCGGGCAGGAGGCACCGTGCCGGGGCAGCCGGACCACCCGGACGTCGTGGCAGAAGTACCGCCCGCCGAACTGCGCGCCGATGCCGAAGTTGCGGGTCAGCTCCAGCACCTCGGCCTCCAACGCCAGGTCCCGGAAGCCGTGCGCGGTCATCGAACCCTGGGTCGGCAGGCCGTCCAGGTATTTGGCGGAGGCGTACTTGGCGGTCTTCAGCGCGTACTCGGCCGACGTGCCGCCGATGACGATGGCCAGGTGATAGGGCGGGCAGGCCGCGGTGCCGATGAGCCGCAGCTTCTCCTCCAGGAACTGCATCATCCGCGTCGGATTCAACAGCGCCTTGGTCTCCTGGTAGAGGTACGACTTGTTGGCCGAGCCGCCGCCCTTGGCCATGAAGAGGAACTTGTACGCGTCCGGGTGCCCGTCCGGGTCCTCGGCGTAGAGCTCCACCTGGGCGGGCAGGTTACTGCCGGTGTTCCGCTCGTCCCACATGGTCAGCGGGGCGAGCTGGGAGTAGCGCAGGTTGAGCCGGGTGTACGCCTGCCACACCCCGCGCGAGATCGCCTCGGCGTCGGCGCCGTCGGTGAGCACGTGCCGGCCGCGCTTGCCCATCACGATCGCGGTGCCGGTGTCCTGGCACATCGGCAGCACCCCGCCGGCGGCGATGTTGGCGTTGCGCAGCAGGTCCAGCGCGACGAACCGGTCGTTCGGCGAGGCCATCGGGTCGTCGATGATCGACCGGAGCTGTGCCAGGTGGGCCGGGCGCAGGAAGTGGGCGATGTCGTGCATCGCCTCGGCGGTCAACGCGGTCAGCGCGGCGGGCTCCACGGTGAGGAACCGGCGACCACCGGGGCCGTTGACGACGTCGACGCCCTCGTCGGTGACCAGGCGGTACTCGGTCTGGTCGGGACCGGTCGGCAGCAGAGGGGCGTACGCGAAGGCGGCGGCACTGCTCATGAGCGAAAAGCCTAGGGCAGAGGTGTCGATCGGTGACACCCGCCGGGGTCCCCTGGGACGCCGCTCTCACCCGCCGCCGGAACAGAGCTCGTTCTTCGGCCCGCAGTCGCCCTGCTGGGACGGGGGAAGGCGGGTGCCGCCGGGCCCCGGCCCGGGGACGCCGTCCCCGGCCGCGGGCGGCCCGACGGCGCCACCGGCGCCCCAACGGACGTACCCGATCTCGCGCCCCTCACCGATGATCATGCCGTTCGGGCCGACGGCGAGGGCGTTCGCGGAGGTCCGCAGCACGACCAGCTCGCGGCCGGTGGCCGGGGCGACGGCGATCAGCCGGGACGGCTTCTCCTCGGCGATCAGCGCCGCGTACGGGGTGAGCGCCGCGCCGCTCTTCCCGCCCGCGGGCCGGCTCCAGCCGGCCCGGTCGACGCCCAGCTCGCGGCCGACGATGGTCCGCTTGTCGGCGCTGCGCACCAGTGCGTACCGGTCGTCGACGGCGAGCAGCTTCTCCCCGTCCGCACCGACCAGGAGCAACCGGCCGTCGTACCCGTCGAGCACCGCCTCGCGGCCGTCCGGGCCGACCCCGATGAGCACGTTCCGGGCGCCCTGCGGGTCCTCCCGCTGCACGCAGCCGGCGTAGTCGGCGGTCCGCAGGTTCACCCCGGTACGCCGCCACACCTGCTGCCCGGTGGCCGGATCCACGGCGGAGATGTCGAAGTAGCAGCTCCCGTCGCGGGAGGTGGCCGTGATCCGGAGCAGCCGGCCACCGATCACCGCCAGCCGTTCCTCCCGGCCGGGCTGGACGTTCTGCAGCACCCGGCCGGTGGCGGTGTCCACCACGTGCACCCGCCCGTCGACCGGGAACCCGAGCAGCGGCGGGACACCCTCCGGCCCGGCCACCCCGTCGTCGATGCGCGGCGCGCCGAGCCGCCGGGTGCCGAGCAGCTCCGGATTGTCGGCGAGCATCCCGCTGTGCACGCCGGGCAGGAAGGCCGTCCAGAGTGGCCGGGTCCCGCGCGGCTCCCAGGCGCTCAGCGTGCAGTCGGTGGCCGCCACGCAGCGGGCGTCGAGCAGCAGGTTGCGGTAGGTCCAGACGGCCACCGCCCGGTCGTCGCGCCGGCGCACCGCACCGGTGGCGGGATCGAGCAGCTCGTACCCCTTGACCAGGAGCTTGCCCACGGCGACCACCGGGTCCCGGTCGCCACCGGCCACCGCGGCCCAGTCGGCCTTGCGCTCCCAGAGCTGGCTGCCGGTGGCCAGGCTGCGCGCCTCGACCCGGGTCCGCTGCTCCACGATCACGGTGTCGCCGGCGATGGTCACGCTGCGCGGCGTGCCGCCGACCCGCTGCTGCCAGACCACGTCCGGCTCGGAGATCGGCTCGCTCCGGTCGACCCAGTCCCACATCGTCGGGAAAGGGTTCCACACCCCGGTGGCGGCGAGGATGACCACGGTGATGAGCCCCAGCAGCAACCAGCCGCGTACGCCAAGGCCCTTCACACCGCACACGGTAGCGACGATCACCGTCGCGCCGACCCCCCGAACGGCCGTGTCGCGTGGCTTTCTCGGCCGCCGTCGTGCTAGGCGGGTCCCGGCGCGCCACCTCCGGAGGGCGAGCGGGACCCCGCCCGGGCCGCGGAGCGGACCAGGGGGAGCGTGCGGTAGGGGATCTGCTCGGCCAGCGCGATGATCGTCGAGGCGCGGCGGATGCCCTCGGAGGAGACGATCTGGTCGATCACCCGCTGGAGGTCGGTGTTCGACCGGGCCACGATGCGGCAGAGCAGGTCGCTGGAGCCGGTGATGGTGTGCGCCTCCAGCACCTCCGGAATCGCCGCCAGGTGCGCGGTCACCGGGTCGTGCCCGTGCCGCTGGCTGATCTCCAGGGTGACGAAGCTGGTCACCCCGAAGCCGATCGCGGCCGGCGAGATGTCCGGGCCGAAGCCGCCGATGACCCCCCGGTCGACCAGCTTGTCGAGCCGGGCCTGGACGGTGCCCCGGGCCACCCCGAGCCGGCGGGAGCACTCCAGCACCCCGATCCGCGGCTCCCCGGCGAGCAACGTGAGCAGCCGTGCATCAAGCTCGTCGAGCTGTACATCCTGACCAGCACTCATGGGTCAACACCCTACCGAATGCACAACCTGACCAGGGTTTTCCACACCTGTTGCCCAACGATCGGCCGCCCAGCAATCCTCGCCACAACAGCACACCCAGGGCGGCCCACGAGGCCGGCCGGTACGCAAGGGAGGCCACCATGACCCAGGCGATCGACCGACCCCAGTCGACCGACGAGGCCGACGCCGACGCCCTCATCGGCGCCGTCGACCACGACATCACCCGCGACCCGTTCCCGGTCAAGGGGCTCGACCACGTTCACTTCCTGGTGGGCAACGCCAAGCAGGCCGCGCACTACTACTCCACCGCGTACGGGATGACCTGCGTGGCGTACCGGGGCCCGGAGCAGGGCTACCGGGACCACGCCCAGTACGTGCTGACCAGCGGCTCGGCGCGGTTCGTGCTGACCGGCGTGGTCCGCCCCGGCGCCGAGGGCGCCGAGCACGTGGCCGCGCACAGCGACGGCATCTCCGACATCGCGCTGGAGGTGCCGGACGTCGACGCCGCGTACGCGCACGCCACCGCGCAGGGCGCCACCGGGCTGGTCGAGCCGCACGACGTCAGCGACGAGCACGGCACGGTCCGGATGGCGAGCATCGCCGCGTACGGGGACACCCGGCACACCCTCGTCGACCGGTCCCGCTACACGGGCCCGTTCCTGCCCGGCTTCGTGTCCCGCGCCCCGATCGTGGACCGGCAGCCGATGATCGACGCCGGCCTCCAGCCGAAGCGCTTCTTCCAGGCCGTCGACCACGTGGTCGGCAACGTGGAGCTGGGCCGGATGGACGAGTGGGTCGAGTTCTACAAGCGGGTCATGGGCTTCACCAACATGGCCGAGTTCGTCGGCGACGACATCGCCACCGACTACTCCGCGCTGATGAGCAAGGTGGTCGCGAGCGGCACCCGCAAGGTGAAGTTCCCGCTCAACGAGCCGGCCATCGCCCGCAAGAAGTCGCAGATCGACGAGTACCTGGAGTTCTACCAGGGGCCGGGCGCCCAGCACATCGCCGTGGCCACCAACGACATCCTGGCCAGCGTCGACGCCATGCGCGCGGCCGGCGTCGAGTTCCTGGACACCCCGGACTCGTACTACGAGGACCCGGAGCTGCGGGCCCGGATCGGCAACGTGCGGGTGCCGATCGAGGAGCTGCAGTCCCGCAAGATCCTGGTCGACCGGGACGAGGACGGCTACCTGCTCCAGATCTTCACCAAGCCGGTGCAGGACCGCCCGACCGTCTTCTTCGAGCTGATCGAGCGGCACGGCTCCCTCGGCTTCGGCAAGGGCAACTTCAAGGCCCTCTTCGAGGCCATCGAGCGGGAGCAGGAGAAGCGCGGCAACCTGTAACACTGTCGGCGTGACGCACCCTTCCCCGAGCACCCCGCCGCCGCCCGCCGGGCCCCCGCCCGCGGGCGGCGGCTTCGCGCCGCCCACGCAGTACGTCCCCCCGGCGTACGCGGGGCCGCCGGGCTACCCGCCCCCGCCGCCCGGGTACGCCCCGCCGGCCGGGTACGCCCCGCCGGCCGGGTTTGGGTACGCCCCGCCGGCCGGGTTCGTGCCGCCGGCCCTGGCCCCCAACGGCCAGCCGCTGGCCGGCTTCGGCGAGCGGCTGGTGGCCTGGCTGATCGACTCGATGGTCGCCTCAGCGGTGGCCATGGTGCTCTTCGCGCCGGTCTTCGTCTGGCTGGTCGTCCGGACGGTCGACCAGATGCCGACGCCCGGCCCGGACGGCAGGCTGCCCGAGCCCGACCCGTCGATGTTCTTCACCGACCTGTTCCTGCCGATCCTCCTCGCCGAGCTGGGGATCTTCGCGGTCCTGCTCGTCTTCTACTGGCTCTACCACGTCGAGTACGCCC
>NZ_KQ058898.1:0-241 GCF_000982955.1 Micromonospora sp. HK10 | reverse complement strand
CCGTTCGCCAGCTACGTCGACGGGCTCTGGCAGCTCTGGGACAAGCCCTGGCAGCAGTGCCTGCACGACAAGGCCGCCGGCACGGTCGTCGTTAAGGTGGCACCGTGAGTGTGGAACCTGGCTGGTACGTCGACCCCGCCGACCCGGAGACCCGCCGGTACTGGGATGGTGAGGGCTGGCTCGGCGCGCCCATCCCGGTCGACGCCACCCCGCCCGAGGGCCCGCCGCCGCCGGAGCCGGC
>NZ_KQ058897.1 GCF_000982955.1 Micromonospora sp. HK10 | reverse complement strand
GAGTCAGCCGGAGGCGGTGGCGGGCGGCGGCCGGAGTCAGCCGGAGGCGGTGGCGAGCGGCGCCCGGTCAGCCGGAGGCGGTGGCGAGCTTGAGGCTGAAGCCGAGGAAGAGCACCGCCACGCCGGTGGTGGCACCGGCGGCGAGCCGGCGGCGGCGCTGGAACTGGGCGGCCAGGAAGGTGCCCGCGAAGATCAGCGCGGACAGGTAGAGCACGCTGGCCACCTGGGCGATCAGCCCGAGCAGCAGGAACGACAGCGCCGGCCAGGGGTAACCGGGGTCGACGAACTGGATGAAGAACGAGATGAAGAAGAGGATCGCCTTCGGGTTGAGCAGGCTGATCACCAGCGCCTTGCGGAACGGGCTACGCAGCGCGGCCGGTTCCGCCGCGTCGATCAGCCGCGGCGCGGCCGGGTCGTTGCGGTCGCGCCAGCGCCGCCACGCGCCGCGCAGCATGGTCAACCCCACATAGCCGAGGTACGCGGCGCCCGCGTACTTGATCACCAGGAAGAGCGGCGGGTACGCCTTGAGTAGCGACGCCACCCCGGCGGCGGAGAGGATCATCAGCACCGAGTCGCCGACGAACACGCCGCCGGCGGCCCGGTAGCCGGTGCCCACGCCCCGCCGGGCGGCGGTGGAGAGCACGAAGAGCGAGTTCGGTCCGGGCAGCAGCACGATGGCCACGGTCCCCAGCACGTACGTCCCGATGTCGGTGATGCCCAGCACGCCGGACATCATGCCGTCGGGGACACCGCCGGGCGAAGCCTTTCCCGCAGCTTGACCTGTGCGTTCGGCCACTCCTCGGCGAGCATGGAGTAGAGCGCGGACTGCCGCCAGGTGCCGTCGGGGCGGCGCCGGTTGGACCGCAGCGTCCCCTCCCGGGTGGCGCCGAGCCGCTCGATGGCCCGCTGGGACCGCTCGTTGAGGGTGCTGGTCTGCCAGGTGACCCGGACCGCGTCCAGCTCCTCGAAGGCCCGGGTGAGCAGCAGCAGTTTCGCCTCGGTGTTGATCCCGCTGCGCCACCACGGCTTGCCGAGCTGGGTGTAGCCGATCTCCACGGACCGCAGCTCCGGGTTCGGCTCGTAGTAGGAGGTGGTGCCGACCACCGCGCCGGTCACCGCGCAGCGCTGCACCCACGGGGTCCGGACACCACGCCGGTTGTCCGCCAGCGCGGCCCGGACGTAGCCGGCCAGCTCCGTCACGCCGGTCGGGCGGGGGCTGCCGAGGTACCGCCAGACCTCCTCGTCGTCGAGGGCGGCGTACAGCTCCTCGGCGTGGGACTCGTCCAGCGGCTCCAGCACGACGTGTTCGCCGCGCAGCACCACCGGCTCCAGCCAGGGCGAGCGCTCCGGCCGCAGGTGCGCCGGCAGCGGCGCGGTGACGCCGGCGGCCCGCTCCGGCGGCCCGGGGGTCAGCCGCAGCGGCACCACCCCGGCCCAGTACGGCAGGTCCAGGTCGGCCGGGTCGTCGGCGACCCCGCCGCTGCGGGCGCGGACCGAGACCTCGCGCAGGGGCAACGCCAGCACGGCCGTCTCGGCCAGCTCCTTGGGGCTGGGTGGCCGGCTGTCGGTGGACCGGCCGGGCGCGGCCTTCTCGACCAGCGCGGTCAGCACGGCGGCCTTCTCCCGCTGGTCGGTGACGAGGTGGGCGGTGCCGTGGGCGACGACCGAGCGGTAGTTGGCGCTGTGGTGGAACTGGGAGCGGCCGTAGATGAGCCCGTCGAGCAGGGTGACCGCGACGCAGACCGGTAGCCCGGCCGGACCGCGGGCGGCCAGCAGCGGGCGGCTGCCGGTGGAGCCGTGCAGGTAGAGCGTGTCCCTGAGGCGCACGTGCAGGGTGGGCAGTACGCGCGGCTCGCCGTCCACGGTGAACCCGAGCGCGCAATGGTAGGCCTCGTCCAGCACGGCGTGCGCGGCGGCCTTGTGGTAGCTCATCCGGTCCCGCGTCCGGTTGGCGGTGGTCCGTTCGGTCCGGGGGTACATGTGACCTCCCATCTTTGTTCTAGTACAATCTCCGAACTGTGGCAGCACGTTATCAGGTCGCCGGTTCCTCCTCCGCCGAGATTTCGGCCAGCGTGGAAACCGGCATCCGCACCGGCGCCCTCGCCCCCGGCGAGGCCCTGCCGGCCGTCCGCGCCCTCGCCGCCGCGCTGGCCGTCAGCCCGGCCACCGTGGCCAAGGCCTACCAGGAGCTGCGGCAGCGCGGCCTGGTCGCCACCGCCGGGCGGCACGGCACCCGGGTCCGCCCCCGGCCGCCGGTGGCCACCCGGCGCGCGGCGCTCATGCCGCCGCCGCTGCCCGGCGCCCGCGACCTCTCCGCCGGCCAGCCCGACAGCCGGCTGCTGCCGCCGCTCGGCCCGCACCTGGCCGCGCTCGCCGCCGAAATCGACCCGCCGACCGGGTACGCGGCCAGCGCGGTCCGATCAGAGCTGGCCGCCGCGGCCCGCGAGCGGCTCGTCGCCGACGGCGTACCGGCCGAGGAGATCACCGTGACCGGGGGCGCGCTGGACGGCATCGAGCGGCTGCTCGCCGCCCACCTGCGCCCGGGCGACGCGGTCGCCGTCGAGGACCCCGGCTGGGCCAACCTGCTCGACCTGATCGCCGCGCTCGGGCTGCGCGCGATCGGCGTGCCGGTGGACGACGACGGTCCCAGCGAACCGGGGGTGCGGGCCGCGCTGGCCGCCGGGGCGCGCGCCCTGGTCGTCACCAGCCGGGCCCAGAACCCGACCGGCGCCGCCGTCTCCGCCGAGCGTGCCGGCGCCCTGCGTACGCTCCTCGCCGGCCGCGCCGACCTGCTGCTGATCGAGGACGACCACGCCGCCGAGCTGGCCGGCGTACCGCTGCACCCGCTCGCCGGGGCGACCCCGGCGTGGGCCTTCGTCCGGTCGGTGAGCAAGCCCTACGGCCCGGACCTGCGGCTGGCGGTGCTCACCGGCGACGAGGCCACGGTGGCCCGGGTGGCCGGCCGGGCCCGGGTCGGCGCCGGCTGGGTCTCCACCGTGCTGCAACGCCTGGTGGTGGCGCTCTGGCAGGACCCGGCCACCAGCGACCTGGTACGTCGGGCCGGGGAGAGCTACGAGCGGCGGCGCGACGGGCTGGTCGCGGCCCTGGCCGCGCTGGGCGTGGCCGCGCACGGGCGCACCGGGATCAACGTCTGGGTCCCGGTGCCGGACGAGACCCTGGCCGTCACCGCGCTGCGCGACGCCGGCTGGTCGGTCGCCCCCGGCGCGCTGCACCGGATCGCCGCCGCCCCCGGCGTACGGATCACGGTCAGCTCCCTGGACGAGGCCGACCTGGCCCCGCTCGCCACGGCGGTGGCCCGCGCGGTCCGTCCCGCCCCCACCGGCTTCACCACCTGATCACGCTGCCAACGCGGCCGTCGGTCGGTCCGTCGGCCGGTCGGGTCCGTCGGACGTGGGCTGGCGCGCGACATGCGGCATGTCGTGGCATCGGAGGCGTTGGAGGGCCCGAGATGCCGCATCTCGCGCCCGGCACCGGGCATGGTTCGTCGGGACGTGGGCCGGTGCGCGGCATGCGGCATGTCGTGGCATCGGAGGCGTTGGAGGGCCCGAGATGCCGCCATCTCGCGCCCGGCACCGGCACGGTCCGTCGGACGTGGGCCGGCGGCGACGTGCGGCATGTCGTGGCATCGGAGGTGTCGGGGGGCCCGAGATGCCGCATCTCGTGCCCGACAACCCGGGCACGGTCCGTCGGACGTGGGCCGGTGCGCGGCATGCGGCATGTCATGGCATCGAAGGCGTTGGAGGGCCCGAGATGCCGCCATCTCGCGCCCGACAACCCGGGCACGGTCCGTAGGACGTGGGCCGGCCGCGACGTGCGGCATGTCGTGGCATCGGAGGCGTCGGAGGGCCCGAGATGCCGCATCTCGCGCCCCGCACCGGGCACGGCCAGGCATGGCGGGCAGTGGAGCGGGTAGGCCCGGCGCGGAGGTGGGGCGAATGGCTGGCAACAGGTCCCGGACCGGTGTCTGGATCGGCGTGGCCGCCGTGGTGATCATCCTGATCATCATCGCGATCGCACTGGCCTCGCGCGGCGGCGGTGGCGGCAACGGCTACTGACCCGGCCGCCCCCGCTCCGGCACGAGGCGCCCGGCCTGGCACGTGGCGCCCGGCCTGGCACGTGGCGCCCGGCCTGGCACGTGGCGCCCGGCCTGGCACGTGGTGCCCGGCCTGGCACGTGGTGCCCGGCCTGGCACGTGGCGCCCGGCCTGGCACGTGGCGCCCGGCCTGGCACGTGGCGCCCGGCCGGCACGAGCGTCCGGCCTGGCACGTAATGCCCGGCCTGGCACGAGCGTCCGACCCGGCACGAGCGTCCGGCCGGGATTGAGCGGCCGGCCCGGCATGGGGCGCCCGGCCCGGCACGTGGCGCTTGGTCCGGCACGAGCGTCCGGCCTGGCACGAGCGACTGGCCCGGCACGAGCGGCTGGCCAAGGGTCGAGTGGCCGGCCGGGTGCGCGGCGGGGCCGACGAAACCGGTATATAAAAGTCGCCATGGCCGAGACCGAGAGCGCGCCCGGTGCCCAGGAGTTCATCCCGCCGCGGGCGAGAACCATCGACCAGCTCCGGGCCGCGGCAGCCGACTGTCGGGGCTGCGAGCTCTACCGCGACGCCACCCAGACCGTCTTCGGCCGGGGCGACGAGAGCGCCCGGGTGGTCTTCGTGGGGGAGCAGCCCGGCGACATGGAGGACCGGCAGGGCCTGCCCTTCGTCGGTCCAGCGGGCCGGGTGCTGCGCCGGGCGGTGGACGACGCCGGGATCCCCGCCGACCGGGTGTACATCACGAACGCCGTGAAGCACTTCCGCTTCGAGCTGCGCGGCAAGCGCCGGATCCACCAGACGCCGGACCGGGTGCACATCACCGCCTGCCGGCCCTGGCTGGTCGCCGAGTTCGCCCGGCTCCGCCCGGACCTGATCGTGGTGCTGGGTGCCACCGCCGCCAAGGCGCTGCTCGGCCCGGCGTTCCGGGTCACGAAGCAGCGCGGTGAGCTGATGTCCTGGCCCGCCGCCGCCCAGCGCCCGGAGGACTTCGCTCAGGTGCCGGTGGACAGCGCCGGGAAGGTGACCGACGCGCCCGAGACCCGGCTGCTCGCCACCATCCACCCGTCGGCGGTGCTGCGCGCCGACAACCAGGACATCGCGTACGACGGCCTGGTCGCCGACCTCAAGGTCGCCGCCCGCGTGCTGCGCTGAGACGACGACCCCGGGGCCAGCGCCTGCGGCAGCGGACGGGCCCCGCGCGCCGCGTGCGGTAGCGGCCGCCGCTGCTCGACCCCGGCCTTCCGGTCGACGACGGCGGCCTACCGGCCGACCCCGGCGGTGGCGGGGGCCTTCCGGCCGACCCGGCGGTGGCGGGGGCCTTCCGGCCGACGACGGCGGCCTTCCGGCCGACCCCGGCGGTAGCGGGGGCCTACCGGCCGACGACGGCGGTAGCAGCGGCCGCCCGATCCCGGCGATAGCGGCGGCCTAGCGGCCCACGACGGCGGTAGCGGCGGCCTTCCGGCCGACGACGGCGGTGACAGCCTGGCCACCGTGTGCCGCCCGCCGGACGGGCGGTCAGTCGCGGCCCTGCCAGGTGCAGAGGCAGACCCGGTTGCCGTCGCCGTCGGCGAGCACCCAGAAGTGTGGCGCCGCCGCGTCGCTGACCAGCGTCCCGCCGGCGGCCAGCGCGGCGTCGATACGCGACGGTACCTCGGCCGGGTCCACCCAGACGTCCGGGTGCCAGCGCTGCCGGGGTTCCTCCCGGCCGGACTCCTGGAACCACACCGTGGGCAGCGTGCCGGCCGGGTCGCGCAGCTCGTCGCCGAAGCCCGGCCCGGCCCGGTGGTCGGTGGCGAGGACGGCCCGCCAGAACGGCAGCACCGCGGCGAAGTCCGGGCTGTCCAGCGCGAGTTCCAGCCGGGAGACGCCGGCGTGGCTCAGGGTCACCCCGGCCGCCTCGGCGATCGTCGAGATGGCCCGGGCCAGCCGGATGTCGCGCCGGGTGACCCCACGCGCGTCGTGCGACCAGAGCCGGACGTCGACGTGGGTGTAGCGCAGGTCGAGGTCGGGATGGTGGTCCATCCGTTCGGCCTCCGCCCCGATCGCGTCCACGATCGCCAGTCCGGTGGCGAAGTCGGGCGTCCCGATCCTGGTCTGCAGGGCGCCCAGCAGGTATGTCCATCCGGTCAGGTGCTCGTCGGCGATCTGCTCTCCGGTGAGTGTGCTCATCCCGCCATGCTGGCGTACCGGGGGTGGATCGGCCCAGCCGGACGGCGGCGAATTGGACCTGCACCGGGTCGACCACCGGGCTTAGCTTCGGGGCATGACGAGTGATCTTGAGTTGTCCGTCCGGAACGCCGCCGTCATGTGGACGGCGCTCGCCGAGAGCCGGGGGCACCCGCTGCTGCGCCGGCCGGGCTTCCTCGCCGTACGGGGTGACGTCGCCGCCGGGCTGCGGATCCTGGTACGCGAGCCGGACCCGTCGCCGGAGGACCGGGCCGTGCTGGCCGAACTGGTCCGCGGCCGGACCGGCCCGGTGGTCGTCGAGGACCAGTACGCGCGCCTGGACCTGGCCGGCCTCGGCCTGACTCCGCGCACCCTGCCGGTGATGATCCGCCACCCCGGGCCGGTGCCCGAGTCACCGATGCCGGTCATCCCGGTCGCGTACGCCGACCAGTTGGCCGCCGCCGAGGAGGTGGTGGTGCACGGCTTCCCGCTGGAGCCGTTCCAGCCGTACCGCCCGGGGCAGGCGTTCCCGCCCGCCCTGCTGGACCGGCCGGAGGTCCGCTTCTTCCTGATCCAGCGGGGCGTCGACGGCACCACCGGGCTGGGCGCCCCGCCGGCCGGGGCCTGCCTGACCGTCCGGGACGAGGGCGTCGGCCTCTACTGGATGACCAGCCTGCCCGCGCACCGGTCCCGGGGCGTGGGCCGGGCCCTGCTGCACGGCGTGCTGGGCCGGTTCGGCGACGTACCCATGGCCCTCACCGCCGCCCGCGCGGGCCGTCCGCTCTACGACTCGCTCGGCTTCCGGCCGGTCGCCGACGCCCTCTGGTGGGCGTGAGGCCGCGCGACCGCGGCCCTTCCCGCCGGCCGCCCCGGCGGGCAGACTCGTCGGCATGGAGCAGCACCTCTACGAGTCCGTGCACGAAGATTTCCGGGACCTGTGCCGCGAGTTCCTCGCCCGGGAGGCGGTGCCGCACCACGCGCGCTGGGAGGCGGACGGAATCGTCGACCGGGAGGTGTGGCGTAAGGCGGGCGCGGCCGGGTTGCTCGGCATGGACGTCGACCCGGAGTACGGCGGCGGCGGCCAACGCGACTTCCGGTTCAACGCGGTGCTGGACGAGGAGATCGTCGCGTCCGGCTGCTCCGGGCTGGGCTTCGGGCTGCACAACGACGTGGTGGCACCGTACCTGACCGAGCTGACCACCGACGACCAGCGCAAGCGTTGGCTGCCCGGCTTCTGCTCCGGCGAGTTGGTGACCGCCATCGCGATGAGTGAGCCGGGCGCGGGCAGCGACCTGGCCGGCATCCGCACCACCGCGGTCCGCGACGGCGACGCCCTCGTGCTCAACGGGCAGAAGACCTTCATCACCAACGGTGAGCTGGCCGACCTCGTGGTGGTGGTCGCCAAGACCGCCCCGGACCAGGGCGCGCACGGGGTGAGCCTGATCGCGGTGGAGACCGGCACGCCCGGGTTCAGCCGTGGCCGGCGGCTGGCGAAGGTGGGGTTGAAGGCCAACGACACCGCCGAGCTGTTCTTCGACGACTGCCGGGTGCCGGCGGAGAACCTGATCGGCACCGAGAACCACGGCTTCTACCACCTGATGGCCAACCTGCCCCGGGAGCGGCTGAGCATCGCGGTCGCCGCGGTGGCCGCCGCGGAGAAGCTGCTGGCGCTCACCCTCGACTACGCCCGCACCCGGGAGGCGTTCGGCCGGCCGATCGGGAAGTTCCAGCACAACCGCTTCCTCCTGGCCGAGCTGGACACCGAGGTGACCATCGCGCGGACCTTCGTCAACCACTGCGTCGCCGAGTACGACGCCGGCCGGCTCTCGGTCACCGACGCGGCTAAGGCCAAGTGGTGGACCACCGAGCTGCAGAACAAGGTCGCCGACCGCTGCCTGCAACTGCACGGCGGCTACGGCTTCATGCTCGAGTACCCCGTGGCGCGGGCCTGGCTGGACGGGCGGGTGCAGACCATCTACGGCGGCACCACCGAGATCATGAAGGAGATCATCGGCCGGGGCCTCGGCCTCTAGGGTCCGGGGTCGGGACACGGGCCCTCGGCAGAACCGGGTGGAGCTGGCCGGGTCCGGTGCGCGAGGATGGGTCGCCGCTTACCGAGGAGAAGCCATGGCCACCGACATCACGGCGCCGCCGCTCACCCGGCCCGACGTCGCGCCGATCCAGCGGCGGACGCTGCGCCTGCTCTTCCTGACCCAGATCATCGGTGGCATCGGGGTCACCATCGGCATCGCCGTGGGCGCGCTGCTCGCCGCCCGGATCGCCGGCACCGCGGTGGCCGGCCTGGCGCAGAGCGCGGCCGTGGTGGGTGGGGCGCTGCTGGCCGTACCGGTGACCCGGATCATGACCGGCCACGGCCGCCGGCCCGGCCTGGCGGTGGCGTACCTCGCGGGGGCGGCCGGCGGCGTGCTGGTGGTGCTCGCCGCGGTCACCCGCTGGGTGCCGCTGCTCTTCCTCGGCATGCTGCTCTTCGGCGGCGGCAGCGCGGCCAACCTCCAGGCCCGCTACGCCGCGGTCGACCTCGCTGAGCCGGCCCGTCGGGGGCGGCAGCTCTCGCTGATCGTCTGGGCCACCACCATCGGTGCGGTGGCCGCGCCGAACTTCGCCGCGCTCGCCGACGACACCACCAGCGGCTGGGGTCTGCCGCCGCTGGCCGGCCCGTTCGCGTTCAGCGCCGCCGCGTTCGTACTGGCGGCGGTCGTCCTGCTGGTCCTGCTCCGGCCCGACCCGCTGCTCACCGCGCGCCGGCTGGCGGCGGCCGACGCGCCGCCGGCCGCGCCGGGCGCCGGGTCGGCATCGGCCGCCCCGCGCGGCGCGGGGATGGTGCGTGCGGCCTGGCAGGTGGTACGCGGGCGGCCCGCCGCCCGGCTCGGCATCGCGGCCGTGGCGGTGGGGCACGTGGTGATGGTCGCGGTGATGTCGATGACCCCGGTACGGCTCGGCGAGTTCCACCACGACGCCGACGTGCTGCGGGTGGTCGGCATCGTGCTGAGCCTGCACATCGCCGGCATGTACGCGCTCTCGCCGGTGGTGGGCTGGCTGACCGACCGGCTCGGCCGGCGGGCGGTGATCCTCGGCGGGGTCGGGGTGCTGTTGGCCGCGTGTGCCGTGGCCGGCACGGCCGGGCACCACACGCCGGCGCTCTCCGTCGGGCTGACGCTGCTCGGGCTGGGCTGGTCGGGCACCATGGTGGCCGGTTCCACGCTGCTGTCGGAGTCGGTGCCGGCCGCCGTACGCCCGGTCGTGCAGGGCTTCTCCGACCTGGTCATGGGGTTGGCCGGGGCCAGCGCCGCGGCGCTGAGCGGGTTTGTCATGCGGATGGCCAGTTATCCGACGCTCACCCTGCTCGCGGCGATCGCGACGGTGCCGCTGGTGGCGCTAGCGTTGCGTCCGGTGCCACCGAGGGCACCCGGCGAGGAGGATTGACAACGTGCGGCTGACCGACTTCTGGGCGCGGCTGGAGGAGGCGTTCGGGCCGGGTTACGCGGCCAGCATCGCCAGCGACCAGGTGCTGCCCCAGCTCGGTGGGCGGACCATCGAGCAGGCCTTCGCCGCGGGTGAGGAGACCCACGTGGTCTGGCGGGCGGTGGTCGCCGCGTATCCCGACCGGGTGCCCGCGCGACTACGCTGAGCAGCCTTTTCGCCTCTTCGGCGTGTCGCTTGTCGAGTCGTACACCTGTTCGGCTATTGTCCACAGCGGGGTGCTCGTCCACAGCTCGCGGCCCGTCGGCTGGTTTTCTGTCGGACCCAGCGCCTAGCGTGTCCCGCGTGACGCGAAGCTCAGGGAAGACGCCGGCTAAGGCAGGGGTGGCAACGATGGCGGCAGGGCCGGACCGGGAGAAGGCGCTCGACCTTGCTCTCGCTCAGATCGACAAGCAGTTTGGCAAGGGTTCGGTGATGCGGCTGGGGGAGCGGCCGGTCGTGCAGACCGCCGTCATCCCGACCAGCTCCATCGCGCTCGACGTGGCGCTCGGCGTGGGCGGTCTGCCCCGCGGCCGGGTCGTCGAGATCTACGGTCCGGAGTCCAGCGGTAAGACCACCGTGGCGCTGCACGCGGTGGCCAACGCGCAGCGGGCCGGCGGCATCGCCGCCTTCATCGACGCCGAGCACGCGCTCGACCCGGAGTACGCGAAGGCCCTCGGCGTCGACACCGACGCCCTGCTGGTCTCCCAGCCGGACACCGGCGAGCAGGCGCTGGAGATCGCCGACATGCTGGTCCGCTCCGGCGCGATCGACATCATCGTGATCGACTCGGTTGCGGCCCTGGTGCCGCGCGCCGAGATCGAGGGCGAGATGGGGGACAGCCACGTGGGTCTGCAGGCCCGGCTGATGAGCCAGGCGCTGCGCAAGATCACCGGTGTGCTCAACAACACCGGCACCACGGCGATCTTCATCAACCAGCTCCGCGAGAAGATCGGCGTGATGTTCGGCAGCCCGGAGACCACGACCGGTGGTCGCGCGCTGAAGTTCTACGCCTCGGTCCGGCTCGACGTGCGCCGCATCGAGAGCCTCAAGGACGGCACCGACGTGGTCGGCAACCGCACCCGGGTCAAGGTCGTGAAGAACAAGGTCGCGGCGCCGTTCAAGCAGGCCGAGTTCGACATCATGTACGGCAAGGGCATCTCCCGCGAGGGCTCGCTGATCGACGTCGGCGTGGAGCAGGCGATCATCCGCAAGTCCGGCGCCTGGTACACGTACGACGGCGACCAGCTCGGCCAGGGCAAGGAGAAGGCCCGCGAGTTCCTCCGGGAGAACCCGGACGTGGCCGCCGAGATCGAGAAGAAGATCCTCGAGAAGCTCGGCGTCGGGGCGGGCGCGGCGAGCGACGCCGCCGGCGGCCCGGAGCTGCCGCCGGTCGACTTCTGATCCGCTGACCCGTGGCAGGACGACGTGCCCGTACGGGGCGAGGCTGGGATGCCAGCCCGCCCCGCACGGGTGACGCCAGCACGCCCCGACCCCGCCGCGGCGGCCGTGGCCGCGCCACGGAACCCGACGCCGAGGCGACGCCCGCCCCGCCCCGCGACGAGGCCGAGGTGGCCCGCGAAATCTGCCTCCGGCAGCTCGCCGTGCGGCCCCGCACCCGGGCCGAGCTGGCCGGTGCTTTGGCCAAGCGGGGCATCTCCGAGGAGGTCGCCGCCGCGGTCCTCGACCGCTACGACGAGGTCGGCATCATCGACGACGCCGCCTTCGCCCGCGCCTGGGTGAGCAGTCGACACGCCGGCCGGGGGCTGGCCCGCCGGGCGCTCGCCAACGAGCTGCGCCAGCGCGGCGTCGACGGCGAGGTGGCCGGCGAGGCGCTCGAGGAGTTGGACGAGGAGACCGAGGCGGAGACCGCCCGGGCCCTGGTGGAGCGGAAGCTGCGGACGGCCCGGGGCGAGCCCGACGCGGTGTTCCGTCGCCTGGTCGGCATGCTCGCCCGCAAGGGCTACCCGCCGGGTGTGGCGATCCGGGCGGTCAAGGAGGCCCTCGCCGCGAAGAGCGCCGAGGCGGCCGAGTTCGCCGAGCACATCGACGCCGACGCCCTCGCCGACGCCGAGAACGATCTCGACTCCCGCCGGCTCGACTGACCGACCCGGCCGCCCTCGTCGCCGCTGCCGCTCCGAGGAGAGGTGCACACCGTGCTGAAGGCATGTCTCAACGGCACCCGGCGGCGGGACGAGCACGCCGCCGTGCCGCTGACCCCGGCCGAGCTGGCCGCCGACGCCGTACGCTGCGCGACCGCCGGGGTCGCGGCCGTGCACGTGCACCCGCGCGACGACACCGGCGCCGAGTCGCTCGCCCCGGCCGTGATCGCCGCGGCGGTCACCGCCATCCGGGCCGCCCGCCCTGGCCTGACGGTCGGGGTGAGCACCGGCGCCTGGATCGTCCCCGACCCGGCCGCCCGGGTCGCCGCCGTACGCGCCTGGACGGTGCTGCCCGACTTCGCCTCGGTCAACGCCCACGAGCCCGGAGCGGCCGAGGTGGCGGCCGCCCTGCACGAGCGCGGCGTGCTGGTCGAGGCGGGCCTCTGGACGCCGGCCGCGGTCGACGCCTGGCGGCGCTGGCGGACGCCCACCGGGCGGATCCTCGTCGAGTGCATGGCCGAGCAGGTCGGCACGGCGCTCGCCGACGCGGCGGCGATCCTCGCCGCGCTGCCCGGCGACCGCCCGCCGGTGCTGCTGCACGGCGAGGGCCCGGCCACCTGGCCCGTGTACGCCGAGGCGGCCCGGCGGGGTCTGCACACCCGGATCGGCCTGGAGGACACGCTGCTGCTGCCCGACGGCACCCCCGCCCCCGACAACGCGGCCCTGGTCACCACCGCCCGCACCTTCCCCTAACCGCCAACCCCCGACCCCCCGACCCCCCGCCCGTTACCCCCGACCCCACCCCGGCAGCCTCACTGCCAGGAGCCCCGCGTGGTTGATCAAGGAGTTCGCGTCGGCCCTCCGCTGTGAGATGACGCAAACTCCTTGATCACCGAGACGGGGGTCGGGTCCGGGTCGGGCGGGACGGGTCGGGGATGGTTCGGGGTGGGCGGTGGGGCGGGTTTGGGCAGGGTGGGGCTGGTGGCGGGGCGGGGTGAGGAGGCGGGTTTGTCCGTGGGTGTCCGGCATCTGATCACCAATGAGTGACGCCGCAACTTCTCTCCGTCCGGGTGGTTTGATCATGACTTCTTGACCGAACGGCCCCTGGCGACCTAGCCTCGCCATACAGGCTCACTTTGCCCGACCAGCGCAGGCTAAGCGCACAACATAGATCTCGTAACAGAACAGCATCACTTTGGCCAGCTTCACCGGCCCTTGACGGGTGCTCCGGAGCCCTCCGGAGCGTCCGACAACTGCAACCGGCCGCCAGCGGCGCTCCCGTGGGGGACACCGCCGACGGAAAGCTGCCCAGAACCAGCCGCTCTGGTCGGGCGTACAGAGCCGCAGGCACGCGTCCTTCGCGCGTGTCCTGCGGCGCCGACGTTCAGGGGGAGGCGGCCATGGCGGGGCGGCACAGGTTCACCGGCGGTCTGCCACACGGCCCGAGCCCTTCCCCGGAGGGCGGCACGTCCCTCCCGGCCGAGCTTCGGCACAACGGCAAGTCCCGGCGGAACGGTGAGCCCGGGTGGGTCACGGGAGCACGGCGGGACGCCGGGTCCGCGTACCGGTGCGGAGCCGCCGGATGAGCGCCTTCGACATCGTCCTGCTCGTGGTCGTGCTGCTGCTCGTCGTGGTGGTGGTCGGCGCCGTGCTGTTCGGCGTGCGTACCCTCAAGCGACTCAGCCTGGCGCCCGCGCCGGAGGATCCCGCGTTCATCGCGGAGAAGGACCGGCAGGAACAGTCCCTCGCCGCCCTGCGTACCGCCGCCGACGAGGCGAACAGCACCATCGACGTGGCGAAGTCGGCGGCCGCGGCGGCGCGGACCGAGGCGGCCGCGGCCAAGGCCGAGGCGAAGGCGGCCCGGGCCGAGGCCCGGCGCGTCCTCGACGACGCCCGCGCCGAGGCGGACACCGTGCTGGAACGCGCGCACAAGCAGGCCGAGGCGGACGCCGAGCAGCTGCGTACCACCGCCCGGCGCAGCGGCGAGCGGGAGGTGGCGGTGCTCGCCGCGACCACCCGCGAGCAGGCCGCCGAGGTGGAACGGCGGGCCGCCCGGATGGACGAGCGGGAGCGGCTGCATACCGAGGAGGTGGAGCGGCTCGCGGAGCGGGAACGGCAGCTCACCGCCGCCAGCGCCGCCCTTGCCGCCCGGGAGGCCGCGCTGGTCGAGCGGGAGCGGGCCGTCGCCGAGGCGGAGGAGGAGCGCCGCCGGGAGCTGGAGCGGGTGGCCGGGCTGACCGCCGACACGGCCCGCGCCGAACTGGTTGAGGCGATCGAGGGCCAGGCGAAGCGGGAGGCCGCGCTGCTGGTCCGCGACATCGAGGCCGACGCGCGCGGCACCGCCGAGCAGCGGGCCCGGCACATCGTGGTGGACGCCATCCAGCGGGTCGCCAGCGAGCAGACCGCGGAGAGTGTGGTCAGCGTCCTGCACCTGCCCGGTGACGAGATGAAGGGGCGGATCATCGGCCGGGAGGGGCGCAACATCCGCGCCTTCGAATCGGTCACCGGGGTCAACCTGATCATCGACGACACGCCCGAGGCGGTGCTGCTCTCCTGCTTCGACCCGGTACGCCGCGAGGTCGGCCGGCTCACCCTGGAGAAGCTGGTACTCGACGGCCGGATCCACCCGCACCGGATCGAGGAGGTCTACGACCTGGCCCGGCAGGAGGTCGAGGAGCTCTGCCACCGGGCCGCCGAGGACGCCCTCGTCGAGGTCGGCATCACCGAGATCCACCCGGAGCTGGTCACCCTGCTCGGCCGGCTGCGCTACCGGACGTCGTACGGGCAGAACGTGCTCAAGCACCTGGTGGAGACCGCGCACATCGCCGGAATCATGGCCGCCGAGCTGCGACTGGACGTACCGACCATCAAGCGCTGCGCGTTCCTGCACGACATCGGCAAGGCGCTCACCCACGAGGTGGAGGGCAGTCACGCCATCATCGGCGCCGACCTGGCCCGCAAGTACGGCGAGAGCGAGGACGTGGTGCACGCCATCGAGGCGCATCACAACGAGGTGCCGCCGCAGACCATCGAGGCGGTGCTCACCCAGGCCTCCGACGCCTGCTCCGGCGGACGGCCGGGGGCGCGGCGGGAGAGCCTGGAGGCGTACGTCAAGCGGCTGGAGCGGATCGAGGAGATCGCGGCCGGCAAGCTCGGCGTGGAGAAGGTCTTCGCCATGCAGGCGGGCCGCGAGATCCGGGTGATGGTCAAGCCGGACGACGTCGACGACATCGGCGCGGCGGTGCTGGCCCGGGACGTGGCCAAGCAGATCGAGGAGGAGCTGACGTATCCGGGTCAGATCCGGGTGACCGTGGTCCGCGAGTCCCGGGTCACCGAGATCGCCCGCTGACCGGCGAGGGCTGGCGGATCGACGACGAGGGCCGGTCCGGGTGGTCCGGACCGGCCCTCGCGCCGTCAGCGGTGGATCAGTTGCCGCCGGCGCCCTCGGCCTGCGAGATGAGGGCGGTGGCCGGGGCCTGCTGCGCCGGCGTACCGGCGGTCTTGCGACCGCGGGCGAGCCGGTGCTGGACGAACTGGGCCAGCTTCGACAGCGAGTAGTTCGCCGCGATGAACAGCACGGCGATCACGGCGTAGACCTGGATGGGGTTGCCCAGCACACCGATGATCTGCTTGCCGATGTTCAAGGTCTCCTCGTAGCTGATGATGAAGCCGAGCGAGGTGTCCTTGAGCACCACGACGAGCTGGCTGATCAGCGCCGGGAGCATGATCCGGAACGCCTGCGGCAGCAGGATCATCCGGGTGGTCTGCGCGGGGGAGAGGCCGATCGCGGCGGCGGCCTCCGCCTGGCCACCGGGCAGGCCCTCCATGCCGGAGCGGAGGATCTCGGCGATCACCACGGAGTTGTAGACGGTCAGGCCGATGACCAGGTACCAGAGGTTGTCGAACGAGACGCCGAACTCGGGGAAGCCGCGCGCCACGAAGAAGATCGTGAGGACGACGGGGAGCCCCCGGAACACCTCGACGCAGATCCGGGTCACCACGGACAGCAGCACGCTCAACCCGCGCAACAGGTACGCCAGCGGCGTGGCCAGGCCGGTGAAGCGGCGCCGGGTGAGGCTCTTGAGCTGGATCCGCAGCACGGCGAGCAGGGTGCCGATGATCAGCGAGGAGAGGATCGCCAGCGCGGCGGCGGTCAGGGTGTGCCGCAGGCCGACGCCGAAGCGTTCCCAGACCTGGGAGAAGTTCTCGTTCGAGGGGTCGATCAGCGGACCCCAGAGCTCCATCGAGAACTGGCCCTTGTCGGCCAGCGGCCGGTAGATCAGGAAGTAGGCGCCGACGAGCACCACCACGGTGGCGATCAGGCTGCTGATCAGCGTGATCCGCCGCTGCCGCGGCCCGGGGACGTCGTAGAGGACGCTGGTCTGCTGGCTCACCGGGCCACCGCCTGTCGCTTCTCGATCCGGTCGAGGAGGGCGCCGAGCGGCACCGTCATGATCAGATAGCCGACCGAGATGCCGATGGCGACCGGGATGAAGGCGTAGCCGCCGGCCGAGGTGAGCTGGTCGGCGGTCTGGGAGAGGTCACCGATCACGCCGAAGAAGCCGACCAGCGCGGAGTTCTTGATCATCGCGATGATGACCGAGCCGAGCGGCACGATCGACGCCTTCCAGGACTGCGGCAGCACCACGTACCGCAGATTCTGACCGAAGGTGAGGCCGAGCGAACGGGCGGCCTCGGCCTGCCCCGCGGGCACCGCGTTCACCCCGGAGCGCAGCGCCTCGCAGACGAAAGCCGCGGTGTAGAGCGAGAGCGCGATCAGGGCGAACCGGAAGTACGGCAGGTCGGTGCCGAGCCGGCTGAAGACCGCGTCCAGCCCGGGGATCCGCAGGAAGTCGGCGTTCGACCCGAGCGCGGGCAGGCCGAACGCGGCGAAGAACATCACCACGGTCAATGGCATGTTCCGGAAGACGGTCACGTACGCGGTGCCGAGCGCGCGCAGCGGCGGCACCGGGGAGATTCGCAGCACCGCCACGACGGCGCCCAGGATCAGGGCGCCGATCGCGGCGAGGATGCAGATCTGGAGGGTGAGCCAGAATCCACCCGCGAAGACGTCGAACTTGTCGATGAGCACACTCACGGGTCGGTTTCCTCCCCACCCTCCAGATCAGTACGGATCAGTAGCGGTTGATCGTGGGAGCGTCGCCCAGGGTGGCGCCGAACTTGCCGGCGGTGTCGTCCCAGGCCTTCTTCCAGCGGCCGTCCTGCATGGCCTTGTCCAGCACGTCGTTGATGAAGTTACGGAAGTCGGTGTCCTCCTTCTTGACACCGATGCCGTACGGCTCCTTGGTGAAGTTGTCGCCGGCCATCTTGAAGGAGGCCTCGTCCTTGGCGATGTAGCCGAGCAGGATCACGTTGTCCGTGGTGACCGCGTCGACCTGGCCGCTCTTCAGGGCGTCCCGGCACTTGTCGTAGGTGTCGAAGGGCACCACCTGGGTGGCGACGTCCTTGACGTACTTCTTGATCTCCTCGATCGGCGTGGAGCCGGTCACCGAGCAGACCTTCTTGGTGCCGTCCTTGAACGAGTCCGGGCCGGTGATGCTGCTGTCGTCCTTGCGGACCATGATGTTCTGGCCGGCCTCGTAGTACGGCCCGGCGAAGGCGATCCGTTCCTTGCGCTTGTCGTTGATCGTGTAGGTCGCGGCGACCAGGTCGACGGTGCCGTTGACGATCACGTCCTCACGGACCTTCGACGGGGTCTCCACGTACTCGATCTTGTCCTCGGGGATGCCGAGTTCCTTGACGATGATCTTGGCGACCTCGACGTCGAAGCCCTCCGGCTTGCCCGACAGGCCCTTCTGCCCGAAGCCCGGCTGGTCGAACTTGGTGCCGATCTTGATCTTCTGCGCCTTGTTGAGCTTCTCCATGGTGCTGCCGGCGGCGAAGGACTTGCTGCCGCTGCCGGTGCCCTCGTCGCCGTCGTCACCGCCGCAGGCGGCCATGCCCAACGCCAGGGTCGCCGCCGCGGCGACCGCGGCCACGCGCATCAAACGCATACTCTTCTCCTTCATCGACGGAGCCACCGGGGAACGGCGCGCTCCACTACGGACGCTCAGTGGGTGAGGATCTTGGAGAGGAAGTCCTTGGCCCGCTCGCTTTGCGGGTTCGCGAAGAACTCGGTCGGCGGGGCCTCCTCGACCAGTTGGCCGTCGGCCATGAAGACGACCCGGTTCGCCGCGTGCCGGGCGAAGCCCATCTCGTGGGTGACCACGACCATGGTCATGCCGTCGCGGGCCAGCGAGGTCATCACGTCCAGCACCTCGCCCACCATCTCCGGGTCGAGCGCGCTGGTCGGCTCGTCGAAGAGCATCGCTTTGGGCTGCATCGCGAGGGCGCGGGCGATCGCCGCCCGCTGCTGCTGGCCGCCGGAGAGCTGCGCCGGATACTTGTCGGCCTGGTTGGCGATGCCGACCCGGTCCAGCAGGGCCAGGCCGCGCTCGCGGACGGCGGCCGGCTTCTCCTTGCGGACCTTGACCGGGCCGAGGGTGACGTTTTCCAGGATGGTCTTGTGCGCGAAGAGGTTGAACGACTGGAAGACCATGCCGACCTCGCTGCGCAGCTTGGCCAGGGCCCTGCCCTCGGCCGGCAGGGGGGTGCCGTCGAAGGTGATGGTGCCCGAGTTGATCGGCTCCAGCCGGTTGATCGTGCGGCAGAGCGTCGACTTGCCCGAACCGGACGGGCCGATGACCACGACCACCTCGCCCCGGCCGACGGAGAGCGACACGTCATCCAGCACGTGCAGGGGGCCGAACCACTTGTTGACCCCGTCCAGCACGATGAGCGGTTCGCCCGTCGCCACGTCGTTCACCGTCCCTGTCGTCCGTCCGGATTGCGGGGTCGATCGACCCCCGGTTGGGCAACTGTAGGCGGGGGGATGTGGCGGAACGCAACTCAAATGGTCACGGAGCGGTAACACCGGTCACCGACGTACCCGGGCGTCCGAAATTCGTCACGCCACGGCCGGTACGAGTGGCGGAGCCAGTGCCGGGCCGAGATCATGGGGAGATGACCGAGCGGCTCCGGCTGACCGATTACGCCCGCGGCGGCGGCTGCGCCTGCAAGATCCCGCCGGGAGAGCTGGAGGCCATGGTCGCCGGGCTCGCCCCGCCCGCTGGCACGGCGGATCTGCTGGTCGGGCTGGAGCACGGCGACGATGCCGCGGTGGTCCGGCTGGACGAGCGGACCGGCCTGGTGAGCACCGCCGACTTCTTCACCCCGGTGGTCGACGACGCGTACGACTGGGGCCGGATCGCCGCGGCCAACGCGCTCTCCGACGTGTACGCCATGGGCGGCACGCCGCTGGTGGCGCTGAACCTGCTCTGCTGGCCGCGCGACGTGCTGCCCCTCGAGTTGGCGCGGGAGGTGCTGCGCGGCGGTCAGGACGTGGCCCGGGACGCCGGCTGCCACCTGGCCGGCGGGCACAGCGTCGACGACGACGGCCCCAAGTACGGCCTCGCGGTCACCGGCACGGTCCGGCCCGAGGAGTTGATCACCCTGGACGCCGGCCGGGCCGGGCTGCCGCTGTCGCTGACCAAGCCGCTCGGTGTCGGCGTGCTCAACACCCGGCACAAACGTACCGGGGAGCAGTTCCCGGAGGCCGTCGCGTCGATGGCCCGGCTGAACCGGGACGCCGCCCGGGCCGCGGTCGCCGCGGGCATCCGCTGCGGCACCGACGTCACCGGCTTCGGGCTGCTCGGGCACGCCGTGAAGCTGGCCCGGGCCAGCCGGCTCACCGTGGCGATCGACGCGGCCGCGGTGCCCTACCTGCCCGGCGCCCGGGAGGCGCTGCGGGACGGGTACGTCAGTGGCGGCACCCGCCGCAACCTGGACTGGGTGAGCCCGTGGACCGACTTCGGCGGGGTCGACGAGGGGGAGCGGCTGCTGCTGGCGGACGCGCAGACCTCCGGCGGGCTGCTGGTGGCCGGCGAGGTGCCGGGCGGCACCGTGATCGGCGAGCTGCGGCCGGCGGGCGAGCACCTGATCCAGCTCCGCTGACGGCGGTGTGTTCCAGGCCCCGCCGACGGGCTGTCATTCGGGCCCGCTGGGGGGTGTCCCTATGGGTTTC
>NZ_KQ058896.1:743-68133 GCF_000982955.1 Micromonospora sp. HK10 | reverse complement strand
CCCGGTCCGGGCAGGCCGGCGGGCCGGTCGGCGGGCGCCGACCGGTTCCGGTCCGTACGGGCGGGGCGGTCCGTCACTTGGTCGGTGCGTTCGGCGCCGTGTTGCCCGGGATGGCGTTCATCCAGTCGTTGGCCTTGGCCAGGGCGAGCCCGGTGACCGCCATGGCGACCGCGACCAGCCCGAAGATGATGACCGCGGTGGGCACGGGACTGTCGCCCCGTTCGGGGTCCCGCCGCAGCTCGGCGAGGCGCGCGGCGACCGCCGCGTACAGGTAGGCGCAGAGGGGCATGGCCTTCTCCTTCTCAGGTGGGTTCACAGCCGGGCGATGAACGGATAGACGGCGAAGCCGAGCAGGACGAAGACCAGCAGCGAACCGGGAATGTCCAGCCGGCTGGTCACCCCCTCGGCGCGGGCCAGGTTGTCGGTGCGGATCTGGTCCCGCAGCGAGTCAGCGCGGCTGCGCAGCGTCTCGTGCACCTGGGCGCCCTCGCTGCCGGAGGAGCGCATGATCGCGCCTACGTCGCCGAGTTCCGGGATGCCGATCCGGTCGGCCAGCTCCTGCAACTCGTCCCACGGCGAGTGCATCTGGAGTTGGGCGATCCGCAGCGCCTCCCGGATCCGGTCGAAGACCCAGCCGTCGCAGACCGCCGCCGCCCGCTCCAGCGACTGCACCGGCCCGTGCGCCGCGGAGAGCTGCAACGCCACCAGGTCCAGGTAGGTGCAGACCGCCTGGCGGAACTCGTCCCGCGCGGCGTCCGCCCGGGCCAGCACGGCGCGGTGCGCGAGCAGGCCGGCGACCAGGGCGAACCCCAGGCTGCCCAGCACCGGTACGGTCAGCGGCAGCGCCAGCCCGCCGAGGAAGAGCAGCGCCGAGGTCAGGGCCGGCGTGGCGAATCCGACCAGCGTGGAGAGCAGCACCGACAGGGCATACTGCTCGGGGGTGCGGTCGAGCAGGGCGAGCTGCCGGTGCGGCGGGCGCAGCCAGCGGGAGAATCCGCCCAGCCAGTCCGGGCCGGCGCCGGCCGCCGCGGCCCGCCCGGGCGGCTGGTGCAGCCGGCGCAGCGCCGGGCCGAGCGCCGGGGTGGCCGGCAGCGCCTCGCTGACCACGAGGAAGAGGCCGAGGCCGACGGCGGCGCCGCCCAGCACGGCGACGGCGAGCAGCCAGTTGACGATCACGCGATCGCCTCCTCCAGGTCGGGGACGGGCAGGAACCGCGCCGGCCGGGGCGGCTGGCTCATCGACCGGACCCAGGCGAGCAGCCCGATGAAGGCCGCGCCGAGCACCGCCATCACCAACTGGCCGACGAACGTCCCGTACGGCCGGATGTAGTCGCTGTTGACCAGGCCGTACGCCAGGGTGGCCAGGGTCATTCCGGTGAGGAAGCGGACCGCGAACCGAGGTTGGGTGCGCTTGGCCTCGACCTCCCGGCGGGTGGCCACCTCGGCGGACGCGGCGGCGGCGATCGAGCCGAGCACGTCGCCGAGGCGCTCACCGCGGTCGGTGAGGTGCAGGATCAGCGCGGCGACCACCTGGTCGCAGACCGGGTCGGCGATCTCGTCGGCGAACGCGAGCAGGGCGGATCTGGCCAGCCAGCCGGCCTGGAGGCGGGCCGCGAGGGTGCGTACCTCCTCCTGGATCTCCTCCGGCGCGGCGGTGATGGTGCCGATGATGGCCTGCTGGAGGCCCTGCCCGGTGCCGGAGATGTCCTTCAGCCGGCGGGTCCATTCGCCAACCGCCTCGACCTGGGCGATGGCCCGCTGTTCGGCCCCGCCGACCGCGAACAGCCACGGCACGCCGGGTACCGCCAGCGCCACCAGCAGGCCCACCACGGGCAGCCCGGTCAGCAGGAAGGCCAGCGCGCCGACCACCACCGCCGCACCGAGCAGCAGCTGGTGGCGGCGCTGGTCCCGGCGGCTGCTCCCCGAACCGGTCCAGAGCCGGCGCAGCCCCGGCCCGGCGCCGGGCGCCGGCCCGGGTGGCCGGCTGGTGCCGGCCAGCGCGACCACGACCAGCACCAGCCCGGCCGTGCACACCGCGCCGGAGAAGAGGGCGATCAGCTCGATCGTGGTCACCGCCGTCCCCCCAGCCGGGTGTGTCGGGGCCGGCGCCAGGCGCCGGTGCCGGCCTCGATGAAGCGGGTCAGCAGCCGGGCGTCGTAGCCGACCCGCAGGAGCTGGTCGCGGATCCGTTCGGGCAGGTGCCGGGGGACGGCCCGGCCGTCCGGGCCGGGACCGAAGATCGTGGTGGTGGTCATCCGGTTGCCCTCGCCGACGCCGACGACCTCCTCGACGTGCGAGACGAAGCGTTCCTTGCGCCCGCCGATCGCGGTCTCGTCCTCGACGGTGACGTAGACGATGAGGTCCAGGGCGTTGCCCGCCATCCGGCGGGCCTGGTCGACGGTCATCTCCCGGCCGTGGGCGAGGGCCAGCTCGATGATCCGTTCGCTCACCCCGGCGGGGGTACGCGCGTGGATGGTGCACATCGACCCGCGGCTGGTGGTCATGGCCTGGAGCATCGGCACGATCTCCCGGGAGCGGACCTCGCCGACGATGATCCGCAGCACGCCCATCCGGAGCGAGACGGGGATCAGGTCGGCGATGCTGACCTCGCCGGCGGGCCGCCCGTCGAGCCCGCGCTCGCCGTGCCCCTCCCGGGCCTCGAAGCTCATCACCGCCCGGTGCTTGTGCCCGCGCCGGGCCGGCAGCAGCTCGCGGCTCTCCTCCAGCAGCACGTACGGCTCGTCGGCGGGGATCTCGTCCATCAGCGCCCGGATGATGGTGGTCTTTCCGGCGCCGGCCAGCCCGGCCACCATGATGTTGAGCCCGGTCCGCATGGCCGCGCGCAGGAAGTCGCGCAGCAGGGGGTCGATCATCTCGTCCAGGTCGGGCCGGCCGCCGGCGATGTCCTCCAGGCTCACCGCGAGGGTGTTGTGTTTGCGGATCACCGCGTACGGGCGGTGGCTGACCAGGAACACCGCGGCGAGCCGGCTGCCGTCGGGCAGTTGCAGGTCGAGGGTGGGCTTGGAGGTGGAGAGGGAACGTTCGGTGGCGCCGGCCCGGCGGGCCGCCGCCTGCAGGATCTCCACCAGCTCGTCGTCGCTGTCGGCGATCGGCTCGGCCCAGTCGACGCCCCCGCCGTGCCGGGTGATGCGGACCTGGTCGCAGCCGAGGATGTGCACCTCCTCGATGGTGTCGTCGACCAGCAGCGTCTGGAGCCGGCCCAGGCCGACCAGCTCGGCGGTCACCTGGTCGAGCAGCAGGCGCTCCTCGTCCGCGGGCATCGGGGTGCCGGAGCGGCGCACCGAGTCCGCGTACGCGGAGACCACGGCGACCGCCAGCCGCGCCCGCTCGACCTCCTCGGCGTCGGCGTCGAACTCGCGGCCGCGCTGCCAGTGGGTGAGCCGCTCGCTGAGCTCCCGGCGCAGCTCACGCACCACGGCGAAGTCGACCCGGGGGCGGGGCGGCGGGGCGACCACCGGTGGCGGGAAGGGCACCGGGGGCGGGCCGGGGTGCCGGCCGTTCGGCGGGGCCACCAGCGGTGGCACGGTGGACGTCAGGGCGGGCTGCTGCCGCGGGTCGTGGTTGACCGGCTCAAACCGCACCGGGCACCTCCGTCCCGCTCGCGGCGGTCAGCGCCTGCGGCGGTGTCATCCGCGGCCAGGCCAGCCGGGCCCGCCGCCGGTCCAGCAGCGCCCGGATCGGCACCTCCAGCCCGCCGGCCGCGCGCATCAGCGGCCGTCCGGCGCGGACGGTCCCGCCCAGGCTGAGCACCTCGGCGGTACGCGGGTCGTGCGGCAGCCGGGCGATCACCGGCAGCCCCAGGGACTTGCTGATCTCGCTGGTGCCGTGCCCGTCGCCGACCACCAGCAGGCGCAGCGTGCCTGGGGGAACCCGGTGTTCGGTGAGATCCCGCTCGATGGCCCGGACGGCCGCCCGGGTGGCCGAGAGGTCGGGCAGGTGCGCGCGGGTGACCAGTAGCACCACCGCGGCGGCGCGGAGCAGCGGCCACGGTGGACCGGGGACCAGCAGCCGGCCGCAGTCGACCAGCACGTCGTACGGCGGAACGCCGTTCTCCAGCCCGGTGAAGTAGTCGGCGAACCGCTGCCAGAGCGGGATCACGCTGCCGGCCTGGGCGGGATCGACCACGCCGGGCAGCAGCAGCCGTTCCCGCTTCGGCGCGTCCAGGTCGACCAGCTGCGACCAGAAGGCGGTGTCCAGGTTGCCGTCGCGCAACTCCCCGACGGCCAGTTCGCCCAGGCCCCGGGGGCCGTCCAGCGCCCCGCCCAGGTAGCCGGCGAGGATCGAGCCGCCGGCCGGGTCGCACTCGGCCAGCACCAGCCGCCGGTGCCAGCTCAGCGCGGCGGCCAGCGCGGCGGTGGTGACCCCGGGCGAGCCTTTCGCCGAGACCAGGGCGATGATCGCCATCAGGCCGCCTCGGTGAGCACGAGCGCCACCCGGTCGGCCGCGTTCAGCGCCACCACCGCCGGCACGTCCCGGACGGCCAGCGCCAGGTAGACCACCACGTCGTTGTTGTTGTCCTGGTCGACGGCGTCGATCACGACGGCCGGGAACCGGGTGCCACCGTTGCCGCCCGCGCCGCCGGCGCTGCGGTCCGGGGTGCTCACCAGCAGCAGCTTGTCGCCGGGGTGCAGCCGGCGGGCGGGCACCTGGCTGCGGTCCAGGCCCAACGCGATCTGCTGCTGGTCGGGGCCGAGCAGCGGGGTGTCGGTGAGCTGGTTGGGGGTGAGCAGGGTGCCGGGGGCGAGCCGGACGGCCGCCCGCAGGCCCAGCACCTCCTTGAGCCGGCTGGCGGGCACCGGGCGCAGCTCCCGGCCGCCGGACACCCGCACCGTGACCAGGTCGTCGGTGGTGAACTGGTGGCCGACGTCGACCGGGCGGGCCACCGCCAGGTAGCTGCCGGTGGACCGGACCGAGGTGACCGCGAAGGCGGAGCCGAGCCCGCCGAGCGCGATGAGCAGGACCGCCAGGCCGAGCAGGCCGGGGCGGATCCGCCGCTGGCGGACCACCCGGGGCGGTGCCACCGGCGCTTCCATCGGAGTCCCGTTCCGGGTCGCCACGCTCATCCGGTCACCACCTGAAGCTCGTTGATCTGCACCGGGATCGTTCCGCTGACCCGGTTCTGGGCGATGTCGCCGCTGTCGTTCCCGCCGGACCAGTGCACGGTCCAGAACGTGGTGGCGCCGACCCGGTAGGTGTCCGCGCGGTCGTAGCCGCGGTCGTAGCCGCAGTCCGGGGAGGGCTGCCCGGCGCGCGGGCCGCTGGCGGTGTAGGGGGTGCCGGGTCCGGTGCAGGTGACCTCGGTGCCGTCGCCCATCGACCAGACGATCCGGGTGACCCGCGCGGTGATCTCGACGGTCAGTCCACGGTCCGAGGCGGACGCGGTGAGCGGCCCGAAGTAGGACGGCCCGGGGCTGGCCCACATCCAGACCGGCAGCCCGACCAGGCCCGGCCCTTTGCTCCGCCGGGGCGCGACCGCGATCCGGGGCGGCAGCAGGCTGATCGAGGCGAGCGCCCGGCGGGCCAGCTCCTCGGGGTCGGGCGGGGTGCCGAATCCGGGCGGCGGGGTGTCCAGCAGCACGTTGACCTGGTCGCCGGCGGTACCGCCGTTGCAGGTCCGGACGTACCACGTGCTGCCCTCCGGCGCGGGCGGCTGGGGACTGGCGAGCTTGTAGTAGCAGCCGTCGCCGTTGTTGAACCAGCCCAGGTATTCGTCGTAGCAGGGCACGACCCGGCCGTTCCACTGGCACTTCCCGCCGGATCCGGAGCCGGAGCCGGATCCGCCGCCATCGGGGTCACCGCCCCCGCCGGGCTTGCCTGGCACGCCCGGGTCGTCGTCCCAGACGTTGCAGTCGTTCTGCCCGGGCGGGCACTCGCCGCCGGGGTCGGCGGCCCGGGCGGGGCTGCCGGCCAGGGCCAGCAGGACCGCCAGGCCGCCGGCGAGCAGCCTCCTGCGGGGTGTCCCGGCCCGGGTCGGGCGGGCCGGGACACCCCTTCCTCCCCAGGTCAGCACGGCTGGTCCTGATGTGCGGCGCCCGCGTTGATCAGCCAGCGGCCGTCCGGGTACCGGGTCGCGGTGGCCGTCGCCAGGTAGCGCCCGCCGCGGCTACCGGGAACGACCCGGTGGTTCTTGGCGTAGACGAGGCGGTAGCGGGTGGCGTCCAGGCAGTCCTGGATCTGCACGGTGGGCGGGTCGGCGGTCAGGTCGACCGACACGACGGTGGGGTCGGAGAGCAGCGTCCCGGTCCGCATGGCACCGTGCTCCTTCGCCTCGCGAATTGTCACCTGGACCTTGGTCAGCAGCGGATCCGCCAGGAATCGGGCCAGTGCGGGATGACCGGGATCACTGCGTGCGTTTGCCGCGCGGGACGCCTCGAGATAGCCGGAATAGGCGGCGAGCGCCGCTTTCCCGGCGGCCTCCTCGTCCGCCACGGAATGGGCGACCGGAGCGTTGCCGCCGCCGGTCAGCGGCTGGGTCACCGCCTCCGGTTCGCTCCCGCAGCCGGCGCCCAGGCCCAGCACGGCCAGGCTGAGCAGGCAGCTTGCCCATCGGCGGGAATGCCATGTACGCAATGCCGCGCCCTCCTCGATGGCGACCCGGAGTGGCCGCGGGGGCGTGCTCCGGGCAGGCGGAACCGTGCCCGGATGTCTCCGTCCGGGCCTCTTCCGGCTACCGCTGCATTTACCTGTACGGATCTTCAGCTAACGGGGAAAGGTCGTCTCCACTCGGTCTCCGACGCGAATTCATCCGGGGGTTGCGTCGTACCCAAGGGGCGAGCATAAGCTCACGTCCGCCGATGCAACAGAGGCAATTCAAGTGAACACTCTCAGTGATGACAGGTGGTGGTGGGCCGTGGACCTCGGGAGAGCGGGTCGGGTCGGCGGGCCGGCCGGTGTGGCGACAGGAGTGGCCGCACCCTGGGCGGGAATCCGCCGGACCGGGCCCGGCCGGGCCGGCGGAGGTATGGGGGACAACGACGCCTCTGGTCCGTTCTGTCCCGCCACCGCCACTGCCGGTCCGGGCCGCCCGGCCACCGAGGTCGATGCTCGTGGATGCGTCGCCCGGTGGCCCGTGCCGCGCCCCGGACGTCACATCCGAACCCGGCCGAAATCACTCTCCGTGCTCCACGGTGGAACGGTGCGCGACCGTCCGGGAGGGGCGGCGTGACGGCCGAACGGGTCGACAACCCACACCGGGCGGCCAGCCCGGACCGTCCGTGGGTACGCCTGCTCGCCGCCCTCACGATCGTGCCGCTGCTCCGGCTGGCGGTCGCCCGGTACGCCGTACCCCCGGGGTCGCCGGACCGGGCGGGGTGCGATCGCTGCGCCGCACCGATCGGCCTGGACCGGCCGCTGCCGGCGCTCGGACCGGCGGCGCGCTGCCCGGCCTGCGGCGCCCGGGTCGGCGCGGCGCCCGGCCTGGTGGAGCTGGGTCTGGCCGGCGCGGTGGCGGCGCTCGCGCTGACCGGCGGGTCGCTGCCGGTGCGGGCGGCGCTGGCCTGGTGGCTTGCCTGGGCGATCCCGCTGGCCCTGGTCGACGCCGCGGTGCACCGGCTCCCCGACCGCCTAACCTGGCCGGCGGCGGCCGGCGCCTGGACGCTGCTCGGGCTGGCCGCGCTCGCCGGGCCGGGACCGGCGCCGTGGCTGCGGGCCACCGCGGCCGGTCTCACGCTCGGCGCGGGGTTCGCGGCCACCACGCTGCTGCTCGGCCGGCGCGGCTTCGGCCTGGGCGACGCCAAGCTGGCGCTCGGGGCCGGCGTGCTGCTCGGCTGGCACGGCTGGCCGGTGCTGCTCGCCGGGCTGCTCCTCGGCCTCGCCCTCTCCGCCCTGGCCGGCCTGGCGCTGCTGGTGGCCCGGCGGGTCCGCTGGTCCAGTCACCTGCCGTTCGGCCCGTTCCTCATCGCCGCCACCGCCGCCACGCTCGTGCTCACCGCGACGTGACCCGCGCCCCGGCGCGGCTGGGCGTCCGCGCCAGGGCCGGAGGGCGGCCCGTGATGCGGCTCGGCGTCCGCGCCAGGGCCGGAGGGCGGCCCGTGATGCGGCTCGGCGTCCGCGCCAGGGCCGGAGCGCGGCCCGTGATGCGGCTCGGCGTCCGCGCCACGGCCGAAGGCGGCCCGTGATGCGGCAAATCGGGGCTTCCCTACGGCGGGAAGGCCCCGATTGCCGCATCTCGTCGTGCTGGCCTGGCGGCGGCCAGCCGCAGGGTGGACCGAGCGGTCAGCGGCGGGCCGGTGGGGCGAGGGTGGGCGCGGGGCGCGGGAAGAGGCGGCCGAGCACCTCGGCCAGCGGCCGGGCCGCCAGCGGGGTGAGCAGGGTGCCGATCAGGGCGCCGAGCAGCAGGCCGGCGGCGACGTCGTGCGGGTAGTGCACGCCGACGAAAACCCGGGAGAACGCGGCGAGCACGGCCACCGGGACGGCCAGCAGGCCGAACCGGCGGTGCAGCAGCAGCGTGGTGGCGGCCAGCGCGCCCGCGATGGTGGCGTGGTTGCTGGGGAACGACCAGTCACCGACGGCCGGGCAGTGGCCCGCGACGATCATCAGGTCGGCCGGGCTGCGACACGGCCGGTCCTCGGCGACCAGGCTCTTCAGCCCCTCGCTGGCGCCGTACGCCAGCACCACCGTCACCGGCGCGGCCAGGGCGAGCGCCCGGTCCCGGACGTCACCACCGACCAGCCGGGTCAGCGCCGCCAGCACCAGGAGCACGCCGAGCAGCACGATCGCGCCCTCGGTGAAGTGGATCGCGAACCAGTGGACCGGCTCTGGCGTGCCGTCGGCGAACTCGACGACGTCCCGGTACCAGTCGGTGCTGACGTCCGGAACGCCGGTAGCCACGGTCTCGTTCATTTTCGCCCCACCTCCCGTTCATACTCCGTGCACCGGGAGGGTGGCAGGGGAATGAGCGTCCGGCCCTCAAGGTCTCAGCGACCTCACAGCCCCGCGCGCACCGGGGTCACGACGCGGCCGGCGGGTCCGACGGCAGGCGCGGGGCGGGCTGGCCGGCCGGCCCGGACATCCGCTGCACGATCTCCTCCAGCGCCTCGAAGGCGTACGCCCAGTTGTGGCACTTGAAGCTGCGCAGGCCGGCGATCGGGGTGCGGCAGTCGGCGCAGTGCACGCCGGGGATGGCGTCGGGCACCTCGGTGTTGACGTACTTGCGCTCGCCGAGGATCACCCGCGCGATCATCGCCCGGTCGTGCACCCCGTGCAGCGCGGACGAGACGATGTCGTACCAGTTGACCCGGCGGCCGCACTTGGCGCAGTCCGGCTCGTCGCCGCTGACCCAGAGCGGCGCGCCGATGCTGCGCGCCGGCATGTTCAGCAGCTTCTCCAACCGGCGTACGTCCGACTCCGGGGTCATCCAGCGGTGCCGGCCGGGCAGCGCGGCGGGCGAGTCGTAGACCGCACGGAACACCACCGGGTCGACCTCCACGGTCTCCCGCCTACCCGTCATCGCCCACCTCCGGGCTCGCGCCGGTTTCCCCTGGTCGTACCAGGGTGAACGGCACACCCGGCCGGATCAAGAACAGGGCCGGCCAGCGGTGTGTCGCCGGCCGGTCACCGGTCCCGGCGGCGCCCCGTCCTTGGTCGTTCCCCGCTGGTGGGACGCCGCCGCCCGACGGGGCCTTGGGTGGACGGCCAAGATTGTTACGCTCCCCGCCATGTTCTCCGGCGACGCCGATGCCGACCTGCGGCAGATGGCTGACGATCCCCGCTTCCCGCACCGCGACGCCGCCCGGCACGCCGCGCGTTTCCGGGCCTCCGGCGACGCGGCCGACCTGGTCGCCGTCCAGGACGATCCGCACCCGTGCGGGATGACGGACGTGGTTTTCGCCCTGGCCTCGGCGAAGCGGCCCTGGCTCAACTGGGTGCCGATGCCGAGCGAGGCGATCATCAACGTCGCCAACGAGATCGGCGGTCGCCGGGCGCAGGGCGAGCAGCTCGAGATCAGCGGTTTCGGGGTGTCGGCGGCCGAGCCGGCCAGCGCCATGACCGCCTGCCGCCGGGTGATGGGGCCGGTCGAGATCGGCATCGCCGAGTTCCCGGCCCCGGACATCCGGACGCCGATCCGTCGCGGCCGGTACGCGGTCTGGCGGTACGACGGCACCGAACCGGTGCCCGCCGTGCCGGCACCGTCGGCCGCCGCCGTCCGGCTGCTGCACGAGGTCGCGGGGGAGCCGTGGCCGTCGCCGCTCTCCGGGTACGTGCAGGCCGCCCCGCTCGGTGAGCTGCCCCTGGCCGACCTGCTCGGGCTCCTCGCCCACCTGCCCGGCCCACCGGACACCCCGCGCTGGCAGCACCTGGCCACGTCGACGCCGACCTACTGGTACCGGCTCATGCAGCCGTGGGTGTGCCTCGGCATCCTGCACCACGCCGCCGACGAGCCGTGGCCGGCCTCGACCCGGCGCGAGGTGCTGGTCGACCTGGCGTTCGGCGTCGAGGACTGGGTCGCCGACGCGGCCCTGTTCGCGCTCGTCACCGCCGCGTACCGGGAGCCGGCCCTGCGGGCCGAGGTCCACCACCTGGTCCGGGCCCGGCTCGACGCGGCCGTGGCGGCCGAGCGACTGGTCACCATCGAGGAGTCGCTGGCGCAGCTGATGCTGGTCACGCCCGGCTGCCAGGCCGCCGACCGGGCGCTGGCGGCCGCGGTGCTGGCCCGCGCCGCGCAGGACGACGAGGACGACGAGCCCGCCCCGGCTCCTACTACCCCGGCCCCGGCTCCCGCCCCGGCCCCGAAGCGCCGTTGGTGGCAGCGCGGCTAGCGTTCCCGGACGCGCGACCGGGACCCTCCCGGCGTCCGCCCTCCTGGTCACTCCGGCCTGGCGGCCGAGCCGGCCGGCGTCGGCGGCCGGCCGACGAGCGTGCCGGAGCGCCGAACGGCTCGTGCGTTCGTACCGCTCGGCGGTCTCGATCCACCCTGACCTCCAGCGGGCGCTCCGACCGCCGCACGCCGGTCGCGCCGGACGGCCAGAGGGACGCCCGCCGGCCAGCCACAGTCGGGGCACGCCCCCGTGTCGGGGTCGAACCCGCCCCGCGCCTGTCCTTACGATCTTGCGCACACCCGATGCCCACGAGGCATCTGACCGGCGGATGGGTTCCCGCCGGCCTCGACTTCCCATGCAGGGGGACCACGTGAAGAGAAGACTGATCGGGCTCGTCTCGGCGCTGACCATCGCCGTCGGCGGGTCGCTGGTCGCCGCCGCCCCGGCGCAGGCGGCCCCGGCCGTCATGATCACCAAGGTCTACTACGACTCGCCGGGCAGCGACAAGGGCTCGAACAGCAGCCTCAACGCCGAGTACGTGCGGCTGACCAACAAGCGCAGCACCGTCATCAACCTCAAGGGCTGGTACGTGCGCGACAAGGCCGGCTACACCTACAAGTTCACCAGCGACTACCGGGTCGGCGCCGGGACCAGCATCATCATCCACACCGGCAAGGGCACCAACCGCGGCACCCAGCGCTACTGGGGCCGCTCCTGGTACGTCTGGAACAACACCGGCGACACCGCGTACCTGCGTAACTCCTCCGGCTCGCTCGTCGACAGCTGCACCTGGCGGTCGCGCGGCAGCGGCTACACCTACTGCTGAACCAGCAGCACCGGGCGCGCCGGTCTGCCCTCGGGTGGGCCGGCGCGACTCGACCAGCGCAGGCGGGGCCGGGCGCCGATGACAGCGTAGCCGTCCGGCAGATGGGCCGCTTGAGCGGCACGGTACTGGCTGTTCGGTCGCTATCGATGTCCTTGGGCGCCAACCTAACCTTCCGGCCATGGGGCCGGAATGCAAGCTCGATGGCTGGATCGATTACTTCAAGCAGTTCGATGATGTGATCGAGTGCGGTATCGTCGTCACCCACGCGCCCGGGTGGACGTACGTCGTTCTGGTGCTGGTGACTTTCGCCATCGGCTTGCGGGAGTTCCTTCGCAATCGCACTCGGGAGGTGTCCCGGGCCAGCCAAGCTGTCCGCGAGTGGACCACAGTGGCACAGCGGGCGAGCGTACGGTTGGCTCTCTTTTCGGCCCTGCTGCTGGCCGCGGCTTACCTGCTCGGGCGGCTGTCCGACATGCTGTGGGGCACGTTCGGTGGCCGGCAGTCGATGTTCGACGGAATGCTGAAATCACAGATCTACACCACGGATTACCAGTGGGACCTGGTGACCGGAAAGCCCTATCTGACGTACGTCACCGGCTGGTCGCTGGTCGGCGCCGCCCTCGTGGTCGTCCTGCTGGTGTACGCGACCCTGACGGGAGCGGCGGGGCTGCGGTCTGCCCTGCGGGCCATATTGTTGGCTGTCCTCATGGTGGCATCTGTCGGAGCGCTCATGACGGGCATCGCCACTCTCGGCAGCCTTACCGAAAAGCCACCGCTGTCCACCACGCTGCCACTCTTTTACGGCATGTGGTTCCTCGGATTCGCCATTCTCGCCTTCGGCGCCAGCCGGATTCTGAACGCCGACGACGATCTGGATTACGCGTTGCGGCTGAACGCCAACCCGTCGTAGGACGTGCGGGGAGGCGACCCGGGTACGCCGGCGAGAGCCCTGTCGGGGTCCGCCCGACAGGTCGGTACGAGGGTCAGCCTGCCCGGTCAGGAGTCCGCGGGTACACCGGCTTCCAGTTGGCCGATCACCGGGGCGAGGAGTTCATTGAGTTCCCGCGCCAGCACGGTGACGGCCCGGCGCGCCGCGGGTGCCACGGACGGGCCCGGACCGTCGGGGGCCGGTGGCAGGTCATCCATCGGAACCGGCGCCTCCACCTGCAACACTGCCCTCAGGTGCGGGCTGCGCGTGAGGTCCTGGTCCGACGGGGTCGGGTACTGGCCGAACAACTGGGGCCAGTCCCGCCAGCCACGGTCCCGCTGCCACTGCTTGGTCCAGGTGAGTTCGGCCGGCCAGCGCGAGACCACCGACACGGCGCAGATCATGCTCCCGTCCCACCGGCTCGGCGTACAGGTCGCGGAGATGATCCGCCGGTGCCAGCGGACGTAGCCGGGTGACAGTTCGACCGCGAGCCGCCAGGCGGTGGCGGCGAAGGTGACCGGCGCAAAGTCGCCCCAGGCGTCGGCGAACTCAGCGGTACGCCTCAGCACCTCGGCCTCGTAGCGGCCACGGCCGTCCGTGCCGTGCTCACGGTCGAACTGCTCATCGAGCCAGAAGGCGCGTGGTTCCGGCATGCTCATCTCCGTCCGGGGCGGTGGCTCACGACGTCATCCTCACCATGGTGGTCCAGCACGAACCCGCTTGGCGCCCGGTCCCCGCGGTGCCGACGACCGGCCGGCGATTCACGCCTTGCGGGTGGCCTCCCGCGCATTCCGCTCCACCATGAACTGCCCGACGCTGTCGCGGCCCGCTGCGCCACCGGTTACCGGCTCCTTGCGCCAGCAGCCGGCGTGGCCGCTTCCCGTACCCGGGGTTTGCGCACGGCGGACGTTTGGCCCCCGCAGCGGCCGGGGCAAATATCCATGACCAGCAGGCAACCTAGGAGGTCATGGGCGTGGCGAAGGGTGATGTCGAGACGTACTACGAGGACGGTCAGTGGAAGAACCGTCCGGAGGGCAATCAGCGCGCCAGCACGACGCACGACACCAAGGCCGAGGCGGAGTCCGCGGGCCGGCAGACGGCCGTGCAGCGCGAGGTCGAGCACGTGATCAAGAAGAAGGACGGCACGATCGGCGAGAAGAACACGTACCCGCGTAGCCGTGACCCTCGGGAGACCAAGGGCTGAGCTTCGGGTGCGGCAGTAGGGGCGGGTGGCGTCCGGATGCCGGACGCCACCGCCACGCCGGGACCAACGCCGGCCGCTGCGGTACGTCGGCGTTGATCCCCGGGCCGGGCGGATGTTGTTGAATCATCTGCGTGGCGAAGACCATGAAGATCACCACCCGGAACGCGAGCTTCCAGCAGTGGCAGGCGCTGCTGACCAACCGCAACAAGCGCCAGCGGTCGGGTGAGTTCCTGGTGCAAGGGGTACGACCGATCACCCTGGCCTTGGAGCAGGGCTGGGAGATCCGTGCTCTCCTTTATCCGGACCGGCAGGCGCTGTCCCGTTGGTGCCGGGATCTCCTCGACCGGGCCTCGGCTCCGCGCGTGGCTCTCGCACCGGAGCTGATGCGGGAACTTGGCGGCAAGGACGAGGAGTCACCCGAGCTGCTGGCTGTGGTGGCGCAGCCCGAGGACGACCTGGACCGTATCCCGGCCGGGCCGACGATGCTGGTCGTGGTCTTCGACCGCCCGAAGACCCCGGGCAACATCGGCACTCTGATTCGCTCCGCGGACGCCTTCGGGGCTTCGGGTGTCGTCATCACCGGTCACGCGGCTGACCCCTACGATCCGAAGGCCATCCGCGCCAGCACGGGATCGTTGTTCGCTGTCCCGGTCGTACGGATCGCCAGCCATCGGGAGGTTCTCGACTGGCTGACCGCGGTGCGGGCGCGTGGGCTTCCACAGGTTCAGATCATCGGTACGGACGAACACGGCGAGGTGGAGGTCGCCGACCATGATCTGACGGGCCCCACGCTTCTTCTCGTGGGCAACGAGACCAACGGACTGAGCGCCGGCTGGCAGGAGGCCAGTGACCGGATGGTCCGCATCCCCATCGTGGGCGCCGCCAGCTCGTTGAACGCGGCAGCAGCCGGCACCGTGGTGCTGTACGAGGCCTCGCGGCAGCGAGCCAAGCGGCGTTAGCCGCTGTATGCCGCCGACCGCATCCGCGTAGGTCGCTGACCCATCTCCGCCGCCTTCGGCGACCTCCGCCCGGGAGCGGCAGCTGCCGGCACCCGATCCGGGTGTCATCCGGGCTGGCGTTCGCGGAACCGCTTCCGGCTGGTATCGCCAGCGGAGCGAGCGAGGAAAAGGGCCAAATCCGCGCATGAAGGCGCCCTTCCGGCGATCATGGTGCGATGGGGCGACCGTTGGACCCGGCACCGGGTGGGAGCATCCTGCGCGGCGAGGAGGACGCCCGACAGGTCAGCTACCTGGAGCTCTTCTTCGACCTGGTGTTGGTCTTCGCCCTGCTCGCGGTCGTCAGCCGGATCGTGCCGGACCTCCTCTCGAACGATGTGCGCCGGCAGTGGCTGTCGTTGCTGTACACGCTCGTGCTGGCCCTGCCGCTGCTCTGGCTGTGGACGACCACCGCATACATCACCAGCCGGTTCGACTACCGCAACCGCTGGATCCAGCTGCTGGTCCTGGCCAGCGCGTTCGGCTTATTGATCATGGCGACGGCGATGCCGTACGAGTTCGAGAAGCGCGGTGCCGCCTTCGCCGTCGTGTACGTGTTGCTGCACATCGGACGCCCCTTGCTCCTCCGGTCGTTGCTACCGGAGCACGACGAGGTACGAGCGTCCTTCACCCGAGTGGTCATCTGGGCCGGCACCTCCGGCGTGATCTGGCTCGCCGGCGCGGTGTTGCGCGGAAACCCCCGGGTCGCCCTGTGGTTGATCGCCATCACCCTGGACCTGGTCGTGGCGCGGTTCGGCTGGCCGGTGCCCGGCATGCGCCGCCAACCGGAGGCCCGGGTCTGGGCAACGGCCAACTGCCTGAACCTCGCCGAGCGCTACCAACAGCTGCTGCTGATCGCGCTCGGCGAGACGGTGGTGTCGATCGGCGTCACCTACTCCACCCACGCCGCCACGCCCGCCGCAACGGCGGCCCTGGTGATCACATTCTTGTCGTCCGTGCTGATGTGGCGGATCTACTTCCAACGCGCCGGCCAGGTGCTGGCCCAAGCCGTCGAGATGGCGTCGAACCGGGCGGCTGTCGGCGGCATCATCGGCGCCGCACACGTGCTCATGGCGCTCGGCATCACCGCTACCGCGGCGGGCTCGGAACTCGTGCTGGCGCATTCGGGCGGGCGGTCCCATCCGGCCTCGGTGGCGATCATCCTCGGCGGGCCGGCGCTCTTCCTGGTCGGCCGCAGTCGGCTGGAACAGGTCGTCTTCAACCGCCTCGCCGTGCGCCGGCTCGTCGGCATCGCCGCTCTCATCCTGCTGGCGCCACTGCTGTTGCCCGGCCCGCCGCTGCTCGCCGCCATCGCCGCCGTCGTCGTGCTGCTCGGCGTCGCCATCGCAGACGCGCGACGGGCCGCCGGACGCCCAGCGGAAGCCCCGTCCCCGGCCCATTAGCGGATCGGCCTTCCACGCCCTCGACGGGCAACGCTCAGCGGAGGTACGACCAGGCGAACCACACCGCGCCCGTCGTCGATGCCCCTGCGTCCGGGTAGGTCACCTGGATGAGCAGGGCGCCATTCTGCCCTGGCTACTCCGGCCGACCAGCCGGGTCGGAAGCCGCTGATGCGCCGTCCGTTGCAGAGCCGGGTCCCCGCTCAACGTTCCGTTCACCGGACCAGGAGATGGTCGCGCCCAGCAGACCGGCGGCGAGGAGAGTCACCCCGGAGACGACCCCCACCTTCATCTGCACGCTCACGTTCGGCAACAGGAAGGCCGCGATGTCGAGCAGGAACGCCGCGGACGCGACCACGGTCAGCGCGGCGGCGACCCGGTTGAGCCGCTTGTCCAGCCGTTCGCTCCGCAGCGAAGCCTCGGCGAGCAGCGAGGCGTTCACATGGCTGAGCAACTTCTCCGCGCGCTCGTGGGTACCGTCGAGCCCGATGGTCTCGCGGGCCGCGAGGTACGTGGCCCGGTGGTCCTGGCCCGACTCCACCCGGTACGCGTCGAGATGGTGATAGTCGGCCCAGACGCCGTCGAGGAACCGACGGAACTCCGGACCCTCCAGCCGACCGGGAATCGCCCGGGCCAGCTCGCTCAGGATCCGGAGCCCGCCGACGCTCGCGCCGACCAGCACCGACTGCTGAGCGACGGCGATATCGGCCGGTTCCAGCATCGTCAGGATGTCGTCGATGCGGTCCGGGGAGGGATCACCGTCCCACGCATAGGTGTAGGGCAACAGGATCTGGCAGTGCGGCCCCAGCACCAGAGCGGGCACCCGACCATCCGGCTCCCAGGCGGGGTCGCGCGCGATGAAGTGGCAGTTGTACCGGACGGCACGGGGGTTGATTTCCGTCCAGTCGGCGGCCGCGGCACCGCCCGGCGGCACCATCACGTGCCGGAGGAGCCCGGCCCGCCGCGCGGCGGCCAAGACGTCCACCAGCAAGGCCCGGTCGGCCTCCCGGAGCTTGCGGTTGATCGCCGCGTCCAGCGCGACCAGGGCGTGCACGTCCAGTTGGCGAAGATCCGTCGGGTGCAACAGGGCGTACGTCACGAGTACGGCGCCGGCGGCGAGGATCCGGATCCGGCAATTGACGATCGTCACGTCGGGCAGGCTGACCGCTGCGCGAACGATGTCGGTGAAGTCGACGTCGAGCGTTTCCTCGGAGTTGTACGCCACCGAACCGAGCATGCCCGGGACGAGGTGGATCTCGCCCCGTCCCGGCACCACCACCGTTTCCAGGGTGCGGTCGACCGAGGCGTAGTGCAGGGGGTAGGCCCTGGTCTGGAGGTGCAGTACGTCGGTCATCTCCCGGCCACCGCCACGTGCTCCGGGATCAGCTCAGTCTCGGGTACGACGACCTCACCGAGGTACCGGTGCTGAAGGTCCTCGGTGCTGTGGTTCTCCACCGGAGCGCCCAGGACCGCCGAGAGCTCACTGGTGGTCAGGTAGCTGGCGTCCTCGGGCAGCGACCGCTTCCGGAACCACCGGCGTTGCGCCGACAGCACCGGATGATCCGCTGCGGCGAGCGGCCAGTAGCTGATCATCGTCAGGGTCTGCGGCCCTGCCGCGACCCCCAGCCCGACGACCGCCCGGGCCTGCTCCGGGGGAAGGTAGAAGACCAGCCCTTCGGCCACAAATGCGATGGGCCGCCCGGCGGCGAACCGGCGGATGCGGTCCAGGAGCCGGCGCTGTGCCCCCGGGTCGTTCAGATCCGCCGCGATGTGCTCGACCTCTCGTTGATCGAGCACCCCGGCCGCCCGCAGCTCGGCGGCTCGTCGCCGCTTGGCCGCCACCATGTCGGGCAGGTCGACCTCCATCGCCGCAGCGAACGGCAGCAGCCACGGATACGACGAGAAGCCGGCGCCGCACACCACCAGCACCGTGTCGCTGCGCTTCTCCAGGGCCTGGGTCAGGGTTTCCAGGATGATGCGGCCACGCAGGGACACGACCAGGTCGTCGTGGGGGTACACCGATCCGGCGAACTCGTCCCACAGATCCCGAACCGCGCCGCGGTCCTTTTCCGAGATCCACGCCCTCGCCAGCGGGTCCGCCGCGAGATCCTCCCGTCGCGCTCGTGATTCGTTCACCAGGTAGGCGGTGAGTCCGATGTCGCTCTGCACGTCCACATAGAACCATGATCCGGCAAACGTGACGTACCGTCACCCGGCAGGCCCTCTCGCGCCTGGTCATGTCGGGGAAAGGTCTGTCGCAGTCGCTGCCAAGATCAGGACTGAGTTGTGTCCGTTGATCTCTTCGCGGTGTTCCCGCAGTTGAGTCGGGCTGTCGAGTGGGCCGGAGGTACCACCATGCGAACCAATCACCGACCATCGCCGGTGAACCGTTCCCGCTGCGTTTGGGCAGGTAAACACGATGATGCGGGACCTACGGGCGTCGCCGATAGATCGACTGACCGGCGCCGACCCTGTCCGAGAATTCCCGTATGAGGGATTGACGGCACCAGCGGGGCGAGCAGTCCGCTCCCGCAGGGAGATCGAGATCGTCGCCCACCTTCACGACACACTGACCGATCCCGCTCCCCACCGAAGCCGCCGCGTACGAGACGTTCGTACGGACGATCTCGAACCTGAACGTGCTCCTTTCCCTCAGGATGACACGATGACCGACCACCAGGCTCTCGACGCCGAGCCAGCGGTCCGGTTCTCCGACGCCGAGAAGATCAACCCGTTCGACGTTCTGATCGAACTCCAAGACCACGTCCTGAGATACTCATCCGGGCTGTCCCGACCGAGGCGTTGACGGAGTTGGCGCTCGCCGCCGCCTTGCTCTCCTGGCGGAACGGATGGCAGCCGATCGATCCACCGGCGCTGCTCTCCAGGACCGTCTTGGTCAACTGCTTGAGCAGCCCGTCCGGGCCGGTCAACGACAGCCCCTGCTCCTTCGCCGCCCGGACCAGCTCGGCGGCGGCCTTCGCCTCCGCCGACGGCTCAGGCCGCTTCCTACGTCTGGTCTGGTCATTCAGTGTCGCGGTCATCACGGCACCCTCCTCACCAGGCACAACGCCTGATGGGTCAGGCCGGAAACTCCGTTAGATCCCTACTCCCGTTCCTTCCCTCGCTCGGAGGGAGAGAACGGAGCGGAGTGCGGCGAGGAGCGTGGCGATGTAGATGGCGGCGAGGAGGATGAGGAGTTGGCTCCAGGGGATGCTGACGATGAATCCGGGAATTCGGACGGCGAGGACGATGGTGGGTATGAGCGCGATGAGGAGGCCCAGCAGGGTGCTGACCGCTAGGAGGAGTCCCTGCTGGTAGAGCAGGACGTGACGGGCCCAGGTCGGTGGAATGCCGATGGCGAGGAGTCGGGCCAGATAGCTGCGGAGGATTCGGGCTTGGGCGCGGGTTGCGGCCAGCACTGCTGCGAGGGCGAGGATGGCGAGGCCGGTTGCGGCGGCTGCTAGTGCGATCGGCGGAACGGGCGGTGGTGGTGGCACATAAATTCGGACTGTTCGGGCGTCTATGCCAGCCCGACCGACAGCTTTCTGGAGATTCTGGGCCTGCTCGTCGGTGAGTCCGGTGAGCATGATTGGGCCGTCCTTGAGTGGGAGGCCCAGGTTCTGTGCGGTGGCGCGCAGCAGCACGCCGTCGGTGCCGACACGCCAATCGGCCAAATCAACATTGACTTCGCTGGTGGGCAAATCAGGGGTTCGGCCGACGATTCCGTCGCCGGCGGTGATAGCGAGGCGTGTGCGGCTGCTCTTGCCGGGAGGATCGGGCGCGTCGGCCCAGATCAGGAGCCCGCCGCCGATCAGAGCGGCGGTTTGTGTGGAGTCGAGCGAGTGGCCGACCAGTTCCTCGACCTGCGTGGGTGTGTCTACCGTAAGCAGGTAACCGATCTGTTCATCTCGGGTGGCGGCTCGAGTGATGCTGCCGTCGGCGTCAATGGTGTAGGCGTAGCCGATTGGGATTCGTGGTTTCCCGCCGAGGGCGCCGGAGGCGTTCGCGGCGGAGAGCAGCGCTACGGTGGGCGGAAAGGTGATGCTGGCGCGGTCGGCGAGTAGGACCTGACCAGGTAGGACGTCGGGGTATTGCTGTACGTCCAGGGTTCTGACGATGGTGCTGAGCAGTGCGAAGCTGCCGAGGGATGCGCCTAACAGTGTGGTGAGTACGGCAATGGTGGCAGCGGCACGTCGCGGGTCTGCCGCGAGCTGACGACAAGCCAGGCGTAGACGCGGGTTTCGTTGCGGATGTACCCGGAGCAGCAGTCCCACGATTTCGGGGATTACGAGCAGCACCGCGAAGGTCATGATTCCCGTGAGGATCATGGCCTTGGCCGGGGAGTCGATCTGGATGGCATAGATGGCGGAAGCGCACCAGGCGGCGACCGCCAGCAGATGCCGGGCATCGCGGATTCGGCTGCCCCATGCTGTCGCGCGGGCTCGGCTTTGGCAGGGTGTCGACGGTGCAGGGCGTCGTGTGTCGTACAGCTGGGCGCCCCACGCACACAGGCTGGTGAGGGCGATCAGCGCGAGCAGTTGGAGTGCGGGCCCGGCGAGTCCGTCAACTGGCCCGGCGGGCCGGTCGCGCAGCTGTGCGACGATGGCGCGGGCACCGACACCGACCCCTACTCCCGCGACCGTGCCGATCGCGCCGGCAGCCAAGCACCATGCCGTGGTTGACAGGGCGACGCCCGTCACGGCGGTGATGGGCCGCACGCCGACTGAGATCAAAGCGGAGGCGGTGCGGCGCGAGCGGCGGTTGTGGAGTGCGAACACCAGCAGCACAGCGCCGATGGGCAGTAGCAGCGAGGGCACCGTGTAGCCCGCCGGCGTCCGTTCGATCCATGTCCGCTCTGGCCGCACCAGCAGGTCCTGCCGGGTCATCAGACTCGTCGTCACAACGTCGGGGTCAACGCCGGTGTTTTGCCGCCCGCCGTTCGTCCGCTGTTGCACGACGCTGGCGAACGCCTCGACGACCGCGCCGGCGTCTCCCGAGGACCACAGCAGGAATGGTTGAGCGCCGAGCAGCGCGAAGCCGTCGGTGAGTTTCGGATTGAGGCCGGCCCAGGTCCCGGGTCCCACTAGCAGGTTCGTCGTGCTCGCGTACCGATCGTCGGCTGTGCCAACTACCTGTAGCTTCACCGCACCGCCCAGCACCGGCAGGACGGCGCCCGGAGAAGCGGCGACGTCCTGCGGCTCGGTCACCACCACCTCGCCCGGACGGGCAGGCCACCGTCCGGACAGCAGCCGGTATTTCGCCGGATAGGGGTCTGACTGCCAGTCCGCTTCGAACATGGTTACGTCGCGCGCCGGCGTGGTGGTCAGTTGTACGTCGGTGGCGCTGAGCACCACCGCGGCGTCCGTGGCACCGACGGCTGCCGCCCTGTCGCGCACCTCTTGAACAAAGGTGTCATCGCCGGGTGGCAGAACGATGCTGCCATACCCTACAGAGGCATTGAAACGGCCGAGATCCCGGTCAGCGACTTGAGCGCCGGACAGCGACAGAGTTTTCAGCGTTACGAACATCCCCATGAGGAACAGCGCGGCGAGGAGAACGATCAACGCGGAGCGGGCTGTCTCCCGGGAACGGACGAACCGGTGAGTGAGCCGCAGGGCGAAACGCAGCTGCGCCGCAGCGCCGAGTTGCTTGCTCAACGCGGTTCCAGTTGGCCGTCGATGACTTCGTACAGCGTGTCTGCGTAGGCGCGACACCGGGGGTCGTGGGAGCAGATCACCGCCAGGATGCCCTGGTCGCACAACGTGCGGATGAGCGCGAACAGGTCCTGGGTGGCCGCCGAGTCCAAGGCGCCGGTGGGTTCGTCGGCAAGCAGGACCGCCCGCTGACCGGTCAGCGCTCGTGCTACACCGACCCGCTGGCGCTGACCGCCGGACAGCTGTCGGGGAAGACGATGCTCCAGACCCGCCATGCCAACGCGGCCGAGCTGCTCGACAGCCTCGGCGACCGTGTCGGCTGCGGGGATCCCACGGGCCTCCAGCGGCAACGCGACGTTTTCTATCGCGGTGAATTCCTCGATGAGGTTGTTGTCCTGGAACACCACACCTACGGTGCGCAGCCTCAGCTGCGCACGCTGACTCTCGTCGGCGCTTGACACGTCGACGCCGCCAACCTGGACCACCCCGGAATCGGCGAGGTCCAGGCCAGCGAGCAAATTCAGCAGCGTCGACTTGCCCGATCCGCTGGCGCCGTAGATGCACACAAACTCACCCGGACGGGCGACGAAGTCAACGTTCCGCGCCGCCCAGACGGTCTCGACCTCCGAGCGGTACACCTTCGAGACACCGGTCAGGTGGATCAGTGGTTCACCTACGACATCAGACATCTCAGCAGGCGTTCGCCGTGCGCCAGGACGTGACCTCGTCGCTGTTCGCAGGGTTCACGTTGTCGTCCTTGCTGTTCCTGGCCATCGTCTGGCGATCCCCGCCACCACCCGCGTCCGCGAACATGCACCCGGCGTACGACGCCGACCGGTTGGCCCACGAGTCCATCTCGTCGTTCACACTGCTGGGCAGATTCTGGATGTTGGCGTCGCCGTGGTTACGGTCCCCGATCAGCCCCGAGAAGTTGTTGTTCTTCCACATGCACATGTGGTTCGAGGCGCACTCAGTCAGCGACGCGCTCGAGACGCCCGGTGCCAGCAGCACGCCCGATCCGACGATGATCGCCGACGCGATGACGGTCTTCACTTTCATGCAGTGCCTCCCGTTAGACCTGGTACCCGCGAGTGCGGGCATCCACGCCGATCGAACAGGACCCCTCGTAGTCGAACAAGTACTTTTTGTTACATGAATATCTCGCGGCACGCTTATTCCGACTTCGCGCTGTAATCGCCACGCACCTCACAGCAACCCACCATCCCGGCTTACCGCCCCTCAGTCAAGCGTCGAGGACGAGACGAAGGGTACCGGAATCGCACCAAAACAGGTCGAACCGACATTGAACTAAGTGCTGGTCATGCACCTCCAGTCCCGGCAGCCACGAACCACAATCAACCCACGGCACGTCGGCATGACCATCGGCCGGGGTTGATCATCTGGACGCCAAGGACCAGCGAGATGATCAATTTCCCGCCGCCGAGCAAGTGGTTCGGCCAGATCGCCGCCACCAGGCGAGCTTTACAGCGAAGCGGCAATTCCGGCTCGGTCGCATCTGGTGCCCCTTCGTACTGTTTTCGGCGAGTATTTCGGCAGGTGCATGAGCCACCGTTGGCAGATTCAGCAGTGCGGCCCAGTGCTAAGCGCGGGAACCGCTGTTGGCGCGGTGAGTGAGAAGCCGCGGATGCGGCGGATGGCGGCGATGCTGATGCCTGCCGCGAGGAGTCCCGCGGTGAGGTAGCTCAAGGTCCCGTCCTGAGCTTGCCAGTAGAGCCCCTTTACACCGTAGGCCGTCATGATCAGTGCGGCGAGACCGAACGGGATCGCGAGGGCGAGTCCGAGGATGGCTGGCTTCGGCGTCCACGCTGTGGTGCGTAGGACGGTGGAGCGGCGCACGAGTAGCCACACCGCCAGGAGGAGCAGACCGCCTACCGCGAACCAGGGGTAGGAGTTCCGGTCGCCTTCCACCGGCACGAGGCTCAGATTCCCGCGGTACTGTGCGAAGCAGCCAAGCGTGGGGTTCGACGGCACCCATGGGCGGCTGCACATGTCCGGCTGGGTTCCGAATCGGTCGGTGGCGATCAGTAGCCGCGTCCATGGCCAGCTGAGTAGCCAGGTAGCCATGCCACTGGCACCCCACCAGAGCATGAGGACGCCGGTGGCGATCCAGGTTCCGGTGACCAGGCGGCCCAGCGATGCGCGAGCATCTGTTGCGGCCGAAACGTGTCGGGTGACGTGGGCTGCCGTACCGAATCGGTCGATGGCTTCACGCTCGGCGGCCTCCGCGTCGAGGCCGCGGGCGCGAGCTTCCGCCGCGGCGGTCAGCAGATGAGTCTCTGCCTCGACGAGTAGCCGCCGCCCGGCAGGTCCGGTGCCGGCTAGCCGGTCGAACATGTCATCAAGATACTGTTCCACCGGCCCGTCGCCGGTCGGGGTGGTCATGCCATCGCCTGCGCGGTGGCTGGCCCGATCACGGCCTGCACACGGTTGACGAAGCTGCGCCACTCCCGCTGCTTGGCGGTGCGGGCAAGCTGACCGTCATGGGTCAGCTCGTAGATCCGGCGGCGTCGCGGCGTCGCTTGCTCCCACCGGCTGACGACTAGCCCTGCACGCTCCAGCCGGTGCAGCGCGGGATACACCGTGCCTTCCGGCACGTCGAAGGCACCCTCTGAACGGTCCCGCAGAGCGGTGATCACTGCGTATCCGTGCACCGGACCCGCTTCTGCCAACACGGCCAACAGCAGCAGGTCGAGATGACCTCTTACGTCCATACCTACCCAGGCTAGGCATCGGAACCCTAGGTGTCAACGACTGCCAGTGAATCTACTATCCGATGCGCAACCAGAGACGTTCACTGACTCGTCGGCAAGCACTTGGTGGCGGTAGCGACGGCCGGTAGCTGAGCGCCGCCGTCACCGCACTCCACCACGTCATGGAGGGTCAGCCAGCCGACGGGTCGCGCTTTGCCGGTTCGTCGGCTGGCGGGAGCCATTGAGGGCCGGGTTGGCGAGGACCGGTGTCGCTCTGCTCGTCGGGATTCGGCTCGGCCTTCCGCTTGCCCTCGGTCGGTTGCCGTGGCGGCATATCGATGCCGATTGCTCGGGCGTACTCGGCGAGGATGCCGCCGGCTTCGGCGAGCAGCCATGAGCCGTCGCGGAGCTTGACGATTCCTTGGGCGTAGTTGCCCAGTGCGCGGTTGACCAGGGGGTTGGTGGCTCCGGTTGTGAGGGCGCGGAACTCGGCTCGAGCGTTCTCGGCGTCCTGGATGACGACCTTGGTCAGGTCCTGCTGTTGGCCGATGGAGACGTGGAGGTCTCGTAGCGCGGCGGCGATGTCGGGCAGGGTCACGGTTGGTACCTCCGGGTGAGGTCGGTCGCAGGATCGGGGCCGGCGGTGATGCGGCGGGCGTTGATGAGCTGCGGTCGGGTCGCGCCGGGTGTTCGTCGAGGTAGGCGGCCGTAGCGGGTGAAGGTGGCGGCGGCTTGCTCGTTGGTGGGGCAGGGGCCGATGAGCTGGCAGCGCAGGCAGTAGCCGGTGGCGCTGGAGGTGACGTGCTCGTCGAGCGCTCGCTGCGCGGTCGTGAGCTGGTCGATGGCCGCTGCGGACAGGTAGACAGTGGCGGCCATGTCAGTCCTGCGGCTGCGGGAGGGCGCCGACGCGGGCGAGTACCTGCCGGAAGCGTCCGGTGCGTCCGGTCGAGGGCATTTCGATGCCTTCGAGCCACACCCACTGGCCGTCGTACCAGAGGCTGAGGTCGAGGCGGACGCAGACGATCCGCAATCGAAGCGGGCCGCTGCCGTGCTGGTAGTCCTGTTCGCGTAAATGCACGACGTCGCCGGGTGCGACGGCGACTACAGGTGTGATCGGCGTGGGGGTCACAGTCCGCTCGTCCAACTCGTCCGGCCGGCATGCGGGCGGGATCTGCGGCCTCCGCAGTCGGGGCAGTTCAGTGCCGACCCGCACCGTCGGCACCATCGGGACTTGACCTTGAACAGGAACAGTCCGGCGGCGAAGCCGAGCATCGCGACCACCGCTAGGACGAGGGATGGAACCACTGCGTTGCCTCCCTGACTCGGCCTCTCGTGGGGGGACGCAGCCCGCTTCGGGTGACGGGCTGCGTCCCGTCGAGAGGCGTTCGAGGCCGGACGGGCGGTGGACCCCTGGGAGCGCGAGCCCACCGCCGTACCGCGCGGCTTCGTGGGCCGCACCGGCCTGACATGCTCATGCCCATAGTGCCTATGCACTAGTGATAATGCAAGGATTGCATTCGCATGTGCGTCACTTGCCTGGCCTGCCTGGAGGTTGCATCCGCATGGCGGGCACACTCTGACTACGACAGGAGCGAAGGGATATGGAGTTGTCAGCTCGACGGCAACCGCCCACTGTGCGCCTCCGGCGGCTCGCGGCGGAGCTGCGCAGCCTGCGCGCCGCGGCCGGCCTCACCCGCGACGAGGTCAGCGAGCAGACCGGCATCAATCCCGCCACGCTCTACCGCATCGAGACGGCCAAGGTCCGCCCGCAGCGGCGCACCCTGATGGCGATGCTGGACAAGTACGGCGTCACCGACGAGGACAAGCGCAGCGAGCTGATCGCCCTGTCCCGCCAGGCCGCGCAGCTGGGCTGGCTCCAGGCGTACGAGTCGGAACTGCCGGAGCTCTACACCACGTACATCAGCTTCGAAGCCGAAGCCCGCTCGGTCCGCAACTACGAGTCGCTCTTCGTTCCGGGCCTCCTACAGACCGAGAGCTACGCCCGCGCCGTCATCCGGGGTGTGTTGCCGTTGGCGAGCGACGCGGACGTGCAGGCCCGGGTGGAGGCGCGCATGCAGCGGCAGGAGTCGCTCCGCAAGACGGAGCCGCTGCGCCTCTGGGCGATCCTCGACGAGGCCGTCCTGCACCGGCTGACTGGCGGACCAGCCGTCATGGCCGAACAGCTCGACGCCCTGGTGAGCGCAGCGGGCCAGCCGCACGTCACGCTTCAAGTCATCCCGTTCACCTCGGGCGCGCACGCCGGCATGCCCGGCTCGTTCGTCGTCATGGACTTCCCCGACCCGGCCGACCCCGCCCTGGTGTACGTCGACAGCATGGCCGGCGACCTGTTCCTCGAACGGGAAGCAGACGTCCGCCGCTACACCAGCACGTTCGAACACCTCCGCGCCACCGCACTCGACCCGACCAGCTCGATCAAGCTGATCCAGGAACACGCCGCAGCGATCAGTCAGAAAGGAGGTACGGGATGACCTCAGTCGACCTGTCCCGCGCCCAGTGGAAAAAGAGCACCCGGTCCAGCGGAAACGGCCAATGCGTCGAGGTCGCCGACCTCGCCGACGCGGTGGCTCTCCGCGACAGCAAGGACCCCACCGGCCCGGCCCTCCTGTTCCGCCGGGAGGATTGGACCAGCTTTCTGGCCGGCGCCAAGTACGGCCACTTCACCCACCAGTAGGCGAACGCATCCGTCGGACGGGCCCAGCCGACCGTCTGCGACCATGGGCGCGCTTCTGTACATGGCTGCTACTTGCGCCACCAACTGGGGCGTCCGCGCATACCGTGGTGCCAGGTGTCGGCCTGAAGCCGGGTGGCGTTGATGGCCTGCTGGTCGCGCTCCGACCGGTACTCGCGGTGGGGCTGGTGCGGGCTCCAGTCGCCGATGAAGGGCCGTAGGTCGTCGGGCTGGGGAGTGATATCGAATTTAATGCCGGCGAGGGCTCCGTCGCCGCAGGTGGGATCGAGGCGGTCGGCTGCGGCTCGCGCCCAGTCGATCCAACGGGTGCGGTTGTCCGACTCGGCTGGTTCGTCGGGCGCGGTTTCGAGGGCGTCACAGAAAGCGCGGATCTCGTTGGCGGAGATCCAGGAGTCGTAGGCCCGCCGGAACGCCTTCTTGCGCAGGAGTTCGGCGGCTTGGGGGCGGGCCTCGTCGAGGGCGACCTGCCAGCGGCGATGCTCTTCTGCCCGCTTCCTTTCTTGCTCAGCGACGTATTCGTCGTGGGCCCGTTGAGCAGCCTGTTTGGCTTCCTCGTCGGCAGCGATACCGGCTTCGACGTCACGAATGATGCGGGGGAGGCGCTTCTCCAGGGTGGTGCGCTTGTCGTCGGTCCAAGTGTCCTTCTTGTCCCAGCCAGCGCGGGCGATCTCCATCCGCAGACGGCCAGAGGCGACCCGGTCGGTCTTGGGCAGCACCATCCACCGGTTGCGCCGCAACTGCCGGGCCTCCTCGGCGGTGGGGACGTGGGGGACGTCGTCGTACTCCTCGATCAGCCTGACCCTGCGACGGGTCTTGTCGACTTGGAGGTAGACCGACGGGTTCTTGGTCTTGGTGTTCACCCCGACCCGGTGGCCCCGCCGTCGGGCCTCGGCGGCGAGGCCGCGGATCAGGCCCAGCGCCCGGGGGACGGATGCCTTCGTAACCTCCAGTCCGGCCGGGTTCTTCTCCAGCGCGGCGAACACGAGGTCCGGGTCGGTGGTGACACGGCGTGTGTTGAGCCGGATCCGGTTCCAATCCTTGTCGTCCGGGTCGTCGTCGTTGGACAGCCGAATGATTAGGTCTCCGGCGGCGCGGCCGGTGTGCTTGAGGTGGAACCCGGCGGGCACGAGACCGTGCTGCTTGGCCGCGTGGATGACCCGCCGATACAGGGCACGTTCCTCGGAGTCGGGGCTCTCGACTCGCAGGGTCCCGCCCTCGACCTGCAGGCGTTCCACGAGCTGCCGGGCCTGCTCGACCGTTGGGGTGGTCGGAGGCTGCGGCGAGTCGGCCGATGTGGCGCCGCCACCGGCTGGCGACCGGCTCGAAGCCGACCCACTGCGGTTGGAGGTAATGGCGGTCCGGGTGCGCTGGCGGGGTGTCGCCCTGCCGGGCGAGAGCCGGTCGGGGTGGTCAGGGTGGATGCCGTTGTCGAGGTAGAAGCGGCCGGCGTCGGTGATCTGGGCCCGCCACACACCGCCCCGGCGGCTGATGTCGACGAGCCGGCGGGTCTGCAGTGCTCGAGCCGAGTGGCGCTGGTCGAGTCCTTCGGGGCCGCTGAGGTCGTCTCCTTCGCCGATCCGCCGCAGCAACAGCAGCTGGTGTTCCTTCAGCGGATCCCATATCTGCACGCCCTCGACCCTCGACTGCCAGGGCCTGATCCGCAAGGATCGACACCCTTGCGCGAGTTTGAGCTGGCCTCCCTTGCCCACGATGGGATACCGCCGCCCTTCGCCGCTACGCCCGGACAGCGGCGAAACAGACATGCGCGTATCATCGATACGCGCTTCGTTCGTCGGGCTGCTGCCCCTAGCTTCGAGTGCGACAACGAAATCTCATAGGAGGAGGCAGCATGGCGGCGAGGCTGGCGCAGCTGGTCGGTGATCTCCCCGGGCCGTACATCATGGGTGCGATTCTGTTACCGGTGCTGTTCCTTGGCTGGGTCATCATGAGCGAGCGGCGGACCCGTCACCTCACGCAGCTGATCCGCGCGGTGCGGGGATCGGTCCGCCCGGGAGGTAGCTCCCGTGGCAGCAGCCGAGAGGGGCGCTGACCATGTCCAGGGTGGAGCAGCTGATGACGAAGGAGGAGGTGGCTCACGCCGCAGCCGTCACCACCCAGGCGGTGAGCAACTGGGCGCGTAGGCACCCCAAGAACTTTCCTCAGCTCGTTCGGCGCGGATCCCAGGATGGCTACCTGACGTCGGCGGTGGCGGCGTGGCTCGATGGCCGCCGGATCCCGCGTCCAGCGTTGCTGCCCGGCGAGCGTCTGGGAAGGACCTACGGGGAACGGTTCCGCTCCGCGGTCGGGTATCCAGTACCACCAGCTACCGTTGATCCAATGCCTGAACCGGCGGCGGAGTTACTCGACGAGCGGTTGTGGTCGCCCCTGGAGCGGCTGCTACGCAAGAGCGAGGTACCGGCAGTCTTCGAGGCCATCGTCCTGTCCCTACTGTGCCTGCGAGATGCCTCCCCTGTCGACTGGGCGGCGATATCGAGATCCTCCATTGAGACGATTCATGGGGTTGTCACGCAGGCATGGCAGCGGCAGGCGGCGCCCCTTTCGACTGCCACAACAGTCCTTCGAGACGCTCCAGCAACCGTCTATGGACGGCATCAGCTCCTCAACATCGTTCGCATCCTCGACGACGTCCGGACACCCGGCGACAAGGTGTTCGAGTACCTGCTCGACCAGTTCGCCAGGTTCCGCCACAGCAGCCCAGACGAATACCTGGTTCCGGCTGGGCTGGCGAGTCTGATGGTGCGGATGGTCGATCCCGCACCCGGGAGCCGCGTGCACGACCCTTGCTGCGGCCTGGGTAACCTGCTGGTGGCGGCGGGGAAACATATGACGCGCATGGCCGGATCGGGTTCACCAGTGGCGCTGACCGGACGGGCTGCGACGGCCAGGACCTGGAGCCTCGCCACGATGAACGCCGCAATCCACGGCATACGGATCGACCTCGGAGATGGGCCGCCGTCGGACCCCGGGGAGATCGACGCCGAACCGGGCCGGTTCGACGTCGTGCTGCTCAACCCGCCGTTCGGCATGAGGAACTGGAGCCTTCCCACGGCCCGATCGGCACGCCCGTGGCCGTACGGCGAGCCTTCCCCGCACAACGTCACCATGGCCTGGTTGCAGGCGGCGGTCGAGGCGCTCGCGCCCGGCGGCCGGGCTGCCATGATCATGCCTTACAACGCCACGTTCGCGCTCACCGTCCGGGAGCGGGAGATCAGGGGGGCGATGGTCGAGCGTGGAGCCGTTCGCTGTGTTGTCGCGCTGCCCAGTCACCTGTTTCGCGAGACCACGGTCCCGGTAACAGTGTGGATCTTGGCTCATCCTGGCGACACTGCAGGCGAGGAGGTTCTCTTCGTCGATGCGCGGGGAGCGACTCGCAAGATCGGCCCTACCCACCGAGTGTTGACAGAGCCTGGCTGCCAAGCAGTCCTCGACGCGTATCAAGGATGGATGAACAAGACGGCCGCCCTCCCGATCGCGACGGAAGACTTCGCCGCCACCACAGCGACGGTGACGGAGATCCGGGAGCACAGCTACGACCTTCAGCCCAGCACCTATCTGAATCAGGGTCGGCAACTCGTGACCGACCGGCGGACCTCGCCCACGCTTCCCGCATTGCGAAGCAACCTGGCCCGGCTGGACGACGAGGCCAGAACAGCCGACCTGACCCTCGACCGCTGCCTCGAAAGGTTGGTGTCGTGGACACGCTGATTGGCCCCGTCCCGGATGACTGGCAAACGCGGCAGCTTGGCGAGTGCTGCGACGTGCAACCAGGCCCATCCGGCACCACGTTGAGTTCCTCCGCGTACGTGATCGGAGGTGTCCCCGTCGTGAAGGCCGGCGACATCGGCCCCGAGGGGATTCTCTCCAGCGTCAGCGTGGACGAGGAAACCGCCAAACGCCTTCGGCCACGGTACGAGCTTTGTTCCGGCGACATCGTGTTCGTGCGCATCGGTAGAACAACCCGGCACGCGACGGTGACCGAGCGACAAGAGCGCTGGCTACTCGGCGGCTCCTGCATCCGCATCCGCGCAAAGCAAGACATCTCCGCGGAGTACATCGCGTGCTACCTCACCCACCCGGCGGTGCAGGAGTGGCTGGCCGAACACACTCAGCGTGGAGTGCTGCCGACGCTCAACGGCCGCAAGATCCGAGCAATGCCCCTCGTGCTGCCGCCCGCAGCCGTGCAGCTGAGCATTACCGAGGTCGCCAGGGCCATCGACACAAAGATCCGCGCGCATAAGGACGTCATCCAGGCCACCCAAGCGCTACGTGGACTACTTATTCCGCAGATGCTCGCTGGCAATCCCGTGCTGACGGAGGCAAGCGTCAGTTGTGACGCGTAGGGCTTCGGTCTGAGAAAGTCGCGGCGGAGCCGGGCCGGCGCGGGCATCAGCGCACGTGATCGACACGCCGCGGACTACGTGAGGTTGGTGTGCGTCTCCCCACCCGGCGGCACCAGGCGGCCACCTCAGCCACACCGGTGCACCCCGTTTCGGCCCTGGACGGGCACGGACGCAGTTCCTTTAATTTGTCGGCGCTCAGAACGGCGTCGGCGGCCGGACTGGCTTCCTACCGACCGCATACGGGACAGGTAACGTACTCGGTCCGCCGGATCCACGCCCCTATTGGGCCGTCCTGCTTATCGGGGGCCATGATGCCGAACGTATCTCATCCCGACTGACACGGACAGACCGCCGCTTGTCCACACTCGACAGCCCGGTGTCTCACATTATGAGAGGACGGAGATTTCCTCAAGATTCTTTGGCCTGGACGGTGCGGGGCTGGAGCGGACTGTTGCACACCGTGGGTGGACGCAGGTGAACAGAGGCGAATGTTCAGCGCTCCCGCCGGCGCTTCGGGCTGGCCAATCGTACTTGACCGGCGTGTTCCGCTGATGCGCAATAGAGGCACGTCCTCGTGCGGCGACTGGCCACCGGGCCGACCAGCGTACGGGCGGTCGCTCCCGGTGGAGCGCTCGCCGTCGTCGCGGCCCTCGACCGGTCGTCGGCGTACGAGCTACCTGACGGGAGGTCCCCGATGAAGGATCTGGTTCCGGCGAGCTGAGCCGGCCCATCGTGCTGGACGCGTTGACGCGCGCCGCTCGGTAGCTGCGGTCCGGCCCTTCGCCTGGGCTGAGGACCGGGTGGTCCGCTGGGTCGTTCTCTCGCCGTTTGTCGAGCAACGGTCACCCATGGTCGTAGGTTTCACGGCCGTGGCGATGGGTGCTGTCCGCTTCCGCCTTGGCCGCCCGGCTCCGCCGGGGATGGCCGTGTTCTTTGACAACTTCACAGCGACCAATGCCCGCTGCCCCTGTGCCGTCTCGCTCGCCGGGTGAGACAGGGCCGTGCCCAGATCCTGGCTGGCCCGAGGGGCGGCGGCGACACCACCGGAATGATCTCGACCCTGCGGACCGTCGACCCGGCGGTCCACTCTCGCTACCCCTTCCACAAGGAGTCTCGTTGCTTCTCGCTCAACTCTCCGACCGCCGGCACCGCTGGCCGGCTCGACGTCGCGGGCCGGTTCTGACAGAACCCGTCTTGATCCCCGTTCGGGGGTCAGGGTTGGCGTCCGTGTTGACGTCAGTGTTGAACCTGACCCCCGAACGGACCCCCGTCCCCTCCTCACAGTGCAGGTCGCTCCGGCTGTCACCGGCTGTCACCTGTCCTCCGACAGACCCTCCACGTCTCGGGTCTCTCCCCAGAGGGTGTGTCATCCGCATCCGCTTGAAAGGGGGTGACCGCCGCTGATGGTTGATCCTGTGCTGCGGGTCCAGTCCCAGCTGACCGGACGGGACCGGGTCCTGCTGGGCTGGCTGTACGACCACGGCGTGCTGACCTCGTTCCAGATCGCCCACGCCTTGTTCCCGTCGCTGGACTTCTGCCAGCGGCGGCTGCGCAAGCTGCACCAGTTGCGGCTGGTGGACCGGTTCCGGCCGCAGCGGCCCGACGGCGGCTCCTACCCCTACCACTACCTGCTCGACCAGCTCGGCGTCGACGTCGTCGCCGCGGACCGCGACGAGCGTCCACCCCGCCGCGACCACGCCCGCATTCAGCGGCGGCGGTGGACCTCCACTCGGACACTGACCCACCGGCTCGGGGTGAACCAGTTCTTCACCGACCTGGCCGGCTACGCCCGCACCCGCCCCGACGCGGAACTGGTCCGTTGGCTACCGGAGGCCGCGTGTGCCCGCTCGGGCGCGTTCACCCGGCCCGACGACCCCGCTCTGGTCCGCGCGTACCAGCCGCGGGTCCGACCCGACGGCTACGCCCTGTGGGCCGAACACGGCCGCCTGGTGTCGGTGTTCGTCGAGTACGACACCGGCGGCGAGCAGCTCGACGTGTTGACCGGCAAACTCGCCGGCTACCGGGACCTGTTCGGCACCCTCGGCCAGGTCTGGCCCGTGCTGTTCTGGCTGCACTCCACCACCCGGGAACGCAACCTGTGGCTGCGGCTGGCCGCCGAGCCCACCGGGCTGCCCGTCGCGACCGCAGCCCGCGACTACGCCACCACCGCCGGCCTGTGCCCCGCCGACGCCGTCTGGGCCACCGGCGGGCCGCATCGGCTGCGCCTGGCCGACCTGGCCGACCACACCCTGCACACCGACCACCATCGCGACGCTGCCGACTGACAGCCCCACCGGTCTGTCACGGATCTGTCGACAGCCCTCCGAAAGCGGCTGACAGATTCCAGCGAGATCGAAGTCCCACCGCTGACAGATAACCGAGCTATCCTCCCGTCCGACTCGATGGGCTGCAATTCGAACGAAAGGAGCGACGGATGAGCGGACTCCTCCGACCCCAGCCGGCTTTTCCGCTTTTCGGAGGAACGTGGCCCACAAGCCGCACCATGAAAACGACGTCCGGAGCTATCCTGACGCACCACATCCCGGTACCGCCACCCACAACGGCGGTGCGAAAACATCCCGCGCCCGCAACAAGGAAACCACTATTCCTATGCGGATCGCGCGGATCGAAACCGTACCCATGTCCACTACCGAACTCGACAACGCCGCTGAAGCGCTCGCCGTCCTGCTCAACCACTTCATCGACGACCACCCCGACCTCTTCCAGTAGTCAGTACCACCGGTGGCGGCCCGTCCGGCCGCCACCGGCACCACCCCTCCACCGCGAAGGACACCCGCCCGTGACAGCCCCACCCCTCGCCCCGCCCAAGCGGCGAGGCCGACGCGCCCACCGACCCACCCCGGCCGAGCGGCCCGTCGGCCCGTGCCGGGTCTGCGTCTACATCCGCCGCTCGACCGACGACGAACACCAGCCGTTCTCCCTTGACGCCCAACGCGCCGCCCTGGAGAAATACGTCAAGTCCCAGCCCGGGTGGACCATCGTCGCCGAATACGAAGACGACGCCTCCGGTGCCACCACCCACCGACCCGGTCTTCGGAAAGCACTCCACGCCGCGAAAGCCGGTCTCTACGACGTGCTGCTCGTCTACCGACTCGACCGATTCAGTCGCAGCGTCGCCGACCTCCTCGACCTCATCAACATCCTCGAAGGATCCGGCGTCCGATTCTCCTCCGCCACCGAACCCGTCGACACCGGCGGGCCCTTCGGCCGCATGATGCTTCAACTCCTCGCCGTGTTCGCCGAATTCGAACGCAACATCATCATCGACCGAGTGAAAAGTGGCATGACCGCGAAAGCCAGCAAAGGCAAATGGGCCGGCGGTACCCGCCCCTACGGCTACCTCGTCAACCCCGACCACCGCCTCATCCCTCACCCCGACGAGGCACCCATTCTCCGCGACATCTTCCGGCTCTACACCCGCGACCGCGTCGGCACCCGCGCCATCGCCACCGTCCTCAACGAACGGGGCGTCCCGAACCGGACCGGGAAGAAGTGGTCCGGGCACACCATCAACCGGATCCTGGACAACCCCGCCTACGTCGGGGACATCGCCTACCGCGACGTCTACGTCCCTGACGCCCACGACGCGTTGATCGACCGGGACACCTTCCAACGCGCCCAGGACATCGCCAACGCGCGCGGCGACGTCCAGACCCAGCGGGCGATGTCCGATTCGGACTACTACCTCACCGGGCTACTGACATGTCCGCGCTGCGGGCAGCGCTACATCGGCACGTCCGCCAACGGACGGACCCGCCGCTACCGCTACTACACCTGCTTCACCCGCACCCGATACGGCAAACACGCCACCTGCGACGCACCCCGCCTACCCGCCGACGACCTCGACAACGCCATCCTCACCGCGCTGCACGACTTCTACACCACCGCCGAGCCCGTCCTGAGCGCCATGATCGAACGCGCTTATGCCCAACGCAACAGCACCACCGACGACCGAGGCGCTGAACTCACCGCCCTCGCCCACCAGATCACCACCACCGAGGCTGCCATCGACCGGTATCACACCGCGTTCGAGAACGGCACCATGGACGACGCCACCGCCGGCCCGCGCATCCGGGAAATCCGCCAACAGCTGGCCCAACTCCATGCCCGGCACGCCGAACTCGCCGCCGGTCTGGCCGCCCAACCTGCCCCACCAGCGCCCGGCACCATTGCCCTGATCCGCGACTACCTCACCACGATCATGGCCAGCGGCAGCGACACCGAACGCAAGGCCGCCATCGAGACCCTCATCGCCGAAGTTCAACTCACCGACCAGGGAGTCATACCCGTGTTCAAGATCCCCACAGACACGACGATGCCCCCGCCTGAAACGGACGGGGGCACTTCAGGAGTACCACCGGTTCGCACAATGGTGCGGTCGGTGGGCCGCCAGGGACTCGAACCCTGAACCTATGGATTAAAAGTCCACAGCTCTGCCATTGAGCTAGCGGCCCGCCCGCCCAGGCTACCGGAACCCGCTCACACCGGTCTTCCGGCTTCCCCCGTGGTCGATCTTCCGACAGGTCCGCCGGTATGGGCTGGCCGGCCCGGGGAACTGGGATGGGCATGAGGTTGAGCAGTACTCCCGCGGTGGCCGCGTCACGGGAGGTGCCGGGCGCCGACGGGGTGCGCCGGCCGGGTGGCGAGGTGCACGCGTGGCTGTCGGGGCAGAACCAGACGGTGTGCGGGCTGCCGCTGAGCCGTACCCGGCTGCGTCGGTTCCCGCACGTGCCGTTCGACTACTCGGCCACCGACGTGCTCACCGAGGCCGACCCGGAGGGCTGGGTCTGCCCGCGCTGTCTGGCCGCCGTGCAGGGCCGCCGCCAGGGGGAGCGGGGCTGGACCCGGACGAATCCGCGGCCCTGAGCGGTCCGGGGGTTGGTGCCCGCACCAGCGGGTACGGCAGCGGGCATGCGCGTCGTCATCGTGGGGGCCAGCGGCAACGTGGGCACCGCCCTGCTGCGCCGGTTGCGGCAGGAGTCCGGGTCGGAACTCGTGGGCGTGGCCCGGCGGCTGCCCGGTCCGGGGGCCGGTGAACCGTACGACGGGGTGCAGTGGCACGCCTGCGACGTGGGCGCTCCCGGGGCGGCCGACCGGCTGGCCACGATCGTCTCCGGCGCTCAGGCGGTGGTGCACCTGGCCTGGCAGATTCAGCCGAGCCACGACCGGCGGACGCTGTACCGGACCAACGTCGAGGGCAGCCGCGCGGTGATCGACGCGGTCGTCCGGGCCGGCGTGCCCGCCCTGGTGCACGCCTCGTCGGTGGGGGTGTACGCGCCCGGTCCGAAGAACCACCCGGTGAGCGAGAACTGGCCGGCCACCGGGGTGGCGGGGTCGTCGTACAGCCGGGACAAGGCGGAGGTGGAGCGGCTGCTGGACACGGTCGAGCGGGAGCAGCCGGGATTGCGGGTGGTCCGGCTGCGGCCGGGGCTGATCTTCCAGCGGGACGCCGGCACCGAGATCAGCCGCTACTTCATCGGCCCGCTGCTGCCGGTCCAACTGCTCCGGTACGGCCGGATCCCGCTGGTACCCGCCAACCGCCGGCTGCGGATGCAGGCGGTGCACGCCGACGACGTGGCCGACGCGTACGCCCGGGCGGTATTGGGTGAGGCGCGCGGCGCCTTCAATGTCGCCGCGGACCCGGTGCTGACCCCGGAGCTGGTGGCCCGGCACTTCCACGGCTGGACGGTGCCGGTGGCGGCGCCGGTGCTGCGCGCGGCGGCGAGCCTGACCTGGTGGGCCCGGCTGCAGCCGGTCGACGCGGGCTGGGTGGACCTGGCGTTGAACGTCCCGCTGATGTCCAGCGAGCGCGCCGAGCGGGAACTCGGCTGGCGCCCGCGGATCGACGCGGTGACCGCGCTCCGCGACCTCTTCGCCGGCATGTCCCGCCGCGCCGGCACCGCCGCTCCACCGCTGTCCACCGACCCGACGCTGCCCGGCCGCCCCGCCGCCCTCCTCAAGGCCCGCCTCCCCGGCCACCCCAACCCCTACTAACCCCACCCCCCACCCCTCCCCGATGCCCTCTTCCTCGGCGTTGATCAAGGAGTTTGCGTCGGTTCAGGCGCTCCCGGCGACGCAAACTCCTTGATCAACAAGGTGAGGGGGCGCGTCGGCGTGAACTCCTTGGTCAACAAGGTGAGGGGCGCGTCGGCGTGAGGTCCTTGGTCAGCAAGGTGAGGGGGCGCGTTGGCGTGAGGTCCTTGGTCAACAAGGTGAGGGGAAGGGGGTGGTGAGGGGTGGTCAGGGGAGGATGGTGGGTGGGTGGGCGCCTAGGAAGAAGATGCCGGGGTAGCCGCGCGTTTCGAAGCCGGCGCTGGGGTTGCGGCGCAGGGTCGAGTGCTCGATGCGCAGGGTGCCGGTGCGGTTGTTGCTGACGAAGAAGATCGCCCCGCCGCCCTCGGCGGCCCGGTTTCCCTCGATGATCGTGCCGGCGATCCGCACGGTGAACTCGTTGCCGTCGCAGTAGATCGCGCCGCCGCTGCCTCCGCCGGGGGTGCCGGACCGGGCCGGGTTCGCGCCGTTGCCGACCGCCCGGTTGTCCCGGAAGACGCTGTTCAGCACCGTCCAGGAGACGCCGATGCTGCTCAACGCCCCGCCGTTGGCGCAGTTGCCGCCGGTGAAGGTGCTGTTCACCACGTACACCGGTTTGTTCTCGTACTGGCTGAGCACGCGCAGCGCCGCGCCGCCCAGGTCCGGGCCGGTCCGGTCGCAGCGGTTGCCGACGAAGCGCGAGTTGACCACCTTGAACCGGCCGCCCCGGACGAAGATCGCGCCGCCCCCGCCGCCCTCGGTCCGGTCGCCGGTGGAGTTGCCGCCGGTGAAGGTCAGGTTCTGCACGGTGAGCTGCGGGTGATCCTGGTTCTGGCAGTGCGACGTGGTCCACCCCTGGGCCTGGTCGCAGGTGTTCAGGTAGAGGATGCGCCGCTTCCCGCCGCCGCTCAGGGTGACCTTGCCGCCGCCGTCCAGCACGATCCGCGGCCCGTGCGAGTTGACCACCTTCGCGGTCGCCTTCATGGTGATCGTCACCGGGGCCGGGCCGCAGTTGAAGGTGATGATGCCGCCGGCCGCCACCGCCTTCACCACCGCCTCCGAGGTGCAGCTCGCGGCCGTGCCGGTGCCGATCCTGCGGGTCGGGTGCGAGGTGTCCACCGCCCGCGCCTCGGCCGGTACGGCGGCGCGACCGGCCGGGTTGCCGGCGCGGAACGCGGCGGCCGACGCGGTGGCGCCGGGCGTCGCGGCGCCCAGTCCGGCGCGGGCGCCCGGGCCGGCCGTCGGGGTGGCCGCCGGAACGGAGGCGGTGGTGGTGCCGGTCGCGGCGGCCGGGGCGGCGGGCGGCCGGGCCGGGTCGCCGGGGGCGCAGGCGGGCAGTCCCGCGGTGCCGACGGCGAGGACGAGCAGGAGGAGAGCGGACTTCACGCGCACCGCCCGATGCTAGGAGGGCGACCCGCCGGTGCACGAACCGACGCCGGATCCTTAACCCGCCGCTAAGCCGCCCGCCGCCACCCGGAAAGCACCCATCCGCAACGGTGAGGACCGGTGACTGCGCGGCCGGGCCGCGCCGCGACGAGGCCGGGCCGCGAGGGGACCAGGGCCACAGCGACCAGGCCGGGACCACAGCGACCGGGCCGGGACCACAGCGACGAGGCCGGGACCACGGTGACCGGGCCGGGCCCGCCGGCGGGTCAGGTGTGCGAGAGGGCGAACGCGGCCAGGAAGCCCAGGACGGTGATCAGGCCGACCAGCAGGTGCGCGTCCTCGAACGCCTCCGGCACCATGGTGTCGGTGATCATGGCGAGGATGGCGCCGGCCGCCAGCGCCGTGATGGTGGCCAGCACCACGGGCGGGGCGCCGCCGAGCAGCGTGTACCCGGCCAGCGCGGCCGCGCCGCTGACCAGCGCGATCGCCGTCCAGAGCAGGAACACCCAGCGCCGGCTGCGGCCGGCCTGGCGCATGCCGGCGGCACTGGACAGGCCCTCCGGCACGTTGCTGAGGAAGACGGCCAGCACGGTGACCAGGCTGACCGGGCCGCCGGCCAGCAGGCTCGCGCCGATCACCACCGATTCCGGTACGCCGTCCAGCAGCGCGCCGACCGCGATCGCGTTACCCGAGCCGGGCTGTTCCTGTTCGGAGGGCTGCACGTCGCCGGAGCGCTTGCGGTGCCGGGCACCGCGCCGGGCCAGCAGGATGTTCGCCCCGGTGTACGTGAGCGCGCCGATCGCCGCGCCGATCGCCACGGGCAGCAGCCCGCCCTGCTCGTGCGCCTCCGCGATCAGCTCGAACGACACGGCGGAGAGCAGCACGCCCGCGCCGAACGCCATCACGGACGCGATCACCCGGCGGGGTACCCGGGCGACGTAGCCCACCACCGCCCCGATCACCAGGGCGGAGCCGGCCAGCAACCCCCACAGTCCCGCTTCCAACCACTCCGGCACCCGCAGGACCCTACCCCGCCTCCGGAACGGGAAAACCGCTCAGAAATCGGCGAACAGGTACGGCAGCGCGCGCGGGAAGATCTGGCGCAGCTCGGTGGCCGCGTCCGGCGGCACCTCGCCGAGCCCCCGGATCGCCACCTCGACCGGGTCGAGCACCCCGTACGCCAGGGCGGAGAGCCCGGCGGCGGTCAACGTGGCGGTCGGCACGCTGCCGGAAGCGCCGCTCTCCCCCGGCAGCAGTTCCAGCCGCCCGGTGGCGCCGTCGAGCAGGTGCGCCCCGGCCAGCCACCGGTCGCCGACCAGCTCGACGCGGACCCGGCCGGTGCCGGCCGGCAGGCCGGCGAGCGCGTCCAGGCTGAGCAGCCGGGCCATCGGCGCCGGCGAACCGGGCCGGGACACCCGCGCCTCGACGTGCACCGCCAGGTCCGTGAGCCACAACTCGGGCAACTCGTCGGCGGGCAGTTCGACCCGGATCCGGTCCACCTGGTCGACGTGGTGGGCGAAGAACCGGAGCAGTGACGCGCGGGCGTACGGGTCGTCGGCGAGCAGGTCGTCGGCGATCAGTTCGCCGCCGTGGTCGTCGATCCGGTAGGTCACCGCGCCGACCGGCACGCCGTCCCGGACCGCGGTGAGCAGCCACCGGTCGTCCCGGTCGCGCAGCGACACCGCCCGGAACTCGGGGAAGACCGCGAAGCCGTGCCGTTCCCGCAGCTGCCGCTCGGTGTAGCCGCGCCAGGTCGCCCAGCCCGCGCCGATCCGCTCCCAGCCCACGTCGCCGGGCAGTTCGGCGCGGAGCAGCGGGGCCAGGTCCGCCGGGGAGAACACCGCGGTACGCCGGCGTGGCAGCCCGACGTAGCCGAAGCGTTCGTAGAACGAGGCCCGGAACGGGTAGAGCGCGGTCAGCGCGTGCTCCTCCTCGCGCTGCTCGTCGAGGAGCCGGGTGAGCAGGGTCCGGACGTGACCGCGCCGGCGGGCCAGCGGATGGGTGGCCACGCCGGCCACGCCGGCCATCGGCAGCACCCGGCCGCGCAGGTTCTGCCGCATCGGGATGGCCGACGCGGCGGCCGTGGTGAGCCCGTCCTCCTCGACCACCAGCGTCCGGTTGCCCGCGTTGTACGGCAGGTACTCGCGGAACTCCTCGGTGCGGGAGTCGGCCATCGGCGACGCCTCGAACGCGTACGCCTGGAGCGGAAAGCTGGTGGTGAGGCGTTCCTCGGCGGCCAGGCGGCGAATACGCATCCGTCCATCCCAACCCGGCCCGCCGGTGCCCGCAACCGGAATCGGCGTCAGGTCACCGGTAGCTGCCGGACGTGCCGGCGGCGGCGCAGCCGCGCGGACACCGCGCCGGCGACCGCGAGGACCAGCAGGGCGGTCACCGCCACGGCGTGCAGGACGCCCCGGGTGAGGTAGCTGTCGTCGGTGTGGTCGACCGCCCAGGTGGCGATCTCCCGGCACGACCAGAACGGGGTGAGCCGGGCCCCGGCCTCGGCCGGGTCGAGCAGCATCTGCACCGTGACGACGGTGAGCAGCAGCAGCGTCCCCTCCAGCTCGCGCGGCAGCACCGCGCCGATCAGCATGCCGAAGGGCGCGGCCACCGCGACCGCGCAGAGCATCGCGGCGGCCACCCCGCCGTACCGCAGGCCGTCGCTGTCGACGGCGACGAGCCCGAAGAAGGGTACGGCGATGACGAGCCCGATCACCCACAGCCCGAGCATCCGGCCGAGGTAGAGGTGGTGCGGCCGGTAGCCGGCGAGCCGCAGCCGGGGCTCCAGGTCGCGGGCCGCGCCGGTGGTGAAGAGGGCGGCGGTGCTGACTGCCCAGGCGATCCCGAGCAGCAGCGCGCGTACCGACTGCCCGATGTAGGCGTCGCGCCGGATCAGGTAGAAGGCCAGCGGCATGAGAAGCAGCAGCAGGAGTACGCCCCGACGGCGGACCAGCTCCCGCAGGGTCATCTCGGCGACGGTGCTCAGCCGGTGCACGGGCGGCCTCCGGGTACGGCGGGGGTGAGGTCGAGGACCAGGTCCACCCGATCGAGTTGGTTGAGCAGGTGGGTCACCACGACGATCGCCCGGCCGGCGTCGCGCAGCCGCAGCAACTGATCCCAGAAGTTGACGTAGCTGCCCCGGTCGAAGCCCTGGTAGGGCTCGTCGAGCAGCAGGATGTCGGGCTCGTTCAGGGTGGACAGGGTGAGGTTGAGCTTCTGCCGGGTGCCGCCGGAGAGCTGCCGGGCGGGCACCGGGTCGGCGGACTCCCAGCCGAGTTGCCGGGCGGTGGCCCGGCCGGCCCGGCGGGCCGTGCTCCGGGTCATCCCCCGGCCGGCTCCGACCAGCACGAAGTGCTCGTCGGGCAGGAGGAAGTCGGCGGTGCCGCCCTGCTGCGGGCAGTACGCCAGCCGGCCGGCGAGGGTGACCTGCCCGCGGTCCGGGGACGCGAGCCCGGCGCAGATCCGCAGGAAGGTGCTCTTGCCGCAGCCGTTGGCGCCGATCACGGCGGCGATCTGCCCGGCCCGGACGGTCAGGCCGGCGTCGCGCAGCACGGTACGTCGGCCGTAGCGCTTGGTGATCCCCTCGGCGTGCAGCAGGACCGGGCCGGGGCGGGGCGCCGGGCGGGTGCCGACGCTCTCGGCGATCACGGCGGCGTACCGGTCGGGCGGGCCGAAGACCGTCCACGGGTCGCCCCCGCCGTCGCGCAGGTGGGTGGCGGCCTCGGCGACCACGTGCCGGATGTCCTCCGGTGCCACCCGGTCGTGGTGCAGTTCGGCCGCGAACGCGTGCAGCCACTGGTCGGCGTTCACCCGTCGACTCCTCCCGTCACGATGGCCGTCACCGACGTCGCGAACGCCTGCCAGTCGGGCCCGCCCCGGCCCAGTGCGGCCTGTCCGCTCTCGGTGATCCGGTAGTACTTGCGGGCCGGTCCGCCGGTTCCCTCGCGCCAACGCGCGGTGATCAGCCCGCTGCGCTCCAGCCGGAGCAGCACCGGGTAGAGCGTGCCGCCCTGGATCGGGCCGATGCCGGCCGCGTCGAGGGACTGGGCGAGTTGGTAGCCGTACGACTCGTGGTCGCGCAGCAGGCCGAGGACGCAGAGGTCGAGCACTCCGCGCAACCACTGGCCCCGCCGCTCGGTCATCACCCGCTGGAGAGTAGTGCCGTCATCTAGATGGCACAACTATCTAGTGGGCCACGCCGGGCCGTGAGGGCTCCGGGCGGTGGCGGTCAGGCCGCGGTGACGTCGGAGACCACGACGGTGACGTTGTCCGGGGCGCCGGCCTGGTGGGCGAGCTTCACCAGCTGCTCACCGCACTGCTGCCGGTCCTGGTAGGTGCCCAACGCCGAGGCGATGGCGCTGTCCTCCACGTAGTCGGAGAGCCCGTCGCTGCACAGCAGCAGCCGGTCCCCGGCGAAGACGGTGAGCATCCCGATGGCCGGCGGCGCGTCCGAGCCCTGCACGGCCCGGGTGACCAGCGAGCGCTGCGGGTGGTGCCGGGCCTGGTCGGGGGAGAGCGCGCCCTGGTCGACCAGCGCCTGCACGAAGGTGTCGTCCCGGGTGAGCTGGGTCAGCTCGCCGTCGCGCAGCAGGTAGCCGCGGGAGTCGCCGACCTGGGCGAGGACCAGGGTGTCGCCGGCGAGCAGGCCGGTGGTGAGCGTCGTACCCATGCCGTCGCGGGCCGGGTCGACGCTGATCGCGGCCCGGATGCGCTGGTTGGCGGTGCTCACCACGGCGCGCAGCGCGTCGGCCGCCTCGTCCGGCCCGGTGGGCGGAGTCAGCTCGTCCAGGATCCGGATGACGATCTCGCTGGCCACCTCGCCGGCCGGGAGGCCGCCCATGCCGTCGGCCACCGCCACCAGGCGGTCACCGGCGAGGGCGGAGTCCTCGTTGTTGGTCCGGACGAGGCCGACGTCGTTGAGGATGGCCGAGCGGAGGATCAGCGTCATGGGTCAAGCTTGCCAAGAAGACCCCATTCCCGTCTCTACACACCGGGTATGGCGGTCGGGAAAGATTCACTCCGGGCGGGCCGCTGACCGTCCACCCTGGTCGCCGATGGGGTAGCGCAGCAGCAGGCTGGCCCGGACCGGCTCGTCGCCGACCGCCGCGTAACTGTGCGGCACGTCGGAGGTCCAGCGCAGGTACTCGCCGGGGCCGGCGGTCCCGGGGTGGTCCACCGGCCCGGCCCGCAGCACGCCGGAGAAGACGGTCACGTGCTCGGTGACGCCGGCCTGGTGGGCGGGGGAGAGTTGCGGCGGCCCCGGGCTCACCCGCATCCGGTACAGCTCGTAGGTGGCGTCGGTGTCGGTGAAGACCTCCAGCAGGGTGGCGCCCACCGCCGCGCCGCGTACGGTCGGCGTCTCGGCCGGCCCGGACAGGACGGCGGTCAGCGGCACGCCGAGCTGCGCGGTGACCGCGTAGAGCGTCTCCAGGGTCGGGTTGCGGGTGCCGTTCTCCAGCCCGGAGAGGGTGGCCTTCCCGACACCGGCCAGCCGGGCCAGCGTGGAGAGGGAGAGGCCGCGTTCCTCGCGCAGGGCGCGGATGCGCCGGCCGACCTGGTCCGCATCGTGGCCACCGGCTGGTGGGGCAGTTGCCATGCCGGCTATCGTCCTACACCGTCCCGTTCCGTAAACGGAACGGTAGGAAACGGGGGTGGGGACATGACCGGTCGGCTGCAACCCGTACTGGCCGGCGTGGTCACCGCGCTGGTCGGCTTCGCCAGCTCGTTCACCGTCGTGCTGGCCGGGCTCCGGGCGGTCGGCGCCGACCAGGCACAGGCGGCCTCCGGCCTGCTGGCGCTCTGCGTCGGCACCGGATTGTGCGCGGTCTGGCTCGGGCTGCGGCACCGGATGCCGCTCGCCGTCGCCTGGTCCACCCCGGGCGCCGCGCTGCTCGTGGCCACCGGTCCGGTGCCCGGCGGGTGGCCGGCGGCGGTAGGCGCGTTCCTGCTCGCCGGGGGACTGATCGTCGCGGCCGGGCTGGTGCCGGCGCTCGGCCGGGCGGTCGCCGCGATCCCCGCCCCGGTCGCCAGCGCCATGCTCGCCGGGGTGCTGCTGCCGCTCTGCACCGCGCCGGTGCGGGCGCTGGTCGAGGTGCCCCGGCTGGCCGGGCCGGTGGTGCTGGCCTGGCTCCTGCTGCACCGGCTCGCCCGCCGGTGGGCCGTACCCGGCGCGCTGGCCGTGGCGGTTGCCGCCATCGGGCTGACCGCGCCCGGCCCGGTCCACGCCGACCTCGCGCCGGCCGTCGCGCTGACCGCGCCGGCCTGGACGCTGCCCGCGGTGGTCGGCCTGGCGCTGCCGCTCTTCCTGGTCACCATGGCCGCGCAGAACGTGCCCGGCACCGCGGTCCTCGCCGGCTACGGCTACCGCGCCCCGCTCGGTTCGGCGCTGCGGGTCACCGGGCTGGCCAGCATGCTCGGCGCGCCGGCCGGAGGGCACGCGCTGAACCTCGCCGCCATCACCGCCGCCCTGGCCGCCGGCCCGGACGCCCACCCCGACCCGGACCGGCGCTGGATCGCCTCGGTCACCGCCGGGATCGGCATGGCGCTGCTCGGCCTCGGCGCCGGCCTGGCGACCGCGCTGGTGCTGCTCTCCCCGCCGATCCTGGTCGAGGCGGTGGCCGGGCTCGCCCTGCTCGGCGCGCTGGCCGGGGCGGTCTCGGCGGCCGTCGCCGAGCCGGTGGGCCGCGAGGCGGCGGTGGTCACCTTCGTGGTCACCGCCTCCGGGGTGAGCCTGCTCGGCGTGGGCGGGGCGTTCTGGGGCCTCGTCGCCGGCTGGCTGATGCTACTGCTCTTCCGCCGCCCACCGGGCGGCCCGGATCACTCCTCCTCGGGCAGGTCGGCGGCCGGGACGGTGAGGCGTACCCCGTCGTCACCGACGGCGGCGATCCGGTCGGCCAGCACGTAGACCGCGCCGGTGCGGGCCAGCCCGGTGGAGACCTTCAGGTAGCCGTGGCGCAGCAGCCGGGCGGCCAGGTCGGCGGGGACGTCCGGCTCCCCGGCGGCCGCCGACTCGATCAGCTCGTCCAGGCTGCTCCCCGGGTCCACCGGCGCGGGCGCCTGCACGGTGACCGCGCTCGGATCGGCGCGCTGGACGAGATCCACGGTGCCCACCTCGACGCCGGTCGAGTCGACCACCCGCATGCCGGTGGTGACCCGGGCGACGGTGTCCTGCTGCTGGCTCATGCTGGCGCGGTTCCCGGGTCGCCCGGCCGCTAAACGGATGGGAGCCAGCCGCCCGGCGGGCGGGGGGAGAGCTCGCGCCAGCTGTCCGGCCCCTCCAGCAGCGCCCGGACCGTCTCCTCCGCCTCGTCCACGCTGGCGTACTCGTAGAATTGGGAGACCCCCTCGGCGCCGCCGGCGCGTTGCTCGACGTGCCAGCGGTCGCCGTCGACCCGGAGGAAGACGTCCCGCCGGGCCAGCCGCCCCCACTTCCCGTTCCACCAGTGTTTGCGCTGCTCCATGCCGTGGACCCTATCGAACATGTGTTCGACACGGGTCGGCCCCCGCGGGATTCCCACGGGGGCCGATCGGCTATGGGTCAGCGCGGGGCCGGCGGCTCCTGGCGGCGACCCAGCACGTCGTCGAGCGCGCCGCGCTGGGCCGGGGTGCCGTGGTTGCCGGCGAGCAGCGCGTCCCGGATCTCGGTGAGCAGCTTGACCTCCTCGCTCGGCGCGGCCGGCGGCGGCTCCTCGCCCCGCTTGCGCCGCTCGGCGAGCTTGTTCATCGGGAACACCACGAGGAAGTAGAGCACCGCCGCGGTGAGCAGGAAGGTGATCGCGGCGTTGATGAAGTCGGCCCAGGTGATGAAGTTCTCCTCGCCGATCTTCCACGAGCCGGCGAACTGGTCCTTCCCGCCGCCCATCAACTTGATCAGCGGCTTCAGGAACGAGTTCGTGAAGGCGGTGACCACGCCGGTGAACGCCGCGCCGATGACGACACCGACCGCCAGGTCGACGACGTTGCCGCGCATGATGAAGTCTTTGAAGCCCTTGAACATCCGCACTCCCGTGCTGTCCGATTCTGCGTCGCGGACAACCTATGCCCCGGACGGCGGTTCGAGAAAAGCACCGGCCTCGATCGCCGCCCGCGCCGGATCGCCGGCCCGGATCGCCGCCACCAGGCGGCCGTGGTCGACGTACCGCTCGGGCTCCAGGGTCTCGCCCATCGCCTGCGCGACGGTGCTGCGCAGCGCCGCGCCGACCGAGGCGTACAGCTCGGCGAGCATGGCGTTGTGCGCGGCGGCCACCACCGCGCTGTGCAGCGCGGCGTCGGCCTCGACGAACTCGTCCACCCGGCCGGAGCGCCAGGCGGCCTCCCGGGCCGCGAGCGCGCCGTCGAGCGCGGCCAGGTCCCCGGGGGTACGCCGCAGCGCGGCGAGCCGGGCCGCCTCCACCTCGAAGGCGCGCCGGACCTCGATGACCTCGGTCATCCGGTCGTCGGTGAGCCGGCGGGCCACCACCGGGGCCAGCTCGTCGGTGGAGACCACGTACGTCCCGGAGCCCTGCCGGCACTCCAGCACCCCGGCGTGCACCAGCGCCCGGACCGCCTCGCGGACCGTGTTGCGCCCCACGCCGAGCGCCGCGACGAGCTGCGGCTCGGTCGGGATCCGCCCGCCCACCGGCCACTCGCCGCCGAGGATGCGGGCCCGCAACTGCTCGATCGTCTGCCGCACCCGGTGCCCGCGCGGCGGCACGGCGACGGAATCGACGGTGGGTGTCACCGGTTACACCTCCTGCCGAAATTCATCCCATGATTGTAGGTTCGAGGTCATGACCCCGCCAACCGCGCGCACCGCGGCGCCCGCCGGCGCACCGACCACCGACGTGATGCCCGGCCCGGCCCCCGCCGCCGCCCCCGCGCCCCCGGCCACCCCGGCCCGCGGCGGCCTGCTGGTGCTGGTCGCGATGCTGCTCGTCGCGGTCAACCTGCGCACCGCCGTCACCAGCCTCGGCGCCCTGCTCGACGAGATCCGGGGCGGGCTGGGGCTCTCCGGCAGCACCGCCGGCCTGGTCACCACGCTGCCCACCATCGCCTTCGCCGGGCTGGGCGCGCTCACCCCGTGGCTGGTCCGCCGCTGGCCGGCCGCCCGGGTGCTGGTGCTGGCGATGCTGGCCCTCACCGCCGGCCAGGTGCTCCGGGTGGTCACCGACTCGGCCGTGGTCTTCGTGCTCACCAGCGCGCTCGCGCTGTCCGGCATCGCGGTGGCGAACATCCTGCTGCCGATGCTGGTCAAGCAGCACTTCCCGCACCGCACCGGGCTGGTCACCGGGGCGTACACGATGGCGCTGACCGTCGGCACCACGGTGGCCGCCGCCTCGGCCGTGCCGGTGGCGCACGCGTTCGGCTCCTGGCGCGCCGGGCTCGGTGTCTGGGCCGGGCTGGCCGCCCTGGCCGTACTCCCGTGGGTGCCGCTGGCGCTGCGGGACCGCCGGGCCCGGCGGGCGGCGACCCCGACGGCCGCCGTCGCCACCCCCGCCCGGATCCGGCCCGGGCGGACCCGGCTCGGCTGGGCCATGGCGACCTACTTCGGCGCGCAGTCGCTGAGCGGCTACGCGATCATGGGCTGGCTGGCCCAACTATTCCGGGACGCCGGCTACTCCGCGCAGACCGCCGGGCTGCTGCTGGCCGGGGTGACCGCGCTCGGCGTGCCGGTGGCGCTGGCCATGCCGGCCGTCGCCGGCCGGCTGCGCACCCTGCGGCCGCTGGTGCTCGGGCTGACCGCCTTCTCCACGGCCGCCTACCTGGGCCTCGCCCTCGCCCCACACGGCCCGGCGCCGTTCTGGGTGCTGCTGCTCGCCCTCGGCCAGGGCGCGTTCCCGCTGATCCTGACCACCATCGGGCTGCGCGCCCGGACCGCCGAGGGCACCGTGGCGCTCTCCGCGTTCGCGCAGAGCACCGGCTACCTGATCGCGGCGCTCGGCCCGCTGCTGGTCGGCATCCTCTACGAGGCGACCGGCGGGTGGACCGCTCCGCTCGGCTTCCTGCTGGCGGCGCTCGCCGTGCAGACGGCGGCGGGCATGGTGATCGCCCGTCCCCGACACATCGAGGACGAGCGCTGAGCGGCGACGGTCAGGAGGAGGCGGGGGTCGGGTCGCCCGCGACCGCCTGGTCCACCGTCGGGTACGTGTGCAGCACCTCGACCAGCCCGCTGACCTCGAGGATGCGGAGCACCCCGCGCTGCGGGGCGGCCAGCCGGACCACGCCGCCGACCTCGTCGCAGCTGTTCTTGGCGCGGACGAAGACCGACAGCCCGGTGGAGTCGCAGAACGAGACATCCGCCAGGTCGAAGACGAGCCGGCTGCGGCCCTTGTCCAGCAGATCCGTGATCTGGTCCTGCAACTGCGGTGCCGTCGCCATGTCCAGCTCGCCCGCGACCGACACGACGACCACGTCGTCGCGTTGTTCCGTGTGCACCGTCAGGGACATTCGTCGACCTCCTGTGTTCGGTGGAACGGTATCCCACGAAGCGAGGGATGCGCAGAACGGGAGGCAACCCGGTTGCGCTGATCATTCTTTGCCGCGTGGCAAGTAGTTCCACAGACCCCGGTGATAGAGTCCGCCCGGTTCAATGTTCAGGGAGGTCACCATGGCGATGAGCGCCGAACAGAGTGGTCGGCTCGCCCGCCTGCTGAGTGAGCACACCGACCGGCTGACCGAGCGCTGGACGGAAACCGTCGCCGCCTCGCTGCGCGGCCGGCTCAGCCAGGCCGAGCTGGGCCGACAGGTGCGGGAACTGCACCGGAGCATGATCGACGCCGGCCGGAACGGTCTCACCGACCTGGCCGACGAGCACGGCGGCGAGCTGCGCGCCGTGCTCGCCGAGCTGTCCACCAACCGGGCCCGGCAGGGTTTCAGCGCCAGCGAGACCGCGATCAGCGTGTTCGCGGTCAAGGACGCCCTGCTGGAGCTGATGGAGGAGAACAAGGCCGACGACACCCTCCGGGACTTCGTGGCCTTCTCCGCCCTGATCGACCAGATGGGCCTCTTCACCTTCGAGAGCTACGTCCGCACCCGCGAGGGCCTCATCGCCGACCAGGCGGAGCAGCTGCTGGAGCTCTCCACGCCGGTGGTGAAGCTGTGGGAGGGCGTGGTCGCCGTCCCGCTGGTCGGCACCCTCGACTCGGCCCGCGCCCAGGTGGTGATGGAGCGCCTGCTGCAGACCCTGGTCGACACCGGCTCGCCGTACGCGATCATCGACATCACCGGCGTACCGGCGGTGGACACCCAGGTCGCCCAGCACATCCTCAAGACGGTGGTGGCCGCCCGGCTGATGGGCGCCGACTGCATCATCTCCGGCATCCGGCCGCAGATCGCGCAGACCATCGTCGCCCTCGGCATCGAGTTCGGGGACATCGCGACCAAGGCGAGCCTCGCCGACGCGCTGCGCCACGTGCTGCGGCTGACCGGGGTCGAGACCACCGCGCGCCGGCCGCGCCGGGAGTCCTGATGGAGCGGGTGCCGATCCTCAAGATCGGTGACATCCTGCTGGTCTCGATCCAGGTCGACATGTCCGACCAGACGGCGATCCAGCTCCAGGAGGACCTGGCCGAGCGGATCGTCGCCACCGGCTGCCACGGCGTCATCATCGACATCACGGCGCTGGACATCGTCGACTCGTTCGTCGGCCGGATGCTCTCCACCATCGCGTCCATCTCCAAGGTGCTGGACGCCGAGACGGTCGTGGTGGGGATGCGGCCCGCCGTGGCCATCACCCTGGTCGAGCTGGGGTTGTCGCTCAACGGCATCCGGACCGCGCTGAACGTCGAGCGGGGCATGGAACTGGTCGCGGCCACCCGCGCCGACGACTGGGACGCGCTCGACGGCGACGACGAGGACGCCGAGACGACGGCCACGCCATGACCGCTGTCGACCTGGGGGTGCCGGACGTCCAGGCGATCCGCAGTGACGAGGACGTGGTCCGGGTGCGGCAGCTGGTGCGTACCACGGCGGTCGCCGCCAAGCTCTCCCTGGTCGACCAGACCAAGCTGGTCACGGCCGCGAGCGAGCTGGCCCGCAACACGCTGATCTACGGCGGTGGCGGCACCGCCGAGGTGACCTCGGTCGAGGACGGTCGCCGACGCGGGGTGCGGATCGTCTTCGCCGACGACGGGCCGGGCATCGCCGACCTCGACCAGGCGTTCACCGACGGCTTCACCACCGGCGGCGGGCTGGGCCTCGGGCTCAGCGGGGCCCGCCGGCTGGTGGACGACTTCGACATCTGGACCACCGTCGGCGAGGGCACCCGGATCACCGTCACCAAGTGGTCCCGATGACCGGCGACGTGGTCGACGACCACGGCCTCTGGTTCCGGGTGGAGAACGGCACCACGGCCAGCGCGGCCCGGCGCGCCGCCGAACGCCTCGGGCAGCAGGTGGAGCTGCCCGAGCAGCGCGTCGCCGACCTGGCCATCATCACCGCCGAACTGACCAGCAACCTGGTCAAGCACGCGCAGGAGGGCAACCTGCTGCTGCGGCCGGTACGCCGGGCCGGCCGGGCCGGCGTCGAGCTGGTGGCGGTCGACACCGGACCCGGCATGGCCGACCTCGCCCAGTCCGCCCGCGACGGGCACTCCACCACCGGCACGCTCGGCATCGGTCTGGGCGCCATCACCCGGCAGGCGAGCTGGTTCGACGGCTACTCGCTGCCCGGCCGGGGCACCGCGCTGGCCGTCCAGATCTGGTCGGGGCCGGCCCCCGGCACGGACTGGGCCGCCGCGCTGACCCGGCCGATCACCGGCGAGCAGGTCAGCGGCGACGGGTACGCGGTGCGGGTCGCCGACGGCCGGCGCCAGGTGCTGGTCTGCGACGGGCTGGGGCACGGGGCGCTGGCCGCCGCCGCCAGCGGCGCCGCGGTCGCCGCCTTCCGGTCCGCGCCCGCCGGTCCGCCGGCCGCCGTGGTGCAGCAGCTGCACCGCTCCATGTCGCACACCCGGGGCGCCGCGCTCGCCGTCGCCGAACCGGATCCCGCGTCAGGCTTGCTCCGGTACGCCGGCCTCGGCAACATCGCAGCCATGATCGTGGTGGCGGGCGAGCGGCGGCGAGGTCTCGTCTCGTTGCCCGGCATCGCCGGGCACCAGCGCCCCGTGGTGCGCGAGTACGAGTACCCGTTCCCGCCCGGCGCGACCCTGGTGATGCAGAGCGACGGCGTGGTGGACCGCTGGGACCTGGCCGACTACCCCGGCCTGGCCGGCCGCGCGCCGCTGCTGACCGCCGCCGTCCTGCTCCGCGACGCCGGAATCCGTCGGGACGACGCCTGCGTCCTGGTCGCCCGGGCGGAGCCGTGACCCGGCCGTCCGCCACCGACCCGCTGCTGCAGATGGCGCTGCGGGTGGAACACGACATCTTCCTGGTCCGCCAGCGGGGCCGGGAGGTGGCCGCCGCCGTCGGGCTGGAGCACCAGGACCAGGTACGCCTGGCCACCGCGCTGAGCGAGGTGGCCCGGGACCTGTTGCGGAGCGTCGCCGGCGCGGACGTCACCTTCGCGGTGGACCTCGACGCCCGCACCGGGCGGCAGTTGCTCCGGGTCGACCTGGCCCCGGCCCGCCCGCTGCCCGGCGGCCGGTACGAGCCACAGTCCGGTGCGGTGGCCCGGCTGGTGGACATGCTGGGCGTGACCGGTCAGGGGGGCGATACGGTCGTGAGGATGTCCCGACGTCTTCCGGCCCACGCGCCGGCGCTGACCCCGGAGCGTCTCGCCGAGCTTCGCGCCGAGCTGGCCGACAACGCTCCGGGCACCGCCCTGGACGAGTTGGCGGCGCAGAACGCCCAGCTCATCAGCGCCCTCGACGAGGTACGCAGCCAGCGCGACGAGCTGGCGGTGCTCAACGCCGAGCTGCAGGAGACCAACCACGGGGTGATGGCGCTCTACAACCAGCTCACCGAGGAGCTGGAGGAGACCAACCGGGGCGTCGTGGCGCTCTACGCCGAGCTGGACGAGAAGTCCGCGCAGCTCCGCGCGGCCAGCGAGTCGAAGAGCCGGTTCCTGGCCAACGTCAGCCACGAGCTGCGCGCCCCGGTCACCGCGATCATCGGGCTGGCCCGGCTGCTCGCCGACTCCGCGTCCGACCCGCTCACCGCCGAACAGGCCCGGCAGGTGGGGCTGATCCGGTCCTCCGCGACCGACCTGCTGACCCTCGTCAACGAGCTGCTCGACCTGGCCAAGGCCGAGTCGGGTCGGCTCGAGCCGAACTGGACCGAGGTGGACCTGCGCGGCGTCTTCGGCCAGCTCCGCGGCACGCTGCGGGCGCTGTCCAACCGGCCCGAGGTGGAGCTGGTGGTGGAGGAGCCGCCCGCACCGGCGACGGTCCGCTCGGACGAGGTGCTGCTCGCCCAGGTGCTGCGCAACCTGCTGCACAACGGGTTGAAGTTCACCGAGCGGGGCGAGGTGCGGCTGCGGGCCGAGCGGCAGGACGACCACTGGTCGTTGTCGGTCAGCGACACCGGCGTGGGCGTCCCCCCGGAGCTGCACGAACGGATCTTCGAGGAGTTCTACCAGGTGCCGGGCACCACCCGGGTCGGTGGCACCGGGCTCGGCCTGCCGTACGCGCGACGGCTGGTCACGCTGCTGGGCGGGACGCTGGAGCTGACCAGCGCACCGGGTCGGGGCAGCGTCTTCACGGTCGTCCTTCCCTCGGGCGGAGCGTGACGGTGGACGGCGGGCCGGCGACCGTGCTGGTGGTCGACGACAGTCGGCCCAAGCGGTACCTGCTGGTGAGCTGGCTGACCCGGGCCGGCTTCGCGACCATCGAGGCGGAGAACGGCGCCGAGGCGCTGGACCGGGTGGAGAAGGACCGGATCGACCTGGTGGTGCTCGACGTACGGCTGCCCGACGTGAGCGGGTTCGAGGTCTGCGAGCGGATCAAGGAGGCCCATCCGGCGATCCCGGTCATCCACGTCTCGGCGCACGCGGTCGACGTGGTGGACCGGGCCCAGGGGCTGACCCGGGGCGCGGACGCCTACCTGGCCGAGCCGATCGAGCCGGAGGAACTGGTCGCCACCGCGCACGCGGTGCTCCGCTACTACCAGGCCCGGCAACGCGCCGAGCAGCTCGCCGAGCGGCTGGCCGCGCTGGCCGACGCCACCCTGGAGATGCACGCCGCGTCGAACTTCGCCCGGCTGCTGGAGGTCGCGGCGGCCGGCGCCGCCCGGATCTTCCGCAGCCCGGCGGCGGTGATCGCGGAGACCTTCGACGGCGACTGCCTGGCCGGGGTGGCCGCCGGACCGGACGCCCCGGCGGGCGTGGTGCCGTGGGTGGTCGACGACACCGGAGTGCCGATCGGCACCACGGTCCGGGTCGACGAGCCGGGCAACTGGGGGCTGGTCGACTGGCCGGCCGACGACACGGTCACCGTGGGCGCCGCCCGGCTGCGCGAGGACCGCGCCCCGCTCTACGTGGTGGTGCCGACCGCCACCCAGACCGTGCGTACTCCCGTGCTGGTGCAGCTCGCCCAGGCCACCGCCTCGGCGGTGGAGGCGCAGCGCTCCTTCGACGAGGAGCACCGGATCGCGGTGACCCTCCAGCGCAGCCTGCTGCCCCAACGGCTGCCCGAGATCGCCGGCCTCGACCTGGCCGTGCGCTACGAGCCGGCGAGCGCCCGGACCGAGGTGGGCGGCGACTTCTACGAGCTGGTGATGCTGGACGGGCATCTGCTGATGGCGGTCGGTGACGTGGCGGGCCACTCCCTGCACGCCGCCACCGTGATGGCCGAGCTGCGGCACGCGGTGCGGGCGTACGCGGTGGAGGGGCACCAGCCGGGGGTGATCCTGGACCGGGTCAACGAGCTGATGCGTACCCTGCTCCCCAACGAGCAGGCCACCCTCTGCCTGCTGCTGCTGCACCCGGGCAGCGGGCTGGTCCGACTGGCCAGCGCCGGGCACCTGCCGGCCCTGATCAGCCGGGCCGGGCGGGTGGAGTTCGTGCAGCACAGCGCCCCGCTGCTCGGGGTGCGCGCGCCCCGCCCGCCGGACCTGGAGTTCGTCCTGCCGGCCGGCTCCACGCTGGTGCTCTACACCGACGGGTTGATCGAGCGCCGGGACGCCACCATCGACGACGGGCTGGCCGCGTTGGCCGTGGTCGCCGGCCGGGTCGACGACGACCTGGACCGGTTCTGCGAGCGGCTGCTGGTGGAGCTGGCCCCGACGGAGATCCACGACGACGTCGCGGTGGTCGCGGTCCGCCGCCGCTGACCGACCGGTCCCGCACGACACTGACCGCCGCAGTGGCGGCACGGTGTCGCGGCTCTACGTGGCCGGGCTCGCGGCCGCCGGACCGGCCGCGGTGGCCGCCGGCCGCTCACCTGGCGCGCGACGCGGCCAGCGAGCGGGCGTACGCGGCCGGGGAGACGCTGGCCACCGCGGTGAACTCGCGGACCAGGTGGGCCTGGTCGGCGTACCCCAGGTCGGCGGCGACCCGCGCCCAGTCCAGCGGGCCGGCGGCGGCCTGCTCGATCGCCTCCTGGAGGCGGTACCGCCGGATCACCCACTTCGGACCGACCCCGACGTGGTCGAGGAAGATCCGCTGGAGCCGCCGGGTGGAGAGGTCGTGCCGGCGGGCGAAGTCGGCCACCCGCAGGACGCTCCGGTCGCGGCGGATCTCCTCGACCAGCGCGGTGGCCTCGGCGGCGACCGGGTCCGGTGCCGGTTGCCCGGCGGTGAGCAGGTCGTCGAGCCGCCGGCAGCGCTGGTCGTCGGTGCCGGGGCAGATCGGCGTGGTGGCGAACAGCCCGGGCGCCGGGCCGCCGGCCAGCGGGCGGCGCTGCCCGGTCAGCTCGGCCACCGGCCGGCGCCAGAAGGGGCGGAAGCCGCCCGGGCGGAACTGCACCCCGGTGACCCGGCCGACCCCGCGCACGGTGATGGTGAACAGACCGAGGTCCACCCCGGCGAGCTCACCGGTCTCGACGCCGTCACCGCCGGCCTGGAAGACCAGGTTGACCGCCGGGTGCGGCACCAACCGCTGCTCGAACGGCTCGGTCACGTCCCAGTCGATGAGCCAGTAGTGCTCGACGTACGGGCGCAGCGCCGGGGCCGGCAGCCGGCGGCGGAAGTGGACCCGCCGCCGCAGCCGGTCGGGGTCGAGGATGCCCCGGCTGTCGCGCCGCGGTTCGTGTCGCATTTCTTCAAGACCGCCTTCATATGCTGGTCCCTATGACCACGAAGACTAGCGAGCTGCTGGCCGTCGCCGCGCCGCGGACGGTGGCGGTGGTCCGCGGCATCTCGGACGACCAACTGGACCTGCCCACCCCGTGCCCCGACTATTCGGTCCGGGACCTGCTCGGCCACCTCTTCGACGTGGTGGTCAACTTCCAGGTGCTGGCCCGGCGCGGCGAGGTGGACTGGTCCGCCAAGACCGACCACCTGACCGACGGCTGGCGGGACCGGTTCGCCGCCGAGGCCGACCGCCTCGTCGAGGCCTGGTCGGATCCGGCCACGCTGGAGGGCGTCTCGCCGGGGCTGGGGCTGCCGCAGGAGACCGTCGGCGACATGGCGTTGATCGATCTCACCGTGCACGGTTGGGACCTGGCCCGGGCCACCGGGCAGCCGGTCGCCGTCGACCCGGAGGTGCTGGCGGCGGGGCACGGCTTCATGGACCGGATGGGGGACACCGGCCGGCAGATGGGCGCGTTCGGGGCGCCCGTACCGACCCTGCCGGAGGCCACCGACCTGGACCGCCTGCTCGGCCGGACCGGCCGCGACCCCGCCTGGAACCGCTGACCCGCGCCGGCCCCGTCCGGGCACCGGCGCCGCACGGCCCGCGTGACACGCGTCCCGCCCCGGGCGCTGTTGGTCCGGGAGGCCACCACCTCCCGGACCGGCCGCCCCGGCCGGCGTGACGCGGACCAGCGGGAGTGCGGCACCATGCAGAATCAGCCCGGCAGCGCGCCGCCGGTGTTCGTCGACCGGACCGGGCGCCGCCGCCGGCTCACCCTGATCGCCGGCACGTTGACGGGTCTCGGCCTGCTCACCAGCCTCGGCCTGATCCTGGCCGGGCTCTTCTTCGACTCCTCGGTGCCGATCCCCGGCTGGTCGGAGACGAAGGTGCGACCGCCCGTCGAGGCCGGCGTCGACGCGCCCGACGATCCCGCCACGCGGCCCGGCCCGACCCCCCGGCCGACGCCGGCGGCCCGCACCACGTCCGCCGCACCGGGCCCGAGCCGGCCGGCCGCCACCCGGGCCACCGTCCCGACCGCACCGGGGCCGACGAGCAGCAACCGTGGCCGGGGCGACGAGCGGCGTAACACCGCCAAGCCGAGCAGGACTCCGGGCAAGCCCTGACGATGGCGAGACACGTCGCGCGGCGCGACCCCCGGGCCCACTGGATCCTCCTGCTGCTGGGCCTGATCGTCCTGCTCGCCGCGCTCAGCTTCAACGGCCTGGTCAGCCACGTCGGCGGCGGTTCCGGCCCGTCCACCGCGCCCGCGGCCCCGGCGCCCCCGCAGCTCACCACCGGCGGCCCGGTGCTCCGGCTGGACGGGCCGACCCCGGTCGCCCGGCGGCTGCCCGCGCGGACCCTGGCACTGACCTTCGACGACGGGCCGGATCCCCGGTGGACCCCGCAGATCCTCGACGTGCTGCGCCGGCACCACGCCCACGCGACGTTCTTCGTGGTCGGCGCCCGGGTCGACGAGCATCCCGAACTGGTCCGCCGGATCCTGGCGGAGGGGCACGAGATCGGCTCGCACACCTTCACCCACGCGGATCTCGGCGGCCTGCCGGCCTGGCGAGCCCGGACCGAGCTGTCCTGGACCCGCAACGCGGTCGCCGCGGCGACCGGGCGTGAGGTGACCCTGCTCCGGCTCCCGTTCTCGTCGACCACGAACTCGCTCAGCCAGCCCCAGTACCAGGCGCTGCGGGACGCCGCCGGCAGCGGTCACCTCGGGGTCCTCGCCGACCGGGACACCCGCGACTGGCAGCGCCCCGGCGCGTCGGCCATCGTCCAAGCCGCCATCCCGCCCGGCGGTGGCGGGGCCGTGGTGCTCATGCACGACGGCGGCGGCGACCGCAGCCAGACCGTGGCCGCCCTGGACCAGTTGCTGCCCCGGCTGTCCCGCTCCGGCTACCGGTTCACCACCGTGTCGGCGGGGATCGGCGAGCCCGGGTCGACGGTGCCGGCCGGCCTCGGGTCCCGGTTGAGCGGGACCGCGCTGCGCTGGGCGCAGGCCGGGGCCGGCGGGCTGGCTTCGGCGATGAACCTGCTGCTCGGGGTGGCGCTCGTGCTCGGCGTGGCGCGGCTCGCCGTCCAGGTGGTCTGCGCCCGGCGGCACGTCCGGCGGGTCCGCCGGCCCCGCCGCGGGCCCGAGGTCACCGCGCCGGTCTCGGTGATCGTGCCGGCGTACAACGAGGCGGCGAACATCGCGGCCACCGTGCGGTCCCTGGTCGCCAGCGCGTACCCGGCGCTGGAGGTGGTGGTGGTCGACGACGGGTCCACCGACGGCACCGCCGACATCGTCGAGCGGCTGGGACTGCGCGGGGTACGGGTCATCCGGCAGGCCAACGCGGGCAAGCCGGCCGCGTTGAACACCGGCATCCGGGCCGCCCGCGCCAACCTGCTGGTGCTCGTCGACGGGGACACCGTCTTCCAGCCGGACACCGTGTACCGGCTGGTCCAGGGCTTCGCCGACCCGGCGGTGGGTGCGATCAGCGGCAACACCAAGGTGGCCAACCGACGCCGGCTGCTCGGGCGCTGGCAGCACCTGGAGTACGTGATCGGCTTCAACCTCGACCGCCGGATGTACGACGTGCTGGAGTGCATGCCCACCATTCCCGGCGCGATCGGCGCGTTCCGCCGCGAGGTGCTGCTCGCCGTCGGGGGCGTACCGGCCGACACCCTGGCCGAGGACACCGACCTGACCATGCAGGTGCTCCGGGCCGGCTGGCGGGTGAGCTACGAGGAACGCGCGATCGCCTGGACCGAGGTGCCCGCGTCGCTGCGCCAGCTCTGGCGGCAGCGCTACCGCTGGTGCTACGGCACGCTGCAGGCGATGTGGAAGCACCGGCACGCGCTGCGCGAGTCGGGCGCCGGCGGGAAGCTGGGCCGGCGCGGCCTGCCGTACCTGACCGTCTTCCAGCTCGTGCTGCCGCTGACCGCGCCGGCGGTGGACGTCTTCGCCCTCTACGGGCTGCTCTTCCTGCCCTGGTCCACGCTGGTGGTGGCCTGGCTGGGGCTGCTCCTGCTCCAGGCCGGCACCGCCGGGTACGCGCTGCGGCTGGACCGGGAGCGGTTCGGTCCGCTCTGGGCCCTGCCGCTGCAGCAGCTCGTCTACCGCCAGGTGATGTACCTGGTGGTGGTGCAGTCGGTGGTGACGGCGGTGATCGGCAACCGGCTGCGCTGGCAGCGGATGGTCCGCACCGGCGAGGCGGCGGCGCTCGCCGGGGTGCGCCCCGGTGCCCCGGTCAACGCCGCTGGTCGAGGCGGACGCCCGTACTGACCCGGGTCCCGGTCAGCGGGCGCCGAGGAGCCCGGCGGACCAGGAGACAACCAGGCCGATCACGGCCGAGCAGCAGCAGACCAGCAGAGCGGCCGCCACCACCGCGACGATCACCCAGGCCGGCCCGCGCCGGGCCGCCGCCGGCGGGCGTACGTCCTGCTGGTCCTCGCTCATCGGGGGCAGTCTAGGTGCCGGTCCGGCGCGGGCCTGCTGCCGGCGCGGACCGGGCGCGGGGTTCCCGTCGGTGGCCGGCGCGGCCGGGCCGGTCGCCGGGCGACGGCAGTCCGGGCGCCGAGGCAGGATGGGGCGATGGAGCTGGTGTCGATCGCCGACGTCCGGGCCGCCGCCGCCGACATCGCGGGCACGGTGGTGCGCACCCCGCTGTTGCCGGCGCTCTGGGACGACGGGCTGTGGCTCAAGCCGGAGAGCCTGCAACCGGTGGGGTCGTTCAAGCTGCGCGGGGCGGCGCACGCGGTAGCCCGGCTGGACCCCGCCACCCGGGCCCGGGGCGTGGTGACGCACTCCTCCGGCAACCACGGCCAGGCGCTGGCGTACGCGGCCCGCCGGGCCGGCGTGCCGTGCACCGTGGTGGTGCCGGAGGGGGCGCCACGGGTCAAGGTGGCGCGGATCCGGGCGCTCGGCGCGGACGTGCGGCTGGTCCCGCCGGCCCACCGGGTCGACGAGGCGGAACGGATCGCCGCGGGCAGCGGTGCCGCGCTGGTGCCGCCCTTCGACCATCCGCGGATCATCGCCGGGCAGGGCACCATCGGGCTGGAGATCGTCGCCGACCTGCCCGACGTGGCGGTGGTGCTGGTGCCGGTGGGCGGCGGCGGGCTCTCCTCGGGGGTGGCCACCGCGATCAAGGCGCTGCGGCCGGCCGCCGCGGTCGTCGGGGTGGAGCCGCTGCTCGCCGCCGACGCCCGGGACTCCCTGTCCACCGGTGAGCTGGTGGTCTGGGAGGTCGAGCAGACCTACCGGACCTGCGCGGACGGGCTGCGCACCAACCTGTCCGAGCTGACCCTCGCCCACCTGCGGGAGCGGCTGGACGGCATCGTCACGGTGACCGAGGACGAGATCCGCGCCGCGACCGGCCGGCTGGTCCGGGACGCGCGACTGGTGGCCGAGCCGAGCGGCGCCGTGGCGCTGGCGGCGCGGCTGTTCCACCGGGACGAGTTGCCGCCGGGACCGACCGTGGCCGTGGTCACCGGCGGCAACGTCGATCCGGCCGTGCTGGCCGGGGTGCTCGGCTCCGGCGGCTAGGCGCGGCCTCCGCTGGGCACACCGCGGTGGCTCGCGCCGCGCCGGGCCTCGCCCCGGGTCAGGCGCGGCCGACCCGGTCGAGGATCCAGGCGTTCACGAACGCCTCCTCCCGCCAGGCGTCGTAGCGGCCGCTGGGACCGCCGTGCCCGGCGCCCATCTCGGTCTTCAGCAGGTAGTCGCCGTCCGGGGCCACGCTGCGCAGCCGGGCGATCCACTTGGCCGGCTCGTGGTAGAGCACCCGGGTGTCGTTCAGGCTGGTCACCGCGAGGATGGCCGGGTACCGGACCGGCGCCACATTCTCGTACGGGCTGTACGACTTCATGTACGCGTACACCTCGGGGTCGTCGAGCGGGTTGCCCCACTCCTCCCACTCGGTGACGGTGAGCGGCAGCGACGGGTCGAGGATCGAGGTGAGCGGGTCCACGAAGGGCACCTGCGCGACGATCCCGGTGAAGGCGTCCGGCGCCAGGTTGGCGACCGCCCCCATCAGCAGGCCGCCGGCCGAGGCGCCCCGGGCGACCAGCCGGTCGGCGCCGGTCCAGCCGGCCTTGACCAGGTGCCGGGCACAGGCCACGAAGTCGGTGAAGGTGTTCTTCTTGGTCAGCAGCTTGCCCTCGTCGTACCAGCGCCGGCCCAGTTCGCCGCCGCCGCGGATGTGCGCCACGGCGAAGACCACGCCCCGGTCCAGCAGGCTGAGCCGGGCGATGGAGAACCACGGATCCATGCTGGCCTCGTACGACCCGTAGCCGTAGAGGACGGCGGGGGCGGAGCCGTCGCGCGGGGTGTCCTTGCGGCAGACCAGCGAGATGGGTACGCGGGTGCCGTCGTCGGCGACCGCCCAGTCCCGGTGCTGCTCGTAGTCGGCCGGGTCGTACGCCCGCCCGTCCGGCCCGGGCCGGACCGGCTTCTGCTTGCGCAGCACCAGCTGCCGGGTCACCAGGTCGTAGTCGTAGACCGAGTCCGGGGTGACCAGGGAGGTGTAGCGCAGCCGCACCTCGCTGGTGCGGTACTCCGGGTTGGCGTCCAGCCCGACGCTGTAGAGCGGCTCGGGAAAGCCGATGTCGTACGGGTCGGCGCCGCCCACCGGCAGCACCCGCAGCCCGGTCAGCCCGTTGCTGCGCAGCGAGACGACCAGGTGGTTCTCGAACGCGTCGACGGCCTCCAGCCGGGTGCCCGGGGTGTGCGGGATCAGCGGGGTCCAGTCGCCCGGCACGTCGGCCGAGGTGAACGCCAGCGCGAAGTCCTCGGCGCCGTCGTTGTGCAGGATCAGGAACCGGTGGCCGTGGTGCTCGACGGCGTACTCGACGCCCTGCCGGCGGGGGGCCACGACGGCCGGCTCGCCGGTGGGGTTGCCGGCCGGGATCACCCGTACCTCGCTGGTGATCTTGCTGTGGATGTCGATGACGACGAACCGCTCGGAGCGGGTCAGCTCGACGCCCACCCAGAACCGCTCGTCGTCCTCCTGGTGGACCACCACGTCCTCGCTCGACGGGGTGCCCACGGCGTGCCGCCAGACCCGGTCGGGCCGCCACGCGTCGTCCACGGTGACGTAGAACAGCGTGGAGGCGTCGGTGGACCAGGCGGTGCCGTAGAAGGTGTCCGGGATCTCGTCGGACAGCACCTCGCCCGTGCTCAGATCCTTGATCCGCAGGGTGAACCGCTCGTCGCCGCTGTGGTCGGTCGAGTACGCCAGCCACCGCCCGTCGGGGCTGACGTCGAAGGCGCCGAGCGCGAAGAAGTCGTGCCCCGCGGCGAGCTGGTTGCCGTCGAGCAGCACCTCCTCGCCGTCCAGGGGCGCGCCGTCGGCGCTGACCGGCGGGACCTGCTCGCCGGCCCGGACCGCGCGGCGGCAGTGCACGCCGTACTGCTGGCCCTCCACAGTGCGGGTGTAGTACCAGTACCCGTCCTTGCGGGTGGGCACGGACAGGTCGGTCTCCTGGGTCCGCCGCCGGGTCTCCTCGAACAGCTGCCCGCGCAGCCGCTCGAGGTGCGCGGTACGCGCCTCGGTGTACGCGTTCTCCGCGGTGAGATAGGCGATCGTCGCCGGGTCGTCCTTGGCGGTCAGCCAGGCGTACTCGTCGACGACGGTGTCGCCGTGGTGGGTGCGCCCGCTGGGCACGCGCTTGGCGACGGGTGCGGGCGACGGCTCGGAGGTCTCGGTGGTCACGGCGTCACGTTACCGGCCGGCCGGACCGGAACCGGGCGCCCGATCCGAAGTGCTTGCGCGACGTGTTCCGGACGGCTCCGGTGGCCGTGTCCCGGCGGCCGGCGGGCGTCGCCCCACGGGCCGTCGCGAGCGGCGTCGGCAATCCGCTACCGGCGCTTTCGAACATGTGTACGATAACCGCCATGGCGGCTGCAACGAGTTCCACCGATCGACCCGGAGCCCTCGAGATAACCCGACGACTGGCGGAGATCTGTGGCCCGCCGTTCGCCCGCTTCGCCGGCGCGGCGGACGAGGTGGCCGGCCGGACGGCCCGCTGGGTGGCGGTGCCGGGTGGCCCGCACGCCGCCGCCGAGGTGCTGCGGCTGGCCGCGGCGCACGGCCTGACCGTGGTGCCCCGGGGCGCCGGCACCAAGATCGATTGGGGTGCCGCGCCCGGCCAGGTCGACATCATGCTCGACACCGGCCGGCTCGCCGGGGTCTGGCACCAGCCGCAGGGCTCGGCGCTGGCCGAGGTGGGTGCCGGGACCCCGCTGCGGGCGGTGCAGGCGGCTCTGGAGCGCACCGGTCGCCGGTTGCCCGTCGACGCGCCCTCACCCGGGGCGACCCTGGGTGGGGTGCTCGCCGCCGACGAGGCGGGCCCGCTCCGGCACCGGCACGGGACCCCGTGCGCCCAGCTCGTCGGCGTGCGCTACCTGGACGCCGAGGGGGAGCTGGTCAGCCTGGGTGAGGCGGGCACCGAGCTGCTGGGCCGGGCGGCGCCGTCCGGCGGCGGTCCGGCGCACCCCGCCGCGACGCACCCCGGCGGAACGTGTCGCGGCGGCACGTCCTTCGGCACGGCGCACCCCGGCGCGACGGGTGTCGGCGGGACGCACGCCGGCGGGACGGATCCCGGCCCGGCGCACCCGGGCGCGGCCGCCCTCTTCGGTGCTGGCGACCTGCCGGGGCTGGACGTGGCGCGGCTGCTCTGCGGGTCGCAGGGCGGGCTCGGCGTGCTGATCTCGGCGACCCTGCGGGTCCAGGCGGTGCCGGCCAGCCGGATCTGGGTGTCCCGCCCGGTCTGGACGCCGCTCGAGGTGCACGACCTGGTCCGCGCGGTGCTCGGCGCCGGGCTGGATCCGGCCGCCGTCGAGGTGGACCTGCCCGTACCGGTGCCGCTGCCGCGCCGGCGGGTCAGCCCGTTCCATCCGTCCGTGGTCGGGCGCCCCGACCACCCGGCGCTGACCGGCCGGTCGGGCCGGCCGGCCGCGGCGGGCAGCCTCGTGGTGCTCCTGGAGGGCGGTCCGGCGCACGTCGCGGAGCGCGCCGACCGGCTGGTCGAGGTGCTCGGCGACGAGGCGGTGGCCAGCCACTCGGCGCCCGAGTGGTGGGGGCGGTACCCGTTCGCCCCCGGTGACACCGCGCTGCGCATCGAGGTGCCCATCAACGACCTGCACGCGGCCGTCTACGCGTTGCGGGACGCGGCCGGCGGCCCGGTGCCCGTCCGGGGTTCCGCCGGGGTCGGCACGGTGCACGCCGCGCTGCCCGGTTCGCTGCCGCCGGAGCGGGTGGCCTCGATCCTCTCCGCCGTCCGCGAGGTCCTGCTGGCCCGCCAGGGCCGGTGCGTGGTGGTCGCCGCGCCCGGGCCGGTGCGCCGCACGGTGGACCTGTGGGGCGAGGTGCCCACCCTGTCCCGCCTCCGCGCCGCCAAGGCCCACCTGGACCCCGACCACCGCCTGGCCCCCGGCCGCCTCCCCGGCGGCATCTGACCCACCCCGGCAGGGACGACGGCTACAGGGCGTCGTTGCGGAGGGCGAGGATGGCGATGTCGTCGCGGGGTGGTTCGACCGAGAAGCCGATCGCGGTGGCGCGCAGCCGGGCGGCGATCACGTCGGCGGAGTAGCCGGCCAACGGGGCGGCCGACTCGCGCAGCCGGTCGACGCCGAAGAGCTCCCGGCCGCGCCGGCGCTCGGTGACCCCGTCGGTGTAGAAGACCAGCGCGTCGCCCGGCCCGAGGGGAATCTCCGCGGTCGGGGTGGCGATCGTGTCGAGCAGGCCGAGCGCGGTGCCGCCGGTGCCGACGAAGGCGGCCCCGCCCGCCGAGCGCAGCAGCACCGGCCGGTCGTGGCCGGCGAGGTGCAGCGACACGTCGAGCCGCCGGCCCTCGCCGGGCCCGACCGCGGCCAGGGCGAGGGTGCAGTACCGGCCGCCGCCCCGCTCGACCAGCGTCTCGTTGAGCCGGCTCAGCACCTCCGGCAGCGGCTTGCCGTCCCCGACCAGCACCCGGATCACGTCCCGGACCAGGCCGGTCACCGCGGCCGCCTGCACACCCTTGCCCGACACGTCGCCGATCACCACCAGCCAGCGGCCGTCGGGCAGCGGCACCACGTCGTAGAAGTCGCCGCCGACGTCGGCGTCGTCGCCGGTCGGCACGTACTCGGCGGCGAAGCCGATGCCCTCGACCACCGGCAGCACCGGCGGCAGCAGCGACTGCTGGAGGGTCTGCGCGACCCGGCGCCGCTCGGCGTGGATGCGGGCGTTCTCGATGGCGAGCGCCGCCCGCCGGGCCACGTCCTCCAGCACCGAGACCTCGTCCGCGTCGTGCCGGTGCCGCTGGTGACGGCCGACCGCCAGGGTGCCGAGCCGCTGCCCACGGGCGATCAGGGGTACGGCGAACCCCTCCATCGGCCCGCTCAGCGGCACCTGCGCCGCGCTGCGGGACGCCTCCCGCAGCCGGGCCTGGACCGAGTCCGGGCCGGTCTCCCGGAGCACCCGGTGCAGCTGCGGCAGCATCGCCTCGTCGGCGTGACTGGCGGCGGCGAGGCGTAGCCGGCCCCACTCGTCGGTGGTGTGCACGGCGCACCACTGGCCCAGCCGGGGCACCACGAGCTGCGGGATGAGCGCCATCGTCAGCTCGACGTCCAGGGACTGGGCGAGCAGTTCGCTCGCCTCGGCGAGGAAGGTCAGCCAGGCCGAGCGGCGGATGTCCGCCCGGCGCAGCCGGTCGTTCTCCAGGTGCAGCGAGAGCCGTTCGGCGGCCAGCACGGCCAGCGGTCGGGCGTACGCCGACGGTGCCGCGTCCAGCTCCAGCTCACCGGCGTACGGGCGGTGCACGGCGAGCGGCACCCGGAGCAGGTCGCCGTCCTCCCGGGGCGGCCGGCCGTACCGGGCGAGCACCTGGTCGCCCTGCCCGTCGCCGCGGTCCAGCCGGACCACGCCACCGGCCGCGCCGACCATCTCGGCCAGCCGGGCCAGCAGGTCGGCGGCGAACTCGGGCAGCGGGTCGTTGGCGTACGGATCGGGGTTGATCTGCATCAGCTCGCTCATCGCGGCGGCGCTCGGGACGCTCCCCTCGACGCCGTCGGCGGCGGTGACCGGTGTCCGGGTCTGCGCGGCGGCCGGCCGGGCGGACGCCGTGCCGGGCCGGTCGAGCCGGAACCAGACCCCCTTGCCGGTGGGCAGGTAGGTGGTGCCCCACCGGCTGGCGAAGTGGTCGACCAGCAGCAGCCCGCGACCGCGCTCGGCCACCTCGTCGATCTCGGAGCTGTCGTTGCGGACGCCGACGATCAGTTCCTCCACCGGGCCGGAGGCGAAGTCGGTGACGGTCACGGTCAGTCCGGTCCGGTCCGCGGTGACCTCGATGTCCAGTTCGGTGCGGGCGTGCTCGACCGCGTTGGTGGTGAGTTCGGTGGTGAGCAGCAGCGCCTCGTTGAGCAGCTGGGCCAGGTCCACCTCGGCGAGCACCGACCGGACCAGCGCCCGGGCCGCGGCGGGCGTACGCCGGTCCGCGGGAAGCCGGACCCGCCGGACGTGCTCGTCCGAGCCGCCGTTGGCTGCCGGCCCCGTCTCCGCTGACACCTCCGTATCCTCCACCGACCCCGCCCCGGGTGCCAAGAGCGGTCACCCCGGTCGCCCACCCGGGGGGCGGCGGCGCGCCCGCGCGGCCGGATTCGCGCTGGCCGTGGCCTCGACGCCGGCGCAGGCAGAATGGTGGGATGGCGTGTCGGCACGATCCGGTCGGCCCCGAGCTGAGCGAGGAATGATGACGACGGCGAAACAGGCGGTTGCCACGGACGACCACGAGGTGCTCCTGGGCGAGCTGGTGGAGGCGCTGCGACGGGTGCGTCGCGGCGACCTCCGGGTGCGCCTGCCCCGGCGGTCCGGCCTGGGTGGTGAGGTGGCCGACGCCTTCAACGACGTGGTGTCGTTGCAGGAGCGGCAGCACCTGGACCTGCGTCGGATCTCGCGGATCGTCGGTCGGGACGGCCGGCTCACCGAACGCCTCGACGACGAAGGGCTGGACGGCTCCTGGGCGGAGGGCCAGCGGGCGGTCAACTCGCTGATCGACGACCTGGGCCGCCCCACCACGGAGATCGCCCGGGTCATCGTGGCGGTGGCCGACGGCGACCTCTCCCAGCACATGGCGCTGGAGATCGACGGTCGCCCGCTGCGCGGTGAGTACCTGCGCATCGGCCGCACGGTGAACACGATGGTGGACCAGCTCTCGTCCTTCTCGAACGAGGTGACCCGGGTGGCCCGGGAGGTGGGCACCGAGGGCAAGC
>NZ_KQ058896.1:180-679 GCF_000982955.1 Micromonospora sp. HK10 | reverse complement strand
GGCGGCCAGGCGGACGTGCCGAACGTGGCCGGCACCTGGAAGGACCTGACCGACAGCGTCAACTCGATGGCGTCGAACCTGACGAGCCAGGTGCGCAACATCGCCCAGGTCTCCACGGCGGTGGCCCGGGGCGACCTCTCCCAGAAGATCACCGTGGCCGCCCAGGGCGAGATCCTGGAGCTGAAGGACACCGTGAACACGATGGTGGATCAGCTGTCGTCGTTCGCCGACGAGGTGACCCGGGTGGCCCGCGAGGTGGGCATCGAGGGCAAGCTCGGCGGCCAGGCCCAGGTGCGCGGGGTCTCCGGCACCTGGCGCGACCTCACCGAGAACGTGAACCAGCTCGCCGGCAACCTGACCAGCCAGGTGCGCAACATCTCACAGGTCTCCACGGCGGTGGCCAAGGGTGACCTGTCACAGAAGATCACGGTGGACGCGCAGGGCGAGATCCTGGAGCTGAAGAACACCGTGAACACCATGGTGGATCAGCTGTCGTCGT
>NZ_KQ058896.1:0-154 GCF_000982955.1 Micromonospora sp. HK10 | reverse complement strand
AGGCGCAGGTGAAGGGGGTTTCCGGCACCTGGCGGGACCTGACGGACAACGTGAACTCGATGGCGTCGAACCTGACGTCGCAGGTGCGCAACATCGCCTCGGTGACCACGGCGGTGGCGAAGGGTGACCTGTCGCAGAAGATCACGGTGGACGC
>NZ_KQ058895.1 GCF_000982955.1 Micromonospora sp. HK10 | reverse complement strand
CCCGCGCCCCGCGCCCCGCGCCAGAGATCTTGGTACGAGATGGCCCCTATAGGGGCCATTTGCTGCCAAGATCTCGCTTGACTTCCGTCATATGGATGGCGTTCTCGATAGGTGGGAGGGGTAGGCGGGGCGAGGTTCGTGGAAGTCGACCTGGCCGGAACAGCGCATCAGAGCCGAACGACAAGCACGGACACAGGCCGAACCAGGCAAGTCCGAGCGAGGTAGGACCGGGCAGGCGTGGGGCGGGCGGGGGCGGAGACGCGTCGAGCGCGACACCCCCACCGGGGATGTCGCGCTCGACGGGACCGGGAACCGGTCAGACGTTGAAGCCGAGGGAGCGGAGCTGGTCCCGACCCTCGTCGGTGATCTTGTCGGGCCCCCACGGCGGCAGCCACACCCAGTTGATCCGGATGTCGTTGACCAGCCCGCCACCCGGGCCGGTGGTCAGCGCCTGCCGGGCTTGGTCCTCGATCACGTCGGTCAGCGGGCAGGCCGCCGAGGTCAGCGTCATGTCGAGGGTGGCCACGTTCTCGTCGTCGACGTGGACGCCGTACACCAGGCCGAGGTCGACCACGTTGATGCCCAGCTCCGGGTCGACGACGTCCTTCATCGCCTCCTCGATGTCGGCGATGGCAGCCTTGCCGCCGGTCGGCGTCGCCGCGCCGTCGGTCGCCACCGCGCCGGTCTCCGGCGTCGTGGTCTCGTCGCTCATGCCTTCACCTCCGTCGGGCTCACGCCCACCCCGGCGCGTGCCGCGGCGTCCTTGAACGCCATCCACGACAGCAGCGCGCATTTCACCCGGGCCGGGTAGCGCGCGACACCCGCGAACGCCACCCCGTCTCCGAGCACGTCCTCGTCCGGCGTGACCTGGCCCCGCCCGGACATCAACTCGACGAACGCCTCGTGCACCACGGCCGCGTCGTCCGCGGCCCGGCCGCGCAGCAGCTCGTGCAGCACGCTCGCCGAGGCCTGGCTGATCGAACAGCCCATCCCGTCGTACGAGATGTCGGTGAACACCGTGCCGTCGGTCGCCACCCGTACGGTGATCTCGTCACCGCAGGTCGGATTGACGTGGTGCGCCTCGCCGACCCGGGCGCCCGGCACCGCCGTGTCCCGCAGGCCACGGCCGTGCGGGTGCTTGTAGTGGTCCAGGATGATCTCCTGGTAGAGCGACTCAAGCTGCATCAGGCTGCCCTCCCGTCGAGTCGTCGGGCTCCCCGCGTCGCCCGGCTCACCCGAACACCTTCCGCACCTGCTCGAGGCCGGCCACCAGCGCGTCGATCTCCGCCGTGGTGGTGTACAGGTAGAACGACGCCCGGGTGGTGGCCGGCACCCCGAACCGGGTGCACACCGGCTTCGCGCAGTGGTGACCCACCCGCACCTGGACACCGAGCGAGTCGAGCACCTGCCCGACGTCGTGCGGGTGCACGTCGGCGAGCGCGAAGGAGATGGTGCCGCCCCGGCCCACCGGCACGGTCGGGCCGAAGATCCGCAGCCCCGGCACGGTGGCGAGGGCGTCCAGCGCGTACGCCGTCAGCTCCTTCTCGTGCCACTGGATGGCGCGCATCCCCACCCCGGAGAGGTAGTCCACGGCGGCGCCGAGCGCCACCGCCTCGGCGATGGGCGGGGTGCCCGCCTCGAACCGGGCCGGCGGCGCGGCGAAGGTCGACCGGGCCATGGTGACCGTCTCGATCATCGACCCGCCGCCCAGCACCGGGGGCATCGCGGCGAGCAGCTCGGCCCGGCCCCAGAGCACCCCGATGCCGGTCGGGCCGCACATCTTGTGCCCGGTGAAGGCGATGAAGTCGGCGTCGTAGTCGACCACGTCCATCGGCAGGTGCGGCACCGACTGCGAGCAGTCGAGCAGCAGCAGCGCGCCGACCTCGCGGACCCGCTGGGTGATCCGCGCGGTGGCGTTTATGGTGCCGAGGATGTTCGAGGTGTGCACCAGCGAGACGATCTTCGTCCGCTCGGTGACCAGGTCGTCCAGCCCGGACTCGTCCAGCCGGCCCTGCTCGGTGAGCGGGAACCAGCGCAGCGTCGCGCCGGTCCGCTCGGCGAGCAGCTGCCACGGGACGATGTTCGAGTGGTGCTCCATCTCGGAGATGACGATCTCGTCGCCCGGCCCGATCCGGAACCGCGGGTCGGCGTCCGGCCGCAGCGAGGCGTTGGAGAACGCGTACGCCACCAGGTTGATCGCCTCGGTGGAGTTCTTGGTGAACACCACCTCGTCGACGCTCGGCGCGTTGATGAACGCGGCGATCTTCGCGCGGGCCCCCTCGTACGCCTCGGTCGCCTCGGTGCCCAGGGTGTGCACCGAACGCGACACGTTGGCGTTGTGCCGCGCGTAGTGCTCGGCGAGCACGTCGAGCACCTGACGCGGCTTGTGTGAGGTGTTGGCGCTGTCGAGGTAGACCAGCGGGTGCCCGTTGATCTCCCGGTCCAGGATCGGGAAATCGGCCCGCACCCGCGCCACGTCGTACCGGGGCACGTCGTCGTACTGTGGCATGCCCGCCGGGATCGCGATGGAGCTCATGTCAGGTCAGGCCCGCGCCGCGCCGGCCCCGGCGACGTACCGCTCGTAGCCCTCTTCCTCGAGCTTGTCGGCCAGCTCCGGGCCGCCCTGCTCGACGATCCGGCCGGCCACGAAGACGTGCACGTAGTCGGGCTTGATGTAGCGCAGGATCCGGGTGTAGTGGGTGATCAGCAGCAGGCCGGTGTCGCCGGTGTCGCGGACCCGGTTGACCCCCTCGCTGACCACGCGCAGCGCGTCCACGTCCAGGCCGGAGTCGGTCTCGTCGAGGATGGCCATCTTCGGCTTGAGCAGCTCCAGCTGCACGATCTCGTGCCGCTTCTTCTCGCCGCCGGAGAAGCCCTCGTTGACGTTGCGCTGGGCGAAGGCCGGGTCCATCTGGAGCCGCTCCATGGCGCCGCGCAGCTCGCCGGCCCAGGTGCGCAGCTTCGGCGCCTCGCCGTCGAGGGCGGTCTTGGCGGTACGCAGGAAGTTGGCCACCGAGACGCCGGGCACCTCGACCGGGTACTGCATGGCCAGGAAGAGCCCGGCGCGGGCCCGCTCGTCGACGGACATGGCCAGCACGTCCTCGCCGTCGAGGGTCACCGAGCCGCCGGTGATCTCGTACTTGGGGTGGCCGGCGATCGAGTACGCCAGGGTCGACTTGCCGGAGCCGTTCGGGCCCATGATCGCGTGGGTCTCGCCCGACTTCACGGTGAGGTCGACACCGGCCAGGATCGGCTTGAGCTCACCCTCGGGCAGCTTGACCGACACCTTCAGGTCGCGGATCTCCAGGGTGCTCATCAGCGGGTCACTCCATTGCTCGGCAGCGGGCGGCCGTCGGCGCCCACGGGAAGGTAGATGTCGCCGTCGCGGACTTCGACGGGATAGACGGGAACGGGTTCGGTCGCGGGCAGCCCGGTGGGCTCACCGGTACGCAGGTCGAAACGGGATCCGTGCAGCCAGCACTCCAGCGTGCAGCCGTCGACCTCGCCCTCGGAGAGGGGCACCGCGGCGTGCGAGCACTCGTCGTACACGGCGTAGAACGCGTCGTCCTCGGCGTGCACGATGGCGATCTGGGTGCCGTCGACGTCGGCGCTGATCGCGGTGCCCTTCGGCACGTCCTCGGTGGAGCAGATCTTGATCATCAGGCGCCCGCCTTGGCCAGCCGCGTCTCGATGGCGTCACCGAGCCGCTCGCGCAGCTCCTCGACCGGGATCTTGTTGATCAGCTCGGCGAAGAAGCCGCGCACCACCAGGCGGCGGGCCTCGGACTCCGGGATGCCCCGGGCCATCAGGTAGAAGAGCTGCTCGTCGTCGAAGCGGCCGGTCGCGCTGGCGTGGCCGGCACCGGCGATCTCACCGGTCTCGATCTCCAGGTTCGGCACCGAGTCCGCCCGCGCGCCGTCGGTGAGCAGCAGGTTGCGGTTGATCTCGTACGTGTCGGTGCCGGTCGCCTCGGCCCGGATCAGCACGTCACCGACCCAGACGGTGTGCGCGCTGTCGCCCTGCAGGGCGCCCCGGTAGCCGACGTAGCTGCGGCAGTCCGGCACCGTGTGGTCGACCAGCTGACGGTGCTCCAGGTGCTGGCCCGAGTCGGCGAAGTAGAGGCCGTACAGCTCGGCCTCGCCGCCGCGCCCGGTGTACTCCACCGAGGTGTACTGGCGGACCAGGTCGCCGCCGAGGCTGACCTGCACGTGGATCACCTTGGCGTCGCGACCCAGCTTCACCTTGAGGTGCTGGGCTTGCACCGCGTCGTCCGCCCAGTCGGCGACGGTGACCAGGGTGAGCTTCGCGCCGTCGCCCACGGCCACCTCGACGTTGTCGGCCAGGGTGGCCGAGCCGACGTGCTCCAGCACCAGGGTGACCTCGGCGAACCGGCCCACCTCGACGACGGTGTGGCCGAGGGCGAGCGCGTCCGCGCCGGCGCCCACCACCCGCAGGCTCACCGGCGCCGCGACCACGGCGTCCTTGGCGACCTGCACCAGCAGCGCCTCGTCGAACCCGCCGTAGGCCAGGGCGCTGACCCGGTCGAACGGGGTGAGCACGCTGCCCACCCGCGGGTCGTCCCGGCCGATCCGGCCGACGGTGACGCCCTCGGGCAGGTCGCCGTGCTCGTGACGGACCGCGCCGGTAGCGGCCGGCGCCTCGCCGCCGGTCAGGCCGCGCAGGCGCTTGAGCGGGGTGAAACGCCACTCCTCCTCCAGGCCGGTGAGGGCCGGGAAGTCGGCGACGTCGTACGAGCGGAGCGCCTGCGACTTGGTCACGGGCGGCGCGGGAGCCTGGGTAGTCATCTCTTCCTTGGTCTGTCTGTGCGGGACGACGAGATCTGGGGGCTGGTGCGGCGGGCCGGCGACACCGGCCCGCCGACCGGGAGCGGCGGCGTCAGCCGACCGCGCCCTCCATCTGCAGCTCGATCAGGCGGTTGAGCTCCAGGGCGTACTCCATCGGGAGCTCCTTGGCGATCGGCTCGATGAAGCCACGCACGATCATCGCCATCGCCTCGTCCTCGCTCAGGCCCCGGCTCATCAGGTAGAAGAGCTGGTCCTCGCTGACCTTGGAGACGGTCGCCTCGTGCCCCATCGACACGTCGTCCTCGCGGATGTCGACGTAGGGGTAGGTGTCCGAGCGGGAGATGGTGTCGACCAGCAGGGCGTCGCACTTCACCGTGCTCCGGCTGTTGGTCGAGCCCTCCAGCACCTGCACCAGACCCCGGTACGAGGTGCGGCCGCCGCCCCGGGCGATCGACTTCGACACGATGGTCGAGGAGGTGTGCGGCGCGGCGTGCACCATCTTGGCGCCGGCGTCCTGGTGCTGGCCCTCGCCGGCCATGGCGACCGAGAGCACCTCGCCCTTGGCGTGCTCGCCGGTCATGTAGACCGCCGGGTACTTCATGGTCACCTTGGAGCCGATGTTGCCGTCGATCCACTCCATGGTCGCGCCCTCGTGGCAGACGGCGCGCTTGGTGACCAGGTTGTAGACGTTGTTCGACCAGTTCTGGATGGTCGTGTAGCGGCACCGGGCGTTCTTCTTGACGACGATCTCCACGACCGCGCTGTGCAGCGAGTCCGAGGAGTAGATGGGCGCGGTGCAGCCCTCGACGTAGTGCACGTACGCGCCCTCGTCGACGATGATCAGCGTCCGCTCGAACTGGCCCATGTTCTCCGTGTTGATCCGGAAGTAGGCCTGCAGCGGGATCTCCACGTGCACGCCCTTCGGCACGTAGATGAACGAGCCACCGGACCAGACGGAGGTGTTCAGCGCGGCGAACTTGTTGTCGCCGACCGGGATCACCGTGCCGAAGTACTCCTTGAAGATGTCCTCGTGCTCGCGCAGCGCGGTGTCAGTGTCCAGGAAGATGACACCCTGCTCCTCGAGGTCCTCACGGATCTTGTGGTAGACGACCTCGGACTCGTACTGCGCCGCGACGCCGGCGATCAGCCGCTGCTTCTCCGCCTCGGGGATGCCCAGCCTGTCGTAGGTGTTCTTGATGTCCTCCGGCAGGTCCTCCCAGCTGGTGGCCTGCTTCTCGGTGGACCGCACGAAGTACTTGATGTTGTCGAAGTCGATCCCGGTGAGGTCCGCGCCCCAGTTCGGCATCGGCTTGCGGCCGAACAGGCGCAGGCCCTTCAGCCGCAGGTCGAGCATCCAGGCCGGCTCGTTCTTCTTGGCCGAGATGTCCCGGACCACCGCCTCGTTGAGGCCGCGCTGGGCGACGGCCCCGGCGACGTCGGGGTCGGCCCAGCCGTACTCGTAGCGACCGAGGGCGGCGAGCTGCTCCTCCTGGGTCAGGGGCTGGACGATCTGCTCGGTCATCTATCTGTCCTCACAGTGGTGACGGTGTTACCGGACTGGGCGCCCGCACGCGGGCTCTGCCGCGGCTGGGCGGGGATGTGCGTGGTGCACACCCCGTCGCCGTGCGCGATGGTGGCCAGGCGCTGCACGTGGGTGCCGACCAGGCGGGAGATCACCGCGGTCTCGGCCTCGCACAGCTGGGGGAACTCGGCGGCCACGTGCGCCACCGGGCAGTGGTGCTGGCAGAGCTGGCCGCCGGAGGCGATCGTGGACGCGTTGGCAGCGTAGCCCTCGGCGGTCAGCGCCCCGGCGAGCGCCTCCGCCCGGGCGAGCGGGTCGTCGCCGGCGTCCTCCATGGCGGCCCGGCAGCGCTCCTCCAGCGCGGTCACCTGCTCGGCGGCGAACGCCTCGACGGCCCGCGGGCCGCCGCTGCGGGCGATCCAGCGCAGCGCTGCGGTGGCGATGTTGTCGTAGTGGTGGGTGCCGCACCGCACCCGCGCCGCCTCGGTCAGCACGAAGACCTTGGCCGGCCGGCCCCGGCCCCGGCTGCCCCGCACGACCTGCTCGCGGGCCACCACGTCGCCGTCGGCGAGCATCGCGTCGAGATGCCGGCGGATCGCGGCCGGGCTGAGCCCGAGCGCCGAGCCGAGCTGGGCGGCGGTGGTCGCCCCCCGCTCCAGCAGCAGCTGGGTGACCCGGTCCCGGGTGGAGAGATCGGCGGACGCGGCCGGCGACGACTCGGGCTCGGCGCCCCGGAGGGCACGCGGCCGGAAGCCGTCAGCGGTGACCGGACCGGCCGCCGGCTGGGGCCCGGAGAGCGCCGCCGCGTTTTTCACAACGCCAACGTTACGTAATTCGCCGGAGGGCCGCAAACCCGGGGTCCGGTGATCCCGACCACCGGGCCGGCGGAGTCACCCGATCGTGGTCCACTACGGTGCGTAGGATTCGCTCCGTGAAGGCTTCCGTCCGGTTCCCGGTCTCCGCCGCGCTGCTGCGCCGCCTCGCGTACACCTCGATCATCGCGAACGTGGCGATCGTGGTCACCGGCGGGGGGGTCCGGCTCACCCGATCCGGGCTGGGCTGCCCGACCTGGCCGCGGTGCACCGACGAGTCCTACACCACCACCCCGGAGATGGGCATCAACGGGGTCATCGAGTTCGGCAACCGGCTGCTCACCTTCGTGGTGGGGATCATCGCGCTGGCCGTGGTGCTGGCCGTGCTCGCCCACCGCCCCCGCCGGCGCGGGCTGTTGCCGCTCGCGGTCGCCGTGCTCCTGGGCATCCCCGCCCAGGCGGTGATCGGCGGCATCACCGTGCTCACCAACCTCAACCCGTGGGTGGTCGGGCTGCACTTCCTCGCCTCGATGGCGGTGATCGCCGCCGCGTACGCGCTGTGGAAGCGCACCACCGAGCCGGACGGACCGGTCACCCCCACCGTGCCCGCGCCGCTGCGTACCCTCGCCGCGCTCACCACCGTGGTGAGCGCGGCCGTGCTCGTGGTCGGCACCTGGGTGACCGGCAGCGGGCCGCACGCGGGCGACCAGGGCGCGGCCCGCAACGGGCTGGACCCGGAGGCGATCTCCCAGGTGCACGCCGACGGGGTGTTCCTGCTGATCGGCCTCTCGGTGGCGCTGCTCTTCGCGTTCCGGGCGGTCGGTGCCGCGCGCGCCGCCCGGGCCGCCGGCGTGCTGGTCGCGGTCGAGTTGGGCCAGGGGCTGATCGGCTTCGTGCAGTACTTCACCCACCTGCCCGCCGCGCTGGTCGCCGCGCACATGCTCGGCTCCTGCCTGGTGCTGCTGGCCACCCTGGGCGTGCTCTGGGCCACCCGGGAGCGGCTGCCGGCCGCCCCGCCGGCCCCGGCCGCCCCGACCGGGCAGCGGGTCACCGCCGCCGCCTGAGGGCGCGCTCCCGGCGTTACCGCCCGGCGGCAGCGGGAATGCGCCCCGCGGCAGGACCGTCCGCCCGAGGGGAGCCGCCGGTGTCGCGCAAGGGCCTATCCACGACCGTCCCGCAACGGCTGACCCCGGTGGCCGGCGCGCCGCTGTGGTGTGACGCCCAGCAGTTCGGGCTCACCGGCGACGGCGTGACCAACGATCAGCCGGCGCTGGCCGCCCTGGTGGACCGGCTGGGCGAGGGGTACGAGGCCGACGGCCGTGCCCGGGTGATCTACTGCCCGCCCGGCATCTACTCGATCCGGGACGCCGGCACGGTCTGGCGCAGCGGCGTCTCGCTGATCGGCGCCGGACCGGCGGCCACCCGGTTCCTGCTCAGCAACGAGGGCAACCGGAACGACCCGGTCCCGCTGGCGTACTGGACCACGGTGCAGCACGGCGCGGACCGGGACCGGCACATCGCCGAATGCACGTTCGCCGACTTCGAGATCGACGGCTCCGGCGTCGGCCTGGCCCGGTACAACTACCTGGCCAAGGGCCTGGGCCTGCAGTACGTGGTACGCGGCGTGTTCCGCAACCTCTACATCCACCACACCGGTGCGACCGGGCTGGGCTGCGACTTCCTCCAGGACAGCCTGATCGACGGGGTGGTCGTGGTGGGTTGCGGCCGGCTGGACAACGGCGAACAGATGGGCGGCGCCGGCATCGGCGTGGGCATCGGCGGCTGGGGTGACGTGGAGCGGCTCACCATCGCCAACTGCACCACCCTCGGCAACGGGACCAACGGGATCTTCCTGGAACTGCAGAAGGACTACTGGGCGCCGCCGCGCGGCTTCCGCATCATCGGCTGCCACAGCCAGGCGAACCGGTTCGGCATCTCCGACTGGGGCGCGGACGGCCTGATCGTCTCCGGCTGCACGCTCACCAACAACCTGGAGGCCGGCTTCGACGTCTCGGCCAACGGCACGGCCGGGATCGCCGGTCGCGGCGGACTGCTCACCGGCTGCGTGGTCGACCGCAACGTCGGCGACGGGATCAGCATGGGCAACACCCCCGGCCCGTACGCCGTGCGCGGCAACCGGATCAGCCGCAACGGCGGGTACGGCTACCACGAGCACGACCTGGGCCACGGGTACCGGGGTGCGGCCGCGGACGTGGTGGTCGAGGAGAACGACATCTGGGACAACGGGCTCGACGGGATCCGGATCGACCGGCCGATGATCGACGCGGCGCTGGTGGGCAACCGGCTCCGGGACAACGGGCGGCGATCCGCGCCGGCCTGCCGGGGCTCGGGCGACACGGTGCGCTACGGCCCGCGGCGGGTCACCGACGGGGCCGCGGACTGGCCGGCCGGCGGGCACCGGGGCAAGGTCGTGCACGTCGGCTCGCGGACCGCCGTGGTGGCCGACAACACCGGCACCGAGCTGTCCCTGGCCGAGGTCCGCCCGGACGGCGCCACCGGCTGGAACGAGGCCACCCCGGAGCCGGGCACGCCGTACGAGCTGCCGGCCGGGCCGCCGGAGCGCGCCGGGATCGCGGTGAACGCCCCGTTCGACTCGGCCATCGTGCGGGGCAACCGGATCTGGCACCGGGACGAGCACACCCAGACCTACGGGTTCTGGATCACCGGCGCGGGCAGCTGCGTGTCCTGCCGGGTGGAGGAGAACGACCTCGCCGGCAACGAGGCCGCCGTCCGGCTGGACACCCCGCCGATCGGCGGCCGCTGGGAACGCAACCACTGCGACGAGCGGTGACCCCGGCCGCGGCGCGCTCGGGCACGACCGGCCGATCGGGCACGACGGGCCGATCGGGCACCGGCCGATCGGGCGGGGATCAGGACGGGCGGGCCAGGTGGGTGGCGACCGCCTCGGCGAGCCGGTCCGGGGCGCCGTCGGCGTAGCCGACGAACAGGCTCGGCTCGGTCAGCTCCAGCTCGACCAGGACGGGCGCCCCGTCCGGGCCGGGAATCAGGTCCACCCGGGCGTAGAGCAGCCGGTCCGGGCCGCCGGGAACGGCGGCCAGGGCCCGCTCGGCGGCGTCCCGCTGCGCCGGCGTGGCCGTCCGGGACTCGATCCGCTCCTCCTTGTAGAGCGCCGCCACGCCCAGGTCGGGCCCGGTGAGCATCGGCCCCTTGCGGATCGCGTGGCTGAAGGCCAGGCCGTCCGGGCCGGCCAGGAAGAGCAGCGCGGTCTCGCCGGCGGTGTCCACCGCGTCGAGGTACGGCTGGACCATGGCGACCCGGCCGGCACCACCGAGCCGCCGCAGGTGCGCGGCGGCCAGCTTCCGGTGCTCCGGGTCGGCCAGGTCGTACCGGCCGGTGTCCTGGCTGCCGGCGCTGACCGCCGGCTTGATCACGTACTCGCCGGTGTCGGCGGGCGGATGCCAGTCCGCGCCCGGCTCCACCCAGGCGGTCGGCACGGTGGGCACGCCGGCCGCGGCCAGCTCGGCCAGGTAGCGCTTGTCGGTGTTCCAGGCGACCACGTCGACCGGGTTGGCCAGGGTGGGCACGGTGCGCGCCCAGGCGACGAACTCGTCGCGCCGCAGCGCGTAGTCCCAGGGCGAGCGGAGCACGGTCAGGTCGTACGCCGTCCAGGTCACGGCCGGGTCGTCCCAGACCACCGCCTCCGCGGCGATGCCGCGGGCGGCGAGCGGGGCGAGCACGAGCCGGTCGTCCGGGTCGAGGTCGGGCAGGGCTGTGCAGGTGACGAGAGCGACCCGGGGTTTCCCCCGGGTCGACTGGTGGTGATCGGTCAATTTATATCAACGGGACATCGTGCGCCGGGCCATCGACCGCCAGAGGTCGTTGCTCGGACGCATCTGGTCCATCAGCTCACGCTCCCAGGCGTTCTCGACGGTGACTCCCGCCGTGGCGCAGGCCTGCCGTGCCACGTCGGTGCCGTCCGCGAACTGGTCGGCCCACACTCCGTCGGAGCCCACCAGGACGATGCGCGCGCCACGCTTACCGACGTACTCGATGACCGCCTTCGCCCCGCCGTGCCCGGCGGCGAACGACTTGATGCCCGCGACCAGGCCGTTGGGGGCCTGCTCGGCGGTCTTGTCAGCCGTCAGCGTCGTATCGGAACCATCTGCCATGACGCGAAGCCTAAGCAGACTTCCACCCACGTGTGCGAGAACGATGAACTAATTGTGATGCCAATTACCTACGGGTTTAAGGAAGACCACAGGTGATTCACCCCCCTGTGTCCGCCTATGGAGGGGCGAAACGGACGGCCGGGATCGTCACAGTCTGTCCCACTTCGATGACCCTGGCGGGGCCCAGAAAAAATTCTGATGAATTCCGCGCGCCCGGGAAACCAGCCAGCCCGGCGGGGCCGGCGCGGGCCTCACAGCAGGGCGTCGAGCGCGACGGCCGCGAAGAGGATGGTGAGGTAGGTGGTGGACCAGTGGAACAGCCGCATCGGCTTGACCGCCTCGCCGCGCGTCGCACGCCGGCACAGCTTGTGCGCCTCGACCACGAAGACGCCGCCGACCACCAGCGCGGTGACCCCGTAGATCGGGCTCATGCCCAGCGGCCAGACGGCCAGCGAGGAGAGCAGCGTCAGCCAGGAGAAGGCCAGGATCTCGGCGTTGACCCGGCGGACCGAGGCCACCACCGGCAGCATCGGGATGCCGGCGCGGGCGTAGTCGGTCTTGTACTTGATCGCCAGCGCGTAGAAGTGCGGCAACTGCCAGAAGAAGACCACCAGGAACAGGCCCCACGCGGCCGGCGCCAGCGAACCGGTGACCGCGGCCCAGCCGATCAGCACCGGCGCGGCCCCGCAGATCCCGCCCCAGAACGTGTTCGCCGCCGTGGTCCGCTTGAGCCAGAGCGTGTAGACCAGGTCGTAGTAGGCGATCGCGGCGAGGGTGAGGCCGGCCGCCAGCCAGTTGGTGGTCGCCGCCATCAGCGCGACCGAGATCGCCGCCAGCACCAGCCCGAAGATGAGCGCGCTGCGCGGCGACACGGTGTGCGCGGGCAGCGGCCGGCGCTTGGTACGCCGCATCAACTGGTCGATGTCCCGGTCGATGTAGCAGTTGAGCACGCTGGCCGCCCCGGCGGCGAGCGATCCGCCGAGCAGCACCACGGCCACCAACCAGAGCGACGGCATCCCGCCGTCGGCGAGCATCATCGCCGGCACGGTGGTGACCAGCAGCAGCTCGACGATCCGCGGCTTGGTCAGCGCCACGTACGCGCTCACCACGGCCCGCACGTCCCGCCGGCCGGCCGCCGGCGTCTCCGTCAACGTGCTCACCGGCGGCTGCCCGGCAGAGTTGCTGACGGGGCGCTCGGTGATCATGCTCACGGATTGCCACCTTCCGGCTTCGGCGGGGGAGGTCGGGGTCGGCCCGGACCCGCCCGGCGGGCCCACACACCGCCCCACACACTACGCGTCGTCGTTTTGGCTGCCCCGGGGACCCGGCAACGGTGCGGACCGTCACACGGCGAGGTGAACGATGGATCCGGTCGGAGCCGTACAGACGAGCATGCAGAGATCCCCGGGCGGACGTTTAGGGCCGCTCGATAGGGTCATCAGTGAGGGTTCCGCCCATCTCCCGAGGAGCACACCAATCGTGGCTGCCAACCGACCCGAGCTTCCCGCTCTCAACTGGTCCGACCTCGACCGCAGGGCCGTCGACACGGTCCGCGTGCTGGCCATGGACGCCGTGGAGAAATCCGGCAACGGCCACCCGGGCACGGCGATGAGTCTCGCCCCGGCGGCGTACTTGCTCTTCAACCGGGTGATGCGGCACAACCCGGCGGACCCGAACTGGCCCGGCCGGGACCGCTTCGTCCTCTCCGCCGGCCACTCCAGCCTCACCCTCTACATCCAGCTCTTCCTCTCCGGCTACCCGCTGGCGCTGGAGGACCTCAAGGCGCTGCGCCAGTGGGGCTCGCTCACCCCCGGCCACCCGGAGCACGGCCACACGCCGGGCGTGGAGACCACCACCGGCCCGCTCGGCCAGGGCCTCGGCAACGCGGTCGGCATGGCGATGGCGGCCCGCCGCGAGCGCGGCCTGTTCGACCCGGACCCGGACTTTGGGCGGTCCCCCTTCGACCACGACATCTGGTGCATCGCCTCCGACGGCGACATCGAGGAGGGCATCAGCCACGAGGTCAGCTCCCTCGCCGGCCACCAGCAGCTCGGCAACCTCTGCGTGATCTACGACGACAACGAGATCTCGATCGAGGACGACACCCGGATCGCCAAGAGCGAGGACGTGGCGGCCCGCTACGCGGCGTACGGCTGGCACGTGCAGACGGTCGACTGGCGCCGCGGCGACGCCGACCAGGGCAACTACCACGAGGACGTGGAGGCGCTGTACCAGGCGCTGCTGGCCGCCAAGGCGGAGACCGGCCGCCCCTCCTTCATCGCGCTGCGCACCATCATCGGCTGGCCCGCGCCGAACAAGCAGAACACCGGCAAGATCCACGGTTCGGCGCTCGGCGCCGACGAGGTCAAGGCCACCAAGGAGATCCTCGGCTTCGACCCGGAGCGCACCTTCGAGGTCGACGAGGAGGTGCTCAAGCACGCCCGCCAGGTGATGGAGCGCGGCGCCGAGGCGCAGGCGGAGTGGACCACCTCGTTCGACGCCTGGGCGCAGGCCAACCCGGAGCGCAAGGCGCTCTGGGAGCGGATGTCGACCCGTACCCTCCCGCAGGGCTGGGCCGACAACCTGCCGACCTTCCCGGCCGACGCCAAGGGCATCGCCACCCGGGCCGCCTCCGGCAAGGTGCTGGAGGCGCTCGCCCCGGTGCTGCCCGAGCTCTGGGGCGGCTCCGCCGACCTCGCGGAGAGCAACAACACCACCATGAAGGGCGAGCCGTCGTTCGTCCCCGCGGTGCACGCCACCAAGGACTTCCCGGGCGACGAGTACGGCCGCACCCTGCACTTCGGCATCCGCGAGCACGCCATGGGCGCGATCCTCAACGGCATCGCCCTGCACGGCGGCACCCGCCCCTACGGCGGCACCTTCCTGGTGTTCAGCGACTACATGCGCCCCTCGGTGCGGCTGGCCGCGCTGATGAAGCTGCCCGTGGTCTACGTCTGGACGCACGACTCGATCGGCCTCGGCGAGGACGGCCCGACCCACCAGCCGGTGGAGCACCTGACCGCGCTGCGCGCCATCCCCGGCCTCGACGTGGTCCGCCCCGCCGACGCCAACGAGACCGCCTGGGCGTGGAGGCAGGCCCTGGAGCACACCGACCGGCCGACCGCGCTGGCGCTCAGCCGGCAGGCGCTGCCCACCCTCGACCGCACCGAGCTGGCCGGCGCCGAGGGCGTCGCCAAGGGCGGCTACGTGCTGGCCGAGGCGTCCAACGGCAAGCCGCAGGTGATCATCGTCGGCACCGGTTCCGAGGTGCAGCTCTGCCTCACCGCGCGGGAGCGGCTGGAGGCCGACGGCACCCCCACCCGGGTCGTCTCGATGCCCTGCCAGGAGTGGTTCTTCGAGCAGGACGAGGCGTACCGGGAGTCGGTGCTGCCGCGCGGGGTAAAGGCACGGGTGAGCGTGGAGGCGGGAATCGCCATGTCCTGGCGGGGCATCGTCGGGGACAGCGGCGAGAGCGTGAGCCTGGAGCACTACGGGGCGAGCGCGCCGCACACCGTGCTGTTCGAGCAGTTCGGGTTCACCCCCGACCGGATCGTGGCCGCCGCGCACGCGGCGCTGACCCGGGTGGGCGACATCACCGGTTTCACGACCGGCAACTGAGGGGAGCGTGGACGTCATGACGGACCGGCTGAGCGAGCTCCAGGCCACGGGTGTGGCCATCTGGCTCGATGATCTTTCCCGGGTACGACTCAGCTCCGGCGGGCTGGACCAGCTCCGCCGCGAGTCCCACGTGGCCGGCGTGACCACCAACCCGACCATCTTCGCCAAGGCGCTCGCCGACGCCGACGAGTACAACTGGCAGCTGCACGACCTGGCCATCCGGGGCGTCGAGGTGGAGGAGGCGGTCCGCCTGCTCACCACGTACGACGTGCGGTGGGCCTGCGACGTGATGCGCCCGTCGTACGACGCGAGCGCCGGGGTGGACGGCCGGGTCTCCATCGAGGTGGACCCGCGGCTGGCCCACGAGACCGACCGCACCGTCGCCGAGGCGAAGTCGCTCTGGTGGCTGGTCGACCGGCCGAACCTGTTCATCAAGATCCCGGCCACCGAGGCGGGCCTGCCGGCGATCACCGCCACGCTGGCCGAGGGGATCAGCGTGAACGTCACCCTGATCTTCGGGCTGGACCGGTACTCGCAGGTCATGGAGGCCTTCCTGGCCGGTCTGGAGCAGGCGAAGGCGAACGGCCACGACCTGTCGAAGATCGGGTCGGTGGCGTCGTTCTTCGTCTCCCGGGTCGACACCGAGGTCGACAAGCGGCTGGAGAAGATCGGCTCGGACGAGGCCAAGGCGCTGCGCGGCAAGGCCGCGGTGGCCAACGCCCGGCTGGCGTACGAGCGGTACTGCGAGGTCTTCGGCTCCGCGCGGTGGCAGCAGCTGGCCGAGGCGGGCGCCCACCCGCAGCGCCCGCTCTGGGCCTCCACGTCGACCAAGAACCCGGACTACCGGGACGTCATCTACGTCGAGGAGCTGATCGCGCCCGGCACGGTCAACACCATGCCGGAAGCGGTCATCCACGCGTACGCCGACCACGGCGAGACCCGCGACGACACCGTCACCGGCGGGTACGACGAGGCGCGCAAGGTCTTCACCGACCTGGCGTCGGTGGGCGTCGACATGGCGGACGTGATCGAGACGCTGGAGCGGGAGGGCGTGGAGAAGTTCGAGGCGAGCTGGCGGGAGCTGCTCGACGGGGTGCGCAAGTCGCTCGAGGCGGCCGCGCAGGGCAGTGGGCAGCCGCGCCGCGCCGCGAAGGGCAACGCGCAGGCCGCCGCCCAGGCCGGAGGCAACGCGTGACGAACGGCGCCGGACGCGTCCCGGGGCAGCGCCCCGGGACGTGCCCCGCCGTTCCCACCCGGATCGGCCCGCACGCGGTACGGATCGCGCGCGCGGGACGTGCGCCGGTCCGGCACGCCCCGTGGTCGCCAACCGGGGTGACCCCGTGAGCGAGCCGCTCGCCGGCCCTGCGGAGAGCGCCGGCGGGCTGGCCGTACGCGGCGCCGACGCCGTCGACCGGTCCGCGCCCGCCTCCGTGCGGCAGGACCTGGTCGCCCGGGGCGTCCCGGGCCGGCTCGCCGGGCAGGACCCCACCCTCTGGGGCCCGGCCGCGGCGGCCGGGGCGAAGCTCCGGCTCGGCTGGCTGGACACCCACCGGCGCAGCCGGGAACTCCTCCCCCAGCTCGCCGAGCTGACCGCCGAGCTGGACGGGCTGGACCACGTGGTGCTCGCCGGGACGGGCGGCTCGTCGCTCGCCGCGGAGGCGACCGCCCGTACCCTCGGCCGGCCGCTGACCGTGCTGGACAGCACCGACCCCGGGCAGGTCCGCGCCGCTCTCGCCGACCGGCTGGAGCGGACCGTGGTGGTGGTCTCCGGCAAGTCCGCCGCGACGGTGGAGACCGACAGCCACCGGCGGGCCTACTGGCAGGCGTTCCTGGACGCCGGGATGACCGAGGCGGAGACCGCCCGGCACTTCGTGGTGGTCACCGACCCCGGCTCGGCGCTGGAGGCGACCGCGAACGAGCTGGGCGTGCTGACCATCCCGGCCGACCCGCAGGTGGGCGGCGGGTACGCCGCGCTGACCGCGTTCGGGCTGGTCCCCACGGCGCTGGCCGGGGTGCCGGTGGCCGATCTCCTGGACGAGGCCGACGCGCTCGCCGGGGCGCTGGGACGCGACCGGGACAATCCCGGCCTGGCCCTCGGCGCGGCGCTGGGCGCGGCGGCCACCACCGGCCGGGCCACCGTCGCCCTGGTGCCCGACGGCACCGGCGCCGAAGGGCTCGGCGACTGGGCCGAGCAGTTGATCGCCGAGTCCACCGGCAAGGCCGGGATGGGCCTGCTGCCGGTGGTCGTGGAGGCCCCCGACGCGCCCGGCGCCGCCGGCCCGGACGTGCTCACGATCAGCTACGGCGGTGCGCTCGCCCCCGGCCGGGCGCCGGCCGTCGGCGCGGCCGTGGCGGTCAACGGCCCCCTCGGCGCCCACTTCCTGACCTGGGAATACGCCACCGCGGTGGCAGCCGTGACGCTGGGCGTCGACCCGTTCGACGAACCGGACGTCGCCGCGAGCCAGGAGCACACCGCCCGGCTGCTCGGCGCCGGGGTGCCGGCGGAGACCCCCTCGTTCACCGAGGGCGCGGTCGAGGTGCACGCCCCGGACGGCTTCCCCACCGACCTGGGCGGGGTGCTGCGCCGGCTGCTCGACGGGCTCGGTGACGACGGGTACCTGGCCGTGACGGCGTACCTCGACCGGTCCGCCGACGCGGCGGTGGCCGGGCTGCGCGCGCTGCTGGCGGGGGCGACCGGCCGACCGGTCACCTTCGGCTGGGGCCCGCGGCACCCGCACGCCACCGGGCAGTACCACCTGGGCGGTCCCCCGGTCGGGAGCTACCTTCAGGTGACCGGCGCGGCCACCACCGATCTGCCGGTGCCCGGCCGCCCGTACACCTTCGGAGAGCTCCAGGCGGCCCAGGCCGCCGGCGACCGGCAGGCGGTGGCCGGTCGTGGGCGAGCGGTGCTACGACTGCACCTGACCGAGCGGGCGGCGGGCGTCGCCCAGCTGCTGGATGCGGCCGGACGGACACGGACGTGACGATGAACGATGTGGATTCGGCGGAGCGAGGAGGCACCGTGAGCGCGAGCAGTGAGCCGGACCTGCGGGACCCGCAGTCGTCGGGCGAAGCGGCCACGGGGAACCCGTTGCGCGACCCGCAGGACCGGCGGCTGCCCCGGATCCCGGAGCCGTGCGCCCTGGTGATCTTCGGGGTGACCGGTGACCTGGCCCGCAAGAAGCTGTTGCCGGCGGTCTACGACCTGGCCAACCGGGGACTGCTGCCGCCCGGTTTCGTGGTCCTGGGCTTCGCCCGGCGCGACTGGGGCGACGGCGACTTCGAGTCGCTGGCCCACGACGCGGCGAAGAAGCACGCCCGCACCCCCTGGCGGGAGGAGGTCTGGGCCCGGCTCGCCGGCAACATCAAGTTCGTCGGCGGCTCGTTCGACGACGACGCCGCGTTCGACCACCTCGCCGCCACCCTCGACGAGCTGCGCGACTCGCACGGCATCACCGGCAACGCCGCCTTCTACTTCTCCATCCCCCCGGCGGCCTTTCCCGTGGTGCTCAAGCAGCTCGCCCGCACCGGCATGGCGGACAACGCCAAGTCCGGCGGCTGGCGCCGGGTGGTGGTGGAGAAGCCGTTCGGCAACGACCTGCCCTCGGCCAAGGCGCTCAACGACCTGGTCGACGACGTCTTCACCCGGCAGGACGTCTTCCGGATCGACCACTACCTGGGCAAGGAGACGGTCCAGAACATCCTCGCCCTGCGGTTCGCCAACAACCTGTTCGAGCCGCTGTGGAACTCCAAGTACGTCGACTCGGTGCAGATCACCATGGCCGAGGACGTCGGCATCGGCACCCGGGCCGCCTTCTACGACTCGGTGGGCACCGCCCGCGACGTGCTGCAGAACCACCTGCTCCAGCTGCTCGCCCTGGTCGCCATGGAGGAGCCGACCAGCTTCGACGCCGACGAGATCCGGGCCGAGAAGCTGAAGGTGCTCAAGGCGATCACCGTGCCGCAGGACGTCGCCCGGGACACCGTGCGCGGCCAGTACCTGCCCGGCTGGGTGGGCGGCGAACGCGCCGTCGGGTACCTGGAGGAGGAGGGCGTCCCCGCGGACTCCACCACCGAGACGTACGTGGCGGTCAAGCTCGGCATCCAGAACCGGCGCTGGGCCGAGGTGCCGTTCTACATCCGGGCCGGCAAGCGGCTGCCGCGGCGGGTCACCGAGGTGGCCATCATGTTCAAGAAGGCGCCGCACCTGCCGTTCAACGCGGCCGACATGGAGTCGCTCGGCCCCAACCAGCTCGTCATCCGGGTGCAGCCCGACGAGGGCGTGGTGCTGAAGTTCGGCTCCAAGGTGCCGGGCACCACCATGGAGGTCCGGGACATCGCGATGGACTTCCAGTACGGCGAGGCGTTCACCGAGTCCAGCCCGGAGGCGTACGAGCGGCTGGTGCTGGACGTGCTGATCGGCGACCGGACGCTCTTCCCGGACGCGGCCGAGGTGGAGCAGAGCTGGCAGGTCGTGGACCCGCTGGAGCACGCCTGGGTGGGCACCAAGCCGGAGCCGTACCGGGCCGGCGAGTGGGGTCCGCGGGCCGCCGACGAGATGCTGGCCCGCGACGGCCGGGCCTGGCGGCGGGCGTGACTGGCATGAGCGAGCGGACCAACGGGCACAGCAACGTGGCGGCGTCGCGCGGCGGCGCGGGCCGACGGACCAGGAGGCTCCCGTGATCGGGCTGTGGGACACGACCGGCAACGAGGTGGTCAAGGCGCTCGCCGCCGAGCGGCGCAGCGCGGGCGGGGTGGCCAGTGGCATGGCCCTCAGCCTGATCGTGGTGGTGGACGAGAAGCGGGTCCGGGAGGCGGAGGCGGCGGCGACCATCGCGGCCGCCGCGCACCCCTGCCGGCTGCTCGTGGTGGTACGCAGCGACGTCGAGCGGGAGCGCAACCGGCTGGACGCGGAGATCGTCGTCGGCGGCCGGCTGGGCCCGTGCGAGGCGGTGGTCATGCGGATGTACGGCCGGCTCGCGCTGCACGCCGAATCGGTGGTAATGCCGCTGCTGGTGCCCGACGTGCCGGTGGTGACCTGGTGGCACGGTGAGCCGCCGCAGGAGATCGCGACCGACTTCCTCGGCGTGGTGGCGGACCGGCGGATCACCGACGCGGCGCAGGCCGCCGACCCGATCGCCGCGCTGCGGCAGCGGGCCGCCGACTACGCCCCGGGCGACACCGACCTGGCCTGGACCCGGATCACCCCGTGGCGCACCCTGGTGGCCGGCGCGTTCGACACCGCCCAGGCCAGGATCACCGAGGCGACCGTGGTGGCACCCCGGAGCGACCCGACGGCGGCGCTGATGCGCGGTTGGCTCGCGGCCCGGCTCGGCATCGACCCGGTCCGCAAGGAGACCGACGAGTACCCCCGGATGCGGGAGGTGCAGCTGCGCTGCGCCAACGGCGACTCGCTGACCCTGACCCGGGACGACAGCGTGGCGGTCTTCCGGCGTACCGGGCAGGAGGACCGGACCCTGCCGCTGGTCCGCCGCCCGCTCGGCGACGAGCTGGCCGAGGAGCTGCGCCGCCTCGACGCCGACCAGGTGTACGCGGAGGCGCTCGGCGCCACCGCCGGCCTCTCCGGGTTGGACCAGCGGCCCAGCCAGCGGGTGCACGTGTGGAAGGATCCGGCGACCGCCGAGCGGGCCGAGGCCGGGATCTCCGCGCACGCGGGCGCGACCGCCAACGGGTGACCGGCGGTGGCCCGGTCGCACCGCGGCCGGACAGCACAGGTGACCGCCGTGGGGCGGTCGGAACGCGAAGGCGCGATGGATGAGTGAGGCGAGTGTCGCCGTACACGCCGATCCCGACCTGCTGGCGCAGGCCGTGGCGGCCCGGCTGGTGGTGAAGCTGCTCGACGCACAGGCGGACCGTGGCCAGGCGTCGGTGGTGCTGACCGGTGGACGGATCGCCGCGGCGGTCTACCGGGCGGTGGCCGGGCTGCCGGCCCGGGACGCCGTGGACTGGTCCCGGGTGGATGTCTGGTGGGGTGACGAGCGGTTCCTGCCGGCCGGCGATCCGGAGCGCAACGAGACCCAGGCCCGGGCGGCGCTGCTGGACGTGGTGCCGCTGGACCCGGCGCGGATCCACCCGATGCCGGCCTCCGACGGACCGGCCGGCAACGACCCGGAGACCGCCGCCGCCGGGTACGCCGAGGAACTGGCCCGGGCCGCCCGGCCGGGGCATGCCGCGCTCCCCCACTTCGACGTGCTCCTGCTCGGTGTCGGCGAGGACGGGCACGTCGCCTCGGTCTTCCCGGAGCACCCGGTGCACCACGACAACCGCCCGGTCAGCGCGGTCCGCGGCAGCCCGAAGCCACCCCCGGTACGCACCACGCTCACCCTGCCGGCGATCAACACGGCCGAGGAGGTCTGGCTGGTGGCGGCGGGCAGCGACAAGGCCCGGGCGGTGGGCATGGCCCTGGCCGGGGCCGGTCCGGTACAGCTGCCGGCGGCCGGGGCGCACGGAGTGACCCGTACCCTCTGGCTGCTGGACCGGGCCGCGGCCGCCGACGTACCGCACCGGCTGCGCAGCCTGCGCTGAGCGGGCCCCACCGGCCCGGGCTCACCGCGACGGCGGTTGCCGCTGACCGCGACGGTGGTGGCTCCGGCTCACCGCGACGGTGGTGGCTCGGGCTCACGGCGACGGTGGCGGCTCGGGCGCAGCGCGACGGTGGCGGCTCGGGCCCAGCGCGACGGCGGCGGCTCGGGCCCAGCGCGACGGTGGTGGCTCGGGCTCACGGCGACGGTGGTGCAGCGCCGCACCACCAGGGTGGCGCTGGCCTCCTCAGCCTGGACAGGTCGAGATCTTTCACGATTTCAGCGCCTGCGGGGGCCAGAACTTGCCAAGATCCCCTTACCGAAGGTGCGGACCGGACCGGCGGGTGAACCGTTCGGCGCCTGACGACTTGATGACGCAGACGAATCACGGCACTGACGCCGACGCCGGTCGCAACGCCGACGGTGGCGGTGGCGGTGGTCGCAACGCCAACGGTGGCGGTGGCGGTGGCGGTGGCGGTGGCCGAGAGTGATTCATTCACGTCATCAAGTCGGTAGCGGGTCAAAACCACCCGCCGTCGTGAGCGAACCGGGCCGCCGATGTGCGAGCGAACCGGGCCGCCGGCAGCGTGTGCGAGCGAACCGGGCCGCCGGCAGCGTGCGCGAGCGAACCCGGCGCCGGCAGCGTGCCGAATCCGCTCAGCTCCGACCGCGACGGCGACGGCACCCGCCGCACCCGAGCGGCGGACGCGCCGAGCGCCGGCTCAGCCCTTGAGCGCGACGCGGGTGCCGCACCCACAACCAGGGCGGACGTGCCGAACCCGCTCAGCCCCGACCGCGACGGCGGTGCAGCGCGTCGAGTGCCTCGGCGAGCAGTGCCTCGGCCTGCTCGGGCGTGCGCCGCTCCTGCACGTACGCCAGATGGGTCTTGTAGGGCTCGGTGCGGGCCTGACCCGGTGGGTTGTCGGGGTCGGGGCCGGCCGGCTCGCCGCAGCGCGGGCAGTCCCAGACCGCGGGGGCCTCGGCCTCGGCGGCGATGAGAAACTCGACCCGGTGGGCGTTGCGGCACCAGTAGGCGACCGGGCGGCGCGGGGCCGGCTCGGTGCGCTGGTCGAAGCGTTCGGGGGCGGACCCGATCCGGGAACCCCGGATGACGTTGCCACTCGGCACGGCTGCTCGCTCCTGTCGTCGGAGGGGACCACCGCCGGGGGGTGGGCGGCGGGCGACGCGGTGCACAGCGGAAAACAAAACTGCGCGCGGTCCGTGACGGACCGCGCGCAGATTGTACGCCTCTGAGTGCCGACTCAGGTGGCGCTGTTGAGCTGGAGGCGGAGCCAGAGCCCGATCCCGACGATGCACGCGAACCAGACGATCCCGACCAGCACGGTGTAACGGTCGAGATTCTTCTCCGCCACCGAGGAGCCGGCCAGGCTGGAGCTGACGCCGCCGCCGAACATGCTCGACAGCCCGCCACCCTTGCCGCGGTGCAGGAGGATCAGCAGGGTGAGCAGGATGCTCGTGATGACCAGCAACACGATCATCGTGTAGGCGAACCAGATCGGCATGGCGGGGGTCAGTCCTCTCGTTGCGATCACTGCCCGTCCTGTCGGGCACGGTGGCACCGACCGGTGGACGGGCAGCGTCAAGGATAGCGAGCGATCAGCGGGAGATGTGCTCCGGGAACCGGCAGATCTGCGCGAATTCCTCGGCGTCCAGGCTGGCGCCGCCGACCAGAGCGCCGTCCACGTCCGGCTGGGCCATGATCGCGGCGACGTTGGACGACTTCACCGAGCCGCCGTAGAGGATCCGGACCTGGTCCGCGGTGTCCTGGCCGAAGGTCTCCACGAGCCGCTTGCGCACCTCGCCGCAGACCTCCTGGGCGTCCTCCGGCGTCGCCGTCTTGCCGGTGCCGATCGCCCAGACCGGCTCGTACGCGACGACGACCTTGGTGACCTGCTCGCCGGTGAGCCCGCGGAGCGCGCCGTCGAGCTGGTCGCAGCAGTGCGGCACGTGCCGCAGCTGCTCCCGGACCTCCAGGCCCTCGCCGATGCAGAGGATCGGGGTCAGGCCGTTCGCCAGCGCGGCGGTCACCTTGTCGTTGACCAGCGCGTCGTCCTCGTGGTGGTACTGCCGCCGCTCGGAGTGGCCGACCACCACGTAGGTGCAGCCCAGCTTGGCGAGCATCGGCCCGGAGATGTCCCCGGTGTACGCGCCCGACTGGTACGGCGACAGGTCCTGCGCGCCGTAGCCGATCAGCAGCTTGTCGCCGTCCACCGCGGTCTGCACGGTGCGCAGGTCGGTGAAGGGCGGCAGCACCACGCACTCGACGTCGGTGAGCTGCTTCTCGTTGAGGCTCGCGGCCAGCTTCTGCACCAGCAGGTTGGCCTCGAGGTGGTTCAAGTTCATCTTCCAGTTGCCGGCCATCAGCGGCCGGCGGGTCGAGCTCGCCATTCAGTTCTCCAGGGCCGCGATGCCGGGGAGGGTCTTGCCCTCGAGGTATTCCAGGGACGCGCCGCCGCCGGTCGAGATGTGCCCGAACGAGGACTCGTCCAGCCCCAGCGCGCGGACCGCCGCCGCGGAGTCACCGCCACCGACCACGCTGAACGCGTCGGCCTTGGTGATCGCCTCGGCCACCCCGCGGGTGCCGTTCGCGAACGCGGCCATCTCGAACACGCCCATCGGGCCGTTCCAGAAGATGGTCTTCGCCTGGGACAGCGCCGCCGCGAAGCCGGCCACCGTCTCCGGGCCGATGTCCAGGCCGAGCCGGTGGCTGGGAATGCCGTCGGCGCGGACGGTGTCGTGCGCGGCGTCCGGCGCGAACGCGTCGGCGGCCACCACGTCGACCGGGAGCATGATCTTGCCCGGCGCGCGCTCCATCAGGTTGCGGCAGGTCTCGACCATCTCCTTCTCCAGCAGCGACGTGCCCACCTCGTGACCCTGCGCCTTGAGGAAGGTGAAGCACATGCCGCCACCGATGAGCAGCCGGTCGACCGTCGGCAGCAGGGCCTCGATCACCGCCAGCTTGTCGGAGACCTTGGACCCGCCCAGCACCACCACGTACGGCCGCTCCGGCTCGCCGGTGAGCCGGCTGAGCACCTCGACCTCGCGCAGCACCAGCCGGCCCGCCACGTGCGGCAACCGGGCCGGCACGTCGTACACGCTGGCGTGCTTGCGGTGCACCGCGCCGAACGCGTCGTCGACGTACACGTCGCCCAGGGCGGCGAGCTGGTCGGCGAAGGCGCCCCGCTCGGCGTCGTCCTTGCTGGTCTCGCCCTTGTTGAAGCGCAGGTTCTCCAGCAGGGCGACCTGCCCGTCGGCCAGGCCCGCCACCGTGGCGCGCGCCGAGTCGCCGACCGTGTCCTCGGCGAAGTGGACCGGCGCCCCGAGCAGCTCACCCAGCCGCCCCGCCACCGGACGGAGGCTGAACTGCGGGTCCGGCGCGCCCTTGGGGCGGCCCAGGTGCGAGCAGACCACCACCTTGGCGCCGGCCTCGACCAGCGCGCTCAGCGTCGGCAGCACGGCCCGGATCCGGCCGTCATCAGTGATCGCCCCGGACTGCTTGTCGAGCGGGACGTTCAGGTCGGCGCGCACCAGCACACGCCGACCCGACACCCCCTCGGCGAGCAGGTCGTCGAGGTTGCGGATGCTCACAGCGACGAACCGACCAGCTTGACCAGGTCGACCAGGCGGTTCGAGTAGCCCCACTCGTTGTCGTACCAGCCGACGACCTTGACCTGGTTGCCGATCACCTTGGTCAGCGGCGCGTCGAAGATGCACGACGCCGGGTCGGTGACGATGTCGGCGGAGACGATCGGGTCCTCGTTGTAGACCAGGATGCCCTTGAGCGGGCCGTCCGCGGCGGCCTTCAACGCGGCGTTGACCTCGTCCACGGTGGTCTCCCGGCCGACCTCGACGGTCAGGTCGGTGGCCGAGCCGGTCGGGATCGGCACCCGCAGCGCGTAGCCGTCCAGCTTGCCCTTCAGGTCCGGCAGCACCAGGCCGATCGCCTTCGCGGCGCCGGTCGACGTCGGCACGATGTTCAGCGCGGCGGCGCGGGCCCGGCGCAGGTCCTTGTGCGGCGCGTCCTGCAGGTTCTGGTCCTGCGTGTACGCGTGGATGGTGGTCATCAGACCCTTGGTGATGCCGAACGTGTCGTGCAGGACCTTCGCCATCGGGGCGAGGCAGTTGGTGGTGCAGGACGCGTTCGAGATGATGTTGTGCTTGGCCGGGTCGTACTGGTCCTGGTTGACGCCCATGACCACGGTGACGTCCTCGTTCTTCGCCGGCGCGGAGATGATGACCTTCTTGGCCCCGCCGTCGATGTGCGCCTTCGCCTTGGTGGCGTCGGTGAAGAAGCCGGTGGACTCGATCACGACGTCCGCGCCGACCTCGCCCCACGGCAGCTTGGCCGGGTCCTTCTCGGCGTACGCCTTGATGGTCTTGCCGCCCACGGTGATCTCGTCGGCGGTCGCCTTCACCTCGTGCGGGAGGCGGCCCAGGATGCTGTCGTACTTGACAAGGTGGGCGAGCGTCGCGTTGTCGGTCAGGTCGTTCACCGCCACGACCTCGATGTCCGCACCGGACGCCAGCACTGCCCGGAAGAAGTTACGGCCGATCCGGCCGAAACCGTTGATGCCAACCCGGATGGTCACAGGTCCCATCTCCTCGCGTTCTGGTCCGCCGGCGTCAGACCACTGCCGGCGGAGGTGTGTGCGCCGACCGTAGGAGCCGGCCGTTGACGATGTCATCTCGGCCACCCCGCCGCGGTCTGTCCCAGACCTGACCGCCCGAGGCGGTGAGTACGGCGAGGAATGCCTGTGCCGGCCCCCTTGCCGTACGCAGCGACCCTATCCGAGCGTGCGCCACCGCGCTGCGGCGGGTGGTGATCCCGCCCGCACGCGAACAGCCGCACGGTCCTATCAGACCACGAGCATGTCGGGCGTGACGGCCGCTTCGGTATCCGGGATGCCCAGGTCGCGGGCCCGCTTGTCGGCCAGCGCGAGCAGCCGCCGGATCCGGCCGGCGATGGCGTCCTTGGTCAGCGGCGGGTCGGCGAGCGCGCCCAGCTCCTCCAGCGAGGCCTGCCGGTGCTCAAGCCGCAGCCGGCCGGCCGAGGTGAGGTGGTTGGGGGCGTCGTCGGCAAGGATCTCCAGCGCGCGGGTGACCCGGGCGGCGGCGGCCACCGCGGCGCGGGCCGAGCGGCGCAGGTTGGCGTCGTCGAAGTTGGCCAGCCGGTTGGCGGTCGCCCGGACCTCCCGGCGCACCCGCCGCTCCTCCCAGGCCAGCACGCTGGAGTGGGCGCCGATGCGGGTGAGCAGGGCGGCGATCGCGTCGCCGTCCTTGACCACGACCCGGTCCACCCCGCGTACCTCTCGGTTCTTCGCGGTGATGCCGATCCGGCGGGCCGCGCCGACCAGCGCCAGCGCGGACTCCGGGCCCGGGCAGGTGATCTCCAGCGCGCTGGAGCGGCCCGGTTCGGTGAGCGAGCCGTGCGCCATGAAGGCGCCCCGCCAGGCGGAGACCGCGCAGCACACGTTCGCGGCCACCACGTGCGGCGGCAGCCCGCGCACCGGACGGCCCCGGACGTCGAGCAGGCCCGTCTGCCGGGCGAGGGCCTCCCCGTCCTTGACCACCCGGACGATGAAGTGGCTGCCCTTGCGCAGCCCACCGGAGGCGAGCACGTGGATCTCGCTCGAGTAGCCGTAGACCTCGGCGATCTCGCGGCGCAGCCGCCGGGCGACCGCGCCGGTGTCCAGCTCCGCCTCGACCACCACCCTGCCGGACACGATGTGCAGGCCACCCGCGAAGCGCAGCAGGGCGGCCATCTCCGCGCGCCGGCAGCACGGCTTGGGTACGTCGACCCGACTCAGCTCGTCCTTGACCGCGGCCGTCATCGCCATAGTGCGCCCCCTCACGGACCGGTACCGGCGTGTCGCCGGTGATTACGTACGTGTCTAACGATCGGCGCCCAGGACCGGCACCAGTGCGGCGCCCAGCGCGGCTGGATCATGACGGGGCGTGCCGTCGGTGACGGCGACGGGGGCGAGGACCAGCCGGGCACCCAGCGATTCTGCCGCACGTTCGACCGCCTCGGGATCACCCACCGCCGTGGAGTCCGCCAGCACCATGTCCACCTTCAGCTCGGGCAGATAGCGCCCGAGGGTGTCCAGATGGTCGGGCAGGGAGAGCCCCAAGGTCTCCTTCTCCGCCACCAGGTTGAGGGTCACCAGACGGCGGGCCGGGCTGGACACGATCGCGTCGGCCAGCCCGGGCACCAGCAGGTGGGGCAGCACGCTGGTGTACCAGCTGCCCGGCCCGAAGATCAACCAGTCGGCGGCGCGGACCGCGGCGACCGCCTCCGCGCAGGCCGCCGGCGCGGCCGGGGTGAGCCGCAGCGACTCCACCCGCCCCGTGGTGACCGCCACCTGGTGCTGGCCACGCAGCACGCGTACCTCGTCGGGGTGGTCCGGGTCGGCGCCGCGTACCCGGGCCTCGATGCCCACCGGCTGGCACGACATGGGCAGCACCCGGCCGACCGCGCCGAGCATCGCCCCGGCGTGGTCGAGCGCGGCCACCGGGTCACCGAGGAGTTCCATCAGCCCGTGCAGCAACAGGTTGCCGACGGCGTGTCCGGCGAGCGGGTCGGCCGCCGTCGCGCCGGCCCCGGCGCTCACCGCGGCGCCGCCGGGCGGCGGTCCCACGGTGACGCCCGCCTGCCGCGCCGCGGCGGCGAAGCGGTGCTGGAACAGCGCGGCGCTGCGCCGGGTGGCCGGGTGGTCGCCGGCGAGGGCGACCAGCGCCTGCCGCAGGTCACCGGGGGGCAGGCCGCCGCGCTCGGCGCGCAGCCGCCCGCTGGAGCCGCCGTCGTCGCCCACCGTGACCACCGCGGTGATGTCCAGGTCCAGCCCGGGTACGCAGTGCCGCAGCGCCCGCAGCGACGCCGAGAGCCCGTGCCCGCCGCCGAACGCGACCACCCTGGTCGGGATCATTCCCGCCCCAGGTCCCGGTGCTGGGCGTTGGCCGCGATGCCGGACTGGCGCAGCCGCGCGGCCAGCTCCTCGGCGATGGCGACGCTGCGGTGCTTGCCGCCGGTGCAGCCGACCGCGACGGTCAGGTAGCGCTTGCCCTCCCGCTCGAAACCGCCGGTGGTGGCGTTGACCAGGTCGGCGTAGCCGGCCACGAAGCCCTCCGCGCCCTCCTGGCCCAGCACGTACGCGCTGACCGCCTCCTCCCGGCCGGTGTGCTCGCGCAGCTCCGGCACCCAGTACGGGTTGGGCAGGAACCGGGCGTCCATCACGAAGTCGGCGTCCGGGGGCAGGCCGTACTTGAAGCCGAAGGAGAGCACGGTGATCCGCAGCCGGCGGGCGTCCTCGCCGCCGAAGAGCTCCTCGACCCGGCGGCGCAGCTGGTTGACGTTCAGGTGGCTGGTGTCGATGATCACGTCGGCCTGGTCGCGGGCCTCCTCCAGCAACGCCCGTTCCACCGCGATCCCGTCGGCCAGCCGCCCCTCGCCCTGCAACGGGTGGGACCGGCGGACGCTCTCGAAGCGGCGGATCAGCACCTCGTCGTCGGCGTCGACGAAGACCACCCGGGGGTGGAAGCCGCGCTCGCGCAGCTCCCGGATCGCTCCGGCCAGGTCGGTGGAGAAGGCGCGGGAGCGCACGTCCAGCACCATGGCGGTACGCCGGGCCGCGCCGCCGGCCTTGAAGGCCAGCTCGGCCATGTCGAGCATCAGCGCCTGGGGCAGGTTGTCGACCACGTAGAAGCCGACGTTCTCCAACGCCCGGGCGACCGTGCTGCGGCCACCGCCGGAGAGGCCGGTGACCACGACCAACGTGGTGTCCGCCTCGGCCGGCGCCGGCCGGCCGAGGGCCGGCTCCGTACCGGCCGTCGACACCGGGTCTCCCGTCCGCGCCTCGCTCACCCGCTACCCCCAAGCTGTGGCGCCGCGGCCGGTCGGCCGCGCCTGGTCAGTCAGCGACTCTAACGGCTCCGACCCCGCCCGGGATTCCACGGGGTGACGACGGGAACAGGTACTTGTCCGGTTTGCCGGATCCGGCCCTCCACCCGGGTCGTCCTTCCGACACGCCGGTACGTCGGCGTCCCGTACCTCCGGGGGCCGGCGACGCCGCCGGCTTCCGCGCCGTCCCCGGCCCTGGGTCGGCCCGGGACGGCGGTTCCCGCTCGGGTGCCGACGCGCCCGCCGGCGGCCGGGTGGTGTCGGGGGACGATCGTAGACTGCGCGGATGGTCTCCCCCACCGATCAGCGGACCGAGGACGCGCTGCGGGTGCTGCGCCGGGTGTTCGGTTACGACGCCTTCCGCGGTTTCCAGCAGGAGGTCGTCGAGCACGTGGTGGCCGGCGGCGACGCGCTGGTGCTGATGCCCACCGGCGGCGGCAAGTCGCTCTGCTACCAGATCCCGGCGCTGGTCCGTGACGGCGTCGCGGTGGTGGTGTCGCCGCTGATCGCGCTCATGCAGGACCAGGTCGACGCGCTCACCGCCGTCGGTGTCCGGGCCGGTTTCCTCAACTCGACGCAGGACCTCACCGAGCGACGCCGGGTGGAGGCCGCCTTCCTCGCCGGCGAGTTGGACCTGCTCTACCTGGCCCCGGAGGCGCTGGCGGTGCGCGCCACCCTCGGCCTGCTGGAGCGGGGCCGCATCGCCCTGTTCGCGATCGACGAGGCGCACTGCGTGTCGCAGTGGGGGCACGACTTCCGCCCGGACTACCTCAACCTGTCGATGCTGCACGAGCGCTGGCCGGCGGTGCCGCGCATCGCGCTGACCGCCACGGCCACCCGGGCCACCCGCACCGAGATCGCCACCCGACTCCAGCTCACCGACGCCCGGCACTTCGTGGCGAGCTTCGACCGGCCCAACATCCAGTACCGGATCGTGCCGAAGCGGGAGCCGCGCAAGCAGTTGCTCGCCCTGCTGCGCGACGAGCACCCGGGCGAGGCGGGCATCGTCTACTGCCTCTCCCGCGCCTCGGTGGAGAAGACCGCCGAGTTCCTGGTCCAGCAGGGCATTGCGGCGCTGCCCTACCACGCCGGGCTGGACGCGGCGACCCGGGCGACCAACCAGCAGCGCTTCCTACGCGAGGACGGGCTGGTCATGGTCGCCACCATCGCCTTCGGCATGGGCATCGACAAGCCCGACGTGCGCTTCGTCGCCCACCTCGACCTGCCCAAGTCGGTGGAGGGCTACTACCAGGAGACCGGCCGCGCCGGGCGCGACGGGCTGCCGTCGACCGCCTGGCTGGCGTACGGGCTGCAGGACGTGGTGCAGCAGCGCAAAATGATCGAGACGTCCGAGGGCGACCTGGCGCACCGGCGCAACCTGGCCACCCACCTGGACGCCATGCTGGCGCTCTGTGAGACGGTCCGCTGCCGCCGGGCGCAGCTGCTCGAATACTTCGGCGAAGGCGGCACGGCCAACTGCGGCAACTGCGACACCTGCCTCGAACCGCCGGAGTCCTGGGACGGCACGGTCGCCGCCCAGAAGCTGCTCTCCACCGTCTTCCGGCTGGACCGGGAACGCAATCAGCGCTTCGGCGCCGGGCACAGCATCGACATCCTGCTCGGCAAGCACACCGACAAGATCGACCAGTACGGTCACGACGCGCTGAGCACGTTCGGCATCGGCACCGAGCTGCGGGAGGCCGAGTGGCGGGGGGTGGTGCGGCAACTGCTCGCCGAAGGGCTGCTCGCCGTGGAGGGCGACTACGGCACCCTCGCGCTCACCGAGGCCAGCGCCGAGGTGCTGGGCCGCCGCCGTACGGTCACCCTGCGGCGCGAGCCGGAGCGGCCGACGGCCGGCCGGTCGGCGAAGCCACGCGGGGCGGCCACCGTCGTCGCCGACCTCACCCCGGCCGCCGCGTCGGTGTTCGAACGGCTGCGCGCCTGGCGCGCGGCCACCGCCAAGGAGCAGGGCGTCCCCGCGTACGTGGTCTTCCACGACGCCACCCTGCGGCAGATCGCCACGGAGGCCCCCGCCTCGCTGGCCGAGCTGTCCCGGATCAGCGGCGTCGGCGAGAACAAGCTGGCCAAGTACGGCGACGGCATCCTCGGCGTCCTCGCCGAGCCCTGAGACCAGGTCCGTCCGCGGACACGACGAAGGGCCGACCCCTTGTGAGGGCCGGCCCTTCGTGTTCGCTCCTGTCAGCGGATGGCCGGTCAGGAGGCGCTGTAGCCGCGGGTGGCGATCCAGTCGGCGAGGTTGTCGATGCTGATGTGGTAGGAGGCGGTGTTCGGGTTGGCGCTGTCAGCGATGGTGACGGTGTGGCCGTTGTCGCGGTAGCCGACGACGCTGATGTAGTGGCCGCCTTCGAAGGAGTGGGTGTTGCCGTCGGTGTCGGTGGTGGTGCCGGCGATGTTGGCGACCACGGCGCGGCCGTCGTCGATGGTGCGGACGATGTCGGTGCGCAGGGTGTCGGTCTGCTTGTCGTCGGCGTTGCTGTTCTTGATCTCGACCGACCGGTAGTGCTTGCCGGTTTCCTTGTTCAGGACGGGGGTGATGTCGTTGATGCTGTTGGTGCCGTTCTCGGTGGTGCCCATTTCCTTGGCCATGGCGTCGACGTCGATGTTCTTGCCGAGCACGGACAGGGCGTTGCGGGTGGCGGCGGGGCCGCAGTAGTAGAAGTTGGGCTGGGCTTCGTAGCGCACGTCGAGTTCGCGTTCGCCGTGGCCCTTGCGGTCGGTGCTGACCTGGGTGGTCTTCTGCGCGGGGGCGGCGTGTGCGGCGATGGCGGGGCCGGCGATTCCGGCGGTGGTGGCGGCGAAGCCGGCGGCGGTCAGGACGGTGTTACGCAGCAGAGTGGTACGCATGATGAGTGCCTCTCTGGTCGGGGGTTGGCGGCGCGCGGGCGCGGGGGTGCGCGAGGCGCCGCCGAAAAAGGGGGGAAAGTCTGGGTGCCTGGCGGTCGGGGGTGACCTGCTCGGGCGTCCGGGGGGTGTAACCATCGGTGGCGGGGAAGTGATTCCCTCGGCCTGGATCCGATGCCCCCCGGGGGGTGGACCGGTGGTGCGCGGTCCGGGGGGGTGTAACGACGGGGGCCGGGACGTCATTCCCCTGGCTCACCCGGGAGTGGTGGTGCGTGGTGGCGGGGGATGTAACGACGGAGGCCGGGACGTCATTCCCTGGCTTCCCCGGCGTCACCCGGGGGTGGACCGGTGGTGCGCGGTGCGGGGGATGTAACGACGGCCGGTGGCCGATCATTTCCGACCGGGGGCCGCTCACCCTGGGGTGGGGCTGCTCCGCGGTCTGCCATGTTCAACGACCCCGGCCCCGGCATGATTCCGCCCTGCGGGTGGCCCCGACCACGGGACGCCAGCCCCCAAATCTGCGGGTGGCCCCGACCACGGGACGCCAGCCCCCAAAACGGGCACTCGGGCACCCGGGCCTTCCGCGTTGCCGGAGTGTCCTCGACGCGAAGGTGAATCTCGTCCGGCCGCGTGGGGTTTCCGGGCGCTACCGACTTGATGGCGGAAACGACTCACGGGCGGAAGGACTCGCGGCGGCGGAGGCAGCGGCTGTGGTGGCGGCAGCTGTACGGCCCAGGCGCGGCGACGCGGACCGACAAAACGGGGCATTCGAACGCCCGAGCGCCTGCGCAAGCCCTCAAGGCGCGGCATCCCCGGCTTCTAGCACCGCCCCGGGTGCGCGGTTCGCTCAGGATGCTGTCAATCGGTAGCCTCCCTGACCTGGGATACGCCTGCTTGCCGCATCCCGAGTCGATCACCAGCCCCGGAAAGTCGCGGCCGTCCCCCGGTCCCGGTTCGTCGCCCCGCCCCGCCGAACCGAGCCGGTATCGACACTCACCCCCAGCCGCCCTCCTCTGCCTCCCCCGTGAGTCGTTGCCGTTATTGAGTCGGCACGGTCACGCCGCCCCGCCTGAGTCGTTTCCGCCATCAAGTCAGTAGCACCCCGCCGTGGGTCGTTTCCGTCAGTGAGTTCGGCAGCGCCACGCGCATCACGTCGTAAGTCGTTTGCGCCATCAAGTCAGTAGCACCCCGCCGTGGGTCGTTTCCGTCAGTGAGTTCGGCAGCGCCACGCGCATCACGTCGTGAGTCGTTTGCGCCAGCCAGTCAGTAGCATCCGGCCTGAGTCGTTTGCCGGCGCGAGTCGGTACCGTCCCGCGTTGAGTCGTTTCGTCATTGAGTCGGTAGCGTCCCACCTGTGAGTCGTTCCCGTCATCAAGTCGGTAGCGTGCGGAAACCAGGCCGTGAGCCGAACGCCGGACACCCACAGCCGCCAAAACCCAAGCAAGCGGGACGCGAGGCAGTTCTGCTCCGCCCGCCACCGGGCCGCTACCCGGCAGCCCACCGGCCCTGCCTCAGGAGTGGGTCTTGGCCGAGCCCGACTCGTCGAGGGCGGCGAGGATCGCCTCGGCGGTCCGCCGGCCCACCCCGGGCACCTCGGTGATCTCCTCGACGGTGGCGGCGGAAAGCCGCTTGAGCGAGCCGAAGTGCCGCAGCAGCGCCTTGCGGCGTACCTCGCCGAGGCCGGGGATGTTGTCGAGCGCCGATTCGGTCATCCGCTTCGAGCGGCGCTGCCGATGGAAGGTGATGGCGAACCGGTGCGCCTCGTCGCGTACGCGTTGCAGCAGGTAGAGCGCCTCGGAGGTGCGCGGCAGGATGACCGGGAACTCGTCGTCGGGCAGCCAGACCTCCTCCAGCCGCTTGGCCAGGCCGCAGAGCGCCACGTCGTCGATGCCCAGCTCGGCGAGGGCCTGCGCGGCGGCGGCCACCTGCGGCGCGCCGCCGTCGACCACGACCAGCTGCGGCGGGTACGCGAACCGGCGCGGCCGGCCGGTGGTCGGGTCGATGCCGGGCCGGTCCGGGTCACCGGCGGTCTCCTCGCCGATCTCACCGGTCTCGGCGCGGGCGTCGAGGTAGCGGGCGAAGCGCCGGCGCAGCACCTCGGACATGGCGGAGAGGTCGTCGGTGGCGCCGCGGACGATGAACCGCCGGTACTCGCTCTTGCGGGGCAACCCGTCCTCGAAGACGACCATGCTGGCCACCACGTCGGTGCCCTGGATCTGGGACACGTCGAAACACTCGATCCGCAGCGGCGAGGTACGCATGCCGAGCGCCTCGGCGATCTCGTCGAGCGCCTGGCTGCGGGTGGTGAGGTCGCCCGCCCGCTTGAGCTTGTGCCGGGCGAGCGCGTCCTTGGCGTTGCGCTCGACGGTCTCCAGCAGCGCGCGCTTGTCGCCGCGCTGCGGCACCCGCAGGGACACCCGGCTGCCCCGTCGGGTGGAGAGCCAGTCGGCGAGCGCCTCGGCGTCGCCGGGCAGCTCGGGAACGAGCAGCTCGCGGGGCACGTCGGCCTCGCCCTGCTCGCCGCCGTAGACCTGGGTGCAGAAGTGGTGCACCAGGTCACCGGTGGTCAGCTCCTCGGTCTTCTCCACCACCCAGCCGCGCTGGCCGCGGACCCGACCGTCGCGGACGTGAAAGACCTGGACCGCGGCCTCGAGCGGGTCGTCGGCGAAGGCCACCACGTCGGCGTCGGTGCCGTCACCGAGCACCACGGTCTGCTTCTCCATGGCGCGCCGCAGCGCGGCCACGTCGTCGCGCAGCCGGGCGGCCCGCTCGAACTCCAGCTGCTCGCTGGCCTCCAGCATCTCCTTCTCCAGCCGCCGGACCATGGTGTCGGTGCGGCCGGCCATGAAGTCACAGAAGCCGTTGACGATCTCCCGGTGCCGCTCGGCGGTGACGCTGCCGACGCAGGGCGCGGAGCACTTGCCGATGTAACCGAGCAGGCAGGGCCGGCCCACCTGGCCGGCCCGCTTGAACACTCCGGAGGAGCAGGTCCGCGCCGGGAAGACCCGCAGCAGCAGGTCCAGCGTCTCGCGGATCGCCCAGGCGTGGGAGTACGGCCCGAAGTAGCGCACCCCCTTGCGCTTGGCGCCGCGCATCACCTGCAGGCGCGGGTATTCCTCGTCGAGGGTGACCGCGAGATAGGGGTACGACTTGTCGTCGCGGTAGCGGACGTTGAACCGCGGGTCGTACTGCTTGATCCAGGTGTATTCCTGCTGGAGCGCCTCGACCTCGGTGGCCACGGTGATCCAGTCCACCGACTCGGCGGTGAAGACCATCTGCCGGGTGCGCTGGTGCAGGTTGACCGGGTCGGCGAAGTAGGAGTTGAGCCGGCTGCGCAGGTTGCGCGCCTTGCCCACGTAGATCACCCGGCCGGTGCCGTCGCGGAAGCGGTAGACCCCTGGCGACTCCGGGATGGTGCCGGTCGCGGGACGGTAGGTCGAGGGGTCAGCCACGCCGCAAGCCTAGTCCGCACCCCCGACAGCGCCCGTCACCGCGCGCCCCCGACCACCGTCACCACGCGCCCCCGGCCACCGTCACCACGCGCCCCCGGCCACCGTCGCCAGGCGCTCCCGGCCACCGTCACCACGCGCCCCCGGCCACCGTCGCCAGGCGCTCCCGGCCACCGTCGCCGCGCGCGCCCAGCCACCGTCGCCGCGCCCCCGGCCACCGTCGCCGCGCGCCGCGCGCCCCCGGCCACGGCCGCGCGGGCGGGGGAACGCGGCGGTACGGCTCAGGCCAGGGTGATCTGCTCCCCGGTGACCTTGATGTTCTTCGGCGCCAGTGGCCTGGTCGCCGGGCCCTGCTTCACCGAGCCGTCGGTGATCGAGAACCGGCTGTTGTGGCAGGTGCAGTTGATCGTGCCGCCGTCGACGTTCGACACCGGGCAGCCCTGGTGGGTGCAGATCGGGTCGAAGGCCTTGAACTCGCCGGCCACCGGCTGGGTGATCACGACGCCCTTGGTGGCAAACACGGCCCCGCCGCCGACCGGGATGTCGGTGGTCCGGGCGAGCGGGCCGCTGCTGTCCCGCTGGCCGCCCTCCGGATCGCCGGCGTTGGTGGCGCCGGGAGGACCGGCGCTGGTCGGCGCCGAACCGCCGGCGGTGTCCCCCGCGTCGTCGCCACAGCCCGCCAGCACCACCGCGGCCCCGACCGCGCCGGCGCCCGCCAGCAGGGTGCGCCGGGTCTGCCCACCCGGTCCGGTCAGCTCCTGATCGTCACTCAATGTCCGGCCCTTCTCTCGGCTGCCGCCACTCGCCATGATCCCGTGGCCCCGCTTCGCAACACGGACCAGGGTGCCGCACGGTTCATACCGGCACGTCACCAATCGGATATCCGAACAGACGTCGTGCCGACCCGGGACCCGGGGCCGCAGCCGGCGTGGAGTGGGCGCGGCGTGGAGTGGGCGCGGCACGGGCGGGCCGCTGCGCGGCGGCCCGCCCGTCGTACGCCCGGGTCAGCGCGCCCCGGCGGGAACCTTGCGGCTGGCCCGCGGGCGGGTGGCGCCGTTGGCCTTGGCCGCCCGCGAGGTGGCCGCCGCGGCGCCCTTGGCCGCGCCGTCGAGCTTGAGCATCGGCCGCAGGAACTGGCCGGTGTGGCTCTCCGGCACCTCGGCGACCTCCTCCGGCGTGCCGGTGGCGAGCACGGTGCCGCCCCGGTGGCCGCCCTCCGGACCCATGTCGATGATCCAGTCGGCCGACTTGATCACGTCGAGGTTGTGCTCGATGGTGATCACCGTGTTGCCCTTGTCGACCAGGCCCTCGAGGACCATGAGCAGCTTGCGGATGTCCTCGAAGTGCAGACCGGTGGTCGGCTCGTCGAGCACGTAGACGGTCCGGCCGGTGGACCGCTTCTGCAGCTCGGAGGCGAGCTTGACGCGCTGCGCCTCACCGCCGGACAGCGTCGGGGCGGGCTGGCCCAGCCGGACGTAGCCGAGGCCCACGTCCACCAGCGTCTTGAGGTGCCGGTGGATGGCCGGGATCGCGGAGAAGAACTCGGCGGCCTCCTCGATCGGCATGTCCAGCACCTCGGCGACCGTGCGGCCCTTGTAGTGCACCTCCAGGGTCTCCCGGTTGTACCGGGCGCCCTTGCACACCTCGCACGGCACGTAGACGTCGGGCAGGAAGTTCATCTCGATCTTGATGGTGCCGTCACCGGAGCACGCCTCGCAGCGGCCACCCTTGACGTTGAAGGAGAACCGGCCCGGACCGTACCCCCGGACCTTGGCCTCGGTGGTCTCGGCGAAGAGCTTGCGGATGTGGTCCCAGACGCCGGTGTAGGTGGCCGGGTTCGACCGGGGCGTGCGGCCGATCGGCGACTGGTCCACGCCGACGACCTTGTCCACGTTCTCCAGGCCGGTGATCCGGGTGTGCCGGCCGGGGACCAGCCGGGCGCCGTTGATCTGGTTGGCGAGCACCGCGTGCAGGATGTCGTTGACCAGGGTCGACTTGCCGGAGCCGCTGACCCCGGTGACCGCGATGAGCTGGCCCAGCGGGAAGCTGACGGTGAGGTTGCGCAGGTTGTGCTCGCGCGCCCCGTGCACCACCAGCTCCCGGCCCGCGGTCTGCGGCCGGCGGACGGCCGGCGTCGGGATCTGCCGGCGCCCCGACAGGTACGCCCCGGTGACCGACTCCTCGTTCGCCAGCAACGCCGGCACCGACCCGCTGTGCACGATCTTGCCGCCGTGCTCGCCGGCCCCGGGCCCGATGTCGACGATCCAGTCGGCGACCCGGATGGTGTCCTCGTCGTGCTCGACCACGATCAGCGTGTTGCCCAGCCCGCGCAGCCGCAGCAGCGTCTCGATCAGCCGGTGGTTGTCCCGCTGGTGCAGGCCGATCGACGGCTCGTCCAGCACGTAGAGCACCCCGACCAGGCCGGAGCCGATCTGGGTGGCGAGCCGGATCCGCTGCGCCTCGCCGCCGGAGAGGGTGCCCGCCGGGCGGTCCAAAGAGAGGTAGTCCAGCCCGACGTCGAGCAGGAACTTCAACCGGGCGTTGATCTCCTTGAGCACCCGCTCGGCGATCATCTTCTGCCGGTCGGTCAGCTCGATGCCGGCGAGCAGGTCGGCCGCCTCGCCGACGGAGAGGTTGCAGACCTCGGCGATGCTCTTACCGGCCAGGGTGACCGCGAGCACCTCCGGCTTGAGCCGGGTGCCGCCGCAGGCCGCGCAGGGCACGTCGCGCATGTAGCCCTCGTACTTGTCCCGCGACCACTCCGACTCGGTGTCGCTGTGCCGGCGCTCGATCCACTGCATCACGCCCTCGAAGCCCGTGTAGTAGGAGCGCTCGCGGCCGTACTTGTTGCGGTAGCGGACGTGCACCTGGTCGTCGGAGCCGTGCAGGATCGTCTTCTGCGCCCGCGACGGCAGCGCCCGCCACGGGGTGTCCACGTCGAAGTGCTCGGCCTCGCCGAGGGCCTCCAGCAGGCGCAGGAAGTATTCCAGGTTGTGCCCGGTGGCCCAGGGCTGGATCGCGCCCTCGCGCAGGGTCCGCTCCGGGTCCGGGATGACCAGCTCCGGGTCGACCTCCTTCTTGGTGCCCAGGCCGGTGCACTCGGGGCAGGCGCCGTACGGGGCGTTGAAGGAGAAGACCCGGGGCTCCAGGTCCTCGATCGCGAGCGGGTGGTCGTTGGGGCAGGCCAGGTGCTCGGAGTAGCGCCGCTCCCGGTCCGGATCGCCCTCGGCCAGGTCGACGAAGTCGAGCAGCACGATGCCGCCGGAGAGGCCGAGCGCGGCCTCGACCGAGTCGGTCAGCCGCTGCTTGGCGCTGGGTTTGACGCTGAGCCGGTCGATCACCACCTCGATGGTGTGCTTCTCCTGCTTCTTGAGCTTCGGCGGCTCGGTCAGCGGGTGCACCACGCCGTCGACCCGGGCCCGCGCGTAGCCCTTGGCCTGCAACTCGGCGAAGAGGTCGACGTACTCGCCCTTGCGGCCGCGCACCACCGGGGCCAGCACCATGAACCGGGTGCCCTCGGCCATGGCGAGCACCCGGTCGACGATCTGCTGCGGGCTCTGCTTGGAGATCCGCTCGCCGCAGACCGGGCAGTGCGGCTCGCCGATGCGGGCGAAGAGCAGCCGCAGGTAGTCGTAGACCTCGGTGATGGTGCCGACGGTGGAGCGCGGGTTGCGCGAGGTGGACTTCTGGTCGATGGAGACCGCGGGGCTGAGGCCCTCGATGAAGTCGACGTCGGGCTTGTCCATCTGGCCGAGGAACTGCCGGGCGTACGAGGACAGCGACTCGACGTAGCGCCGCTGGCCCTCGGCGAAGATGGTGTCGAACGCCAGGCTCGACTTGCCCGAACCGGAGAGCCCGGTGAAGACGATCAGGGCGTCCCGGGGCAGGTCGAGACTGACGTCACGCAGGTTGTGCTCGCGCGCGCCACGGATGATCAGTCGGTCGGCCACAGTGCCTGTGCTCCCGGAGAAAGAATGGAGGCGGATCTGTCCGCTCGGAGCGTGCTCTGAGCGGTTTTCGAAGGTTGTCGAGGCGCACGGAAGACGCCCGGGCAACTCTAGCCCCGAGGTATGACAAGTTTCCGCGCGCGCACATTCCCCCAGGTCAGCTCGGTCGGGCGGGGCGCGCTCGCCCCACCCGACCGCCGCCGTCCTCCGGTCAGAATCCGCCCGGCGCCGGCGGCGCCGTCGGACGCCCCGTCCGGCGCCGGCCACCCCGCCAGTTGCCCCGCCGTTCGGCCGCGAGCCGGGACTCCCGGCGGCCGCTCTCGAAGGCCACCTCGCGCTGGAGTCGGCGCCAGCTCTCCCAGCGCCGGGCCGGCAGCTCACCGCTGTCCAGCGCGGCGCGCACCGCGCACGCCGGCTCGGCGTCGTGCGCGCAGTCGGCGTACCGGCAGCCGCTGGCCAGCTCGGCGATGTCCGCGAAGGCCCAGTCCAGGCCGGCCGCGCCGTCGAGCAGGCCGACGGCCCGGACGCCGGGGGTGTCCAGCACCGCGCCGCCGCCGGGGATCGGCACCAGGGCCCGCCAGGTGGTGGTGTGCCGGCCCTTGCCGTCGGAGCGGCGGATCGCCTGGGTACGCATCACGTCCGCCCCGGCCAGGGCGTTGACCAGGCTCGACTTGCCCGCGCCGGAGGGCCCGAGCAGCCCGAGCGTCCGCCCCGCGGCGACGTGGCGGCGCAGCGGGTCCAGCCCGGTGCCCCGCTCGGCGCTGACCGGCAGCACCGGCACCCCGGGGGCGAGCGCGGCGAGTTGCCGGGCCACCGCCACCGGGTCGGCGGCCAGGTCCGCCTTGGTGAGCACGAGCAGCGGCTCGGCCCCGGACTCGTGGGCCAGGGAGAGCAGTCGTTCGATCCGTTCGGCGTCCGGCGCGGGGTGCACCGGCTCGACCACCGCGGCGGCGTCGAGGTTGGCGGCGAGCACCTGCCCGCTGGCGTCCTTGCCGGCGGTGCGGCGGATCAGGGCGGTACGCCGGGGCAGCACCGTCTCGACCGTCACCGGCCCGTCCGGCCAGGTGGCGAGCAGCACCCAGTCGCCGGCGCAGGGCAGCGCGGTCAGGTCGCGGGCGGCGGCGGCCAGTACGGCCCCGCCCAGGCTGGCCCGGACCGGCCCGTCCGGGCAGAGCACGGTGCAGACGCCACGGTCGACGCGGGCCACCCGGCCCGGCCGGCGGTCGGCGTGCCGCGGTAGGTGGGCCGCCCGGTCGGCGTCCCAGCCGAGGGCGGTCAGATCCAGTGTCATGGTGTCCTCATCGGTGTCGAGGGGGTTCAGGGCGGAACACGGGTGCTGCGACCGGCATGCTCACCACCTCCCCCCGACTCCCGGCTGCCGCGTCCGGCGACGACGCCGACCGGGCGCGTCGAACCGGCGCCGCGACCGAAGCCGTCGCCCAGACGGTAGGGGGCGCGACGGCGCGCCGAAAGCTATTTCCCCGGCGACGTCGCCAGGCCGTACCGCTAGGGTCGTTTCGTGACCAGCGATCCCCTCCTGCTGACCGGCGAGCTGGACGAGGCCATGGCGCGGCTGCTGCGTACCGTGTCCGGCTTCGGCCCGGCGGACGTCGCCGCCGCCTCCCTGCTCCCGGGTTGGACCCGCGGCCACGTGCTGACCCACCTGGCCCGCAACGCCGACGGCTTCGTCAACCTGCTCACCGCCGCCCGCACCGGCGAGCCGATCCCGATGTACGCCAGCCCGCAGGCCCGCTCGGCCGACATCGAGACCGGGTCCGGGCGGCCGGCCGCCGACCTGCTGGCGGACCTGCGGGACAGCGCCGAGCGGTTCACCGCGGCGGTGGCGGCCATGCCGGTCGAGGCGTGGGCGGCCACCGTGCAGGCCCGGCGCGGCCCGTGGCCGGCCGCGATGCTGGTCTGGGGGCGGCTGCGGGAGATCGAGGTGCACCACGTGGACCTGGCCGCCGGCTACCGGCCGGCGGACTGGCCGGACGCGTTCGCCCAGCGGTTGCTGCACGAGGTGGCCACCGGCCTGGCCGGCAACCCGGCGGCGCCGGCCATGGTGCTGCGCTTCGACGGCGTCCGGCACGAACTCGTCGTGGGTGACCCCGAGGGGGCGCCCACGATCACCGGCCCCGCGCCGGAACTCGCCGCCTGGCTGACCGGGCGCAGCACCGGCGAGGTGCTCACCGTCACGCCCGACGGTCCCCTGCCGATCCCACCGGAATGGATATAGAAGCCGCATGACCTACACCGGAGACGTCACGCCCGGCGGCACGCCGGACGTCCGCGACCTCGACCGGCTCACCATCACCAAGGTTTCGGTGGGGCCGATGGACAACAACGCGTACCTGCTGCGCTGCCGGGAGACCGGCGAGCAGCTGCTGATCGACGCCGCCAACGAGGCGCCGCGGCTGCTCGAGCTGATCGGCGACGGCGGGCTGGCCACCGTGGTCACCACCCACCAGCACATGGACCACTGGGTGGCGCTGGAGGAGGTGGTGGCGAAGACCGGTGCCCGCCCGCTGGTGGGCGCCGAGGACGCCGAGGGTCTGCCGATCGACGCCGCCCCGCTGCGCGAGGGCGACACCGTGCCGGTGGGCGCCTGCGCCCTGGAGGTCATCCACCTGCGGGGGCACACTCCGGGCTCGATCGCGCTGCTCTACCGCGACCCGTCCGGCGTCCCGCACCTGTGGACCGGCGACTCGCTCTTTCCCGGCGGCGTCGGCAACACCAACCAGGACCCGGAGCGGTTCGGCCAGCTCCTCGACGACGTGGAGAACAAGCTCTTCGACCGGCTGCCCGACGAGACCTGGTTCTATCCGGGCCACGGCAAGGACAGCACGCTCGGTGCCGAGCGCCCGGCGCTGCCGCAGTGGCGGGCCCGCGGCTGGTGAGCCGCCGCCGGCGCGGGTCGTGGACCCGCGCCGGCGCACCCGTCCCCCCGGGCGGTCAGCCCGCCGACCCCACCCCGGTCAGCGCGCGCAGCGGGCGCCGCGCGCCGTAGAGCATCGCCCCGGCGAGCAGCAGCCCGACCAGCATGGTGAGCAGCGCCGGGCTGGGCGCGCCGGGCAGCAGCCCCGACACCGTCCGGGCCGCGGTGCCGAGCCCCACGTAGAGGCCCGCCCAGAGGGTCGCCCCGGGCGCGGCCGCGGCCAGGAACCTCGGGTACGACATCCGCAGCCCGCCGGCGGCCAGCGGCAGCAGCGCGTTGAACACCGGCAGGAACGGCGCGACCAGCACCATCCGGCCGCCGCCGCGGCGCAGCACCGTCTCCGCCGCGGCCCACCGGGACTCGCCGATCCAGCCGCCCAGCCGGCTGCCCCGCAGCGCCACCCCCCAGCGCCGCCCGGCCAGGAAGCTCAGCGACCAGCCGGCCAGGCAGCCCAGCACCACCGTCACCACGGTGGCCACCGCGGTCGACGGCCGGCCCGCCCCCACCGCGGCGAGGACCGCCGCGTCACCGGGCACCAGCACCCCGACCAGCGGTACGGCGTCGGCGAGCATGACCAGGCCGAGGGCCGCCATCAGCGACTCGACGGGCAGCTCGCCGAGGTGGGCCAGTAAGTCGATCACGGCTCGAACGCTATGGCCGCGACCCACCCGGCACATCCGGCCCGATCCCCCACCCGACCCTGACTACGCCCTCGGGGTCGACCCCCGGTCCACTCAGTGCGGTCGCAGCACCTGGACCCGGCGGACCGGGGAGTCGACCGCCGGTTCGGTGGTGGGCACCCGGTAGCTGGCCACCACCTCCAGCCCGTCCGCCGGCAGGTGTCCCCGGTCCGGATCGCCGACCAGCACCTGCGCGCCGCGCGCGGCGGACCGCTGCAGGAACGGCAGCACCCGGGCGGCCAGCGCCGCGTCGTAGAACACGTCACCGGCGACCACGAGGTCGACGTCGGCGGTGCCGTCCAGCAGGTCGCCGCCGGTGGCGACCACGCTCACCCGGTTGGCCCGCGCGTTGACGGTCACGGCGGCCACCGCGTACGGGTCGACGTCGTTGGCGACCACCAGCTCGGCGCCGGCGAGCGCGGCGGCGACGGCGACCAGCCCGGATCCGGCGGCCAGGTCGAGCACCCGCCGCCCGGTGACCAGCTGGGGGTGGTCGAGCAGGTGCCGGGCGATCGCCTGCCCGCCCGCCCAGACGGACGCCCAGTACGGCGGCGGCAGGGACCGGCCGGCGGCCGCCTCCATCCGGGCCCACCAGAGGATGGCGTCCTCGGCCAGGTGCAGCCGCACCTCCGGCACGAACGGGGTGTCGACGAGCCGGAGACCGTCCAGGCCACCACCGTCGCCCGCGATCTCCCGTTCCAGGTCGGCCAGCGCCGTCCGGGTGCTCATCGGGGCAAGCATGCCCCGCAGCGGCCCTCGGCGGAGGGATTTCCCGCCGGCGACGTATTCGTGGGCGCGCCCGGGCACTTCCGCCAGCGGATCCCCGTCCGGGCGGTTACTGTCGGGACAGCACAGGGCGATCACCGGCAGCGACCGGTGCTCACCCGCATTGGAACAGGGAGAGACGCATGGCAACCGGCACGGTCAAGTGGTTCAACTCGGAAAAGGGCTTCGGCTTCATCGAGCAGGACGGCGGAGGTCCGGACGTGTTCGTCCACTACTCGGCCATTCAATCCAGCGGCTACCGCGAGCTGAACGAGGGCCAGAAGGTCGAGTTCGAGGTGACCCAGGGCCAGAAGGGCCCGCAGGCGGACAACGTCCGTCCGATGTAGCTACGTGCCGGTGGCGGCGGTCGGAGCCCGACCGCCGCCGCAGCGCATTCTCATGCCGGGGCGGCCGGCAGGTCACGGCGTCGCCGCAGCGGCCCGGCCAGCAGGATCAGCGGGGTCAGCGCCAGCCAGGCGGTCATCGTCCGGATCGCTCCGGCCGGCCCCCACACCGCGCCCAGCGCGCCGGCCAGCACGGCCGCGGCCGGGATCGTGCCGTAGTTGAGCAGCTGCATGCTCACCGTCACCCGGCCGAGCAGCCGGTGCGGGGTGTACGTCTGCCGGAAGCTGCCCTTGATCACGTTGCCCACCGCGACGCCCAGGCTGACCAGCGTGCCGCCCAGGACCAGCCAGGCCACCCGCACCCCGGGGCCGGCCAGCGGGACGAGCAGCGCCGGCGGCCCGGTGAGCGCACCGGCGAGCAGCAGCGCGCGGGCCGAGCCGAGCCGCCGGGCGAGCCGGGTGGCGAGCGTCGCGCCGACGATCCCGCCCACGCTGGACAGCCCGATCAGGACGCCGACCGGGCCGGCCGCCAGCCCCGCCGAACGGACCAGGAAGACCACCAGCACGGCCTGGTAGCCGACCAGCCCGATGTTGCTGGCCGCGCCGAAGAGCGTGAGCACCCGCAGGTACGGGTCGCGGGCGACGAACCGGAGCCCGTCGGCCACCTCCCGGCGCAGCGAGGGCGCCGTCGCCGGCCGCCCGGGTCGGGGCTCGACCGCCCGGATGCCGCGCAGGCACAGGGCGGAGAGCAGGAAGCTCAGCGCGTCGAGCAGCACCGCGGTGACCGCGCCGGCGAGTTGGGCGATGAGGCCGGCCAGCCCGGGGCCGACGAGATAGCTCGCGGTCTGGGTGACGTGCAGCCTCGCGTTGCCCTCCGGCACCTCCTCGGGTCGCAGCAGGGTGGGCAGGTAGACCTGGTCGGCGGTCTCGAAGAAGACCCGGGCCAGGCCGGCGGCGAACGCCACGGCCACCAGCTGGGCGACGGTGAGCAGGTGCAGCACAGCGGCCACCGGGACGCTCAGGAACAGCCCGGCCGAGATCAGGTCGCAGGCGATCATCAACGGCCGGCGGCGGACCCGGTCCACCCAGGCCCCGGCGGGCAGGCCGGCCAGCAGCCAGGGCAGCCAGGCGGCCGCGGTGAGCATCGCGACCTGGAAGGTGGTCGCGTCCAGCGCGGCGACCGCGACCAGCGGCAGCGCCACCGTGGTCACGTTGCTGCCGACCGCGCTGACCGTCTGCCCGGCCCAGAGCAGCCGGAAGTCGCGGTGCCGGAGCAGGCCACCGGGCCGGCGGGTCGCCGGATCGGGCGTACGGGTGGGTGCGCTCACGGTCGGGCCGGGACGCCGTGGGCGAACAGGAAGACCGGTTCGCGCTGTCGGCCGTCCGATGGCGCCGGCCGGTCGGCCCAGCGGGCGAAGAGCTCGGTCACCTCCCGTCCGAGCTGGGCCAGCTCCTCCGGGGTGAGGTGCAGCCACCGGTCGGTGCTGAACGGTCCCTCTCCCCAGCTGGCGTGGGCCTCGTCATCGGCGGCGTTCCAGGCCCGGACCAGCTCGACGTGCCGGTCGAGGTTGAGCGAGCTGGCCGCGTCGGCCACGGCCAGGGCGGCCGGATCGTCGTCGAAGTCCGAACGGGACCAGCGCACCGCCCGGTCGCGCAGCCGCCACCACCGCTCCCGGCGGTCGCGGGCCAGCTCGGGCGCCTCGGCGACCAGGTCGGCGGCGCCGAGCACCTTGAGGTGGTGACTGACGTTCGCCGGTGCCTGCCCGGTCCGCTCGGCGAGCTGGCCGACGGTGGCCGGGCCGTGCACCTTCAGCACGTCCATCAGCCGGCGGCGCAGCGGGTGGGCGAGCGCGGCGAGCACCCGGGAGTCGCTCACCTGCCGGACATCGGGTCGCTGCATGGGTCAGATCGTCGCATGCGCAAGAGTTGTTGCGCAATAACTGTTGCCTATTCTTGTGGTCGGTGCGGCGGCGGGTGCCGCCGCACCGACCGGGTCAGGCGACCATCCGCCGGGCCAACTCGTCGGCCACGTTCTTGGCCAGCTGGGGTGGGATGGCGGCGGCGATCTTCTCCGGCGGCAGGCCGGCCAGGACACCGGTGACGATCGCCTGCTCGTCGGTCGTATCCTTGCTGGCCAGCGCGGTCACCTGCGCGGCGAGCGCGTCCACCCGGAGCATCAGGTAGTCGAGCTTCGCGACCAGACTGTTCCCGGCCGCGCTCGGGCCGGAGCCGTCCGGATCGACGCTGCGACCCATGCTCGGGCCGCCATGGAACAGTCCCTGGTAGATGTTGGCGACCTGCCGCTCGCTGGTGGCGCTCATGTCGTTCTCCTTCAGAAGTCCGATGGTGGTGAGGTAGCGGCGGAACAGCGGGGTCTGGTCCCGGCCCGCCTTGGTGGAGTCGCGGAAGAAGCTGAAGTGGGTGTGGAAGAGGTGGCTGGAGTCGCCGGTACTGCGCTTACCCAGCCGGTCCCACCGCCGCACGGTCCGCCCGTCCGGCGAGTAGATGATCTCCCTGATGTCGCCGGTGCCGGCCGCGCCCGCCGCGCACTGGGCGACGCACCAGGTGGAGAACGTACGCAGGTTGTGGGTGGCACCGCCGGACTGCACGGTGAAGTCACCGACGTCCAGCGCGGACGCGTACAGGGTCAGCCCGGAGGAGTCCCGGGTGGACTCCACGACGGAGTAGTCCCGGGTCACCACCCGGTCCGAGCCACAGTGGTAACCGCCGCGATGGCCGGCGTCGCCGACGATGCCGACCTCGGCGGGTTCGAGGTCCGCGGCGCGCACGGCGCCCTTGTCGATGTTGAGGTGGGTGAGGAGCAGGTTGCGGACTGCCAGCAGATTGGGTGGAGCTGTGGTCATACGGAACCGCCTTCCGGGTCGTTCGCCGACCGGACAGGGCAATCACTGCCCGTGAGGCAAACGACGCGGGGACACGTCCGGCCGGGATGATGCACAGCGCCGGGCACTTGCACCGAGAATATCCACGCGAACGACTAAATGCCCAGGTCAGAGGCACTATCTGGAACTATGGGCCGGCTGTGGACGGTGCCACGACGCGGTTCGGGACCAGCCACGAAGGACACTCGCGAATCCGGGGTGCCCTCGGCGATCCAGCACGCAGAGTCACGACTATGTCCGGCGGTCCGCCGACATCGCCCGGTGGGTCTCCCGGCCGACGGCCGGTCCGCGCTCCGGCGCCCGCGGCGACACTCAGTCCGCCGCCCGATCCGCCACCCCGGCGCCCGCGGCAACGCTCAGTCCGCCACCCCGGCGCCCGCGGCGACGCTCAGTCCGCCACCCCGGCGCCCGCGGCGACGCTCAGTCCGCCGCGCGGTCCGCCGCCCCCGCCTCCGCGGCGTGCTTCGGCGGCTCGCCCCGGGCGGCGCGCATCGCGTTGCGGTGCTCGCGCATCGAGGTCACCATCTCGGCCATGAACCGGTGCACGGTCTCCAGCTCCTCGTCGCTGAACCGGGCCATGACCTGGTCGTTGCGGCGCCCGAGCGGGGCGAAGAAGCTGCGGGCCAGTTCCGCGCCCCGGTCGGCGTAGCGCAGGAACACCTTGCGCCGGTCGGCGGTGTCCCGGTCCCGGCGGATGTGCCCGGCCCGCTCGAGGCGGTCGATCAGCGCGGTCACCGAGCCGGAGGAGAGGTTCAGCCGCTCGCCGAGCCGGCCGGGGGTGATCGGCTCACCGACCAGTTCGGCGTCCATCACGGCGATGAGGGCCTGCAGGTCGGTGGCGTTGAGCCCGTGCAGGCCGGCGAACGCGTGCCCGACGTGCTGGGCGTCCGCCGCGTAGCGCCGCAGGTCGTTGGTGATGTCCGCGATCATCCGGGCGCGCCGGTCGTCCCGCCGCCGGTACATGCTCTGCGCTGCCACGTCTCGCTGCCGCCCCCTGTCCGACCGGTCCGGTTGCAGCATAGAACCCCGGCGGATAATCTCGGTTGTCAAGATACTAGGTGACCGAGTAACCCGGCACCCGATAACGTGAGGGCACCCCGATGTCTCTGTTCACCCGCGTCGCCCGGGGCCGGCTGGCCGCCTGGCTCACCGTGGCCGCCGCGCTCGTCGTCAGCGCGCTCGTCTTCGGCCTGCCCCAGCCTGACAACCCCGCCCCGGTCTCCGCCACCGGCCTCTCCGTGGAGTGGCAGTCGACCCAGGTCGAGCGCCTCCAGGAGCAGTTGCCGGCGAGCGACGTCCAGCCGGCGGTCGTGGTGGTCTCCCGGGCCGACCGGGCGCCGCTGTCGGAGTCCGACCGGGCGGCGCTCGACGGCGCGTCGGCCACCCTGGGCGGGCTCGCCGCCGGGGGCCGGGTCGCGCCCGCCCAGTTCTCCCCCGACGGCACCGTGGCGCTGGTGGCCGTGCCCCTGTCCGCCGCCGGCGGCCGGGACGCCCTGGTCCACGAGGTGACCTCGCTGCGCGAGACGCTGGCCGACCTGCCCGACGCGCTGACCGTCGAGGTGACCGGGGCGCCCGCCTTCACCGCCGACCTCGCCCAGGTCTTCGACGGTGCGGACATCACCCTGCTCGCGGTCACCGCCGGCGTCGTGGCGGTGCTGCTGTTGATCACCTACCGCAGCCCGTTCCTCTGGATCGTGCCGCTGCTGGTGGTCGCCGCCACCGAACAGGTCACCCTGCGCGCGGTCGACACGCTCGTCCCGGCGCTCGGCATCCACCTGCAGGACGGCCAGGTCACCGGCATCGCCAGCGTCCTGGTCTTCGGCGCCGCCACCGACTACGCCCTGCTGCTGATCGCCCGATACCGGGAGGAGCTGCGCCGCGAGGAGAACCGGTTCACCGCCATGCGGGCCGCGCTGCGCCGGACCGCCGAGCCGATCCTGGCCAGCGGCGGCACCGTCGTGCTCGGCGTGCTCACCCTGCTGCTGTCCGAGCAGGAGACGAACCGGGCGCTCGCGGTGGCCTGCGCCACCGGTGTGGTGTTCGCCATGCTCTCCGCGCTCTTCGTGCTCCCCGCCGCGCTGGTGCTCTTCGGCCGAGGGCTGTTCTGGCCCTTCGTACCCCGGGTCGGCAGCCCGGCCCGCGAGGGCCGGCTCTGGGGCCGGCTCGGCGCCGCGGTGGTCCGCCGGCCGGCGCCGGTCGCCGCGCTGGCCACGCTGCTCCTCGCCGGCCTGGCGCTCGGCGGCCTCGGCATCCGCACCGGCCTGTCCGAGACCGAGCAGTTCCGGGTGAAGCCGGAGGCGGTCGCCGGGGCGGAGACCCTCGCCCGCGCCTTCCCCGCCGGCACCACCCAGCCGCTGGCCGTGCTCACCAACCCGGGCGCCGCCCCGGCCGTGCTGGCCGCCGCCGGCGCGGTCGACGGGGTCGCCTCCGCCCGGCCCGGCGCCGCCGGGGACCGGGTCGCCCAGATCGACGTGGTGCTGACGGCCGAGCCCGGCACCGCGGCGGCCGACCGGGCAGTGACGGCGCTGCGGGACGCGGTCGCCGCGGTGCCGGACTCGGCGCCCCCGGCGGCGGCCGGCGCGGACCGCCCGGACGGCGCGCTGGTCGGCGGCACGGTCGCCGCCAGCTACGACTCGGAGCGGGCGAACACCAAGGATCTGCGCCTCATCCTGCCGATCATCCTGCTGCTGGTCGGGGCGGTGCTGGTCCTGCTGCTCCGCGGCCTGCTCGCCCCGGTCCTGCTGGTGCTCACCGTGATCGCCTCGTTCTTCGCCAGCCTGGGCGCGGCGTGGCTGCTCTTCGACCACGTGCTGGGCTTCCCGGCGCTGGACAGCGGGGTGCTGCTGCTCGCCTTCGTCTTCCTGGTGGCGCTCGGGGTGGACTACAACATCTTCCTGGTCACCCGGGCCCGGGAGGACGCCCGCCGGACCGGCACCCGGGACGGGATGCTCTCCGCGCTGCGGGTCACCGGCGGGGTGATCACCAGCGCCGGGGTGCTGCTCGCGGCGGTCTTCGCCGTGCTCGGCGTGCTGCCGTTGCTCACCCTCACCCAGATCGGGATCATCGTCTGCGTCGGCGTGCTGCTGGACACCCTGCTGGTCCGCACGGTCCTGGTCCCAGCGCTGGCCTTCCTGCTCGGCGACCGGTTCTGGTGGCCGGGCCGGATCACCCGCGAGCCCGACACCCCGGCCGGCACGCCCCCGGCACCCGCCGAGCCGGTCGGTGCCCGGAACTGACCTGGCGGCGGGGGCCCGGTACCCGACCACCGCTCCCCCGCCTGGGGCCGGCCGGCCCCAGGCGCTGCCGGCGCAGCCGAGTTGCCGCACCGCGGCCCCTCAACGGCCCGGGAAACCCCCACCTGCCGCAACTCGGGGTCGGTCCCGGGCCGGTGGGCGTCACCCCGGGTCGGTGCTGCCCCGGCGGGCCCGGGACGCCGGTCGGGAGCGGCGCGGGCGCGGCGGCTGGCTCCGGGCCGGGGCGGCCGGCGCCGCGGTGCCGTCGAGCGCCCGGTCCCGGGTGGCCCAGGCCACCACGAACACGGTCACCCAGGCCGCCCCGAGCAGCACCGAGGTGGCCGTACCGCTGGCCGTGCTCAAGCCCAGATAGAGCCGGGCGCCGCCGACCGCGACGACGCCGGCCAGGGCGGCCGTCCACACCGCCACCGCCACCGGCCAGCGCGCCCCCCGGGACAGCAGCCAGGCCAGCGTGCCGAAGCTCGCGGTCGCCACCGCGTTCTGCCCGGGCAGGTACTCCGCGGCCGGCGCCGGGCCGCCCGGACCGGTCAGGTCGGCGACCACGGCCAGCACCACCAGCGGCACGAACGCCCCCGCCGTGCCGACCACGCTGAGCGGATCGGCCCGCCACGGCCGGTGCCGCCAGGCCAGCACCGCGGCGACCAGGGCCACCGCCAGGATCAGGAACGACCCGCGCAGCACCGACACCACGGCCAGCGCCGCGTCGGACACCCCGGGGGTACGCCGGGCGGCGAACCACTCGGCCAGCAGGCCGTCGAGCACGCCGAGCCCGCTGTGCCGGACCACCGCCTCCAGCACCGCGGCGACGGCCAGCCCCGCCGCGAAGAGCAGCAGCAGCCCGGCCGCGAGGCTCAGCAGCAGCGTCCAGGCCGGCCCGACCCGCATGACGACCAGGAAGAACAGCACCCCGTACCGGGCTCGCAGCCAGCGCAGGGGCGGCAGGGCGGCGGCCCGGGCGGCCAGCGCGCGCGCCGGGTCCGGGTTGCGGCCCAGCCAGCGCCCGGCCAGCACCACGGCGGTCAGGCAGAGCAGCAGCACCAGCACCGCGCCGGTGGCCCGACCCAACAGCCGGGAGACCCGCTCGTAGGACTCCCCGGCGGCGTACCCGACCAGCACCGAGGCACCGACCCAGCTCACCACCCCGGCCAGGTTCCACGGCGCGAACCGCCGGTACGGCAGCCCGGCCGCCCCGGCCAGCCGCGGCGCGAGCGTGCGGGCGAAGGCCACCCACCGGGCGGCCAGCACGCCCCGACCGCCGAGCCGCTCGAGCAACGAGTCGGCCCGCCGCCAGCGGTACGGGCCCACCCGGGCGCCCAGGCCCGAGGCGCGCAGCCGCGGCCCGTACCGGCGGCCGGCCCGGAAGGCGAGTGTGTCTCCGATCACGGCGGCCGCCGTCATGGCCAGCAGCGCGGGCGCGAGCCGTAGCGTCCCCGCGTACGCTAGGAAGCCGACCAGCAGCAGGGTCGCCTCGCCCGGCACCAGCAGTCCGAAGATCACCGCGGTCTCCCCCGCGACGATCATCGCGGCGACCAGGTAGATCAGCAGGGCCGGCAGGCCTTGTAGCCAGCTCAGCAGGTCAGGCATCCGGTCCCCCGCACGGGAGCCAGCATGCCAGTCGCTGCGACGGTCGGGACAGCAGTTTCGCCAGAGATCCGGGCCATCTCGGGGTCACCCCGAGGCGTGCCCCGGCAACCGCAGACAGGAGTATGGAGGGTATGCAGCTACGCACCGACCTCCGCAACGTCGCCATCATCGCCCACGTCGACCACGGCAAGACGACCCTGGTCGACGCCATGTTGCGGCAGGCCGGCGCCTACGGCGCCCGCGGTGAGGACACCGAACGGGTCATGGACTCGATGGACCTCGAGCGGGAAAAGGGCATCACCATCCTGGCCAAGAACACCGGCGTGCGGTACCTGCCGGCGGACGGGTCCGCGCCGGTCACCATCAACATCATCGACACCCCCGGGCACGCCGACTTCGGCGGCGAGGTCGAGCGCGGCCTGACCATGGTCGACGGTGTGGTGCTGCTGGTCGACGCCAGCGAGGGCCCGCTGCCGCAGACCCGGTTCGTGCTCCGCAAGGCGCTGCACGCCCGGCTGCCGATCATCCTGGTGATCAACAAGGTGGACCGTCCGGACGCCCGGATCAAGGAGGTCGTGGACGACACCTACGAGCTCTTCCTCGACCTGGACGCCGACGAGGAGCAGATCGACTTCCCGATCGTCTACGCCTGCGCCCGCGACGGCATCGCCTCGCTGACCCAGCCCGCCGACGGCGCGGTCCCGGACGACAGCCACAACCTGGAGCCGCTGTTCCGCACCCTGCTGGACACCATCCCGCCGCCCGCGTTCGAGGAGGACGCGCCGCTGCAGGCGCACGTCACCAACCTCGACGCCTCGCCGTTCCTGGGCCGGCTGGCGCTGTGCCGGGTCCGCCAGGGCACGATCAGCAAGGGCCAGACGGTGGCCTGGTGCCGCACCGACGGCAACACCCAGCGGGTCCGCATCTCCGAGCTGCTGATGACCGAGGGCCTGGAGCGCAAGCCGGCCGACAGCGCCGGACCGGGCGACATCATCGCCGTCGCCGGCATCCCGGAGATCATGATCGGTGAGACCCTCGCCGACGCGGAGAACCCGATCCCGCTGCCGCTGATCACCGTCGACGAGCCGGCCATCTCGATGACCATCGGCACCAACACCTCGCCGCTGGTCGGCCGGGTCAAGGGCGCCAAGGTCACCGCCCGCATGGTCAAGGACCGGCTCGACAAGGAACTGGTCGGCAACGTGTCCCTGCGGGTGCTGCCCACCGAGCGCCCGGACGCCTGGGAGGTGCAGGGCCGCGGCGAGCTGGCGCTGGCCATCCTGGTCGAGCAGATGCGCCGGGAGTCCTACGAGCTGACCGTCGGCAAGCCGCAGGTGGTCACCAAGGAGATCGACGGGAAGACCTGCGAGCCGGTGGAGCGGCTGACCATCGACGCCCCCGAGGAGTACCTGGGCGCGATCACCCAGCTCCTGGCGACCCGCAAGGGCCGGATGGAGCAGCTGGTCAACCACGGCACCGGCTGGATCCGGATGGAGTGGCTGGTCCCGGCGCGCGGCCTGATCGGCTTCCGCACCGAGTTCCTCACCGAGACCCGCGGCACCGGCATCCTGCACCACGTCTTCGAGTCGTACGAGCCGTGGTTCGGCGAGCTGCGTACCCGCAACAACGGCTCCCTGGTCGCCGACCGCTCGGGCAGCGTCACCGCGTTCGCGATGACCAACCTGCAGGAGCGCGGCCAGCTCTTCGTGGAGCCCGGCACCGAGGTGTACGAGGGCATGATCGTCGGCGAGAACTCCCGCTCCGACGACATGGACGTCAACATCACCAAGGAGAAGAAGCTCACCAACATGCGGTCGTCCACCGCGGACGAGACCGAGAAGCTGATCCCGCCGCGCAAGCTGTCGCTGGAGCAGGCCCTCGAGTTCTGCCGCGAGGACGAGTGCGTCGAGGTGACCCCGGCCGCGGTGCGGATCCGCAAGGTGGTGCTGGACCAGACCCAGCGCGGCCGGATGGCCGCCCGGCGCAAGCACGCCGGCTGACCCGACCAGGCCCATCCCGGAGCCCGGCCCGCCCACCGGCGGCCGGGCTCCGCCCTTTCCCCCGTTGATCGCAGGTCAGGCGGCTCGGGACCGGAGGCGTACTCCTCGTACCAGTCGGCGATGGCGTCGTACGCGGCGGTCGGCATTCCGGGACCGTAGACCGCCGCGCGGGTGGACCGCAGCCCCTCGCCGGCCGCGATGATCCGCTACGGTCACCGCATGACCTGGGATGATCTCGACGCGCACCTGGACAGCGTGCCCGGCACCGTCTCCGCGTACGTGGGGCGGCTGGACGCGGCGCCCACCTGGACCCGGCTGCCCGACGCCACCCACTACGCGGCGAGCACCATGAAGGTCGCCGTGCTGGTGGCGCTGCACCGCGCCGCCGAGGCCGGCCGGCTCGACCTGGACCAGCCGATCCCGGTGCACAACGCGTTCGACTCCGCGCTGCCCGGCGCGCCCCGGTACGCCAACGCCCAGCACTACGACAACGACGACGCGGTCTGGGCCCGGGTCGGCGGCACGGCGTCCACCCGCTGGCTCGCCGAACGCATGATCATCCGGTCCAGCAACCTGGCCACGAACATCTGCCTGGCCCAGGTGGGGCTGCCCGCGGTCGCGCAGGCGTGGGCGCTGGCCGGCGCGCGGCACAGCCTGACCGGCCGCGGCATCGAGGACTTCGCCGCCCGGGACGCCGGAATCGACAACCTGGTGACCGCCGCCGACCTGGCCGCGCTCCTCGGCGAACTGGCCCTCGGGGCGAGCCGGCCAGGGCCGCTCGCCTCCCCGGCCGGCTGCGCGGCCATGCTGGACGTCCTGTTCGCCCAGGAGCACCGCGAGGACCTCGCCGCCGGCCTGCCCGAGGGCACCCGGATCGCGCACAAGAACGGCTGGGTGCGGGGGGTCCGGCACGGGGCCGGGGTGGTCTTCCCCGACGACGCCCCGCCGTACGCGATTGTGGTCTGCACCACCACCGAGCTGGCCGACGGCGGGCCCACCGGCGAGGAGGACGAGGACGACGCCTGCCGGCTGATCGCCGGCATGTCCGCCCGGGTGTGGCAGGCCCGGCACGACCTCTGACCGCGGCGGACGGACCGCGCTGTGGCAGGCGGTCGACGACGCCCCCGCCACGGGGGCGCGGCGCTCAGTCGAGCAGGTTCGCGCGCAGCGCCGCCAGCACGTCGTCGTCCAAGCCCAACCCGTCGCGCAGGTACGCCCCGAACGACCCGTGCACCCGCCGCACCTCGTCGTACGCGGCGTCCAGGTAGGCCGCCCGCACCTCCAGCAACGGGCGTGCGGCGGCCGGGTCCAGCTCCGGGCGCCGGCGGCTCATGGCGGCCAGCAGCACCTCGCGCAGGCTCTCGGTCAGCTCGTTGTGCCGCAGGTAGTCGGCCCGGATCGCCGCCTCGTCCACACCGAGCGCGGTGAGCAGCACCACCGCCAGCCACCCGGTGCGGTCCTTGCCGGCCGAGCAGTGGAACAGCAGCGGCAGGTTCTCCGCCTCGGCGGCCAACCGGACCGCCGCCCCGAACCCGGCCCGCGCCGACTCCCCGGTGACGAACCACCGGTAGATCGCCGCCATCGCCGCCGGCATGCCCTCCCGGGCCAACTCCTCGTACGCGTCCACGTCGTGGCCGAGCAGCACCGCCGAGACGTAGGTGAAGACCGGGTGCGCCGGGTCGTACACCGGCAGGTGCACCACCCGGGGCTCGCCGACCAGCCGGTCCGGCGGGGCCAGCCCCTGCTCGCCGGCGTGCCGCAGGTCGACCACGCACGCCGGGGCCAGCTTGCCCAGCACCGGCAGGTCCTCGTCGGTGAGCCGGCCCAGCGCGGCGCTGCGCAGCAGCCGCCCGGCGCGTACCCGCCGGCCGTCCGCGGTGGGCAGCCCACCCAGGTCACGGGCGTTCGGCGCGCCCACCAGCTCCCAGTCCCGTACCGCCATCGGCCCTCCCCTGTCGCCGGCTCTCTGCGTATAGGGTGCCGCACATGACGATCGCCGCGGTACGCACCCACCGGCTCTCCGCCCCCTTACACACCCCGTTCGTCACCGCGCTGCGCCGCACCACCACGGTGGACACCCTGGTCGTCGAGCTGGTGGACAGCGACGGGCGGTCCGGGTTCGGCGAGGCCCCGCAGGTGTGGCAGGTGACCGGCGCGTCGATCGCCGGCGCCGAGGCGTGCGTGCGGGAGCTGCTCGGGCCCGCGCTGGCCGGCCGGGACGCCGACGACCTGCAGGCCCGGTGCGCCGAGGTGCGCCGCGCGGTGGCCGGCAACGAGTCCGCCAAGGCGGCCGTCGACGTCGCCCTGCACGACCTGGCGGCGCGGCGGCTCGGCGTACCCCTGGTGCGCCTGCTCGGCGGCACCGCGCTGCGCGTGCCGACCGACGTCACGCTCGCCGCCGGCGACGCGGTGGACCTGGCCGCGGCGGCGAAGCAGCGCCGCGCGGAGGGCTTCACGGTGCTGAAGCTGAAGGTCGGCACGGACGCCCGGGGCGACCTGGACCGGGTCCGGGCGGTCCGCGCCGCGGTCGGCCCGGACGTGCGGATCCGGCTCGACGCCAACCAGGGCTGGACGCCCCGCGAGGCGGTCCGGGTGATCCGCGGCATCGAGGACGCCGGGCTCGACGTGGAGCTGGTCGAGCAGCCGGTGCACCGCCGCGACCTGGACGGGCTGGCCTGGGTCAGCGACCGCGTCGACCTGCCGATCCTCGCCGACGAGTCGGTCTTCGACCTGCGTGACCTGGTGGAGGTCATCCGCCGCCGGGCCGCCGACATGGTCAACGTGAAGCTGGCCAAGAGCGGCGGACTGCACACCGCCCGGACGCTGCTCGACCTGGCCACCGCGCACGGCATGGGCACCATCGTCGGCTCGATGATGGAGAGCCAGGTCGGGGTGGGCGCCGCCGCGAGCCTGGTCGCCGCGTACGGCACCAGCGCCGTCTCGGACCTCGACGCCGCCTGGTGGCTGGCCTGGTCGCCGGTCACCGGCGGCATCCGGTACGACGGCTCGACCGTGCTGCTCCCGGACGCGCCCGGGCTGGGCATCGCGAACGTGAGTGAAGTAAAAGTTCAGCGCCATGGTTGAGCGACGTTGGAATTTTTCATAGGGTCGCGGGGCGGGAAGCACAAGCTGGGGGTGGACGTGGAGTTGCAGCCGGGCCACGAGGCCATCGTCCGGGTCCCGGTGGCGACCCTCTGGGCCGCGCCCGAGGCGGTCCGGCCGGTCGACGGGCCGGCCCTGACCGACGCGCCGGACATCGCCGCCTGGGTCGCCGGGATGGACCGCGACCAGCAGGTCGGCGACTGCGTGCTCAGCCAACTGCTGCTCGGCGAGCGGGTGCTGATCACCGACCTGCGCGCCGACGGCTGGGCACACGTGGTCGCCGCCGGGCAGCCCGCCGCCAAGCTCGACCGCCGCGGCTACCCCGGCTGGCTGCCCGTCGGGCAGCTCAGCGCGCCGGCCCCGGCGGCGCCCGCGGGCGTACCGCTGGTGGTCGACGCCACCCGGACCACGCTGCGCGCCGCTCCCGACGGCGCGCCGGTGCTGCGCGACGTCGTGCTCGGCACCCGCCTCGCCCCGGCCGGACGGCCGGCGGACGGGTGGCGTCCGGTCCACGTGCCCGGCCGTCCCGAGCCGCTCTGGGCCCCCGAGGGGGACCTGGTCCCGCTGCCCACCGAGCGGCCCGAGGCCAAGGAGGTCCTGGCCGTCGCGGAGCGGCTGCGCGACCTCCGCTACGTCTGGGGCGGCCTCTCCCCGGACGGCATCGACTGCTCCGGCCTGGTCAACCTCTCCTGGCGGCGGTACGGGGTGACGCTGCCCCGCGACGCCGACGACCAGGCCGAGGCGACCACGCCCCTGGCGCTGGACGAGGAGCGCCCCGGCGACCTCTACTTCTTCGCCCGGCCCGGCCGGCGGATCCACCACGTCGGGATCGTCAGCGCCGAGCCGCACGCCGGCCGCCGACGCATGCTGCACGCCTGCTACCTGCAGCGCCGGGTCCTCGAGGAGCAACTCCCCGAGGACCGGCTCGCCACCCTGGTCGGCGCGCACCGGGTCTGACTCCCGGACCGCACGCGTCCCGTCCCGGCCCGGCCGGCCGGCGACCCCGCCCTGCCGAAGCCGGACCTTCGTCGCGACAACGCTGCGGACCGGCCCGGCGGGGCTGCGGGAGGCCGTCCGCCTGCTGCGGCCCGTCCGCCCGACCGGCCCGTTGGGCCAGCCCGCCCCACCAGCCGCGTCGGGCCGGCCGGCCCTGCGGAGCGGTCCGTCAGCGCCGGGTGTCGGCCAACTCGCGGCGCCGGTCCCGGGAGGACTTGACCAGGCTCGCCGCGGTGGCCACGGCCAGCGTGCCCAGGATGACCGTGAGCGACAGCCAGATCGGGATGTGCGGCGCCCAGGCCACGTGCCGGCCACCGTTGACGAACGGCAGGTTGTTGTCGGCGAGCGCCTCCAGGACCAGCTTGACCCCGATGAAGCCGAGCACCACGGCCAGGCCGTAGCTGAGGTAGATCAGCCGGTCCAGCAGGCCGCCGAGCAGGAAGTAGAGCTGGCGGAGCCCCATCAGCGCGAAGACGTTCGCGGTGAAGACCAGGTACGGCTCCTGGGTGATGCCGAAGATCGCCGGGATCGAGTCCAGCGCGAAGATCAGGTCGGTGGTGCCGATCGCGATCATCACGATCAGCATCGGGGTGAACAGCCGCCGGCCGTTCTCGTGGGTGGTCATCCGCGCCCCGTCGTAGTCCCGGGACAGCGGCAGTGCCTTGCGGCTCCACCGGATCAACACGTTCTCGCTGAACTCGTCCTCGTCCGGCTCCCCCTGCCGGGCCAGGTTGACCGCGGTGTAGATGAGGAAGGCGCCGAAGATGTAGAAGACCCAGGAGAACTGGGAGATCAGCGCCGCGCCCGCGGCGATGAAGCCGCCCCGCATCACCAGCGCCAGCAGGATGCCGATGAGGAGCACCTTCTGCTGGTACTGCCGGGGCACCCCGAAGCGGCCCATGATGATCACGAAGACGAAGAGGTTGTCCACCGAGAGGCTGTACTCGGTGAGCCAGCCGGTGTAGAACTGGCCGGCGATGCTCGCCCCCGAGGTGAGCCACAGCCCGGCGCCGAAGAGCAGGGCCAGGCCAACGTAGAAGCCGACCCAGAGGCTCGACTCACGGACGCTGGGCTCGTGCGGGCGCCGACCGATGATGAGCAGGTCAGCGAGCAGAACCGCGGTCATCACGACCAGGGTTCCGGCCCACACCAGTGCGGACACGTTCAATCCATCCTCCGGCAGACACACAGCGTCGGGCACACCGTACGCCGGGCGGGTGGCCGGGGTGCGTCGACGCTGACTCTGGTGACTGTCGGAGGTCTCTTCCGCCACCGCCCCGAGGTGCCGGGCCGCTGACCGACGGAGCCGGGTCGGGCTGCCGAGGATCCGGCGCTCTTCCGTGCTGACGACTCCGTCGCGAGGGAATACTCCCCTCCTCGGCCGCCATTCTTCACCATCCGGCCCAGGCACCGCATCTCCAGGGGTCGGTATTGGCGTGGAGGCCGGGTTCCGGCGTGCGGCACGCCGTGCGGCATGGCACGTCGCGTAGGGCATCCTAGGAGGCTAGGTGTCCATGGATGACCGGCCCGGTCCGGCTGCGGGAACGGCCCGCCCGGCAGCCGGAACGGCCCGGCCGTCCCCGGCGACCAAGCCCGACGGGCGGGTCCTCACCGTCCTGCTCCGGCGGCGGGAACGGCCAGCCGGAACGGCCCCCGCTCAGGCGGGCAGCAGCGGGTCCGCGAAGAACCAGCCGGCGGCCAACAGGGCGTCGCAGGCGGCGACCGCGGTGGCCAGGCGCGCCTCGTGCGCCCCGTGCAGCTCCACCACCGGAACCCCGCAGCCGGCCAGCTCCGCCCGGAACCGCCCGGTCATCCAGGCCCGCAGGTGCTCCCCGTCGCGCAGTCCGTCGTCGTCGAACGGCACGCCCACGTGGTCGGTCAGCAGGTAGAGCGCGGGGCGGCGGGCGGCCGCCCGGACCGCCGCCGAGGAGGAACCCAGGTAGCGCTCCTCCCAGATCGCGGTGGCCCGGGCATCGGTGTCGCAGAACAGCAGCGGGCCGCTCGCCCGGGCCGCGGCGTCCTCGGCCGCCTGCTGCTCGCGGACCACCTCGGCGAAGTCCGCCCGGTCCCAGACCACGTCGAACACGGTCGCTCCCGGCCGACCGCGACGCAGCTCGGCCAGCTTGCGGGCGGTCAGCTCGCGGCCGTACTCGGGGACCCAGCCGGTGCCGTAGTGCCCGGCGAGCGCCGCGGCCATCGTCGTGGTGCCGGTGGACTCCGCGCCCACCACCACGACCCGCCGGACCAGCCACGCGCGCACCGCCGGGCTCAGCCAGCGCCAGTGCGCCGCCGGGTCCGCGCGCACCGCGGTTCCGGAAACCGGCACGGTACGCCGCTCCGGGTCCACGCAGACCGGCACCGCGCCGAACCGCCGGGCCAGCTCGGCCCCGTACGCCTCGGAGGAGAAGACCGCGTCCACCGGCACCCCGCCGAGCGCGTCGGCGAAGACCGCGCAGTGCAGGTCCCAGACGGCCGGGTCGGCGTAGTCGACGGGGTGGTCGTCGTACCGGCCGACGACCCGGACCCACGGGGTGCCGGCGTGCGCCTCGCGCAGCCACCCGACGCGCTCGGCCAACGGGATCGACTCCCGGCGGGACGGGGCCACCACCACGGTGACGGCCGCGCACCGGGCGGCGGCCGCCTCGATCAGCGCGTGGTGCCCGGCGTGCGGCGGGTAGAACTTGCCGACCACCATCCCGTGCCGGAACTCCGCCCGGCGCCGGTCCGGTCCGCTCATGCCGCCACCGGGGCGGGGCCGGGCGGCAGCAGGGTCGCCGCCGACCGCCGGCGCAGGTCCGCCCGCCAGGCCCGCAGCCCGAGCACGCAGAGCGCCAGGAAGATCAGGTACAGGCCACCGGTCAGCCAGAGTCCCTTGTACGCGTAGAGCGGGATGTAGATCAGATCCGCCGCGATCCACAGCCACCAGCTCTCCACCAGCTTGCGGGTCTGGCCGTAGGTGGCCAGCAGCGACAGCGCGGTGGTGAGCGCGTCGGCCAACGGCACCGTCGAGTCGGTGGCCCGGTCCAGCAGCACCCAGAGCCCGCCGGTGAGCAGCACCCCGGCGACGGCCAGCGCCCACCACTCGCGCCGCCCGGTGCGGGCCACGACCAGCCGGCTGCGCCGCTGGCCGCCGAAGAGCCAGTGCCACCAGCCGTAGAGGCCGAGCAGGACGTAGACGATCTGGAGGCCGGCGTCGGCGTACAGGCCGGCGGTCCAGAAGAGCACCATCAGCAACAGCACGTTGGCGATGCCGAGCGGCCAGTTGGCGATGTGCTGCCGCGCCACCAGCCAGACGTTGACCACGCCGGTGCCGAAGCCGAGCAGCTCCGCCCAGGTGGTGCCGGTTCCCGCCACCGTGAACGCCGTGGCGGTGAGCCAGTCGAGCATCTGTCCCTCCCCCTGTCCCGCGCGCCCACCCTAGAGGGACGCGGTGGGACGGACCAGCCCCGCGTGGCAGCGCGTGGAGGCGGCCGTGCGAGGCTGCCGGACATGGTTCTTGAGGTCGCGCTGATCGATGTGATTCCCGGGCACGAGGACGCCTTCGCCGCCGCGTACGCGCAGGCGCGTCCGATCCTGAGCGGCACCGAGGGGTGCCGTTCGGTGCGGATGACCCGCGGCGTGGAGTCGCCGTCGCGGTTCGTGCTGCTGGTGGAGTGGGACGCGGTGGCGGCACACGAGACCAACTTCCGGCAGACCGAGCGGTTCACCCGGTGGCGGGAGCTGATCGGACCGCACTTCGCCAACCCGCCGCTGGTCGAGCACTTCACCGACGTGCCGGCCTGAAGTGTCGTACCGCTGACCTAACGTGCCTCTCGACGCGCCAGCCGCCGGCCCCGACGGGCATCGGGGCCGCCGGGCCCGGCGGCGGCGCGCAGCCGGCGTGCCGGACGCCGCCCGCGGGGGTGGCGGCGGGTGATGGCCGTGCTCCGGCGGCTGGTTGCGCTCCGGCAGCCAGGCGCGTTCCGGCTGGCGGCGGGTGATGGCCGCGCTCCGGCAGTCAGGTGCGCTCCGGCAGTCGGTGCGGAGCCGGCCGCCGATTGCCGGGTCGGCGGATGATCGCGGGTCGCGGTGTTAGCTGGGTTGCGGGAGCGGGGCGTCGGCGGCCTCTCGCGGGCGCGGCACCGGTGGCCCGCCGAGCCGCCCGGCCAGCAGCTCGGCCGACTTCTCGGCCGGCAGCGCCGCCGCGGACAGCCAGTCGATGAGCCGCTCGTACCGGGCGATGTCGGTCTCGTCGACCAGGCGCAGGTCGGCGGTGAGCGTCTCCACCAGGACGGTGCGCGGATCGGCCGGGTCCGGGTGCGCGAAGTAGGAGAAGGCGGCCAGCGGGTGCACCCCGCCGTGCGGGGCGGCGTCGCGGGGCAGCAGCCGGACCTCGACGTTCGGCAGCTCGGCTGCGGCCAGCAGGTGACTCAGCTGCTCCCGCCAGACCTCGTCGGGCAGGCCGCCGGGATCGCAGACCCGCTCGTCGAGCAGGGCCGTGTAGTGCGGCGCGTTCGGCCGGCGCAGCACCTCCTGGCGCACCGCCCGGGCCCGGATGTCGGCCTCCACGTCCACCCCGTCGGCGAGCAGCGACCCGGCGGTGACCCGCAACCGGGCGTACCCCGGCGCCTGGAGCAGGCCGGGCACGACCGCCGGCTGGTACTCGACGATCCGGGCCGCGCTCGCCTCCAGCTCCGCGTACGCCCGCTGCCGCTCCCCCATCTCGCCGAGGGCCTTGGACCAGCCGCGCCCGGTGGCGGCGTCGCGGGCGATGACGATGAGCGCGTCCCGCCGGTCGGGGGGCACCGCGTAGACGTCGAGCAGGTCGAGCACGTCGGCCAGGTCGGGCCGGCTCTGCCCCAGCTCGATGCGGGACAGCTTGGACGTGGACGCCCAACCGAGCCGGCCACACACCTGCTCCAGGGTGAGCGACTCCCGGTGCCGCAGCCGGCGCAGCTCCACGCCCAGCCGCACCCGCCGCACCACAGGACTTGCTGACGATGGCATGCGCGCCTCCCACCGACGGAGCGTACGCAGTACCGTCACGCAGGGCAATACCTTGCTCGCTCAGCGCTATCGCGGCCTGCTCCCTACCGTCGGCGGCCCGCCGGCCCGGCAGCCCTGGCGGCACGCCGGTGCTGGCGGCACGCCAGGGCTGGCGCCGTCGACGGCGACCCGGCGGCGCACGGTCAGCCCACGCAGCACCCCGGTCAGGGGCGGTACGTGCCGAAGGACCAGACCAGCCCGGCCGGATCCCGGGCCACGTAGTCGCGGGAGCCGTAGTCCGTGTCGAACGGCGGCTGGACGATCTCCGCGCCCGCCGACCGGGCCCGCTCGTGGTGGCCGTCGATGTCGTCCACGGCCACGTAGACGCGGTAGTCGTCGTCGGCGGGCCGGGTGGCCGGTGCGGGCCCGGTGCCGAGCATGATCAGGCCGTCGCCGTACCCGAGCTGGGCGTGCCGCACCTCGCCGTCCGGACCCGCGTGCACCTCGTGCACGGTGAAGCCGAAGGCGGAGCGGAGGAACTCGATGGCGGCGGAGGCGTCGGGGTACCGGAGAACCGGGTAGATGCTTCGCATGCCGCCAGTCTGCCGCCGCGGCGGTCAGCCGGGATTGGACGAATGTGACCCCGCGCGGAGCAGCGCCGTCGGGGTTCGCCCGGCGAACTGCCGGAAGTCACGGATCAGGTGTGACTGGTCGTAGTAGCCGCAGCGGACCGCCAGCTCCGCCCACCCGGGCCCGCCACCGGCGACGGTCACGCCGCTCGCCCCGCCGTCGTCGAGCGGCGCGGTGACCAGCTCCCGGCCGAGCGTCGCGTACGCCCGCTGGAAGCGGACCAACCGGGCCACGGTCTTCGGCGGCTGGCCGAACTCCCGCCGGAACGCCACGGCCAGGTGCCGCCGACTCCAGCCCAGCTCGTCGGCGACCGCCCCCACGCCGACCCGGCCGGCCGCCAGCGACCGCCAGGCGCCCAGCAGCCGCGGGTCGACCGGCCCGTTCCCGGTCAGCCGGCTGGTCAGCGCCGCGTCGAGCCGGGCGAACCGGCCCGGCCAGTCGGGTGCCTCGGCCAGTTCCTCGCGGAGCCGGGCCAGCCAGCCACCGATCCGGTCCACCGGGAGGACCCGGTTGGCCAGCTCGCCGAGCGGCAGGCCGAGCAGCCGCCGGGCGGCGGGCGGCGTCAGCAGCACCTGCACCCCGACGCCCTCCCCCTCGGTACGGGTCGTGCAGCAGCCGTCGAACGGACCGGCCACGAAGGCGTTCACGCCGGACGCGCCCCGCCCGGCCGCCCGCGGATCGGTCACGTCCAGCGCGGCGCCCCAGCCGAGGATCAGCACCACGAAGGCACCGGCGACCTCCTGGCGTACCAGGGGCGCGGCGGTGTGCTCCCGGTAGCCGAGGTAACGGTCCACGTACGGGCGCAGCCGGGGATCCGGCCGGCCGAGGACCGCCTCGGTCAGCACGCCGACGCCCTCCGGCATCACTTCACCCCGGCGGCGTCCATTCCGCGCAGCTCCTTCTTGAGGTCGGCGACCTCGTCGCGGATCCGCGCGGCCAGCTCGAACTGCAGCTCCCGCGCGGCGGCCAGCATCTGGTCGTTGAGCTCCTGGATGAGGTTGGCCAGGTCGGCCCGGGCCATCCCCTCGCGGGACGGCGTCGCCGCGCCGCCCCGCCCACCACGGCTGCGGGTCTCCTTGACCGGCGCCTTGCCCCGGGACAGCTGCCGGACGGCCCCGCCGACGTTGCTGGCCTCGGTGTCCTCCGCCTCGCGGTAGATGTCGTCGAGGATGTCGTGGATCTTCTTACGCAGCGGCTCGGGGCTGATCCCGTTGGCCTCGTTGTGCGCGATCTGCTTGGCCCGGCGCCGGTTGGTCTCGTCGATCGCGTCGGCCATCGACGGGGTGATCTTGTCGGCGTACATGTGGACCTGGCCGGAGACGTTACGGGCCGCCCGGCCGATGGTCTGGATCAGCGACCGGCCGCTGCGCAGGAAGCCCTCCTTGTCGGCGTCCAGGATCGCCACCAGGGAGACCTCCGGCAGGTCGAGACCCTCGCGGAGCAGGTTGATGCCGACCAGAACGTCGTAGTCGCCCTTGCGCAGCTCGCGCAGCAACTCCACCCGGCGCAGCGTGTCGACCTCGGAGTGCAGGTAACGGACCCGGATGCCGTTCTCCAGCAGGTAGTCCGACAGGTCCTCGGCCATCTTCTTGGTCAGCGTGGTGACCAGGACCCGCTCGTCGCGCTCGGTGCGCAGCTTGATCTCGTGCATCAGGTCGTCGATCTGGCCCTTGGTGGGCTTGACCACCACCTCCGGGTCGATCAGGCCGGTCGGGCGGATCACCTGCTCGACGAACTCGCCCTGGGCCTGCTCCAGCTCCCAGGGGCCGGGGGTGGCGGAGAGGAAGACCATCTGGCCGACCCGCTCCAGGAACTCGTCGAAGCGCAGCGGCCGGTTGTCGGCCGCGCTGGGCAGCCGGAACCCGTGGTCGATCAGCATCCGCTTGCGGGACGCGTCGCCCTCGTACATGCCGCCGATCTGCGGGATGGTCACGTGCGACTCGTCGACAACGGTGAGGAAGTCGTCGGGGAAGTAGTCGAGCAGGCAGTGCGGCGGGCTGCCGGGCAGCCGGCCGTCGATGTGCATGGAGTAGTTCTCGATGCCGGAGCAGAAGCCGACCTGGCGCATCATCTCGATGTCGTAGGTGGTGCGCATCCGCAGCCGCTGCGCCTCCAGCAGCTTGCCCTGCCGCTCCAGCTCGGCCAGGCGCTCGCCCAGCTCGGCCTCGATGTCGCGGATCGCCCGCTCCATCCGCTCCGGGCCGGCGGCGTAGTGCGTGGCCGGGAAGATCATCAGTTGGTCGACCTCACGGACCACGTCACCGGTCAGCGGGTTGAGGTAGTAGAGCTTCTCGATCTCGTCACCGAAGAGCTCGATCCGGACGGCCAGCTCCTCGTACGCCGGGATGATCTCCAGCGTGTCACCCCGGACCCGGAAGGTGCCGCGCTGGAACGCCATGTCGTTGCGGGTGTACTGGATGTCGACCAGGCGCCGCAGCAACTGGTCGCGGTCGAGCTCCTGGCCGACAGCGACCCGGACCGCGCGGTCGAGGTATTCCTCCGGGGTGCCCAGGCCGTAGATCGCCGAGACGGTGGCCACCACGATCACGTCGCGGCGGGTGAGCAGCGACATGGTCGCCGAGTGCCGCAGCCGCTCGACCTCCTCGTTGACCGACGAGTCCTTCTCGATGTAGGTGTCGGTCTGCGGGATGTACGCCTCGGGCTGGTAGTAGTCGTAGTAGGAGACGAAGTATTCCACCGCGTTGCGCGGCAGCAGCTCACCGAACTCCTTGGCCAGCTGGGCGGCGAGGGTCTTGTTGGGCGCGAGCACCAGGGTGGGCCGTTGCAGCCGCTCGACCAGCCACGCCGTGGTGGCGCTCTTGCCGGTGCCGGTCGCGCCGAGCAGCACCGTGTTACGGTCGCCGCGCCGCACCCGACGCTCAAGCTCGTCGATGGCGGCCGGCTGGTCGCCGGCCGGCTGGAACTCGCTGACGACCTGGAAGCGGCCGTCGAGCCGGGGAATGTCGAGCGCCATACCCACAACGGTACGCCGGAGGTCCGACAGTTCCGGGCCAGCACGGAGGGTCCGTGATCGGCTTCGATATTCCCATTGTGTGCCACATCTCACGCCGCTACGCTCGTACCGTAGGCCGCTCGCGGCGGCCGACCGGGCCGGGTGGCCGCCCTCCGGGGCCAGGCCGCCCCCGGCACCGACGGTCGCAGCACCCGGGACGACCGGCGTGCGCACCCTCGGTGGTCGCGCCGACGGCGCAGACCGGCCGCCGCGAGCGCCCCTGCCCGTCGCGGCGCATCCCGAGGCCCTCCGTTCCCACCCCGGCCACACCGCCGCTTCCAGCCGCGCCTCCACCCCGGCACGTCACCCCACCGCGCCACCTTCCGGCCCGCGGCACCCCGGCAGCGCCTCCACCCCGGCACGCCACCCCCACCGCGCCACCCTCCCGGCACACGGCACCCCGGGCCGCGCCTCCGCCCGGGCACGTCACCGCAGCCGCGTCGGGGCGTTCTCCACTCGTGGAGACCTCCCCCGGACCCCGCCCCACCCCACCACCCGATACCGCTCCGCACGCCGCCGTCGACGCCCCCACGGACCCGCTGTTCCCCGCCACCGCCGGGCACCGCTCCCCCTCCCGGGACCGGCAGCCGGTCCCCGGCCGCGGCCGGCGGCGGGCCCGGCCCGCGACCGAACCGCCCGGCCGGCGGCGGACCGGTCCGGCACCAGCCGGACGGGCTGATCCGGCGGGTGCCGCCGCCCGCACACCGGCCCCACCCGCCTCGGACGGCACCGCTGATCCGGCCGAACGGTCCAACCGGCGCCGGGCGCTCCTGATCGCCCTCGGGCTCACCGCGGCCGGTTCGGCGGCCGCCCTGGTCACCGGGTTGCTGAGCTGGTCGCCCGAGCCGGCCGACCCGGCCCGCCCGCTCAGCCCCGCCGAGACCGACCGGCTTGCCGCGATGCGGGTCACCAATCAGCGCGACGTCCGGGCCGGGGTCCGGGTCTCGATCGGTACCGGCCCGGACCGCACCGAACTGGTCGGCTGGGTGGACTGGGCTCGGCCCCTGGTCTACCTGGACGTGAGCGGCCCGGGCGCGGGGGCCGAGCGGGGCCTGGTCCAGGCCACCTCCACGGTGGTGGTGCAGCGCCCACAGCCGCCCGCCGGGCCCGTCCCGACCCCTCCGCCGCTGGTGCCGCCGGCCGACGGCTGGCGGCTGCGCGAGCCGCCGGCCGGGGGCGGCATTGCGGCCGTCCGGGACCTGCTGCTCGGCCTCGGCGCGGCGCAGCCCGACCCGGTCCCCGCCGGGGCCCGCTGGCTGACCCGGGAGACCAGGGACGGCATGCCGATGGACGTCCTCCGCGCGCCCCTGCCGGCCGATCCGGACCCGGCCCGGCAGCCACGCCTGTGGCTCGACCGGGACGCCCGGCTGCACCGGCTCGACGGGCGGCTGCCGGACGGCCGGGCGGTCAACCTCGAGCTGGCCCGGACCGACCGGCCCACCCTGCGCCCGGTGGACGCGCTGGGCGGATGGCCCGGCCTGCCCCGCGCGCTCGCCGACGAGGAGGTGGACCGGCTGGCCCGGCTGCCCGGCCGGCTGCGCGCCACCGGCGGCGCGGCGCTGACCCTCAGCGCCCCGCTCGGCCCGGCCGCCAACCTGACCGGCGCGGGCTGGCTGAGCTGGACCGGCGCCGGCGCGTACCTGGCGACCGGCGAGGACGACAACCCTGGACGGCGCACCCTCCGGCGGACGCTGGACGGGCGGGTGGCCCGCGCCGAACTGCCCACCGCCGACGCCGCCGGCGCGCCGCCACCCCTGCCGGTGCCGGCCGGAACCCGCTGGTCGGCCCCCGGCCCGCCCGGCGACGACGTGGACCGGCTGCTGGCCGCCGCGCTGCGGGCCGGCGCCGCGCCCGTGCCGGCCGGCGCGGCCGTCCGGGTCCGCGACGACCGGCTGGCCGACCGGCCGGTGGACGTCATCGAGGTAACGGCCGGACGGGCGACGCTGCGCTACTGGATCGACCATGGCGGCCTACTACGCCGGCTGGAGCTGCGCACCGGGCGGGGCGTCTGGTCCCGGCTGGACCTCCGCCCCGGGCCGGTGCCGCGACTGCCCGCACCGCAGCGCCGCTAGTCACCGTCCGAACTCGAACGGGCGCCGGCACCGGTTGTGCCCAGGTGGGGCAGGCGGCCGGGGTCAGGGGCCGGCCAGGCGGCCTGGGTCAGGGCCGCCAGCCGGTCCGCGCGGCCCACTCCTCGGCGCGCAGGTGCTCCTCGTCGAACCACGGGTCCTTCAACGTCCCGTACGTGGCGCTGTCCGGTGCGGCGGCCGCCAGCTCCCGCTTCACCTGCAGGTACGCGGCCCGCTGCGCCGGGTCGGCCCGCAGGTGGTCGCGCATGAGCAGCGCGTACCGCCAGCCGGGCGAGCCGTCCACCCGCAGGTGCAGGTGGACCGGGCGGCCGGGGTCGGCGCTGCCGTGCAGCCGCTTCGCCCAGCGGGTGCTGCCCGGCGGGCGCGGGTTGTCCCACCAGTCGCCGGGCAGGCGGGGGAAGCCGGCGTCGGCGAGCCGGTCGCCGAGCGCCCCGTCCGCCTCGGCCAGCGAGGAGACGGTGAGCTGGATGTCGATGACGTCCTTCGCGGCCAGCCCCGGCACGGCGGTGGAGCCGATGTGGTCCACCCGCAGGTCGGCGCCCGCGGCGTGGCGGATCCGGGCGGCCAGCCGCGCGTACTGCTCGGGCCAGGTCGGGTCCGGCTCGGTGAGCACCAGCTCGGCACGGTGCACCGCGCGCCGCTCGCGGACATTGCGCTCGTAGGGCAGCAGACGGTCGTGCCAGAGCGCGTCCACCGCCGCGGCCAGGTCGTCCAGGGTGCCGTCGTTGTCGAGCAGCACGTCGGCCGCCGCCTCCCGGCGGGCGTCGTCGGCCTGCGCGGCGATCCGCCGCTCGGCCTCCGCGCGCTCCATGCCCCGGTGCCGCGCGAGCCGCTCCAGCCGGGTCGCGACCGCCGCCCGCACCACGACCACCAGGTGGTACGTCGGGGCGAGCCCCACCTCGACCAGCAGCGGCACGTCGTTCACCACCACGGCGTCCGGCGGCGCCGCGGCGATCAGCTCGGCGCTGCGCGTCCGGACCCGGGGATGGGTGATCGCCTCCAGCCTGCGGCGGGCGGCCTCGTCGCCGAAGACCAGCGCGCCCAGCGCCGCCCGGTCCAGGGCGCCCCGCTCGTCGAGGACCCGCTCGGAGAAGGCGGCGACGATCTCGGCCAGCCCGGCGGAGCCCGGCGCGACCACCTCCCGGGCGATCCGGTCGGAGTCGACGATCACCGCGCCGAGCGCGGCCAACCGGTTCGCCACGGCGCTCTTGCCCGACCCGATCCCGCCGGTCAACCCCACGATCAGCACCCGACCAGTCAACCCGATCAGCGCACCACCCGCCAAACCGGTCGCCCCTGCCTCCGGCGCCAGCCGCGCCGCCCGTCGCCGCCCGTCGCCGCCCGTCGCGCTGTGGGTGTTGATCAACACAGGTTGCGGCAAACCGGCCCATCCCCCAGCCCGGACACCACGACATGCCGCAACCCGAGTCGATCAACGGCGACGAGGCACGGCGGCCCACCCGCCTTGATCAACCCAGGCTGCGGCAAACCGGCCCATCCCCAAGTCCGGACAGCACGACATGCCGCAACCCGGGTCGATCAACGGCGGCGAGACCTGACAGCCGTTGTCCGGCCACCCTGATCAACTTCGAACTGCGGCAAACTGGGCCATCCCCCCGTTACCTTTTTGATCGT
>NZ_KQ058894.1:31420-54294 GCF_000982955.1 Micromonospora sp. HK10 | reverse complement strand
CACCGCCACCGGCCGCCGGCCGCCGGCGTCCGGCGTCCGGCGGGTGGGGCGGCGGTCGGTCGGGCTTAGGATGAGCGGTCACGGCGGAAGGGAACGGCATGACTCGGGCGCGATACCACGGCGGGGCGCGGTGACCCCGCGCGGCTGGGCGGTGCTCACCCTGGCCGGGCTGGTCGTCGCGCTGGTGGTGGCCGGGGCGGTGCTGATCCCCTGGGGCCGGCCACCGGCCCCCCGCGTCGACCAGCTGGCCGCGCTGCGGTCGCTGCCGGTCGAGCAGGTCACCCGGGGGCGTGCCTTCCACGGCGCGTTGCGCCCGGCCGCGTGGTCCGCGCTGGCCGTCGGTCTGCTGGTCGCCCTGGTGCTGGGGTTCACCCCGTTGGGCAGTCGCCTGGTCGAGCTGGCCGGACGGCCCTTCGGGGACCACTGGATCGCCCAGGCGGTGCTCGGCGGGCTCGCCGTGCTGCTCCTGGCCGACCTGGTCACCCTGCCCTTCGCCGCCTGGCGGCAGACCGTGCTCGTCCGGTACGGGCTGAGCACCCAGGGTTGGAGCGGCTGGGCGGTCGACCTGGTCAAGTCGTACGCGGTCAGCGCGATCATCGGCGCCCTCGTCCTGCTCGGCTTCTACGCGGTGGTGCGGCTCGCCCCGCGCTGGTGGTGGGCGCTCGGCGCGGCCGGGGCGGCGCTGCTGGTCGTGCTGCTGTCGTTCGTGCTCCCGGTGCTGGTGGAGCCGGTGTTCAACAAGTTCACCCCGATGGAGCCGGGCCCGCTGCGCGCCGAGTTGGTCGCGCTGGCCGAGCGGGACGGGGTGCCGGTGCGCGACGTGCTGGTCGCCGACGCGTCGCGGCGGACCCGGGCGGTCAACGCGTACGTCTCCGGTCTGGGGCCGACCCGGCGGGTGGTGGTCTACGACACGCTGCTGCGCGAGGCCACCCCGGAGGAGGTGACCAGCGTGGTGGCGCACGAGCTGGGGCACGCCCGGGACCGGGACGTCTGGACCGGCACCGTGCTCGGGGCGCTCGGCGCGGCCGCCGCCGTGGTGGCGCTGTTCCTGATCGGCTCGTGGCCGCCGTTGCTGCGGCTGGCCGGCGTCGACGGGATCGCCCAGCCGCGGGCGTTTCCGCTGCTCATCGCGCTGGTCACCATCGCCGGGCTGGTGGCCACTCCGGTGCAGGCCCTGGTGTCGCGGCAGGTGGAGGCCCGGGCGGACGCGCACGCGCTCGCCCTGACCGGGGACCCGGCCACCTTCGAGGCGATGCAGCGCCGCCTGGCCGGGGTGAACCTCGCCGACCCCGACCCGCCCCGCTGGGAGTACCTCTGGTCGGCCAGCCACCCGTCCACCGTGGAGCGGATGGCCGCCGCCCGCGCCTACGCCAGGGGGAGCGGGCGATGAGCCGGACCTTGCTGATCACCAACGATTTCCCGCCGCGTCCCGGCGGCATCCAGTCGTTCGTGCACCACCTCGCGATCCGGCAGCCCGCCGGCTCGGTGGTGGTCTACGCGTCGAGTTGGCGCGGGGCCGCCAAGTTCGACGCCGACCAGCCGTTCGAGGTGGTCCGGGAACGCACCAAGGTGCTGCTGCCCACCCCGCTGATCGCCCGGCGCGCCGCCAAGCTGGCCCGGGCGTACGACTGCGACACCGTGTGGTTCGGCGCGGCGGCCCCACTGGGGCTGCTGGCGGCGGGGCTGCGCCGCCGGGCCGGGATCCGGCGCGCGGTGGCCCTCACCCACGGTCACGAGGCCGGCTGGGCGACGCTGCCGGGCGCCCGGTCGGCGCTGCGGCGCATCGGCCGGGGCGTCGACGTGACCACCTACCTGGGCGAGTACACCCGGGTCCGGCTGGCCCGGGTGCTGGACGGGGTGACCGAGCTGCGCCGGCTCGCCCCGGGTGTGGACGTGGAGACCTACCACCCGGCGGTGGACGGGGAGCGGGTGCGGGTGCGGCTCGGGCTGGCCGACCGGCCGGTGGTGGTCTGCGTGTCCCGGCTGGTGCCCCGCAAGGGGCAGGACATGCTGATCCGCGCCCTGCCGGAGATCCGCCGCCGGGTGCCGGACGCGGCGCTGCTGATCGTCGGGGGCGGGCCGTACCGGGCGGCGCTGGAGAAGCTGGCCCGGCAGACCGGGGTGGACCGGGACGTGGTCTTCACCGGCTCGGTGCCGTCGGCCGAGCTGCCCGCCCACTACGCCGCCGGCGACGTGTACGCGATGCCCTGCCGGACCCGCAACCGTGGCCTGGACGTGGAGGGCCTGGGCATCGTCTACCTGGAGGCCAGCGCGACCGGGCTTCCGGTGGTGGCGGGCGACTCCGGCGGCGCGCCGGACGCTGTCCGGGAGGGGGAGACCGGGTACGTGGTGCGTGGCCGGGATGTCGCCCAGCTCGCCGACCGGGTGGCCACCCTGCTCGCCGATCGGGACCTGGCCCGCCAGTTCGGCGCGGCCGGCCGGGCCTGGGTCGAGCGGGAGTGGCGGTGGGAGACCCAGGCCGAGCGGATGGCCGCCCTGCTCGCCGGCTGACCCCGCCCCCGCCGGCAGTTCGGCGGCGACCTCGAGCGCAACGCCCGCCGCCGGGCGGGGCCCTGGGCGTCGGCTGGCGTCGGGCGCGGCCCCGGGCAGCGACCGGCGTCGCGCGGGCCCCCGGGCACGACGGCGGTCGTTGACCGGGGGCCCTTGCTGTCACGCGGCCAGCGCCGGTTCGGGGGTGGGCGGCGGCGGGGTGGGCTGCGGGGAGCGGCGGGACAGCCGCCCCGGCCACCAGGTGCGGACCCCCAGGTCCAGGGTGAGCGCCGGGATCAGCAGGCTGCGTACGAGCAGCGTGTCGAGCAGGATGCCGACCGCCACGATGACGCCCGTCTGCACCGACGGCACCAGCGGCAGCACCAGCAGCGCCCCGAAGGTGGCCGCCAGCACGATCCCGGCACTGGAGATCACCCCGCCGGTGACCGTGAGGGCGCGCAGCATGCCCGGCCGGTGCCCGATCAGCGCGGTCTCCTCCCGGGCCCGGGTCATCAGGAAGATCGTGTAGTCCACCCCGAGGGCCACCAGGAACAGGAACGTCTGCAACGGGACCCCGACGAAGAGCCGGGGGTGGCCCATGGCGTGCAGCAGCAGCCCGGCGGCCCCCATCGCGGCCGCGAACGACAGCACCACGCTCGCCATCAGCAGCAGCGGCGCGACCAGCGACCGCAGCAGCAGCACCAGCACGGCCAGGACTACGAGGAGCACCAGCGGGATGACCACCCGGTTGTCCCGGTCCACCGTGCGCCGCTCGTCGAGCAGCGTCGCGGTCCGCCCGCCGACCACGGCCTGCGCGCCGGGCACCGCGTGCACGGCGGTCCGCAGCCCGGTCACCGCCGTGCGGGCGGCGTCGCTGTCCGGGGCGGCGGCGAGCACCGCCTCGACGCGCACCCACCGGCCGTCGGTCGAGCGCTGCGGCGGTGCCACCTCGGCCACGCCGGGCACCGCGCGGGCGGCGGCCACCACCCGGTCGGTCGCCCCGGCCGCCGCCAGGATCTCGGCGGGCGCGGCCGAGCCGCCCGGATAGTGGGCCGCGATGAGGTGCTGCCCGGTGACCGAGCCGACCTCGGTGGTGAAGGACTCGTCGTCGGGCAGGCCGAGGCTGAGGTTGCCGATGCCGAGGGTCAGCGCGACCAGTACGGCGGCGGTGCCGAGCCAGACCGCGCGGGGCCGGCCGGCGACCAGGTTGGCGATCCGCCGCCAACCGCCGTGGTCGGCGGCCCGGTCGACGGTGCCGGCGTCGGCGGTGTAGCGGGGCACGAACGGCCAGAACAGCCACCGGCCGAGCAGCACCAGCACCGCCGGCAGCAGGGTGGTCATGGCCAGCAGCGCCGCGGCGATGCCGACCGCGCCGACCGGGCCCAGCCCGCGGGTGGACGGCAGGTCCGCGGCGAGCAGGCAGAGCAGTCCGATCGCGACGGTCGCCGCGGACGCGCACACCGCGCCGTACGAGCGGCGCAGCGCCGCCGCCATCGCCCGGTGCCGGTCGGGGTGTCGGCGCAGTTCCTCCCGGTAGCGGGCGATCAGCAGCAGGGCGTAGTCCACGCCGACGCCGAAGACCAGCACGGTCAGGATGGTCTGGCTCTGGAAGTCCACGGCCAGCCCGGCGTGCTTGGCCAGCAGGTAGACCACGCCGCCGGCGAGCTGGTTGGCGGCGCCGACCGCGAGCAGCGGGATCAGCCACAGCACCGGGCTGCGGTAGGTGACCAGCAGGAGCACCGCGACGGTGAGCGCGGTGGCCAGCAGCAGCGCCCCGTCCATCCCGCCGAACGCGTCGAAGACGTCGTGCTCGGCCGCCGCGTCGCCGGTCAGCGCGGTACGCAGGCCCGGTGGGACGCCGTCGGCCAGCCGGTCCTTCAGCGCGCCCACCGCCTCGGCGCGCCGGTCGTCGTCCGCGCTGACCGGCAGGGAGAACAGCAGCGCCCGGCCGTCGGCGGCGGGCACCAACGGGGAGACCGCGCCGCCCTCGGCGTACCGGGCGAAGGCCGCCCGGTCGGCGTCGACCCGGGCCCGGTCGGCGGCGGTCAGGCCGGTGTCCCGGACGTAGACGGCGATGGCGAGCTGGCGCCGCGACTCGGGGAAGGCGTCGGCGGCCCGCTGGGCCGCCCGGCTGCTCTCCGCCCCGGCCGGCAACGCGCCGAGCGTCGAGTTGTCCTGCACCTCGCCGAGTTTCAGCGCGAGCGGCCCGGCCACCGACAGCAGCACCAGCCAGAACAGCAGCACGGCGTACCTGCCGCGGCGGCCGGACGGCAGGCCGGCCAGTCGTTGTGGGGACATCGGGTTTTCCTCTCGGTCGGTCACCGTCGGGAACCGGCACGGCCCCCGTCTCGTCTCCGATCCTTCGGCCCGGGCCGCCCCCGGTCAGGGGTGTCATCCCGCCGACCCGGGTGGTGCCAGCACCACCGCTTCCGGCGGGGCGGTGCCGGAGAATGGGTGCCGTGGACAGCCCGGTATCCGACCGAATCCGCGCCGGCCTGCGACCCGCCGCGGTCACCGCCGCGCAGGGGCTGCTGATCGCCCTGCTGTCGCTGACCACGCACGTGCTGCTGGTCGTGCTGTCGCTGGTGGCGTTGCTGCTCATCCCGGCGTTCGGCGTGGGGTTCGCGCTGTTCCCGATGGTCACCGCGCTGGTCCGGCTCTGCACCGGGTCGCACCGGCGGCTGGCCCGGTGGAGCGGGGTGGAGCTGCCCGTCCCGTACCTGCCGGCCCCGCCCGGCGCGCAGGTCGGCACGTGGCGGCGGTTCCGCTGGGTGGTGACCGACCCGGCCACCTGGCGGGACCTGTCCTGGCTGCTGCCCGGCGCGGTGACCGGCGCGGTGTGCCTGGCCGCGTTCGCGCTCCCGCTGTACGGCCTGGAGGGCGCGCTCGGGGTGCCGGTGCTGCTGCACCTGGCCGACGTCTGGTACGGCTACGGCCCGTTCTGGCCGATCGGCAACCTGTTCCAGGCGGTGCTCTGCGTCCCGCTGGGGGTGCTGGTCCTGGCCGCCGGGCTGGCCGCCGGGCGTTGGCTGGTCTGGCTGCACCTGACCTTCGCCGGTTACTTCCTGCCGCCGACCCGGGCCGCCGCGCTGGCGTTGCGGGTCCGCCAGCTCACCGTCACCCGGGCCGACACGGTCGACGCCCAGGCGGCCGAGCTGCGCCGGATCGAACGGGACCTGCACGACGGGGCGCAGGCCCGGCTGGTGGCGCTGAGCATGAGCATCGGGCTGGCCGAGCAGCTCGTCCAGCGCGACCCGGAGGCGGTGCGCCGCCTGCTCGCCGAGGCCCGGGAGACCAGCGGGCAGGCCCTGGCCGAGTTGCGCGGCCTGGTCCGGGGCATCCACCCGCCGGTGCTCGCCGAGCGCGGGCTGGACGGCGCGGTGCGGGCGTTGGCGTTGTCCGTGCCGCTGCCGGTGGCGGTGACGGTGGAGCTGCCGGGGCGGCCGCCGGCGCCGGTGGAGTCGGCGGCGTACTTCGCGGTGGCGGAAGGGCTGGCCAACGTCACGAAGCACAGCGCGGCGTCCCGGGCGTGGATCACCGTGCGGTACGCCGACGGGCGGCTGACCCTGGTGGTCGGCGACGACGGGCGGGGCGGCGCGGACCCGGCGGCGGGCAGCGGCCTGGCGGGTGTCGGGCGCCGCCTGGCGGCCTTCGATGGAACGATGGCGGTGACCAGTCCGGTCGGTGGACCCACCGTCGTCACCATGGAGCTGCCGTGCGAGTTGTCATCGCCGAGGATCTCGCCCTCCTCCGGGACGGGTTGACCCGGATCCTGGAGGCGTTCGGCTGCCAGGTGGTCGCGGCCGTCGACAACGGACCGTCGGTGCTGCCCGCACTCACCACGCACCGCCCCGACGTGGCGGTGGTCGACGTACGGCTGCCGCCCACCTTCACCGACGAGGGGTTGCAGGCGGCCATCCGGGCCCGGGCCGCGCTGCCCGGGCTGCCGGTGCTGGTGCTCTCCCAGCACGTGGAGCGGCTGTACGCCCGGGAGCTGCTCTCCGACCGGCGCGGGGGCGTCGGGTACCTGCTCAAGGACCGGGTGTCGCACGTCGACCAGTTCGTCGACGCGGTGCGCCGGGTGGCCGCCGGCGGCACGGTGATGGACCCCGAGGTGGTCGCCCAGTTGCTGGCCAGCCGGGCCGGCGCGGAGCCGCTGGCGGAACTGACCGCCCGGGAGCGGGAGGTGCTGGGCCTGATGGCCGAGGGGCGCTCGAACGCGGCGATCGCCGGCCGGCTGTTCGTCACCGAGAAGGCGGTCAGCAAACACATCAACAGCATCTTCAGCAAGCTGCGGATGCCGCCGTCCAACGACGACAACCGGCGGGTGCTCGCCGTGTTGGCGTACCTGGACGGGGAGGACGGCCGCCAGCCCCGGGCGCGTGCCTGAGCCGGCGGTCAGGCGCCGGTGCCGGCCGCCAACCCCGGGCGCGTGCCTGAGCCGGCGGTCAGACGCCGGTGCCGGAGAGGGCGGGGGAGCGGTCCAGGTGCTGCCGCGCCGGCCCGGGCCGGCCGAAGTGCCAGCCCTGCGCGGCGTCGCAGTCGATGGCCCGCAGCCGGGCGGCCTGCTCGGCGGTCTCCACGCCCTCGGCGGTCACCGTCACCCGCAGCGCGTGGGCCAGCGACACCAGCGCGGCGAGGATCCGCTCGTCGGTGCGGCTGGCCGGGTCGTCGGCGGGGGCGCGCAGCCCGGTGACGAACTCGCCGGCCACCTTCAGCTCGGTCACCGGCAGACCCCGCAGGTACGCGAGGTTGCAGTAGCCGGTGCCGAAGTCGTCGATGGCGATCCGGACGCCGAGGTCGGCCAGCACCCGCAGGGCGCGCACCGGCTCCTCGGCGGTGCTCATCATGGTGCTCTCGGTGATCTCCAGCTGGAGCCGCCCCGGCGGCAGGCCGGTACGCCCCAGCAGCGCGCGTACCTCGTCCACCAGCCCCGGCCGGCGGACCTGCTGCACGGCCAGGTTGACGCTGACGAACGGGGCGTCGCCGGCCTGGTCGGCCCACGTCCGGGCCTCCCGGCACGCCTCGGCCAGCACCCAGCCGCCCAGCTGCCCGATCAGCCCGGTCTCCTCGGCCAGCCCGATGAAGCTGTCCGGCCGGAGCACGCCCAGCTCCGGGTGGCGCCAGCGGACCAGCGCCTCCATGCCGAGCACCCGGCCGTCGCGCAGCGCGGTCAGCGGCTGGTAGTCGAGGTAGAACTCGCCCCGCTCGAGCGCGGTGGGGATGGCCGCGCTGAGCGCGTACCGGGCCAGCTCGCGGCGGTTGCGGTCGGCGTCGAAGAGCGACCAGCGGGCGCCGCCGGCCGCCTTGGCCCAATGCAGGGTGCTGTCGGCGGCCCGCATCAGCTCCACCGGCGTGGTGTCGGCCACCTGCCGCTCGACGATGCCGATGCTGGCCGAGACGGTCAGCTCGTGCCCGTCGACCAGGGCCGGCTCGTTCACCGCGGCGAGCGCCGCCTCGGCCACCCGGACCGCGTCGTCGGTGCCCGCGGTCCGTTCCACCAGGATGACGAACTCGTCGCCGCCCAGCCGGGCCACCAGGTGCTCGCCGAGGGCGGCGCGCAGCCGGTTCGCCACGGCGATCAGCAACCGGTCGCCGACCTGGTGGCCGAGGGAGTCGTTGACCACCTTGAACCGGTCCAGGTCGAGGAAGCAGACCCCGACCCGGTCGGCGTGGCGGCCCGGTCGGGTCAGCGCGGCGGTCAGCCGCTCGGTGAACAGGGTGCGGTTGGGCAGGTCGGTCAGCGGGTCGTGGGTGGCCTGGTGCCGGAAGCGCGCCTCGCTGTCCCGCAGCGCCCGTTCGGCCTGCGCCCGGGCCGTCATGGCGGCCCGCCGGATGGTCTCCTGCTCGTCCAGCGTGCGGTCGCGCAGCGCGCGGGCGTACCCGGTGGCGACGGTGGCGAGCAGTCGGGCCATCCGGTCCTCGACGTCCTCGGCGACCAGGCCGAGGTCGCGGACCAGGCGCAGCTGGATGACCTCCACGGTGCGGCCGAGCCCTTCGGCGGAGGCGATGTGCGCGCGGACCAGTTCCGCGCCGACCTGCTGGCCGATGCGCAGGTCGAAGGGTTCGGACCGGAGCGCCACGGCCAGCCGTTCGGTGAGCCGTTGCAGCAACGCCTCCAGCTGGGCCTGGGCCATCGGCAGGTAGCTCGTGCCGGCGACCGCCTTGGCCCAGGCCCGGGCGAAGGTGCCCGGGCAGGACCGGTCCCGGCCGGCCGGCTCAGTCACCGAGCCGCCCGACGCCGCCGATGAAGACCGCCTTGGCCGCGTCCTCCGCCTGTTCCGGGGCATCCGGCCGCCACTGCGGCACCCAGACCACGCCCGGCTCGACCAGGTCGAAGCCGGCGAAGAGCGCGGTGAGCTCGGCGCGGCTGCGGATGAACAGCTGGCTGTCGGTGCGGCGGTAGACCCGCTCGGCCTCCGCGCGCTCGCCCGTCTCGCCCCGGTCGTCGTCGCTGGCCTGCGACATGACCAGGTAGCTGCCGGGGGCCAGTGCGGACCGCAGGGTCCGCAGGATCTCCTCCGGGCGGTCCTCGTCGGGGACGAAGTGCAGCACCGCCACGATCATCACGGCTACCGGCTGGGTGAGGTCCAGCAGCGAGGTCACCTCGGGGTGCTGGAGGATGGCCGCCGGACGGCGCAGGTCCTCCTGGATCACCGTGGCCCGGTCGTTGTCGGCCAGGATCTCCCGGCTGTGCGCCACCGCGACCGGGTCGACGTCGACATAGACCACCCGGCATTCCGGGTCGACCCGCTGGGCGACCTCGTGCACGTTGCCGACGGTGGGGATGCCGGAGCCGATGTCGAGGAACTGGCGCACCCCGGACTCGGCGAGGAACTGCACCGCCCGGCGCAGGAAGGCCCGGTTGGCCTGGGCCATCAGCGGTGCCTCCGGCACGGCCGCCATCATCGCCTGGGCGGCGGCCCGGTCGGCCGCGAAGTTGTGCGAGCCGCCGAGGTAGTAGTCGTACATGCGGGCGACGCTGGGGCGCTCCACGTCGATCGAGTCGGGTGCCCAGTCCGGCCGCTGCATGCCTCTGCCCCTTTGTTTCCAGCGCGCGGGGTCCCGCCCGCGCGACCACCCGGGTATTCTGCCCGCCCGCGGTCGCGGTGCAAAGACCACCGTCGTTGCGTCACCGTCCGATCACGGTACGCGGCGACGTTGCCGCGACGCGCGGGAGCGGCCCGCGTCCCGGGCGGGTACGCGGGCCGCTGCCCGGCGGGCGTCGGCGCGGGGTCAGAACTTGGGGGCGTCCGGTGCCTCGAGCAGGCCCAGCCGCAGCGCGGTCATCAGCGCCTGGGCCCGGTTGGCGGCGCCCAGCTTCTCGTAGAGCTTCGAGATGTGCGTCTTGGCGGTGGACTCGCTGACGAAGAGCTGCTTGGCGATGCCGGCGACGCTCATGCCGTCGGCGAGCAGCCGCAGCACCTGGCCCTCCCGCGGGGAGAGCTGCGGGCCGGACGGGGCCAGCCGGCGCTTCATGGCCTCGGCCAGGTCGGCGGCGGTGAACGCGCTGGGGGAGGAGGCGGCGTGCCGGGCGGCGGCCACCACCTCGTCGGCCGGGGCGGTCTTCGGCACGAACGCGCTCGCCCCCGCCTCCAGGGCGCCGAAGAGCTGGTCGTCGCCGGCGTACATGGTGAGCACCACGATGCCCATCGAGGCGCTGGACTTGCGCAGCGCGCGGGTGGCCTCCAGGCCGCTGCCGTCGGGGAGCCGCAGATCCATGATCACCACGTCCGGCTGGAGGGCGCCCGCCTGGCGCACACCCTCGGCGGCCGTGGCGGCCTCACCCACGACCTCGAACTGCCGGTCCCGCTCGAAGGCGTGCCGCAGTCCCTTGCGAATCAGGTCGTGATCGTCGACAAGGAGAACCTTGGTACGGGTGGCCGGTGTCGGACTAGTGGTCATCCTCGGGTTACTCCCCTTCTGCTGCTGCGCTGCCGCGCACCTTATCGCGCCGAGGCGAGGAGCCGAGTACCACCGCCACGGTCGTGCCGCTGGGTTGCCGCGGCCTGATCTCCAACCGGCCCCGGATACGTTCCGCCCTCTCCGCCATGATCGCAAGACCATAGTGCCCGTCGGGGCGCTGGTCACCGATGCCGTGACCGTCATCCGACACTTCAATTTGCGCGTACGGCGGGTCGACCTCACAGGTGACCCACAAATTCGACGCGCCGGCGTGCTTGCGCGCGTTGGTGACCGCCTCCTGCGCGATCCGCAGCAGCTCCGCCTCGGTCGCCGCGGGCAGCCGGGCGGTGGACTCGTCCAGCGACAGGTGCACCCGCAGCCCGCCGGACGCGCCGACGGTGCGGGCGTACTCGGCGATCGCGGCGGCCAGGCCGCCGTGCCGGTCCACCTCGCTGCGCAGCTCGAACAGGCTCAGCCGCAGCTCGGTGATCACCCGGGTGACCTCCTGCCGCAGGGTACGCAGCGACTCGGCGGTCTCCTCGGCGTCCTCGTGCACGGTGGCCAGGGCGTTGTCGATGCCGTAGCCGACCATCACCAGCTCCTGGGCGACCCCGTCGTGGATCTCCCGGGCCAGCCGCTGCCGCTCCTCGTTGGTGGCCAGCGAGCGCACCTCGTCGAAGAGGAGCGCGGCCTCCAGCCGCAGCGCCGCCGGCCCGGTCAGCGCGGTCACCCGGGACACCACCGCCGGCGGGTACGCGTGCGGGGTGTCCGCCTCGACCACCACCAGGCCGACCGTACGCACCCCGGCGACCAGCGGCACGATCAGCGCGGAGACCTCACCGGCATGCCGGGAGCGGGCCTGCGAGCGGGCGGCGGTCTGCGGCTGCTGGCTGGCCCACGCGTCGGCGATGGCGGAGTCCGCGTCGAGGGTGGTCTCCCAGTCGACCCGGTCCGCGCCGATCTGGGCGAGCACCACCAGCCGGCCGCCGCCGGAGGCGGAGAGCACCGCGCCCCGGTCGGTCTTGGCCACCGTGCGCAGCTCCTCCAGCAGGTGCTCGGAGATGCCCCCCGGGTCCAGGGTCGCCCCGGGCAGCTGGCGGGCCACCGTGCGCAGCTGGGTCAGCAGCCGGGTAGCCTCGGCGTACGGCTGGGGCTTGCCCTCGCCGCGCACCCGCACCACCCGCTGGAAGGTGCCGGCCGTGTACAGGCCGAGGCCGGCCAGGATCAGCCACTGGGCGCTGACCGCCAGGTAGCCGAGCTGGCCGAGCTGCGGCTCGCCGCCGACCTCGGTGAACGCGGCGCTGACCAGCAGGGTGGCGGCCGCCACCGCGAGCAGCGCGGCGCCCTCCCGGAACCGCCGGCGCAGCGCCGTCACGGTGACCGGCACGGCCAGGTACGGCAGCACCGCCGAGGCGCCCAGGCCGCCGGTCACCCCGGTCAGCCGGGTGTCGGCGGCGATCTGGCTGGCGGCCAGCCCGAGCACCACCACCTCGGCGAAGCGGCTGAGCAGCCCGAGCAGCCGGTGCTGCGGGGCCAGCACGGCGGGCAACCCGGCGACGCCCAGCAGGGCGATCCACCACAGCGCCGCGGCGTCGCGGGTGGCGAACAGGGTCAGGGCGGCGACCAGCGCGAGGAGGACCAGGCGGGCGGCCGCGGCGAGCGGCTGCGTCTGGGGCGGGCTGGGTGTGGAGGCGGGCACGTGACGGATCGTAGTCAGCCCCGGTAGATATCCGCGATCTCCGCGGCGTACGTCTTGTGCACGACCTGCCGCTTGACCTTCAGCGAGGGGGTCAGCTCGCCGGTCGCCTCGGTGAAGTCCTGCGGCAGGATCCGGAACACCTTGATCGCCTCGGCCTTGGAGACGGACCGGTTGGCCTGGTCGATCGCGTTCTGGAGTTCGGCCAGCAGCGCCTCGTCGTCGCGCAGTTCGGCGACGGCGGTGGTCTCCGGCCGGCCGTGCCCGGCCAGCCACTTCGGCAGGGCCTCCTCGTCGAGGGTGACCAGCGCGGCGATGAACGGCTGCCGGTCGCCGACCACCACGCACTGGCTGATCAGCGGGTGCGCCCGGACCTGGTCCTCGAGCACCGCCGGGGCGACGTTCTTGCCGCCGGCGGTCACGATGATCTCCTTCTTCCGGCCGGTGATCCGCAGGTAGCCGTCCTCGTCCAGCTCGCCCAGGTCGCCGGTACGGAACCAGCCGTCGGCGCTGATCGACTCCGCGGTGGCCGCCTCGTTGTGCCAGTACCCCCGGAAGATGATCTCGCCGGCGATGAGGATCTCGCCGTCGTCGTCGATCCGGATCGTGACGCCGGGCAGCGGGCGCCCGACCGTGCCGATCCGGGTGGCCGACGGCAGGTTCGCGGTGGCCGCGGGGGAGGTCTCGGTGAGGCCGTACCCCTCGCAGATGGTCACCCCGATGCCGCGGAAGAAGTGCCCGAGCCGCGCGCCGAGCGGTGCGCCGCCGGAGATCGCGTCCCGGCACCGGCCGCCCATCGCGGCGCGCAGCTTGCGGTAGACCAGCCGGTCGAAGACGGCACGCTGGGCGCGCAGCGCCACACCCGGCCCGTCGGTGGTCTCCAGCGCCTCGCTGTACGCGATGGCGACCTGCTCCGCCCGGTCGAAGATCCGGCCCTTCCCCGCGGCCTCGGCCTTCTGCCGGGCGCCGTTGTAGACCTTCTCGAAGACCCGCGGCACGGAGAGCACGAAGGTCGGCCGGAACTCCTGCAGCTCGTCGACCAGGTTCTTGGTGTCCGCGCAGTGCGCCATGGTGGCCCGGGCCTGCACCACGCCGATCTGGATGAGTCGGGCGAAGGCGTGCGCCAGCGGCAGGAAGAGCAGGGTGGAGGCGCCCGGGCGGAACAGGTTCGGCAGCACCGGCACCGCGTTGGCGATGTCGGCGTACATGTTGCGGTGGGTCAGCACGCAGCCCTTGGGGCGGCCGGTGGTGCCACTGGTGTAGATGATGGTGGCGATGTCGTCGGCCCGCAGCGTGCTGCGGCGTACCTCGATGTCGGCCGGGTCGACCGCGTCGCCGGCGGTGACCAGCTGGTCCACCGCGCCCAGCTCGATCTGCCACACCTCACGCAGCGCGGGCAGCCGGTCCCGGATGCCGGCGACCAGGGTGGCGTGCGCGGTGGTCTCCACCACCACGGCGACCGCGCCGGAGTCGGCCAGGATCCAGGCGGCCTGCTCGGCGCTGGAGGTCTCGTAGATCGGCACGGTGACCGCGCCGGTGGCCCAGATGGCGTAGTCGAGCAGGGTCCACTCGTAGCGGGTGCGGCTCATCAGCGCGACCCGGTCACCGGGGTTGACCCCGGCCGCGACCAGGCCGCGGGCTACCGCGACCACCTCGTCCCGGAACTGCCGGCAGGTCACGTCGGTCCAGGCGCCGCCGTCGCCGGCCCGCCGGGCGAACTGCACGGCGTCCGGGGCGACCTCGGCGTTTTCCCAGACCGGGTCGGTCAGGTTGGCCGCGTCGCCGACGGTGACGATCGGCGGGACGGAGAACTCGCGCACCTGCACTCCTCGTGCTCGCACTGGCCGGGCCGGCCTTGGCCGGCTGTGTCGAAACCTACCCGGCCCGGCCGTCGACTGCCCGAGGGAGGTTGCCCGCCGGCTGCTGGGATCCCCCGCGCGCGCCCGGGTGGGGTGGAGCGGCACGGGGCGGGCGCCCGCCGGGTAGCCTCCCCCCATGGCGGACTCCTCCACCCAGTCGATCATCGTCGGCGCGTCACCGGACGACGTGGCGGCGGTCATCTGCGACTTTCCCCGGTACCCGGAGTGGGCCGAGGCGGTACGGCGCGCGGAGGTGATCGAGGAGTACGAGGACGGGTACGCCAGCCAGGTCCGGTTCACCATCGACGCGGGCGTGCTGGCCGACGAGTACGTGCTGGCCTACGAGTACGCCGAGGACATCTCCCGGATCGAGTGGCACCTGGTGGCGCCCTCGAAGATGCAGAAGTCCCAGCGCGGTTCGTACGACCTGGCCGGCAATCCGGACGGGACGACCACGGTGACCTACACCCTGGAGGTGGAGCTCTCCGTGGCCATGCTCGGCATGTTTCGCCGCAAGGCCGAGAAAATGATCATGGACGCGGCGTTGAAGCAGCTCAAGCGCCGGGTAGAAGCACCCGGTGCGGCCCACTGACCCGACCGGCCGACCGGTCGCCACGGTAGAGGAGCCGACCCATGGGCACCACTGATCCGGGTTCGGCCCGGGAAGAGGCTGAGCGTCTCGTCGCCACGCTGGTGGCCGGCGCCCGGCTGGCCGCCGCCTCGCCCGGGGCCGGCCCCTGGGGTCCGCTCGGTGGGATCCTCTCCGGTGTGCTCGGTCACACCCCCGGCGCGGCCGGCGCCGGCGACCCGGACCCGACCGCCGGTGGCGGTCCGGGGCGGTTCGCCACCGGATCGGCGGAGTGCTGCGTCTGCCCGATCTGCCGGGGTATCGCCGCGTTGCGTGACCCCAGTCCCGAATTCGCCGAACGCCTGGCCACCGGCGCGGGTGATCTCGCGGCCGGGGTGGCCAGCCTGCTGCGCGCGTTCGCCCCGGACGGTCCCCCCGCCCCGGCCGGTACGGGCGCCGACCAGGCGACCGCCGGGCAGCCGACCGGGGACCACGTGTGGCGCGAGGCGACCCGTACCGGGCATGATTCTCAGCCGGCGCCCGAGCCGGACGTCTGGTCCGCCGCCACCCGCGCGGAGGAGGCGGCCGAACCGGAGCCCGCCCACGTCGCCGGGCCGGACGTGCCGGCCACCCGCCGGCCGCCGGCCGGCCGGCCCGCGGTGCCCGTCTCGCGGGCGTCCGGCGAGGTGGGCGAGGACGCACCAGGCGACGGGGCCTGAGCACCGGACATCCCGACGTGGCACGGCCGGTTCGGCCGACGTCGGGCAGCACAGCAGAGGGGAGTTGGCAGCGGTGACGCTGACCATCGGAGTCGACGTCGGTGGCACGAAGGTGGCCGGCGGTGTCGTGGACGACACCGGCACAGTGCTCGTGCAGACGCGACGGGACACCCCCGCCGACGACGTGGCCAAGACCCGGGACGTCATCATCGAGGTGGTCGCCGAACTGGCCACCGGCCGTACGGTCGAGGCGGTCGGGATCGGCGCGGCCGGCTGGATCGACGCCTCCCGGTCCACCGTGCTCTTCGCCCCCAACCTGGCGTGGCGGGACGAGCCGCTGCGCGAGTACGTCAGCACCGCCACCGGCCTGCCGGTGGTGGTGGAGAACGACGCGAACGTGGCCGCCTGGGCGGAGTTCCGCTACGGCGCCGCCCGGCACGCCGACGACTCGATGGTGATGTTCACCATCGGCACCGGGGTCGGCGGCGGCATCGTGCTCGGCGGTGAGCTGCTCCGGGGCGCCAACGGCATCGCGGCCGAGTTGGGCCACATGCTCACCGTGCCCGACGGGCACCAGTGCGGCTGCGGCCGGCTGGGCTGCATCGAGCAGTACGCCAGCGGCAGCGCCCTGGTCCGCTTCGCCCGCGCCGCCGCCCGCCAGGAGCCGCACCGGGCCGCCGCCCTGCTGGAGCTGGCCGGCGGCGAGGCCGAGGCGGTCACCGGCCCGATGGTGACCGCCGCGGCCAAGGGCGGCGACCCGGTCTCGACCGAGGCGTTCGCCCAGGTCGGCCGCTGGCTCGGCACCAGCCTCGCGGACATGGCGCAGATCCTCGACCCGCAGGTGCTGGTGGTCGGCGGCGGCGTGATCGACGCCGGCGAGCTGCTGCTCGGCCCTACCCGCCGGTCGTACACCGACGCCCTGGCCCAGCGCAGCCGGCTGCCCGTGGCCGAGGTACGCCCGGCCGAACTGGGCAACACCGCCGGCGTGATCGGCGCCGCTGACCTCGCCCGGCGGATCTGAGGTGCCCGGCGAGGGCGTGCCGCTGCGGGTGGTGTCGTACAACATCCACAGCCAGCGGGACGACACGGCCGCGCTGGCCGAGGTGGTCCGGGCCGCCGCGCCCGACGTGGTCATCGTGCAGGAGGGGCCCCGGCGGTTCCGGTGGCGGCAGAAGACCGCCACGCTGGCCGACTCGTTCGGCCTCGTGGTGGCCGCCGGCGGGCTGCCGTCGCTGGGCAACGTGCTGCTCACCAGCCTCCGGGTCCGGGTCACCGGCACCCGCTGCCAGCGCTACCCGCTGACCCCCGGCCGGCACCTGCGCGGGGCCGCGTACGCCGAGTGCCGGGTCGGCGGGAGCCGGTTCCTGCTGGCCGGCTCGCACCTGTCCACCGACCCGGCGGAGCGGCCGGCGCAGGCCGCCGCGTTCAAACGGGAACTGGCCGCCGCGACCCTGCCGGTGGTGGCCGGCGCCGACCTGAACGAGGGGCCGGACGGGCCGGCCTGGCGGACGATCGCCGCGGGGCTGACCGACGCGGCGGTGGCGATGGACCGGGCCGACCGGCACACCTACTCCTGCACGCACCCCCGGCACCGCATCGACGCGCTCTTCGTCGACCCGCGCGTCACGGTCGTCGACTACGACGTGGTGGACACCCCGCGTACCCGGCAGGCCAGCGACCACTTCCCGATCCTGGTCGACCTGCTGCTGCCCGCCGCCGGCTGAGCCCCGCCCCGCCGGGCGCGGGCGGGGCTGGACAACGGCGGGCATTCTCGGCAGGATTTCGCACCGACCCGGCCCGCGTGCCGCACAAAGGAGATGTCCCCCGGTGCCCTCCTCCACCGACCTCGGCCGCCCCGATCCGGACTCGGCGGTCGCCCTGACCCGCGACGGCCGCCCGGTCTCCGACCGGGGCGACACCGTCTGCGTGATCGGCGCGGGCGCCAGCGGCCTCACCGCCGTGAAGAACCTCCGCGAGCACGGCTTCGGCGTGGACTGCTACGAGCGGGAGACCGGCGTCGGCGGGGCGTGGAACTGGCGGCACGACCGCAGCCCGGTGTACGCCAGCACCCACCTCATCTCGTCCCGGCCGTTCACCCAGTTCCCCGACTTCCCGATGCCGGACGACTGGCCGGACTACCCGCACCACGCCCAGCTGCTGTCCTACTTCGAGCGGTACGCCGACCACTTCGACCTGCGCCAGCACGTCTGGTTCGGCACCGAGGTGGTCCGGGTGGAGCCGGTCGAGGGGGACCGCTGGGACGTCACCACCCGCAGCACCGGCGGGTACGGCCCGGAGCGCACCTCGCGCTACGCGGCGGTGGTGCTGGCCAACGGGCACAACTGGTCGCCCAAGCTGCCCCGCTACGAGGGGCTGGAGCAGTTCCGCGGCGAGGTCATGCACGCCTCGTCGTACAAGGATCCGGCCCAGCTGCGCGGCAAGCGGGTGCTGGTGGTCGGCGCCGGCAACACCGGCTGCGACATCGCCGTCGAGGCGGCCCAGCAGGCCTCCCGTTGCTGGCACTCCACCCGCCGCGGCTACTGGTACGCCCCGAAGTACGTCTTCGGCCGCCCGGCCGACCAGGTCAACGACACCCTGCTGGCGCTGCGCGTGCCGCTGCGGGTACGGCAGTGGCTCTACCACTGGACGCTGCGGCTCACCGTCGGCGACCTGACCCGGTTCGGCCTGCCCAAGCCGGACCACCGCGTCTACGAGACCCACCCGATCGCCAACAGCCAGCTCGTCTACTACGTCGGGCACGGGGAGATCACCCCGGTGCCGGACGTGGCCCGGTTCCACGACCGGACGGTGGAGCTGACCGACGGCCGTGAGATCGACCCCGAGCTGGTCGTCTTCGCCACCGGCTACCTGCCGCGCTTCGAGTTCCTGGGCGGCGGGGTGCTCGGCGACGAGGAGGGCACCGGGCGGCCCCGGCTCTGGTTGAACGCGTTCGCCGCCGGCCACCCCACCCTGGCCGTGGTCGGCCTGGTGCAGCCCGACTCCGGCATCTTCCCCATCGCGCACTGGCAGAGCGTGCTCTTCGCCCGGCTGCTCGAGTTGCGCACCAGCCGGCCGGAGCGGGCCGGGGCGTTCGCCCGCCGGGTCGCCGCCGGCCTCGGCGAGCGCTACTCGGGGAAGGTCAAGGACAGCACCCGGCACTGGTTCGAGGTCGGGCACGCCGACTACCTGCGCGCGCTCCAGCGCGCCCTGTACGAGCTGGAGGGCAAGTGACCCGGGAGCGTGCCACGGTCGTGACCGAGGGAGCGGCGCAGTGAGCGCCGAGCGGGTCCGGGTCGTCCGGGCCTGGGAGTGGGCCCGCCCGGAGCGCGCCGCCCGCCGCGAGGTGCTCTCCGCGCTGCCCCCGCTGGAACAGGCGAAACCGCCGCTGCTCTTCGTGCCCGGCTTCGGGCACGGCGCGTGGGCCTTCGCCGAGCACTGGCTGGAGCACGCCGCGTCCCGCGGCTTCCCCGCGTACGCGGTGAGCCTGCGGGGGCACGGCGGCAGCGAGCCGGCGCCGGACGCGACGCTGCGGTCGTACACCCATGATGTGGTCCAGGTGGCCGCGGGCCTGCCGCGGCAGGCGGTGCTGGTGGGGCACGGTGCCGGCGCCCGGGTGGTCGCGCACGCCCTGGCCCGCTACCCGGCCCGGGCCGCGGTGCTGGTGGCGCCGGTGCTCGGGGACTGGGCGACGTTCGGCACGGCGCTGCGCCGCAACCCGCTGGGCACCCTGCCCGCGGTCCTCGGGGCCGGCCTGCGGCTGAACCGCCGGCAGCTGTTCAGCCGGGAGCTGCCCGACGCCGACGCCCGCCGCTACGCCGCCCGCCTGGGCCGGGCCAGCCGGCGGGCGCAGTGGCAGCTGCTCAGCGGCCCGGGGCCGGAGCCGGCGGTGGGCCGCCCGCCGGTGCTGGTGCTGGGCAGCCCGGACGACCGGGTGGTGCCGCCGGCCGCGCTGACCCGGGCCGCCCGCCGGTACGCCTCCGCGCCGCTGCTCTTTCCCGGGATGGGGCACGACCTGATGCTCGACGCCCGCTGGCGCGAACCGGTCGACGCGATCCTGGACTGGCTGGAGAAGGACCCGGCGCCCGCGGCGGGCTGACCGCCGAAGGGCGCGGTCAGTCGGCGGTCGCGAGCCGGCTGAGCAGCGAGCCGGTGTGGTCCAGCGCCCGCAGGTACGACCGGGCCCAGGCGTGGATGTCGTGGTGGTGCAGGTGCGCCCGCATCGCCCGCATCCGGGCCGAGACGTCCTCCGGGGTGGCCCGCAGCGCGGCCAGCAGCGACTGCTTGAGCCCTTCCAGGTCGTGCGGGTTGACCAGGTATGCCTGCTCCAGCTCGGCGGCGGCCCCGGCGAACTCGGACAGCAGCAGCGCCCCGGTGTCGTCCACCCGGGCGGCCACGTACTCCTTGGCCACCAGGTTCATCCCGTCGCGCAGCGGGGTCACCGCCATCACGTCGGCGATCCGGTAGAGGGCGACCAGTTCGGCCCGGTCGAAGGGCTGGCTCAGGTAGTGGATGGCCGGCTCGCCGACCCGGCCGAACTCGCCGTTGATCCGGCCGACCTGGTGCTCCACCCGGTCCCGCAGGACCTGGTACTGGCCGACCCGTTCCCGGCTCGGCACCGCCACCTGGATCAGCACGGTGCCCGGGATCTTCACGTCCCCGCTGGCCAGCAGCTCCCGGTACGCCTTGAGCCGCTGCTCGATGCCCTTGGTGTAGTCCATCCGGTCGACGCTGAGGATGACGTGTTCCGGGTCGCCGAGGTCCTGCCGCAGCCGGCGGGCTCGCTCGGCGACGTCGGGCCGGGTGGCCAGCGCGGCCATCTCGGCGGTGTCGATGGAGACCGGGAACGCGCCGATCCGCACCACCCGGTCGCCGACCCCGATCCGCCGGTCGGTGGCCGGCAGCTGCAGCACCTTCGTCACGAGCTGGGCGAAGTTGTGCGCGGCCTGGGCCCGCTGGAAGCCGATCAGGTCGGCGCCGAGCATCCCGCGCAGCAGCTCGGCCCGGCGGGGGAGCTGCATGAACAGCTCCGGCGGCGGGAACGGCACGTGCAGGAAGAAGCCGATCCGCAGGTCGGGGCGGAGCTCGCGGAGCAGCCCGGGCACCAGCTGGAGGTGGTAGTCCTGCACCCAGACCAGGCCGCCCGGCTCGGCCACCTCGGCGGCGGCCGCGGCGAACCGCTGGTTGACCCGCTGGTACGCCTCCCACCAGCGGCGGTGGTATTCGGGTTGCTCGACGGCGTCGTGGTAGAGCGGCCACAGGGTGGCGTTGGCGAAGCCCTCGTAGTGGTCGCGGAGGTCCTCGCCGCTGAGCGGCACCGAGTGCATCCGCACCCCGTCCACGGCGGGCAGGTGCGGCGCCGGGCCGGTGCCGCCCGCCCAGCCGACCCAGGTGGCCGGGGTGTGCCGCAGCAGCGGGTGCAGGGCGCTGACCAGGCCACCGGGGCTGCGGCGCCACTCGAAGGCGCCGTCCGGCGCCACACTGTCGTCGATGGGCAGGCGGTTGGCCACCACCACGAGGGGGCTCTGTCGCATCTCGGGCGTTCCGATCAGCAGGGGGGACCGGCCGACGCGGCGAGGAGCGATCCGGACAGCCGGTGCGGGATGTGACGGACAGCGGTATTCCTACTGACCGTAAGTTACACCCCTGTTACGCGATCGGCCCGGGGGCGTGCGCGTCCCGCGATCCGGGCGGCGGTCAGACGACCGCGCCGTCGTCGGGGTCGTGGTCCTCCGGGTCGCCCGGGCGCAGCCGCCAGATCAGCATCACGAAACCGGCCAGGATACCGGTGAAGCCGAACAGGGTCACCACCGACGGGTCCACCGCAGACAGCAGGGTGGGGGAGAGGAAGAGCAGGAAGCCGAGGACGATGCAGAGCACGCCGACCACGGCGTACTTGGAGAAGCGGGGCAGCGGCGGCGGTGGCGGCGGGGTGTAGTGGTCCTCCTCCCCGCCCGGCAGGTCCGCCCCGAAGGTGTCCAGCCCGTCCAGCAGCGACGGCTCGTCGGCCGGGCTGCGGCCGAGCGACACGCCGGAGATGTCCGCCGCGTACGGCAGGCGGCGCACGTCGGTCGCGGTCGGGCCCGCGGTCTCCTCGGCGCGGCCGCCGGTGCCCGGGCCCGGCCCGGCCGGGTCGACCGGGTCGTCGTCGATGTCCTCGGCGGCGGGCCACGGATGGCTGCCGGCCGCCGGGGCGGTGTGGAAGCCGGCGACGATCCGCGCCCACTCGGCCTCGATGTCCGGCTCGTCGTCGCGGGCGGGCTCCCGGCCCCCCTCGTCGGCCAGCTGGGTGAGGTAGTCCCGGGCGGTGGTCAGGTGCGAGCGGTCGACGTAGAGCCGGTCGACCGGGCGGGGCGGCACCGTCGTGGTGCGGGTGACCGGGTTGAGGTCGGCGGAGGGCTGGAGGTAGGCGGCGATGCCGCCGGCGGCCAGCACGTCGAGCAGGTGCTCACCGACGCGCGGGTCGACGTCGCCCGCGACCGCGTACTCGGCCGCGTCGAGCCCGTTGTCCCGCCGCCCCCGGCGTGCCCCACCCGCTGACACCGGACACCCTCCCTCGCCGCACCGTCGTGCGTCCGCTCCGGCGCTCGATACGCCTGCGACAACCTCGGCCCGGCGGGCGGTGTTCCCGGGACCGGATGAGGGCCGGCCCGGCGCCCCGCCGTGACCCGAGGTGGTCGTGCCTTGAATCGTGACACGTCGGGACCCGGTTCCGGGAGTGCGTTGTGGCGTGCCGCTCCCGGTTCGTAGGCTTCTCCCCGACAGTCCCGCTCGCCGACGGCGCCCCGGGCGCGGTCCGGGCCCGGCCCGGTGGCCCGCACCGGGCGTTCCGGCGGCCCGGGCGTCACCGTTCCCGGCTGCGGAAGGACCCCGGTGCTGTACTGGCTGCTGAAGTACATCATCCTCGGCCCGCCGCTGCGGCTGATCTTCCGTCCGCAGGTCGACGGGCTCGAGCACGTGCCGGAGTCCGGCCCGGTCATCCTGGCCAGCAACCACCTGTCGTTCTCGGACTCGATCTTCACGCCGCTCATCGTCAAGCGAAAAGTCACATTCATCGCAAAGGCGGAGTACTTCACCGGTAAGGGCCTCAAGGGCTGGCTGACCAGGATGTTCTTCGTCGGCTCCGGGACCATCCCGGTCGACCGCTCGGGTGGCCGGGCCGCCCGCGCCGCCCTGGACACGCAGCTCAGGGTGCTGCGGGCCGGAGGCATCGCCGGCATCTACCCGGAGGGGACCCGCTCGCCCGACGGCCGGCTCTACCGGGGCAAGACCGGGGTGGCCCGGCTCGCGCTGGAGAGCGGCGCCCCGGTGGTGCCGATGGCGATGCTCAACTCGGACGCCATCCAGCCCACCGGCCAGATCATCCCCAACCTGGGCCGGGTGCGGATCCGCTTCGGCCGACCCCTGGACTTCTCCCGGTACGCCGGGCTGACCGGCGACCGGTTCGTCGAGCGCGCCGTGACCGACGAGATCATGTACGAGCTGATGGAGCTCTCCGGCCGCGAGTACGTCGACACGTACGCCCAGAAGCTGAAAGCCACCCCCCACCACCCCATCCCCGCCTGACAGCCCCGCCCCGCCCGGCCGCCGCCCGGCCGCCGCCCGGCCCGGCGGTAGGCACGCCGTCCCGAAGAGGGTCC
>NZ_KQ058894.1:7680-31393 GCF_000982955.1 Micromonospora sp. HK10 | reverse complement strand
GGACGGCGTGGCTACCGCCGGGTCGCCGGACCCTCTTCGGGACGGCGTGCCTACCGCCGGGCCGGGCGGCGGCCGGGCGGGTCAGCAGGCGACGGCGGGGCCGGTGTCCGGTACCGGGCGGCGGGCCAGGGCGAGCAGGCCGGGCGCCTCGTTGCGCTGGGCGAAGGCGCGTACCTCGGCCAGCGGCGCGGTGGCCGAGCTGTCGCCGGCCAGCTCCAACTCACCCGCCGCGAGGGCGAGGGCCAGCATCCGGTCGGTGACGTCCGGGATCCGGGCGTAGATCTCGGCCCCGGCCAGGTGCAGCTCGCCGGCCCGCCGGTGATCGCCGTCGGCCCCGGCCACCGCCCCGGTCACGGTTCGCAGTGCCGCCTCCGACCAGGGCGTGCGGTGCTCGATCCGGTCCAGCATGGCGCGGACCCGTACCGCCGCGTCCCGGCCGGCCAGGGTGGCCGCGTACGCCGCCGCGGCGATCCATTCGCCGCTGGCCAGTGCCGGCACCGCCGACCACGCGTCGGCCAGCTCGTCGATCAGCTCGGCGGCCTCGTCGGCCCGGCCCTGCAACGCCCGGCAGAGCGCGGCCATGCCGAGCATGGTCCAGCGTGGCCGGTGGAAGCCGCTGAGCCGGGCGCTGTCCAGCGCGGCGGCCACGTCGTCGAGGTGCCGGGGCGGCTCCGGAGCGGCCTCGCCACGCTGGGTCGGCGCCGGCCGGGGCGCCGGCGGCACCGGCTGCCCGCGCAGCACCAGCAGGCAGGAGCGTAGGCCCCGGACCTGCATGTCCCAGCCCCCGGTCGGGGTGTCCACGAACGCGTCGGCGGCGGCGATCAGCCGGCCGAAGTCGCCGTCGAAGTATGCCCGCATCGCCTCGCCGGAGTAGCTGGTGGCCAGGGTCTGCCCGCTGCCCCGGGCCTCCGGCGCGGTGGACAGCAGCGCGTCCGAGCGTAGCCAGTCGCCCTCCTCGCGGACCGCGAACGCCAGATTCCGCAGCGCCCGGGGCAGCGCGAGCAGTTGCTGGCTGCGGCTCGACTCGACCAGCGCGTGCAGCTCGTCCAGGCCGGACCGGTCGCCCGACTGGTAGCGCGCGGTGGCCGCGGTGATCCGGGCGTTGACGTTGACCTCGGCCAGGCCGAGCCGGGCCCCCACCCCGGCCGCCGCCTCGGCCGCCGCGACCGCCGCGTCCCGCTCGTAGTTGAGCATGTGCAGCCGGCCCAGCTCCGCGTACGCGTCCGCCTTCTGGGCGGTGTCCGGCAGCGGCTCGAACAGGGCGACCGCCCGGTCCAGGCAGGCCACCGCGGCGGCCCGGTCGGCGCGCAGCCAGGCGGCCTGGCCGAGCAACGTCCAGGCCCGGGCCGCGCAGGCGTCGTCGCCGTGCGCGAGCAGCCGGTCGGCGAGCCCGTGCAGCTGCTCCGGCCCACCGCCGGAGAGGAAGCCGTTGCCGTCCCGGTAGAACGAGATCTCCGTGCTCAGCAGCTCCAGTTGCAGCCGGCCGACCGGGTCGCTGTCGTCGGCCAGGCCCAACGCCCGACCGGCGTGGGCGGCGGCCGCGTCCAGCCCGTGCAGGGCGTACGCCCGCCGGGCGGCCCGGTGCAGCGCGGCGCGTGCCGGACCGGCGTAGCGGTGGGTGTCCAGGCCGAGGGTGCGGGCGATCTCGTGGGCGGCCCACCGGTGGTGCGCGAGCACCTCGGCCAGGTCGGTGTCCCGGCTCTCCGACAGCGCGTCCAGCCAGTCCGCGGTCCGCTCGTGCCGGGCCACCCGCTCGGTACGCGGCAACCGCTGGTAGCAGACGTCCCGGACCAGTACGTGCCGGAACCGGAACTCCGGCTGCCCGGCCATCGTGGACGCCGCCTGCTCGTGCACGAAGTCGCGTTGCTCCAGCCGGCGCAGCGCCCGCTCCACCGACTCCACCTGCTGGCCCAGCGCGGCGGCCACCGCGCCCGGCCAGAACTGCACACCCACCGCGGAGGCGGCCAGCAGCACGGCCCGGTCCTTCGCGTCGAGCAGGTCGATCCGGTTCGCGATGACCGCGTGCACGCTCTCCGGCATCGGCAGGTCGAGGTGCTTCTCCAGCGACCAGCCGCGGCCGGACTGGCGCAGCGCGCCCTGCTCGATGAGCATCCGGACGTACTCGTGGGCGTAGAGCGGGTTGCCGCCGGCCACCTCGACCAGCGGGGTGAGCATCTCGGCGGGGAACGCGGCCTGGCCGAACATGTGCGCGTAGAGCGCGGCGATGCCGGTGTCCCGCAGCGGCGGCAGGGTGATGGTCACCGAGCCGGTGATCGTCCCCGCCCAGGTCGGGTCGCGGTCGACCAGCTCCGGGCGGGCGGTGCAGAGCAGCAGCAGCGGCGCGTCCCGCGCGGCGGCGCCGAGCAGGTCGACGAAGCGGAGCATCGCGTCGTCGGCCCAGTGCAGGTCCTCGAAGACCAGCACGGTGGGGCGCCGGGCGGCGAGGGCGAGCAGGAAGCGCCGCCAGGCGGACTCGGCCTCCTCGGCCGGCAGCGTGGGCCCGGCCAGCCCGACCAGGGGGCGCAGCGCGTCGACGACCCGGTCCCGCTCCGCGGTGCCGACCAGTTCCGCGACCGCGCTGGTGAGCCGCTGCGCCGCGGCGGACGCCGGGTCGGTGTCGAGGATGCCCGCCTCGGTCTTCACGATGTCGGCCAGCGCGGCGAAGGTGACGTTCTCCCCGAACGGTGGGCACCGCCCGGTACGCCAGGTCAGCGGCTCGTCGACCAGCCGCTCGGCGTGCCGGTGCAGCTCGCGTACCAGCCGGCTCTTGCCCAGGCCGGCCCGGCCGAACACGGTGACCACCTGCGGCAGCCGGTCCCGCAGTGACCGGTGCAGGGCGTTGACCAGCATGCCGAGCTCGTGCTCGCGGTCGATCAGCGGCGTGGTGTCGGGCTCCCGCTCGGTGGGCTGGCGGCGGACCGGGGCGAGGGCGAGCCAGACCTCGGTGGGGGTGGAGCGCCCGCGCAGGGTGATCGGCGGCTGCTCCTCGTACCGGATGGCGTCCTTGGTCAGCGCGTGGGTGGCGCCGCAGACCAGCACCCCGCCGGGCGGGGCCACCGACTGCATCCGGGAGGCGGTGTTGACCACGTCGCCGGCCACGATCGCCTGCCCGCCGTCGCGCGCCGCGGCCACATCGACCAGCGCCTCGCCGGTCGCCACGCCGACCCGGAAGCGCAGCTCGTCGTGGCCGGTCGGGGCGAAACGGGTGAGCACCCGCTGCAACTCCAGCCCGGCCCGGACGCAGCGCAGCGCGTCGGTCTCGGTGGCCACCGGGGCGCCGAAGAGCGCCATCACCGCGTCCCCGATGTACTTCTCGACCACCCCGCCGTACTGCCCGACGACCCGGCGGGCGGCGGAAAAGAAGCCGGTCTGCATGCCGCGGACCTGCTCCGGGTCGGCCCGCTCGACGTACGGGGTGAAATCGATCAGGTCGACGAAGAGCACGCTGACCCGGCGGCGGTCCTCCTGCGGCGTCGGCACCGGCTGCTTGGCGCCGGTCCGCGGCGCCCCGCACGAGGTGCAGAACGTCACGTCGACGGCGAGCGGGCGCAGGCAGTGCGGGCAGACGGCACCCAACTCCGCGCCGCAGCCCCCACAGAAGCGGTCGCCGTCGGCGGCGGTACGTCCACAACGGTCACACTGGGCGGAGATGGCAGCCTCCACTGATCTTCCGGCCGGACCCGGCCGGGACGCCGCCCCCCGCGGCATCTCTCCGGTGAGTATCGCGGCTGGCGGGACTGTCAGGTACCGGGCTGTTGGCTTGTGGACACTCGTCCGGGCAGCCAGTGCGGCGGTACGCGGACTACATTCATGCGGCCGGGACGACGGCGACCGCGATCAAGGGGGACACCATGGTGTACGTGAAGCTGGAGAGCGACTGGACCGACGCCGACGGCGTGCCGCACACGGCGGGCGAGTCGGTCGACGTGGACGCGGCCACCCTGGCCGCCCTCCAGGCCGAGGGCATCGTCAGCGAGGGGTCCGGCGGCGGTGGCAAGGAGGGCACCGAGTGGGCGGGGCCGACCGGCACCACCACCAACTGGGCGGGGCCGACCAGCACCACCCCGTGACAGCGCGCGGGTGAGCCCGACGACGCGGCCGTGGCGTTCGACGCCCCGGCCGCGTCGCGCGTTCAGCGGTCGTTCATCGCGTTCAGCGGTCGTTCATCCCGGCGCGGCGGCGCAGCGCGGCCACGTCGGTCACCACGATCCGGCGGCCCTCGGTACGCAGCCAGCCCCGGCTGGCGAACGAGCCGATTGCCTGGTTGACGCTCTGGCGGGAACCGCCGGCCATCTCGGCGAGCTGGCTCTGGTTGAGCTCGATCGTGATCATCGGGGCCTGGCTCTCGCCGGCCAGCCGGACCAGCGTCTTGGCCACCCGGCCGGGCAGGTCGAGGAAGACGTGGTCGGCGTTCTGCTCGGTGAGCCGGCGGATGAGCTGGCCGAGCGAGCGCATCACCGCGTCGAGGATGCGCGGGTTGGAGTGCACCAGCTCCATGAAGGCGGGCCGGGACAGCGCGAGCGCGGTGCAGTCCTCGATCGCCTCGGCCGACGCCGAGCGGGTGGAGGCGTCCAGCAGGGACACCTCGCCCAGCACGTCCGGCGGGCGGATCACCGACAGCACGGCGCGTTCGCCGGTCGGCGCGGTGCGGAACACGGCCACGGCGCCCCGCCGCAGCACGATCAGCGACTCGCCGGGGTCGTTCTCCACGAAGAGCAACTGACCCTTGCGGTACGTACGCGGCACGGCCGCGGCGATGACTCGCTGCCGCACCTCCGGCTCGAGCCCGGCGAACATCTCCACGCCCGTGAGCGCGTCACCCGGCTCCGGCAGGCGAACCTCCACGGCCCAACCCCTCCCCGGTCAAGGACCCCAACTCGCACACCGGGTGAACCTGTCATCCCCGGTACGAGGCATCAGAACCGGTTCGGCGTCCGGTAGCGGTACACATCAGATCATGACGGTCCGGTCGCTTGCTGTACACCCCTGGAAACACTTCCGTGACCCTGCGGGGGCCCGCGACGCTGGGCCGATGACCTCGACGGACGCCCCGGCGGCGGGCGGGCGGCGGCGGTGGGCGAGGATGGCGGGGATGGTCTACCGCTACTTCTACGACTGCGAGTTCATCGAGGACGGCCGGATCGTCGACCTGGTGTCGATCGGCGTCGTCGACGAGCACGGCCGCGAGTTCTACGCGGTCTCCACCGAGTTCGACGACTCCCGGGCGGTGCCCTGGGTGCGCCGCAACGTCCTGGACAAGCTCCCCTCGCCGGCCGACCGGGCCTGGCGGTCCCGGGAGCGGATCCGCGACGACCTCTACGAGTTCCTGATGGCCCCGGTCCGGGACCGGCCGGGCGAGCAACTGGAGCTCTGGGCCTGGTACGCCGCGTACGACCACGTGGTGCTGGCACAGCTCTGGGGGGCGATGCCGGCGCTGCCCCGGGAGATCCCGCGGTTCACCAAGGAGTTGCGCCAGCTCTGGGACGACCGGGGCCGGCCGCGGCTGCCCGAGGCCGAGGCGGACCGGCACGACGCGCTGGTGGACGCCCGGCACAATCTGGCCCGCTGGCGGACCATGACCGCGCGGTGACCTGTCGGCAGGTTTGACCGGTTCTGTCCTGGGCACGGGTCGAGATCAAGTCGAGCCGAGGGAGAGCCGCCATGAGCAACCGAGCGACCGGCGTCGAGGACGCCCGCCGTCGGGTCACCGAACTGATCCGGGACGCCCGCATCTGCCTGCTGACCACCACGGCCGTGGACGGGCGGCTGGTCAGTCGCCCGATGGGGCTGCAGGCGGCGGAGTTCGACGGCGACCTCTGGTTCTTCACCTACGCCAACTCGGCCAAGATCCGGCAGATCCGGGTGAACCCGCAGGTCAATGTCGGTTTCTCCGACCAACGGCACCACGCCTGGGTGTCGGTGGCCGGGACCGCCGCCGAGGAGTGGGACCGCGAGCGTGCCGAGCGGCTGTGGCACCCGCTGCTGCGGACCTGGTTCCCGGACGGCCCCGACACCCCCGGGCTCACCCTGCTCAAGGTGCACGCCGGCGCGGCCGAGTACTGGGACTCACCGGGCGGCGCGATGGTCAGCCTGGTCGGCCTCGCCCGGGCCGCGGTGACCGGGCAGCCGCCCCGGCCGGGCGAGAACCGCGAGGTCAGCTACTGACCGGTAGCCGTCCGGTGGGCACGCCGTGGGCCGGGGCGCGGTGTCGGGGGACCCCGGCGCCGACTACAGTGCGCAGTGACGGCCCGCCCCGGGCCGGCAACGGCGCCGATGGTCTGACCTGACACATATCCTGGGGCTTATCCGGGCTTCACCTGATGCTCCAGGAGGATGAGCAGATCATGCGTATCGGCGTGCTCACCGGCGGCGGCGACTGCCCAGGTCTCAACGCGGTGATTCGGGCGGTCGTCCGCAAGGGCGTCGCCACCTACGGTCACGAGTTCGTGGGCTTCCGGGACGGCTGGAAGGGCCCGCTGGAGGGCCTGTCCAAGCCGCTGGGCATCGCGGAGGTGCGCGGCATCCTGCCGCGCGGCGGCACCATCCTCGGCTCCTCCCGGACCAACCCCTTCAAGATCGAGAACGGCGTCGAGCGGATCAAGGAGAACCTCGCCGCGCAGGGCGTGGACGCCCTGATCGCGATCGGCGGCGAGGACACCCTCGGCGTGGCCACCAAGCTCCACGAGCTGGGCGTGCACGTGGTCGGCGTGCCGAAGACGATCGACAACGACCTGGGCGCCACCGACTACACCTTCGGCTTCGACACCGCGGTCAACATCGCGATGGAGGCGATCGACCGGCTGCACACCACCGCCGAGAGCCACCACCGCACCCTGGTGGTCGAGGTGATGGGCCGGCACGCCGGCTGGATCGCCCTGCACGCCGGCCTCGCCGGGGGCGCCAACGTGATCCTGCTGCCGGAGCGGCAGTTCGACGTCGAGCAGGTCGCCGGCTACGTCGAGAAGCGCTTCCAGCACCAGTACGCCCCGATCGTGGTGGTCGCCGAGGGCGCCCAGCCGCTGGACGGCCAGATGGTGCTGCACAACCAGGAGCTCGACGCGTTCGGGCACGTCCGCCTCGGCGGCATCGGCCAGTGGCTCGCCGAGCAGCTGGAGGCGAAGACCGGCAAGGAGGCCCGCACCGTGGTGCTCGGCCACATCCAGCGCGGCGGCACGCCCACCGCGTTCGACCGGGTGCTGGCCACCCGGCTGGGGCTGCAGGCCATCGACGCCGCCCACGAGGGCGACTGGGGCAAGATGGTCGCGATGCAGAGCACCGACATCGTGCGGGTCCCGCTCGCGGAGGCCACCCGGGAGCTGAAGACCGTGCCGCTGGAGCGGTACGCCGAGGCCGAGGTCTTCTTCGGCAGCTGAGCGACGGCCGGTGGCGCGGCGGACCGGTTCCGGTCCGCCGCGCCCCACCGCACGGCGAGAGGGGTACGGCGTCATGGCACCCGAGGTGCACACGGTCGCGGTGATCGGTGCGGGCAAGATCGGCGAGCTGATGCTCTCCGGGCTGCTGCGCTCCGGCTGGCCGGTCGAGCGGCTGCTCGCCACCGCCCGGCGGCCGGCCCGCGCCGAGGAGCTGACCGCCCGCTACGGCGTCCGGGTGGTGGACAACCTCACCGCGGTGGACGAGGCGGAGGTGCTCGCCGTCTCGGTGAAGCCGCAGGACGCCGGGGCGCTGCTGGACGAGATCGGCCCGAAGGTGCCGGCCGACAAGCTGGTCATCTCGCTCTGCGCCGGCCTGCCCACCGCCTTCTTCAACCGCCGGCTGCCCGAGGGCACCCCGGTGGTCCGGGTGATGACCAACACCCCGGCCCTGGTCGACCAGGCGATGAGCGCGATCTCCCCGGGGGCGTACGCCACCGGCGCGCACCTGGCCTTGGCCGAGGCGATGTTCAAGCCGCTCGGCGCCACGCTCCGGGTGCCCGAGTCCCAGCAGGACGCGGTGACCGCCCTCTCCGGCTCCGGCCCGGCCTACTTCTACCTGCTGGTCGAGGCCATGATCGACGCGGGCATCCTGCTCGGCCTGCCGCGGCAGGTGGCGCACGAGCTGATCGTGCAGACCGCCATCGGCTCGGCGGTGATGCTGCGCGACTCCGGTGAGCACCCGGTCAAGCTCCGCGAGGCGGTCACCTCGCCGGCCGGTACCACCATCTCCGCCATCCGTGAGCTGGAGAACCACGGCGTACGCGCGGCCCTGCTGGCGGCCCTGGAAGCGGCCCGGGACCGGGCCCGCGAGCTGGCCGCCCAGGCCGACTGAGCCCACCGCCGCCCGGACCCGGCCGGGACCGGCGTGCCGTCGCGGCGCCGGTCGACCCCGGCCGCGGCGTGCGCGGCGCCCCTCGGCTTGCAGGAGGCGGAACGGATGCCGTCCTGACGGTCGACCCAGGTGCCGGCGGGGGATCCGATCACCCGGCGTGCCGCATACTGGCGCGGTGTTCACACTCGCCCAGGCGCGACACCTGGTGGCCACCCTGCGGCCGCGCCTCGAGGAGCTGATCCGGCTCCCGCCGACCTCGCCGAACTCCGCGCCGACCTGGCCGACCACGGGGCCAGCGTGCTCGGCGGCCGGGCCGAGGTGAAGGCGATCGAGGCGCGGCTGCACGCGGTGTTGGAGGAGCTGCACCAGCACGGCATCCAGGTCAAGGGGATCGCGCCGCTGCTGCTGGACTTCCCCGGCGAGCGGGCCGGCCGGGCGGTGCTCTGGTGCTGGCTGGAGGGGGACGAGGACGTCCGCTGGTACCACCGCGTCGAGTGTGGCTTCGCCGGCCGCCGCCCGGTCTGACCGCCGCCCGCCTGTCGCCTGGTCGTGCCGCGTCCGCGGCCCACTCTGCCTGGGTCCCGCTTGCTCTGCCTGGGTCCCGCTTGCTCGGCCTGCGTCCCGCCTGCTCCGTGGGCCTGCCGCTTGTTCCGCCGGCCTGCCGCCTGCTCCGTGGGGCGCGGCGCGAACGTGGTCCGATGTCCCGCCCGCCTCGTCGGCGTGCCGCAGCCGGTGGCTATCGTGCGGTCCATGGTCGACGCTCGCCGGGCTACCCCTGAGGACGCCACGGAACTGGTCCGCCTGCGCGGGCTGATGCTCGCCGCGATGGCCGGCTCGGACCCGGAACCGGGCAGATGGCAGGACCTGGCCCGGGACAACCTGCGGGAGTGGCTGGCCGGACCGGAACCGTGGCTGGCGGCGTTCGTGGTCGACGCGCCGGCGGGCGGGCTGGCGGCCTGCGCCGTGGGCACGATCGAGCGCCGGCTCGGCGGGCCGGCCAACCCGAGCGGCCTCTGCGGGTACGTCTTCAACGTCAGCACCGATCCCGCCCACCGCCGGCGCGGCCACTCTCGGGCCTGCATGACCGCCCTGCTGAACTGGTTCCGGGAGCGCGGCGTGCGCAAGATCGACCTGCGGGCGTCGGAGGCGGGGCGGCCGCTCTACCGGTCGCTCGGCTTCCGGGAGACCGCGGAGCCGACGATGCGGCTCACCGCCCCGGCCGACCCGGCTTGACCCACCCGGACACGTCGGGCGTCGTGGCCTCGACCGTGGGCGACGGGCCAACCTGCCGTGCACTGTGGCCTGGGCCATGGGCGACGGGCCGACTTGCCGTGCACTGTGGCCTCGGCCGTGGGCGAGACGCCAACATGCTGCGAACGGTGGCCTCGGCCCGCAGGTAACACGCCGAGATGCCGCGACTGGGCGTCCTCCGCGGAGTGACTCGCGCCTGGGCGCGAGCTGGGGCATCTGCCGTGCGCGACACCCCGACTTGCCGCGAAGTGGGGCGTCGGGCGCTCGTGAGACCCCGAGATGGCGCGAACTGGGACGCCGGCCGCGTGACACCCCGATTTGCCGTGAAGTGGGGGTCGACTGCGCGTGGCATCCCGACTTGCCGTGAAGTGGGGCGTCGGCTGCGCGTGACACCCCGATTTGCCGCGAAGTGGGGCGTCGGGCGTTCGTGAGAGCCCGAGATGGCGCGAACTGGGCGCCGGCGCGGGTGAGACGCCGACCTGCCGCGCACCGGGGCGTCCGCCGGCTGGGGACCGCGCGCGGAGGACGGGCGATCGATAACGGACAGTAGGGGCGGAATCCTTCACCGCGTAGCTGCGGCACGGCAAGGGTTTGTATCTATTAGTATCTATCGGCATCCTCCGCGAATCAATGATCTTCCCCGCGCTGCCGATCTATTGATATCTATCTCGCACCACCACTTCCCACCACCAGGAGTGCGACGTGCGGAGATCCCGTCTTGCCACCCTCGCCCTGACACTGGCCTCGTCCCTCGGGGCCGTCCTGACGCTGGCCGCCCCGGCGCAGGCCGCCGCCACCGACCAGTACGTCGCGCTCGGCGACTCGTACGCCTCGGGCGTCGGTGCCGACAGCTACACCTCCGAGAGCGGGTCCTGCATGCGCAGCACCAAGGCGTACCCCGCGCTCTACAACGCCAACATCAAGCCCGCCTCGTACCGCTCGGTGGCCTGCTCGGGCGCCACCACGGCCACCGTCATCAGCAGCCAGCTCGCCGCGCTCTCGTCGACCACCACGCTGGTCAGCGTCACGGTGGGTGGCAACGACGTCGGGTTCTCCAGCATCATGAGCACCTGCGTGCTGCAGGGGGAGAGCCAGTGCGTGTCGGCCGTGCAGGCGGCCGAGAACAAGGCCCGGTCCGAGCTGCCGGGCAAGCTCGCCAACGTCTACAACGGCATCCGGAGCCGGTCGCCCTCGGCCCGGGTGGTGGTCGTCGGCTACCCGGTCTTCTACCAGCTCGGCACGGTCTGCGTCGGGCTCAGCGCGACCTCGCGCGCGAAGATCAATGAGGGCATCAACCTGGTCGACGACATCACCCGGACGGCGGCCAGCGCGGCCGGCTTCACGTTCGCCGACGTGCGCTCGATCTTCGTCGGCCATCAGCTGTGCAGCTACGGGGAGAAGTGGCTGCACGCGTTGAACTACCTCAACCTCACCGTCTCGTACCACCCGACGGCCGCGGGCCAGTCCGGCGGCTACTACCCGGTCTTCCGCTCCGCCGCGGGCTGATCCGGTCACCGGTCCGCACCGCCCGCGCGGACCGGTGGCCGGCGGGCCCGGGGCGCGACCGCGTCCCGGGCCCGCCTCCGTGGGGATCTTCTCGGCTCAGGTCACCATCTCGGCGTGGGGCTGGCACCCGGCCGGCCCGGTCGCCGCTGGCCAAGCTGCACCCGCCGGTGGAGGACTCAGCCGGGCAGCACCTTCTCGATCGCCGCGCGTAGCTCGGGGGAGTCGGGGGCGACCTGCGGGGCGAACCGGTCCGCCACGCTGCCGTCCGGCGCCACCAGGAACTTCTCGAAGTTCCACCGGATGTCCCCGGTGTGCCCCTCGGCGTCCGGAGTGGACACCAGCTCGGCGTAGAGCGGGTGGCGGTCCGGCCCGTTGACGTCGACCTTCTCCGTCAGCGGGAAGGTGACCCCGTAGTTGACCTGGCAGAACTCCTCGATCTCGGCCGCCGTGCCCGGCTCCTGGCCGGCGAACTGGTTGCACGGCACCCCGAGCACGGTCAGCCCCCGGTCGGCGTAGGTGTCGGCGAGGGCCTGCAGGCCGGCGTACTGCGGGGTCAGCCCGCACCGGGAGGCCACGTTGACCACCAGCAGGGCGCGGCCCCGGTAGCGCGCGAGGTCGGCCGGGCCCCCGCCCAGGGCGTCGATCTTCACGTCGAAAACGTTCATGCGCCGAGGCTACGCGCCCCCGTGCGGCCGGCTCGGCGGCGGCGCAACGGATCGAAGCATCTACATCTTGACGAAGTGATGACGGCGTGAGTAGCGTCTCAGCATTCAATAAGGAAAGTTTCCTAACTAATAGGGGAGACGCCGTATGAAGAGATCGTTCCGCCGGGCCCTGTGGGCCACCGGCGCCGTGGTCGCGCTGGTGGCCGCGGGTGCGCCGTTGGCGACCGCCTCCGCGGCGGGCAGCGTGACCGCCACCTTCACCAAGGTGCAGGACTGGGGGACCGGTCACGAGACGAAGGTGACCATCACCAACGGCACCAGCGCCAGCGTCGCCACCTGGCGCATCGAGTTCGACCTGCCCGCCGGCACCACCATCAGCAGTTCCTGGGACGCCGACGTGACCAGCAGCGGCAACCACTACGTCGCGGTGAAGAAGAGCTGGGCCGGTGCGCTCGCCCCCGGTGCCAGCTTCAGCTGGGGCTACAACGGCACCGGGGCGTACAAGGCGCCGGTGACCTGCACCGTCAACGGGGCGTCCTGCTCCGGTGGCGGCACCCCGCCCACCACGGCCGCACCCACCACGGCCGCCCCGACCACCGCGCCACCCACCACGGCCCCGCCCACCACGGCCCCGCCGACCACCGCACCGCCCACCACGCCGCCGCCCTCGACCGGGGGCAAGAAGGTGGTCGGCTACTTCGCCGAGTGGGGGGTGTACGCCCGCAACTACCACGTGAAGAACATCCACACCAGCGGGTCCGCGGCCAAGCTCACCCACATCCTGTACGCCTTCGGCAACACCACCGGCGGCCGGTGCAGCATCGGCGACAGCTACGCCGACTACGACAAGGCGTACACCGCGGCGGACAGCGTCGACGGCGTCGCCGACACCTGGGACCAGCCGCTGCGCGGCAGCTTCAACCAGCTGCGCAAGCTGAAGAAGATGTACCCGAACCTGAAGGTGATCTGGTCCTTCGGCGGGTGGACCTGGTCGGGCGGCTTCACCCAGGCCGCGCAGAACCCGGCCGCGTTCGCCGACTCCTGCTACTCCGTGGTCGAGGACCCGCGCTGGGCGGACGTCTTCGACGGCATCGACGTCGACTGGGAGTACCCGAACGCCTGCGGCCTGCAGTGCGACAGCAGCGGCCCGAACGCCTTCAAGAACGTGGTGAGCGCGCTGCGCAGCCGGTTCGGCTCCAGCGCCCTGGTCACCGCGGCGATCACCGCCGACGGCAGCAACGGCGGCAAGATCGACGCGACCGACTACGCGGGCGCCGCGCCGTACCTCAACTGGCTCATGCCGATGACGTACGACTACTTCGGCGCCTTCAACGCCCAGGGGCCGACCGCGCCGCACTCGCCGCTCACCTCGTACACCGGCATCCCGCAGCAGGGCTTCTGGTCGGACGCGGCGATCCAGAAGCTCAAGTCCAAGGGCATCCCCTCGGACAAGCTGCTGCTCGGCATCGGCTTCTACGGCCGGGGCTGGACCGGGGTGACCCAGACCGCCCCCGGCGGCACCGCCACCGGCCCGGCGCCGGGCACCTACGAGCAGGGCATCGAGGACTACAAGGTGCTCAAGAACAGCTGCCCGAGCACCGGGACCATCGGCGGTACGGCGTACGCCAAGTGCGGCTCGAACTGGTGGGGCTACGACACGCCGGCCACCATCGGCGGCAAGATGACCTACGCCAGGAACCAGGGCCTCGGTGGCGCCTTCTTCTGGGAGCTCTCCGGTGACACCAGCAACGGCGAGCTGATCGGCGCCATCAAGGGCGGTCTCGGCTGACGCCGAGCGCCGACGCACCACCCACCCGGCGGGGAGGGGCCGCACCGGTCCCTCCCCGCACGGTGTCCGCTCAGGTACGGATGCTGCGGTTCCGATGCTCCCCGGGCGGGAGCCCGTACGCGGCCCGGAACGCCCGGGTGAAGTGCGCCCGATCCCGGAAGCCCCACCGGGCGGCGACCTGGTGGACGGCGAGGTGCCGCAGCCGCGGGTCGGCCAGGTCCCGGAAGCAGCGCTCCAGCCGGGCCGTGCGGATCAGGCTCGCCACACTCGTGTCGGCATCCTCGAAGAGCCGGTGGAGCGTGCGCACCGAGAGGTGGTGCGCGTCCGCCACGACGGTCGGCGTGAGCCCGGGATCAGCCAGGTGCTCCCGGATCCACGCCTCCACCCGGGCCCGCAGGCCGGTGACCTGCACCTCCACCGGGAGCTCCCGTTCCACCTCCAGGTGTCCGGCCAGGGTGCCGGCGATCAGGTCCAGGACGATCCGGTCGAGCCGCGGCGCGTCCGAGGCGTCGTACTGCTCCGGGTGGGCCACCAGCCGGCGCAGGAAGGCGGCCAACAGGGCACCCATCCCGGTGTCGGCGGGGATCTTCGCGGCGAGCAACGCCGCCACCCGGCGGGGCGGCAGCGGCAGCGCCCAGTGTGGCACCAGCACGGTCAGCGTCTCCAGCCGGTCGGTGGCCCGGTCGGGCACCTGCCGGGAGCCGTGCGGGCGGACGGTGTCGATGAAGACGAAACCGGACGGGCCGAGCCGGCCCGACCGCCGCTGCTGCGACACCACACCGTGGCCGTTCAGCGGCAGGACGAGCTGGTAGAGCTCGGGGTCCGAGCTGTGGATCATCCCGGAGGTCCGGGCCAGCTCCAGCGACGGATACCGCCAGGCGCCGAGCCGGACCACGTCGAGGTCGACCGCCCGGGCCGAGGCGGCGAAGTCGCCCGCGTGCGCGGTGCTGATCCGGGCGGCCGCCGACTCGCGGGCCACCACGTCCTGCCAGAAGTCGAACCGCTCGGCCGGGGGCAGCCAGAGGGTGTCGACCGACGCCACCGCGAGGATGACCGTCACCTCCTTTCCAGGGGTACGCCATTGTCGATCGCGGGCGGTCCGGCGTCCATTCCGTGGGGGCGGACGCCGATCCGCGTGCCGCTCTGGCCGGTCGGGGCGATCCGGGCGAGGATGGGCAGGTCGTCGAGGACCGGTGGCAGCCGCCGCCGGGCGGCCCGCCGGGCCGGCATCCGGCGGCCTCGATGTGACAGACTCGCCGCTCGGCACGTCCCGATGTCCGCGCGAGGGAAGGGGACCGATGGGCCCGACGTACCCGAGGATGGTGGCCGCGGCACTGCTCGCCCTCGCGCCGGTCGCCCTGGCCGGCTGCGGCTTCGTCGGCGGCGGCGACACCGCCGGCGGCCCGGCCACCGAGGCGAACCGCGCGCCCGCCGACGAGGCGGCGGCCAAGAGCCGGGAGCGGGTGCAGGCGTACCTCGACGCGATGGCCGCCAAGGACGCCGACGCCGGGCGCAGCCAGCTCTGCGCGCCGTTGCAGGCCCGCTTCGACGCCGACGCCACCGGTCCCAACGGCGACTTCGCCGACCACTTCACCGTCCCGCAGGCCACCATCACCGACGTCCGCTCCGGCCCGCACGGCCAGGAGGTCAGCACGGCCGTCACGGTCGCCGTCGGGTCCCGCAAGGCCACCCGGGCGCTGCTGTTCACGGTCACCCGCAGCGGCGCCGACTGGTGCATCACCGGCGAGGCGCCCGGCGGGAACAGCCCGGAGCCGGCCGTCACCCCCTGACCGGCCAGCCGGCGTGACCAGCGGCGCTCCGCCGGCGTGGCGGCGTCCCCTCCCAGAGGCCGGAACCGTCCCCCTCGCCGACGGGCCGCCCCGGCGGTCGCCGTACGCTTTGGGTCATGCGCCATGAGTGGCACCAGCTGAGTCACCCCGCGGTGGGCAGCCCCAGCCTGCAGACCAGTCGTCCGACGGCCGACTCCGCCGAGGACGCTGCCCTCGGCCTGGACCGCTGGCGGGACCTGCCCCGCGCGCAGACCCCGCCCTGGCCGGACCCGGCCCAGGTCGCCCAGGTCTGCAAGGTGCTCGACACGGTGCCCTCGGTGGTCGCCCCGTACGAGGTCGACCAGCTCCGGCAGCGGCTCGCGCTGGTCTGCGAGGGCAAGGCGTTCCTGCTCCAGGGCGGCGACTGCGCGGAGACCTTCGTCGACAACACCGAGAGCCACCTGCTGGCCAACGCCCGCACCCTGCTCCAGATGGCCATCGTGCTGACCTACGGCGCGTCCCTGCCGGTGGTCAAGGTGGCCCGGGTCGCCGGCCAGTACACCAAGCCCCGGTCGCTGCCGACCGACGCGCGCGGCCTCCCGGCCTACCGCGGCGACATGATCAACTCGCTGGAGGCCACGCCCGAGGCGCGGGTCGCCGACCCGCAGCGCATGATCCGGGCGTACGCCAACTCGGCCGCCGCCATGAACATGCTCCGCGCCTACCTGGCCGGCGGGCTGGCCGACCTGCACGCGGTGCACGACTGGAACAAGGACTTCGTCAAGCAGTCACCGGCCGGCGAGCGCTACGAGGCGATCGCCCGGGAGATCGACCGGGCCATCGCCTTCATCCGCGCCTGCGGCATGACCGACGACGAGGCGCTGCGCACCGTCACCCTCTACTGCTCGCACGAGGCGCTCGCCCTGGAGTACGACCGCGCACTCACCCGGATCTCCGGCAACCGGGCGTACGGCCTCTCCGGGCACTTCCTCTGGATCGGCGAGCGGACCCGGCAGCTCGACGGCGCGCACATCGACTACATCTCCCGGATCGCCAACCCGATCGGGGTGAAGCTCGGCCCGACCACCACCCCGGACGAGGCCATCGAGCTGTGCGAGAAGCTCAACCCGGACAACGTCCCCGGCCGGTTGACGCTGATCAGCCGGATGGGCAACCACCGGGTCCGCGACGCCCTGCCTCCGATCGTCGCCAAGGTCGCCGCGGCCGGCGCCAAGGTGGTCTGGCAGTGCGACCCGATGCACGGCAACACCCACGAGTCCTCCAACGGCTACAAGACCCGGCACTTCGACCGGATCGTCGACGAGGTGCTCGGCTACTTCGAGGTGCACCGCGGCCTGGAGACCCACCCGGGCGGCCTGCACGTCGAGCTGACCGGCGAGGACGTCACCGAGTGCCTCGGCGGCGCCCAGGGCATCGAGGACCTCGACCTGCCCGGCCGGTACGAGACCGCCTGCGACCCGCGACTGAACACCCAGCAGTCGCTGGAGCTGGCCTTCCTGGTCGCGGAAATGCTCCGTGGCTGACCCGAGGAGTGAACGTGGCTGACCTGATCGATCTCCGTTCGGACACCGTGACCCGGCCCACCGCCGGGATGCGGGAGGCCATGGCGACCGCCGAGGTCGGCGATGACGTCTACGCCGAGGATCCGACCGTCGCCGCGCTGGAGGCCGAGGTCGCCGCGTTGTTCGGGCACGAGGCCGCGCTCTTCGCGCCGAGCGGCTCGATGGCCAACCAGATCGCCCTCCAGCTGCTCGTCCCGCCCGGCGACGAGCTGCTCTGCGACGCCGACGCGCACGTCGTGACGTACGAGATCGGCGCCGCCGCCGTGTACGGCGGCATCTCCTCGCGGACCTGGCCGGCGGTCGGCGCGCAGATCGACCCGGACGTGGTGGCCGGGATGATCCGCCCCGACGGCTACTTCGCGGTGCCCACCCGGGCGATCGCGGTGGAGCAGACCCATAACCGGGGCGGCGGCGGGGTGATCCCGCTGTCCACCCTGCGCGAGCTGCGCCGGGTCGCCGACGACCACGAGCTGGCCCTGCACTGCGACGGCGCCCGGATCTGGCACGCGCACGTGGCCGACGGGGTGCCGTTGGCCGAGTACGGCGCGCTCTTCGACACCCTGTCGGTCTGCCTCTCCAAGGGCCTCGGCGCGCCGGTCGGCTCCCTGGTGGTGGGCAGCGCCGAGAAGATCGCCCGGGCCCGGTTCGTCCGCAAGCGGATGGGCGGCGGGATGCGGCAGGTCGGCGTGCTCGCCGCCGCCGGCCGGTACGCCCTCGCCCACCACGTGCGGCGGCTCGCCGAGGACCACGCGAAGGCGGCCCGGCTCGCCGAGGCCGTCGCCCCGCACGGCGTGCTCGCCACGGCGGCGCGGACCAACATCGTCCCGCTCGACCTGACCAAGCACCCGCTGGACGCGAAGGCCCTGGCCGCCGCGGCCCGGGAGCGGGGCGTGCTGATCTCCGTGCTCGGCCCCCGTACCGCCCGCCTGGTCACCCACCTGGACGTCTCGGACGCCGAGGTCGACCGCGCCGCCGAGACCCTCACCACCCTCCTCCGCGCCTGACCCCCGACCAGCCTCGTTGATCAAGGAGATTGCGTCTGGTTTCGCGCCAGGCGTGACGCAAACTCCTTGATCAACGGTGCGGGGCGGGGCGCGGGGGCGGGGTGCGGGGGTGCGGGGCGGGGTGCGGGGCGGGGGTGCGGGGGCAGGGGGCCGGGGCGGGGGTGCGGTGTCAGGGGTGGAGGCGCTTGAGGGTGGCGATGTCGGCGGCGTGGCCGACGTGCTTCTCCGTGGGGGTCTCCACCAGCACCGGGATGCCGGCCGTGGCCGGGTGACGCATCAGCTCGGCGAACGCCGGCTCGCCGATGGTGCCCTTGCCGATGTTCTCGTGCCGGTCCCGGGTCGAGCCGCACAGGTCCTTCGAGTCGTTCGCGTGCACCAGCCGTAGCCGGTCCGCGCCGACCGTGGCGACCAGGGTGTCCAGCGCCGCGGTCATGCCGCCCTCGGCGGCCAGGTCGTGCCCGGCCGCCCAGGCGTGGCAGGTGTCGAAGCAGACGCCCATCATGGGATGCCGCTCGACCGCGTCCAGGTAGGGGCCCAGGTGCTCGACCCGGGAGGCCAGCGACCGCCCGCCGCCGGCGCTCGGCTCGACCAGCAGCATCGGCCCGCCGACGGCCGCGGTCTCGTCGAGCAGCGGCAGCAGCGCCTCGCGTACCTGCCGCATGGCCGCCTCGGCGTGGCCCGCGTCCACCGCGCTGCCGGCGTGGAAGACCACGCCCTCGGCGCCGATCGCCCGGCCCCGGCGCAGCGCGTGCGCCAGCGTCTGCGCCGACCGCTCGACGGTGGCCGGGGTGGGGGAGCCGAGGTTGACCAGCAGCGAGGCGTGGATGAAGACCGGCAGCTCGCGCTCGCCACAGCCGTCGCGGAACAGGGTGTCCTGGGCCGGGTCGCCCGCCGGCAGCGCCCAGCCGCGGGAGTTGGAGACGTACACCTGCACGACCTCGGAGCCGGCCGCCTCGGCGTACGGCAGCACCGCCCGGGCCAGACCGCCGGAGGTGGGCGTGTGCGAGCCCACCCGGCGCCGCGCCGGCTGCCCGCTCCGCTCGGCGGTCGCGTCCGCTGCCGCGCCGTCGAGCCCGCTGATCCGCTCGCTCACAGACAGGTCACCGTGACCTGGGTGCCCGGCGGCACCGGAGTGTTCTCGGCCGGGTTCTGGAAGCGGGCCACCCCGTTGGGGTTGAGCTGGATGTTGACCGGGAAGCCCTGGCTCTCCAGCACCTGCTTGGCCTGCTGGCAGGGCAGGTCGACGACCCGGGGCACGGCCACCTGCGGCGGGCCCTTGCTGACGTCCAGCTTGACCTCGGTGCCCTTCTCCACCCCGGCGCCGTCGGCCGGGCTCTGGCCGAGGATCTCGTCGCGCGGCTTGTCCGAGTCCTTGTACGTCTCGACCGCCTTGAGCCCGAGCTGACCGAGGATGGTGCGGGCCTCGGTGAGGTTCTTGCCGACCAGGTTCGGCACGGTCACCGGGGCGCGGCCCTTGCTCAGGATCAGCGTCACCTTCGCGCCCGGTTTGACCACCGTGCCCACCTTCGGGGTGGTAGCCATCACCACGCCGGCCGGCAGTTCGTCGTCGTACCGGGACGGGCCCTTGACCACGTTTAGCTTGGCGTTGGTCAGCTCGGCCTGGGCCAGCTCGAACTCCTTGCCCACCACGTCCGGCACCGGCAGCTGCTCCGGGCCCAGGGAGAGGGTCAGGGTGATCGTGCCGCCCTTGAGGATCCGCGCCGCCGAGCCCGGCTGCTGCCCGAGCACGCTGTCCTTCGGGATCTTCTCGTCATAGCGGGGATCGGCGTATTTCAGGGTGAAGCCGCCCCGGTTGGCCTGCGCCTCCGCCTCGGTCTTGGTCAGGCTGACCAGCTGCGGGGCGACCGTGTACCGGCCCACCCCGAACCACCAGCCACCGACCGCGGCGACCAGGCCGAGCACCACCACGGCCGCGGCGACCGCCAGCCGGCCGCGGGGCGAACCCATCACCCGGGTACGCAGCTCGGCGAGGCGTGCCCCCAGGCCCTCCTGCTCGACGGCCCGGCGGCGGTGCGGGCGCTGCCCGCCGCCCTCCGGCAGCCGTGCCCAGGCCGGTCGCTGGGCCGGCTGGACCGCCGCCACCACCATGGTCGGCTGGGCCATCGGGGTGGTCTCGTCGGACACCTTGCGCAGCACCGCGGTGTGCGAGTTGCTGTTGCCCAGGTCGTCCCGGGCCACCTGCACCTCGGCCAGCAGCGCGCCGGCGTCGGCGGGCCGGCCGCCCGGGTCCCGCCGGGTGGCCCGGCCGACCAGGTCGTCGAGGGCCGTGGGCAGGCTCGGGACCAGGGTCGACGGGGCCGGCACGTCCCGGTCGACGTGCTGCCAGGCCACCTCGACCGGGCGGTCGCCGTCGTACGGCACCCGGCCGGTGAGCATCTCGAACAGCACGATCCCGGCGGAGTAGACGTCGGTGCGCGGATCGGCCCGGCCCTCGGTGACCAGCTCCGGAGCCACGTACGCGACGGTGGCCATCAGCTGGTTGCCCTGCTCCTCCTCGGCGCTGGCCTCGACCGCCCGGGCCAGCCCGAAGTCGGCCACCTTCACCACGCTGTCCACCAGGTTGGCGACGCCGCCGGTGGGCGCCTCGGCGACCAGCACGTTCTCCGGCTTGACGTCGCGGTGCACGAGGCCGGCCCGATGCGCGGCGGCGATCGCGGCGAGCATCTGCTCGGCGATGGCCAGCGCCTCGTCCGGATTGAGCCGGCGCCGCTCGGTGAGCACGTCGCGCAGGGTACGGCCCCGGACGTACTCCATCACGAGATAGGGCAGGCCGGCGTGGGTGCCCTGGTCGTAGACCGCCACCACGTTGGGGTGGGTCAGCCGGGCGATGGTCTTCGCCTCGTCGGTGAACCGCTCCACGAAGCCGGCCATCCGGGCCCGGGTCTCGGGCGCCTGGGTCGGGTGAATGATTTTGACCGCCACGGTGCGCTCCAGGCGCTCGTCGGTGGCGGTGTACACGGTCGCCATGCCGCCACGGGCCACGCGACCGCGGATGCGGTAGCGCCCGTCGATCAGCGAGCCCAGCAACGTGTCGGCGACCTGTGTGTCCATCGGCAGGCAGTCTATGTGTCCATCGGGTGAAGGTTGAACAGGATGCTACAGCCGGGGTACGACCAGACGGGAAAACGCGCGCTCCCGCGGGGCGGCCCGGAGGTCCGTCGGGGTGCCGCTGCGGGGACGCGCCAGGCTCGTGGCAGGGTGGTCGGGTGACCGATTCCGTACCCGCCGACCTGCCGGGGCCCAGCGACCCGGCCGCCTGGCTGACCCTGCCGGACGTGGCCGAGCGCCTCGACGTGTCGATCAGCAAGGTGCACCAGATGATCCGGGACCGGGAGCTGATCGCGGTGCGCCGCGACGGCGTCCGCCGCATCCCGGCCGACCTGGTGGCCAACCACACCGTGCTCAAGCACCTGCCCGGGGTGCTCAACCTGCTCGCCGACGCCGGCTACGACGACGAGGAGGCGCTGCGCTGGCTCTACCTGGCCGACCCCACCCTCGCCGGCGGCACGCCGGCGGCCACCCTGGGCGGCGACCAGGCCCGTGAGGTCAAACGCCGCGCCCAGGCCCTCGGCTTCTGACCCCCCGGCCTGACCACCCCCGGCCCTCACCCCGCACGGCCCCCACCCCGCGTCCCGCACGGTCGATCATGAAGTTGTTGGCGTTTTTGGAGATCGACTCCGCCGACAACTTCATGATCGACGCCCGGGGACGGGGGAGGGGTTAGTCGGTGCGGCGGGTGGCGGCGATGGCCAGGTCCACCAGGGACTGGCGGGCCTCGGTGTCCAGGTCGACGGTGGTGAGGGCGGCCAGGGCGTTCTCGGTCAGGGTGGCGATCCGCTGCTCGGTACTGTCCAGGGCGCCGCTCGCCGTGATCACCTCGCGCAGCCGGCGTACGCCCTCGGTGTCCAGGCCGGGGTCGCCGAGCCCGGCGAGCAGCAGGTCCCGGCCGGCCTCGTCGACCGTCTCCAGGGCCGCCGCCACCAGATAGGTCCGCTTGCCCTCGCGCAGGTCGTCGCCGGCCGGCTTGCCGGTGCGCTCCGGGTCGCCGAAGACCCCCAGCACGTCGTCGCGGAGCTGGAACGCCTCGCCCAGCGGCAGCCCGTACGCCGAGTAGGCGGCGATCACCTCGGCCGGCGCGTCGGCCAGCGCGGCACCCAGCAGCAGCGGCCGCTCGACGGTGTACTTCGCCGACTTGTACCGGGCCACCTTGCCGGCCCGCTCCCGCGAGGTGTCCCCGGTGGCCTGGGTCAGCACGTCGAGGTACTGCCCGACGGTCACCTCGGTGCGCATCTCGTCGAAGACCGGCCGCGCCCGGGCCACCGTCCGCGGGTCCAGACCCGCCGAGTGCAGCAGCTCGTCCGACCAGACCAGGCAGAGGTCGCCGAGGAGGATCGCGGCGGCGTCACCGAAGCCGTCCGGGTCGCCGCCCCAACCGGCTTCCCGGTGCCGGGCGGCGAACCGCCGGTGCACCGCGGGCTCACCCCGGCGGGTGTCCGAGCGGTCCATCAGATCGTCGTGGATCAGGGCGCTGGCCTGGACGAACTCCAGCGCGGCCAGGGCTGCCACCACCTGGTCGGAGTCGACCCCGCCGGCGCCTCGATAGCCCCAGTAGCCGAAGGCCGGGCGCAGCCGCTTCCCGCCGCCGAGCACGAACGCCTCGATCGCCTCGGCGACCGGCACCAGGCCTTCGTCGAGGGTCGTCAGCCAGCCGCGCTGGCCGGCCAGAAACTCGGTGAGCGACTTCTCGACCCGCTGACGCAGGCCGGCGCGGTCGACGGGAGAGACGGGAGCAGCGTGGGTCACGCCACGACGCTAGCCGGTCCCCGTCCGTCCCGCCGTACCCCCGGGTCGGCGTGGCGTGCGACCTGCCCGGCGCGGCCGACCAGGGCCGGGCGCCCCGGCGCCGCCCGCCGTCCCCACCGGCAGGTACGGCCGGGCGGCGGCGAGCAGGTCGGCGTACCGCCGGACGGCCGGCTCGTCGTGGTGCCCGGCCAGCCGGCGGCGGACCTCGGTGAGCTGGCCGACCGCCCGGGGCGAACCGGACCGGACGGCGTCGAGCAGCGCCGTCCCGGCCACCGTGCAGGCCGGCTCCACCTCCCCGAGTTGCAGGTGCCCGCGGGCCAGCCAGCCGCCGTACAGGGCCGCGCGGCGGGGCCGGCCGGGCGCCCGGGCGGCCGGCGCGAGCAGCGGCACCGCGGGACCGGGCCGGCCCAGCGCGACCAGGGTGCGCCCGGTCAGCGCGGCCAGTTCGGCCTCGTCGAGCCAGTACAGCCAGGGCGGCTCCCGGCCGGGATCGGGGCCGCCGTGCCCGGTGGCGGCGTCCAGGGCCTGCCGGGCGGCGCGGGAGCGCCCGGCGAGCGCGGCGGCGAACGCCACCCGGTGCAGCAGCAGCGCCCGCAGCCCGGGCGAGGCGACCGCCCGACTGCCGGCGTACCCCGAGCGGGCCAGCGCCAGCGCCCCGGCCGGATCGCCGACGCCGGCCAGCAGGTGACTCGCCGCGCCGAGCACGTGCCCGGCGAACGCCCGGTCGCCGGCGGCCACCGCCGCCCGCAGCGCCAGCCGGTAGCCGTGCAGACCGTCGGTGACCTGCCCGGCGTCGGCGGCGAGCCAGCCGGCGAGCTGCGCGGCCCCGGCCAGCGCCGGCAGCAGCCGGCGGCGGCCGGCCGGCCCGGCCGCGCGGTAGGCGCGGGCGGTGCGGCGCAGCCGGCGCAGCCCGTGCCCGGCCAGGTCGGCCCCGCCGAGCAGGTCGTCCCAGCGCCGCAGCTCGGCCAGCCCGACCGGGTCCGGCCACCGCCCGCCGGAACCCGTCGGCGCCGCCCGGTCGGGCGGGGGCCCGCCGGGGTGCGACGGCCGGGGTCCG
>NZ_KQ058894.1:0-7634 GCF_000982955.1 Micromonospora sp. HK10 | reverse complement strand
GGGTCCGCCGACCAGCGGTGGGCCAGGGTGAGCAGGGCGGTGCGGATCCGCGAACCGGACCGGTCGATCGCCGCCGGCACCACCTCCAGCCGGCGGCTCCGCGCCGCGGCCCCGGCGAGCAACTCGCCCGGCACGCCGAGCACCATGGCGAGCCAGCCCAGCCAGAAGTCGCCGGGGAGCCGGCGCTGCCGCTCCCACCGGGAGATCTCGTGCCGGGTCAGGGTCGGCAGGCCGGAGGCGGCGCAGAGCGCGGCGGCGAGCCGCTGCTGACTCCAGCCGCGGGCGGACCGCAGCTCGGCCAGGACCGGCCCGAGCGGACGCGGATCGGGGGGCGGAAACGGGATCATCGGTCCTCCGTGGGCCTCGGCGCGGATGGCGACGGAAGCGGCCCGACCGTGCCGGGCCGGCGCGCCGCCGGTCGTGCTGACCCCCGCGCGGGCCCCCGGCGCCGGCCACCGGCCGGCCCCACCGCGCGGCACCTTGTCTACCCCCGGGGTACGACGCTCCGCCCGGCCGTGCTCGCGGGCTGGGAACCTCCTGGGTACGGCGGGCGCCCGCCGCTACAGTCGGGGCGTGGCGCTCGGTCTTCCCTCGGTCCTCCCCAATCCCCAGCCGGCGATCGGGGAGTTGATCCGTGCCGGTCGGCCAACCTTCTCCTTCGAGTTCTTCCCGCCGAAGACCCCGGCGGGGGAGCGCCTGCTCTGGCAGGCCATCCGCGAGCTGGAGTCGCTGCGCCCCTCGTTCGTCTCGATCACCTACGGTGCCGGCGGCTCCACCCGGGACACCACGGTCGCGGTGACCGAGCGGATCGCCACCGAGACCACCCTGCTGCCGATGGCGCACCTGACCGCGGTCAACCACTCCGTCGCCGAGCTGCGGCACGTCATCGGCCGGCTCGCCTCGGTGGGCGTCCGCAACGTGCTCGCCGTACGCGGCGACCCGCCGGGCAACCCGGGCGGCGAGTGGGTCAAGCACCCGGAGGGGGTGCGCTACGCCGAGGACCTGGTCCGGGTGATCCGCGACGCCGGCGACTTCAGCGTCGGGGTGGCCGCCTTCCCGTACAAGCACCCGCGCTCGCCCGACGTGACCAGCGACACGGCGCACTTCGTCCGCAAGTGCCGGGCCGGCGCCGAGTTCGCGGTCACCCAGATGTTCTTCGACGCCGACGACTACCTGCGGCTGCGGGACCGGGTGGCGGCCGCCGGCTGCGACACCCCGATCCTGGCCGGCGTGATGCCGGTGACCCAGCTGGGCACCATCGAGCGGTCCGTGCAGCTCTCCGGCGCGCCGTTCCCGCCGGCGCTGGCCGAGCGGTTCGCCCGGGTCGCCGACGACCCGGAGGCGGTCCGCCGGCTCGGCATCGAGCAGGCCAGCGAGATGTGCGCGAAGCTGCTCGACGAGGGCGTGCCGGGCATCCACTTCATCACCCTGAACCGGTCCACCGCCACCCGCGAGGTGTGGCAGCACCTCCGGGCCGACGCCCGGGTGTGACGACCCGGCCCACGACACCCGCGTCGCCCTTCTACGGTTGACCCGTGGTGGGCACACAGCTGAACTGGGACCAGTACGCGACCGCGTGGGCGCGGCTGCACGGCGGCTTCGACCCTCGGGTGGCCGCGCCGGTGGTCCGCGCCTGGCTACGGTTCGCCTACCACGTGGGTTACCTGCTGGGCCGGCTGCGGATCGGCCCGACCCCGGTGACCGTGGCCGGGGTGCTGCTCTGCCTCTGCGTACCGCTGCTGGTCGGGCGGGTGGGCGACGGGCCGTTCCTGGGGGCGCTGTTCGTGCTGCTCGCCGCGGTGGCGGACAGCGTGGACGGGGCGGTGGCGGTGGCCACCAACCGGACCACCCGGCTCGGCTACGTCTACGACTCGGTCGCCGACCGGCTCGGCGAGGTGGCCTGGCTGGTCGCGTTCTGGCTGCTCGGCGCGCCGGGGGCGCTGGTCGCCGCGGCCGGTGGCCTGTCCTGGCTGCACGAGTACGTCCGGGCCCGGGCGGTCTCCGCCGGGATGCGGGAGATCGGCGCGGTGACCGTGGGGGAGCGGCCCACCCGGGTCTGCGTGGCCCTGGTCGGGCTGGTGGTGGCCGGGCTCACCGGGCTGATCGACGCCGACCTGGTCGCCGGCACCAGCACCATGGCCACCACGGTCTGGGTGCTGCTGGCCGGCTTCGGCCTGGGCCAGCTGCTCTCCGCCGTCCGCCGCGCCCTGATCGACGCCGGCTGACGTCCGCGCCGCGTGCTGGGCGAGGCCCGCGTGACGCCCTGGCCGGCGCCGGCTGACGTCCGCGCCGGACTACCAGGCGGGGCCGATCTCGTCGGCGACGATCTGCGCCGAGAGGGTGACCATGGGGAGGCCGCCGCCGGGGTGGGTGGAGCCGCCGACCAGCCAGAGCCCGGCCGCCGGGGCACGGTTGGCCGGGCGGAGCAGCCCGCCGGCGGTGCCGTAGATCGCCCCGCCCGGCGCGCCGGTGGCCGCGTCCAGGTCGGCCGGGGTACGGATCTCCCGGAACACCAGCCGGTCCCGCACGTCCACCCCCCGCTCGGCGAGCACGTCGAGGATCCGGTCCGCGTACGCCTCGGCCAACCCGGGGCGCCGCCAGTCCACGGCGTCCGCCGCCGTGCCCTGCCGGGCAGCGTTGACCAGCACGAACCATGCCTCGTGCCCGTCCGGCCGGACCGCCGGATCGTCGGCCACGGTGACGAAGACCGTCGGGTCCACGGCCGGCCGGGCCCGTACCCCGCGCCCCGGGGCGCCGAAGACGGCGTCGAACTCGGCGTCGTATTCGCGGGGGAAGAAGACGTTGTGGTGGGCCAGCCCGGAGTCCCCGCGTACGCCGAGCAGCAGCACGAAGCCGGCCAGGCTGCGGTCGGTGAGCCCGGCCAGCCGGCGCGGGCTGGGCAGCAGGTCCCGGTAGACGGTGAGCGCGTCGACGTTGGCCACCACCACGTCGGCGGGGAGCGGGGCGGCCGCCCCGGCGACGCGTACCCCGTGCACCCGGCCGCCGGCCGCGTCGATCCGGGTGACGGTGGCGCCGGTCCGTACCACCACGCCCAGATCCAGGCAGCGCGACAGCAGCGCGTCGGCCAGGGTGCCCAGCCCGCCGCGCAGGTACCAGCCGCCGTACGTCAGCTCGGCGTAGGGCACGGCGACCAGCGCGGCCGGCGCGCGGCGCGGGTCGGCGCCGGTGTAGGTGGCGTACCGGTCGAGCAGCATCCGCAGCCGCGGGTCGGACAGCTGGCGGCGGCCGAGGCCGCGCAGGGTGCGGCCGGGGGCGATGGCGGCCAGGTCACCGAGGCGCCAGGCCAGCGCGGCCAGGTCCCGCGGGGAATCGATGGCGCGGCCCAGGATGTCCCGCTGGGAGGCCGCCCACACCCGGGCGGCCCGCTGCCAGAGCCGCTGCCAGTCGGCGGCGGCCCGGTCCCCGAAGGCCGCGCCGATCCGGGCGGCGAACTCGGCCGGGTCGGCGCAGGAGTCCAGCGCTGGGCCGCCACCGGGGAAGACGTGCCGGACGATCGGGTCCAGCGGTACCAGGTCGAGGTACTCGTCGAGCTTGGCCCCGGTCGCCTCGAACAGGTCGTGGAAGACCTGCGGCAGGGTGAGCAGGCTCGGTCCGGTGTCGAACAGCCACCCGCCCTCGGCCGTGTCGTGCCGGTACCGGCCGAGCTTGCCGCCGACCGTGTCGGCCCGCTCGAGGACGGTGACCTGGTGCCCGGTGACGGCCAGCCGGGCGGCGGCGGCCAGCCCGCCCACGCCGGCACCGACGACCACGATTCGCGCCATGCCGTGCCCCCTAGCTGACCGGGCGACCCCGCCAGGTGAGCCGGTGTCGCTTCCGCAGATGGTACGACCGAAATGTCAGCCAACCGAGGACCACCACCGACACGGGGTGTGCCAGCGCGTCGGGCCAGGCCCGCCCGCCGGTGGCCCGGGCGCTCACCGCGCGTCCCGCGACCCCGAGCAGGTAGGCGGCCAGCGCCACCCCGGCAACCCCCGGCGCGAACGGGGCGAGCACGACGGCGAGCAGCGGGGGCGCGGTGTAGAGCAGGAGTAGCAGGGCCACCACCACCGCCGCGGCGGCCGGATGCCCGAACGAGGCCCACAGCGACTTGGTGTAGCCGTCGCGCAGCTCCGGCCAGCTGTCGTACATCCGGCAGGTGGCCAGCCGCGACCCGTCGGCGAGGGCGATCCGGCCGCCGGCCCGCTTGACCGCCCGGGCCAGCTCGATGTCCTCCAGCACCTTGTCGGCGACCGCCGCGTGCCCGCCGGCGCGCAGGTAGCCGGCCCGGTCCACGACCAGGAACTGCCCGCCCGCGGCGGCCAGCGAGGGCCGTCGCGAACGCTCCATCGCCCGCAGCGGCAGGAAGGTCAGCCACAACCACTGCAACAGCGGCTGCACCAGCCGGTCGGCCGCCGTCCGCACCACGATCCGGGGGTACGGCGACAGCAGCGCCGCGCCCGCCGCGCGCAGCTCGGCCACCGCCGCCGCGACGGCGTACGGGCCGAGCACCACGTCGGCGTCGACGAAGACCAGCGCGGTGCGGGCCGGGTCGGTGCCGGTGGCCAACTGCCAGCAGGCGTGCGGCTTGCCCAGCCAGCCCGGCGGCGGGGCGGCCCCGGTGCGCAGGGTGACCCGCGGATCGCCGCCGGCCACCGCGCGCACCACGTCGGCGGTGCCGTCGGTGGAGCCGTCGTCGAGCACCACGATCCGCAGCTCCGGTACGCCCCGCTGGGCGAGCAGCGCGCGCAGGCACGGCGTCACCCGCGCGGCCTCGTCCCGCAGCGGCAGCAGCACCGCCACCGGCTCGGTCACCTCGACCGGGCCGGTGGCCGGCCGGCGCAGCCAGCGACCGGCGTTGACCAGGGTGTGCGCGGTGAGCACGGCGACCGCGCCGGCGAGCACGAGCAGCGCGGTCATGCCGGCGCGTCGACCCGCCGGGCCGGGTCCACCGCCGGGCGGCCGGTGCCGGAGCGGCGGCCGCGCAGCAGCGCCACCGCCAGCGGCACGGCGGTCAGCGCCATGCCGGCGGCGCCCCAGAGCGCCGAGGCGGGCAGCCGGAGGAAGACCGCGTGCGCCAGCACGCTGGAGGCGTACGTCCAGAGGTAGAGCGCGAACATCGGCGCGTCGGGCCGGCCGGCACGGTCGACGGCCGGGCCGGCCAGCGGGCGCAGCGCGGCCGCCACCAGCAGCGCGAAGAGCAGCCAACCGAGGTAGTTGCTGGCCGGTACGCCGGGCAGGCCGGGCAGCGCCGGGGTGGCGTCCCGCCAGACCCAGTAGCCCTCGGCCACCATCTGCGGGTCGAGGAAGAGGTCCCAGGCGGCCAGCCCGATCGCGGCCAGCCCGATCCGGGCGGCGTGCCGGGCCGGACCCGGCCAGCCGGTGCCGCCGCCGGCCGGGCGGACCAGCCGGACCGCGGTGAGCCACGCCGGCCAGGCCATCCAGGTCCAGGCCAGCGGGATGATCAGCGGCACCCCGGCCAGCTTCGGGCCCAGCTCACCGGAGTAGTCGTAGCTGCCGAACGGCACGCCGGTGGCCACCCCGAGCGCCTCGACCGCGAACCCGCCGCCGGTGGCCACCGCGACCAGCGCGAGCGCGGTACGCGTACCCCGGGTGAGCAGGGCGTGGCCGACGGAGAGCAACCATCCGAGCAGGACCGTGGCGACGGTCAGCCCGGCCCGGGTGGCGCCGGCGGTGAGCGGATAGCAGATCTGGGTGAGGACCAGGACGGCCAGCAGCGCCCAGGGCAGTCGCCGGGTCACGGCGCGGCCGGTGCGGCGCCGGGGCCCGGCGGGGGCAGCGGCAGGTCCCGGCCGAGCACCCCGAAGGGCCGCTCGTCGCCGGGGAAGTGGAAGTGGCGCAGGACGTCGACGAAGCCGAACCGCCGGTACAGCCGCCAGGCGCGGGAGGTCTGCTCGTCGGCCTCCGGGGTGGAGAGCAGGGTGGTGTTCCCCTCGGCCATGGTGAGCAGCGCCCGCAGCTGCCCGGCGCCGAGGCCGTGCCCCTGCGCGGGCGGCCGGACGTGCAGCTCGACCACCTCGAAGCAGTCGGTCAGCCAGCGCTGTCGGGCCGGCGCGTCCAGCGCCCGGTGCACCTGGTCGTGCCACCACTGGCCGGCGGCGCCGAGGTAGCCGTACCCGAAGCCGGCCAGGTGTCCCTCGGTGGTGAGGCTGGCGACGGCGCGGAAGCCGGGGCGGCGGACGTGGGTGGCGATGTAGCCGCGCCGGGCCTCCAGCAGGTCGGTCCGGTAGCCCATCGCCTCGCCGTAGACGGCCACCACGTCGTCCAGCCGCCGGACCAGGTCGTCCGGCGTCCAGCGCACCAACCTCATGCGTGTCCTCTCGCCGTGTCCGGGCCGCCCTCGGCGGCCCATCCGAGCACCGTCCGGTCGCCGACGACGTCGCCCACCGCGAAGCGCGCGAACAGCTCCTCGGCGTACCAGCCCTCGGTGGGGGTGCGGGTGATCGCGGCCCGGTGCTCCGGGTGACGGTACGCGAACGCGACCAGGTCCGCCGGGTCCCGCCACACACTCACCGTGCCCTGCCAGCCCAGCGGGGCCTCGCCGACGCCGAACCGGGCGAGCAGCCCGGGCGCGGTGCGCAGGGCGGCGGCGACCGGGGGGACCGCCCGCCAGAAGGTGACCGCCCGGCGGGCCCGCAGCCGGGCCCGGGTCAGCGCCAGCACCGGCCCGGTGGCCGGCCCGCCGGGCGGGTCGCCGAACGGCCGTCGGCCGGACCACTCGCCCCGGCTGGTCAGCGGGCGCAGCTCCACCCGGACGGCGGCGCGGGCGATCCGGGCCCAGGAGCGGCCGACCGGCGAGGCGTCGAAGCCGGCCGCGGCGGCGGGGGAGTCCCAGGCCACCAGGGCGGCCCAGCGGGTCAGGTCGACGTCGCCGGGGCCGAAGCCGGTGCCGGTCCCGGTGCCGAGCAGCTTGGCGAACCGGACGCCGGGGCGGCGGCGCAGCCGTGCCGGATGCGTCGCCATCCGGGCCAGCGCCCGCGGCACGGCCGCCCGGGGGATCCGCCAGACGTGCAGCGTGACCAGTCCGGGCAGGTCCTCGGAGGGCTGGCTCACGCCACCTCGGCCGGGGTGCCGGAGGTGATCCGCAGCAGCTCCGCGTAGGTGGTGGGGAAGACCGCCTGCGGCACGCCACCGGCCGCCCACACCTCGTCGTGCCCGTCGAGGGCGGTGTCGACGAGGGTACGCAGCGGGTGGGGGTGGCCGACCGGGGCGACCCCGCCGATCACCTGCCCGGTGTGCCGCTTGACGAACTCGGGGGTGGCCCGGCGCAGGTGGGTGACGCCGAGGCTGGCGGCCAGGCCGGCGGTGTCGACCCGGTGCGCGCCGGAGGTGAGCACCAGCAGCGGCGCGTCGTCGGCGTCGAAGACGAGCGAGTTGGCGATGGCGCCGACGCCCACGCCGAGCGCCTCGGCCGCCGCGGCGGCGGTGTGCACCGCCTCGGGCAGCAGGCGGACCTGGCTGGCGCCGCCGGAGCCGTCCCGCGCGCCCGCCTCGTCGAGCGCGCGCTGCACCGCTTGCACGTTCGGGTGTGGCTGCATGCCGCCCATTCTCCCCGCCGCGTCGCGCCCGCCGGCCGCCGCCCCACCCCGGCGCGTCGTCGCCTCCGGTCCGTCGGT
>NZ_KQ058893.1:221-37825 GCF_000982955.1 Micromonospora sp. HK10 | reverse complement strand
CGGGCCCACAGTATGGCCTCCCCCGCCCGTGACGTTCGGTCTGGTTCACGACGGATAGGTGCTTTGTCAGGTTTGACCGTCCAGTACCGACGGACAATTTGTGTGTCGACACGCGGTTGCGGCTGGTGAACTGAGCGTCACTGGTCCAAGCTGACTGGTGTCCCGCTGGGCGTTAAACGGCGTTTGTCCGTTTCGCTGTGCCGTGCCTGCGGCCGGGATCCCGCCGACGACGTACGAGGAGTGAGCCGGTGTCCGAGCCAGCAGAGGGTCCCGGTAGCCCACTTCTCGGCCGCCACCGCGCCGGCTCCCGGGCCGGCTACCGGCGGGTCGTCGGCAGCCACCGCGCGCCCGCCACGGGCGGCCCGACCCGCGGTTACCTCTTCACGGTCGCGCTGCTCGCCGGCACCGCGTCGATGCCCATCCTGGCCGCGTTCAGCACCGGCTCGGCCACCGTGGGCAACAGCGCCCTCCCGGACAGCGGCAGCCGGTTCATCCCGACCCCCTCGATCGGCCCGGTGGTGATCCCACTGCCCGACGGAACCCAGCCGCCCCTCCCGCCGACGCCCGCCACCGGCGGGGCCACCAGCCTGCCGGGGCGGTCGCCGCTGCTCCCGGCCGCCCCCGCCCTGCCCGTCGACAACGACCTCGGCTCGCAGCGCCGGTCGCTGCCCGGCGTGCCCGCCCGCCGGTCCGACCGGCCGACGCCGAGTTCGCCGCGCCCGGCCCCCACGCCGACCCCGTCGGCCACCGACCCGGCGACGCCGGAACCCACCCCGAGCCCGACCGCCGAGCCCACCGCCACCTTCTCCGAGCCGGCGCCGGACCCGTCGACCAGCAGCCCGGCCCCCGACCCCGCCGACACCGCCTCGCCGGGCGGCTCGCCCGCGCCCGACTCCCCGGCGCCCAGCAGCCCGCCGCCGACCTCTCCCGCGCCGACCGCGAGCCCCACCGGCGACCCGGCACCGAGCCCCACGGCGTCGCCCCGCCCGTCCGCCGGCGCCGGGCCCGACCGTCGCCCCCGGCCCGCCGCGCCCCGGCCGGGCCCGCGCAGCTCCGATCCCGTGGCGGCTGCCCGCCCCACGCCCACGCCGGTGCCGCGGCTGCGCCCGGCGGTCCCGCCGGCGGCCCGGCCGGCCCCGGCGCCGCTACCCGCGGCGGTACCCGACGGCCCGGCCGCCCTGATCGCCACCCTCGGCTGAGACCTCGCCCCGATCGCCGCCCCGCCGCCGAGACCCGGCCGGACGCCCGTCCCGACCGCCTCCCGGTCCGCGCCCGCCGCCCGGCCGGGCGGCGGCCGGTGGCGGTCGGTGGGCCGGACGGGTGTCCGGTGCGGGCCCGGGGGCCCGGGAGAGAGCCGGCGTCCGGTCAGGCCGGGTCGTCGGTGAGCCGGTGCCGGTTGGCCTCGATCCAGGCGTTCAGCGCGGCCGGATCGTCCGGGTCCACGCCGTCCGCCATCAGCTGGGCCACCGCCGCGGTGGCCGGGCTGCGCCGCTCGCCGGTGCTGTAGAGCCGGGCGAACTCGGGGATCATCTCCTCGATCGCCTCGTCCGTCCGGTGAGCCGCCGCGGCCGGCAGCCCGCGCAGGCGGGAGGCGTACGCCGCCCAGCCGCGCAGCACCCGGGGCAGCATGGCCGCGTCGTCCATGTCCAGCACGGCCCGCCGGTGCACCCAGTCGAGCAGGAACAGCTCGGCGACCATCGGGCTCCACCGGGTGGGGTCCGCGTCCGGGAAGCTCGCCGCGTGGTCCAGCAGCAACCCCAGGCAGAAGTGCAGGGACGGCAGCTCCGCGTCGGCGACCGAGTCCAGGCCGAACCGGGCGGCCTCCGGCGAGCCGAGGAAGCCCCGGATCAGCCGGCTGCGCTCCTCGTCGGTGGCGGGCGGCCGGGTACCTGCGTCCGCCGCGACGGCCCGGCCCGGCAGCACGGCCAGCCGCGCGCCGACCAGCGCCCGGTCGGTGGCGAGCGAGCCCTGGGCGGGCAGCTCGTCGAGGCTGTCGGTGACCGCCAGGTAGCGGCCCACCTCGGCGCGCATCCGGGCCGGGTCCTCGGTGCGGAACCAGGTGAGCTCGTCCTCGGTGCAGATCTCCCGGGCCTGCTCGACGATCCGCTCGGCCGGACCGCCGACGAAGACGTCCTTGGTGATGCCGATGTTGTGGTCGACCAGGGCCACCAGGGCGTGCTCCGGCCCGCCCTCGGCGTCGTCGTAGGCGAAGGTGGCCAGGTAGGAGGTCTGATCGCCGTACACGTCCCCGTACGCCCAGGCGCCGGTGAGGTGCACCTTCCCGAGCTGCCCGGCCCAGGCCGGGGCGTACGCGCCGGGACGGACCCGGGCGGTGCCCTCGGCCTCCGGCACCAGCGCGGCGAAGACGCTGCGGATGGTGGTCGCGGCGGCGCTGCGCCGGCGGGCGGTGACCGCGAGGAACCCGGTCACGAACTCGCGGACGGCGGCCTCCCGGTCGGTCTCCGCGACGGCGTAGACGCTGCCCAGCAGCGCGGCGCCGAGCATCTCGGCGTCGAGGGCGGAGTCGAGCCTCGTCACGTCGCGTGCGGCGTGCAGCACCGCCTCGTAGGGGGTCTGTGGCGTGGCCATGCACCGACCCTACGCCGCCCGGCCGGCCCGGGCGCCGCGCAGCACGCCGCGTTCAGCGGCGCGCCGCCTCGTGCAGCGCCTCCCGGGCCTGCCCGTAGCGGGCCAGCACCGCCCAGACCGGGTTGAGCACGTACTTCTCGCCGACGCTGCCCACCGAGGTCAGCAGCCGCCGCTCGGCCCGCTGCCGGGCCCGCCGGGCCGCCAGCCGGATCACCGGCCGGCTCAGCGCCGCCACCAACAGCCCGGCCAACAGGCCACCGAGGAGCAGCACCGTCGGCCAGGGCACCGTGCCGAGTCTGGGATAGTCCAGCGCGGGCAGGCCGAGCGCCCGCAGCGCGTAGCCGAGGACCAGCCAGCCCAGCCCGGCCACCGCGGCCAGGGTGACCAGCCACTGCAGGCCGCCGACCACCCGCCACCAGAGCGGCCGCCCGGTCAGGCCCAGATCGGTGGCGGCCACCGCGTGGTCCAGCGCGTCCGGCAGGTCGGCCAGCCGGGACCGGGCCGCCCCGGTCACCGTGGCCGGCCAGGGCGCCGGCAGGTCGGCGGCGGAACGGTCGGCCACCGCCCGGATGGCCAGGTTGAGCGCCGAGCGCTGGGCGGCGGTCGGATCGGGTACGGAGGTCGCGGCGACCAGGCTCTCCGCCGGCGCGTCGGGTGCCCCGCCGGGCAGGTGCAGCCGGCGCAGCGGGTCCGGCCGGAGCCGGCGCCAGCCACGCACCAGCGGCCAGCCGGTGGTGCCCGCCGCGCGGTGCCGGTACGCCGCCTCGACCGCCCCGGCCACCGTCGGCACCCCGGCCGCGCCGGCCAGCGCCGCGGTGAGTTCCTGCGCGGACGCGTCGCCCGGTCGGGTGCTCGGCGGCTCCGGCCCGACCAGCGGGGTCAGCCCCGCCACCACGCTGTCCACGTCGCCGGCCAGCCGGCGCAGCGCGGCCTGCCGCTCGGCGACCGTACGCTCCAGCTCGACCCGGAGCCCGTCCAGGCCGGCCGGGTCCACCGCCACCGTGGGCAGCAGCGGCACGCCCTCCAGCCCGTCGGCGTCGAGCAGCCGGCGCAGGTCGCCGAGGACCCGGGGCAACTCCGCCGGCGGCAGCCGGTCGGCCTGGTTGAGCACCACCACCGTCACGTCCCGGTGCCGGTGGAACTCGCGCAGGTAGCTGGTGTGGATCACCCGGTCGGCGTACTTCTGCGGGTCGACCACCCAGACCACCAGGTCGACCAGGCCGAGCAGCCGGTCCACCTCCAGCCGGTGGGCCTGCTGCACCGAGTCGAAGTCGGGCAGGTCCAGCAGGACCAGGCCGTGCAGGCCGGACTCGTCGTCGCCGTCCAGCGGGCTCTCCCGGACGAACCGGTGCCGGGGCAGCACGCCGATCCAGTCGAGCAGCCGGGACGCGCCCTCCAGTGGCCCCCAGACGCAGGCGTGCGCCACCCCGGTGGTGGGCCGACGCACCCCGACCGGGGAGAGGTCCAGCCGGGCGAGCGCGTTGAACAAGCTCGACTTGCCGCTGCCGGTCGCCCCGGCCAGGGCGACCACGGTGTGGTGCCCGGAGAGGGCGAGCCGGGTGCCGGCCCGCTCGACCACGGTGTGCGCGGCGACCAGCTGGGTGTCGGGCACCAGCCCGTCCGCCGCGTCCAGGAAGCGCTGGACCGCCTGGAGGCGCGCGATCAGGGCGTCCGGGTCGATCCGCTGCTCGCCCCGGAACGCCTCCCGCATCCGTCCCACGATGTTGCTCACCCGCGCCCACCCCCCGCGCGCCGGTGGCCCGCGCTCACCGGTCGCCGCCCGGCTCGGGCGTGGGCAGGGCCGGGCCGTCGGCGCGGGTCAGGCCGCTGCGGTGGCGGGCCCGCTCCACCTCGACGGCGGCCCGGCGCAGCGCGTCGCCGGAGTCGGCGGCCGGGCGGGCGGCGCCGGTGCGGTCGAGGAACCGGCCGGCCTCCTCGCCGAGCAGCGTGGCGACCCGGTCGAGCAGGTCGCCCCGGGCCGTGTTGGCCAGGTTGCGGACCGCCTGGTCGCCGAAGATCGCCTGGAGGACGGCCTGCCCGGCGACCGCCGTGCCGGCGCCGGTGGCCAGCTCCAGCCCGGTCGGGATGAAGGCGGTGGAGGCGAAGACCCCGATCATGACGGCCAGGCCGGTGGCGTTGACCGCGTACGCGGCGGTGCGGGCCACGAACCGGCGGTCACCGCCCTCCTCCCGGACCAGCTCCAGCACCCCGCGCTGCCAGTCGCGGACCAGCCGCTCGGCGCGTTCGGCGAAGTCGTCCGACGCGTGCGCGAGCCCGGGGTCGAGCAGCGCCGCGCCGGCCGGGTGCGCCTTCCACCCGGTGTACGCGTTCTCCGCCGCCTCGGCGGCCACCCCGCGCAGCAGCGTGACGAGCTGCGACTCGATGGCGGTCCGCAGCTCGGCCGCGGGGGCGGGGCGCCCGGTGACGGCGGCCACCACCCGGTCCCGCAGCCGGCCGATCCGGGCCTCCAGGCTGCGGAAGAACTCGCCGGTGCCGACGAACTCCTGCCAACGGGCCAGCACCTCGCCGCGCAGCAGCCGCCCGTCCCGCAGTCCCTGGTCGACCGTCCGGTGGGCCCCCCGGTACGCCGCCCGCACCCGCTCGTCCAGCGCGTCGGCGGCGGCCACCTGCTCGTCGGCGGCGTCGGCCAGCGCCTCCACGGTGGGGTGCAGCGCGGCCAGCGCGCCGTCCAGGGTCTGCCGGACCACGGCCGCGCGGGCGTCGGCGTCGGCGGCGAGCCGGGCGAACCAGGCGCTCAAGGGGGCGGTGACCCGATCCGGCAGCAGCCCCTGCCCGTCCACCCAGGTCTCCGGCAGGACGAAGAGCGGCGCGGCGCCCAGATCCTGCTCGGCGAGCATCTCGGAGAGGTGGGCGGCGATCTCGTCGACGGCCTCCGGGGGCACCCGGTCGAGGACCATGGCGATCGCCGTGCCCCGCGCCCGGGCGCTGCGCAGCAGCTCCCAGGGGACGGCGTCGGCGTACCGGGCGGCGGTGGTGACGAAGAGCCAGAGGTCGGCGGCGGCGAGCAGTTGGCCGGCGAGCGCCCGGTTGGCATCGACCACCGAGTCGATGTCGGGCGCGTCGAGGAAGGCCAGGCCGGCGGGGAGCGCGGGGGCGGTGACCAGGTGCAGGGTGCCCGGCTGGTCGCTCGGGTCGTTGGTGCGGGTCAGGCCGGGCAGCAGCTCGCCCTGGCGGAACCAGGCCGAGTCGGCCGGGTTGCAGACCAGCACCGGGGAGCGGGTGGTGGGCCGGAGCACCCCGGCGGCGCTGACCCGCGCCTGGACGAGGCTGTTGACCAGCGTCGACTTGCCGGCGCCGGTGGAACCGCCGACCACCACGAGCAGCGGGGCGTCGAGCCGGGCGAGCCGGGGCAGCAGGTAGTCGTCGAGCTGGTCGGTGAGGGCCGCGGTGGTCCGGCGGGCCGGCTCGGCCGAGGGCAGGGCCAGCGGGAACCGGGCGGCCACGATCGCGGCCCGCAGGCCGGTGAGCGTGGCCGGGAGACCGTCCGCACTGCTGGCGGGCGGATCATCCGCGGCCTCCGGGCCGGTCCGGGCTGCGACGGCGGGCGCGCCGGAACGGGTGGCGGAATCGCCATGCGTCGTCACCGCTAAAGCGTGCCCGACCGATGCAAGGTAAGACAACCGGACGGTAATAACGGTCAGGTTGCGTCGGGTCGACTCAACCCCGACTTGCGGTTTGCCGGGGGCGTGGCACTATTGAGTCAAGTTCACTCAACTTGTGGTGCGGTCGCTGCGGGCGACCCGCCGGGCAGGCCCGTTGACCTGCCCACCTTCTGCGAAGCGAGGAAGCGAACATGGCACGTGCGGTCGGCATCGACCTCGGCACGACGAACTCCTGCGTCAGCGTTCTCGAGGGCGGTGAGCCCACCGTCATCGCCAACGCGGAGGGCTCGCGGACGACCCCCTCGATCGTCGCGTTCGCCCGCAACGGCGAGGTGCTCGTCGGTGAGGTCGCCAAGCGCCAGGCGGTGACCAACCCGGACCGGACCATCCGCTCGGTCAAGCGGGAGATCGGCACCAACTGGACCGTCGACATCGACGGCAAGAAGTACACCCCGCAGGAGATCTCGGCCCGCACGCTGATGAAGCTCAAGCGGGACGCCGAGGCGTACCTGGGTGAGCAGATCACCGACGCGGTGATCACCGTGCCGGCGTACTTCAACGACGGGCAGCGCCAGGCCACCAAGGAGGCCGGTGAGATCGCCGGCTTCAACGTGCTGCGGATCGTCAACGAGCCGACCGCGGCCGCCCTGGCGTACGGGCTCGACAAGGGCTCCAAGGAGCAGACCGTCCTGGTCTTCGACCTCGGTGGCGGCACCTTCGACGTGTCGCTGCTCGAGCTGGCCGAGGGCGTCATCGAGGTCAAGTCCACCAGCGGTGACAATCACCTCGGCGGCGACGACTGGGACCAGCGGATCATCGACCACCTGGTGAAGACCTTCCGCGGCGAGCACGGCATCGACCTGTCCCAGGACAAGATGGCCATGCAGCGGCTCAAGGAGGCGGCCGAGAAGGCCAAGATCGAGCTGTCCGCCGCCACCACCAGCAACATCAACCTGCCGTACATCACCGCCGGCTCGGCCGGCCCGCTGCACCTCGACGTGACGCTGAGCCGCGCCGAGTTCCAGCGCATGACGCAGGACCTGCTGGACCGCTGCAAGGGCCCGTTCGAGCAGGCCGTGAAGGACGCCGGGATCAAGATCTCCGACGTCGACCACGTCATCCTGGTCGGCGGCTCCACCCGGATGCCGGCCGTGACCGACCTGGTCAAGCAGCTCACCGGCCGCGACCCGAACAAGGGCGTCAACCCGGACGAGGTCGTCGCCGTCGGCGCCGCCCTGCAGGCCGGTGTGCTCAAGGGTGAGGTCAAGGACGTCCTGCTGCTCGACGTGACCCCGCTGAGCCTGGGCATCGAGACCAAGGGCGGCATCTTCACCAAGCTCATCGAGCGCAACACCACCATCCCGACCAAGCGTTCCGAGGTCTTCACCACGGCGGACGACAACCAGCCGTCGGTGCTGATCCAGGTGTTCCAGGGCGAGCGGGAGATCGCGGCCTACAACAAGAAGCTCGGCACCTTCGAGCTGACCGGCCTCCCGCCGGCGCCGCGCGGCGTGCCGCAGATCGAGGTCACCTTCGACATCGACGCCAACGGCATCGTCAACGTGCACGCCAAGGACCTGGGCACCGGCAAGGAGCAGAAGATGACGATCACCGGCGGCTCCTCGCTGCCGAAGGACGACATCGAGCGGATGCGCCGGGACGCCGAGGAGCACGCCGACGAGGACAAGCGGCGCCGCGACGAGGCCGAGACCCGCAACGTGGCCGAGGCGCTCCAGTGGCAGACCGAGAAGTTCCTCGCCGAGAGCGGCGACAAGCTGCCCAGCGAAAACCGCGACCAGCTCAACGAGGCCCTCGGCGAGCTGCGCAGCGCGCTCGGCGGCCAGGACATCGACAAGATCAAGGCCGCGCACGAGAAGCTGGCCCAGGTCTCCCAGCAGGCCGGTTCGCTGCTCTACGCCGCCCAGCAGGGCGAGCAGGGTGAGCAGGCCGGTCCCGGCGCGGCCGGTCCGGGCGGCGCGGGCGCGACCGGTGGCCCGCAGGCCGGCGGCGGCGACGACGTGGTCGACGCGGAGATCGTGGACGAGGACAAGAAGTGACCTTCGGTCCCGGACATGTTCTCCCGGCAGAGGATGAGGTAACCGCATGACGGAGAAGCCACGAGCCGCCGACCCGGGCTCGACCGGGTCGGCGCCGGGTGGCTCCGCGAGCGCCGGGCAGGACGCCGGCGAGCAGCCGCGGGTGGTCATCCGTGACAAGCGCAAGATCGGCAAGAGCACCGAGCAGCCGGCCTCGGACGCCGCGGCGGCGGACGCCGCCGCGGACGCACCGGCCGAAGGGCTGGTCGAGGAGGCCGAGGTCGTGGTCGACGAGATCGAGGCCGAGGCCCCGGTCTCCGGGCCGCCGGTGGTCGACTCCCCGGCCCAGCCGAACGAGGAGGAGGCCGCGTCGGCGGCCGGCGCCGCCGACGCCGAGCTGGAGTCGGTCCGCGCCGAGCTGACGGAGCGGACCCGGGACCTGCAGCGGGTGACGGCGGAGTACGCCAACTACCGCAAACGGGTCGACCGGGACCGCAACCTGGTGCAGGAGCAGGCGACCGGCAGCGTGCTCACCGCGCTGCTGCCGATCCTCGACGACCTGGACCGGGCCCGGGAACACGGCGACCTGGTCGGACCGTTCGGCTCGGTGGCGGAGCAGCTCACCGGCGCGCTGGGCAAGTTCGGCCTGACCGCGTTCGGCGAGCAGGGTGACCCGTTCGACCCGACCCGGCACGAGGCGGTGGCCCACCAGACCTCCGCCGACGTCACCGAACCGACCTGCGTGCAGGTCATGCGCCGGGGTTACCAGCTCGGCGAACGGCTGCTGCGGCCCGCCATGGTCGCGGTCGCCGACCCGGAGTAGTGCCGACCCGTGACGTTCCGCCCGCCCACTCCGGGCGGGCGGGACGACCGGGATACGTCCCGTGGAAGGGGGTGGACCGGTGAGTTCCAAGGACTGGATCGAGAAGGACTACTACGCCGCGCTGGGCGTGGAGAAATCCGCCTCCCCGGACGAGATCAAGAAGTCGTACCGGAAGCTGGCCCGGGAATCGCACCCGGACCACAACCCCGGTGACCCGAAGGCCGAGGAGCGGTTCAAGGCCGTCTCCGAGGCGTACGCGGTGCTCGGCGACGAGAAGAAACGCCGCGAGTACGACGAGATGCGTTCGCTCTTCGGCTCGGGCGCGTTCCGGCGCAACGCCCGCGGCGGCGGCCAGCCCGGCGGCATGCCGTTCGACGTCTCCGACCTGTTCGGCGGGGGCGCGGGCGGCGGCGAGGCGCGGTTCGGCGGCGGCGGCCTCGGCGACCTGTTCAGCTCGATCTTCACCGGCGGCGGCGCCGGTGGCGCGGCCCGCCCGCGCGGCCCGGCCCGGGGTCGGGACGTGGAGACCGAGGTGGCGCTGGACTTCTCCGACGCCGTACGCGGAGTCACCCTCCCGCTCACCCTCCGCGCGCCCGGCGTCTGCGAGACCTGCCACGGCAACGGGGCGAAGCCCGGCACCCAGCCGGTTGCCTGCCCGGTCTGCCACGGTGCCGGGGTGACCACCCGCAACCAGGGGTCGTTCAGCTTCTCCGAGCCGTGCCGCAACTGCCAGGGCGTGGGCACCATCGTGGAGGAGAAGTGCCCGGAGTGCCACGGCACGGGCGGGGTGACCAAGACCCGCACCCTGAACGTCCGCTTCCCGGCCGGGGTCTCCGACGGCCAGCGCATCCGGCTGGCCGGCCGGGGCGAGCCCGGCGAGCGCGGCGGACCGGCCGGCGACCTGTTCGTCCAGGTGAAGGTCCGCCCGGACGAACTGTTCGGGCGCACCGGGGACGACCTGACCCTGACCGTGCCGATCACGTTCGCGGAGGCGGTGCTCGGCACCGACCTGCGGGTGCCGACCCTGGACGGCACGGTGACCCTGCGGGTGCCGCCGGGCACGCCCAGCGGTCGGGTGCTGCGTGCCCGGGGCAAGGGAGTCGTACGCAGGGACGGCCGCGCCGGTGACCTGCTGGTCACGCTCGACGTGGTGGTCCCGGCGAAGGTGTCGGACGAGGCGCGGGCGGCGCTGGAGGCGTTCGCCGAACAGACCCCGCCCGCCGCCCGGGAACATCTCGACGCGCGGGTGCGTCGAGTCAGTTGACGCGGTGATTCAGGCAGCGGAGGTGAGCGGGGATGTCGCAGGAGTTCGTCGGCTCGGGTGACCCTGCCTACGAGGCCAAGGTGCTGATGATCTCGGTCGCGGCGCGGATGGCGGGCATGCACCCGCAGACCCTGCGCCAGTACGACCGGCTGGGCCTGGTCCAGCCCGGCCGGGCGGCCGGCGGTGGCCGCCGGTACAGCGTCCGGGACGTGGTGCTGCTGCGGGAGGTGCAGCGGCTCAGCCAGGACGACGGGATCAACCTGGCCGGGGTCAAGCGGATCATCGGGCTGGAGCGGCTGCTCGAGCAGGCCCAGCAGCGGGTGGCCCGGCTGGAGGCGGAGCTGGATGCCGCGTACCGCCGGATCGCCGAGCTGGAGTCGCTGGGCGGCTTCGCGCGCGGCGACCTGGTCCCCACCAACCGCACCTCCACCGCGCTCGTGGTCTGGCGCCCCCGTCGCAACCCCGACCGCTGACCCACCCGACGCCAAGGCCGGCGCGCCCACCCCGGGCCGCGCCGGCCTTCCCATTCCCACCCGCCGCCCGTTCCCCGGCGCGTCACCTGTCCCCGCCGGCAGCCGGCCTCCGGCGCGCTGCTCGCTCCCCGTCCGCGCCCTGGCCTCCGGCGCGGTGCCTGCGCCTGTCGGCGGCCCGGCTTCCGGCGCGGTGCTCGCTTCCCTGGCTTTCGGCATGGTGCTCGCTCCCCGTCCGTGCCCCGGCTTCCGGCGCGGTGCTTGCTTCCCTGGCTTTCGGCATGGTGCTCGCTCCCCGTCCGTGCCCCGGCTTCCGGCGCACGGTCCGCGGCGTGGGTGGAACGCCATGGAGGTGTCCGGCGCGGTTTGACCTCCATGGCGTTCCACTCGCGCGGCGGTGAGGGGTTCGGGGGAAAACAGGGTCTCAAGGTGGTGGGGTTCGGTAGCCTGTGAATGCGGCCAACCAACTCAATTCGGACTCCGAACTGGCAGGGGGAGCCATGGCGGAATCGGCGAAGAAGGTGGCGGAGCAGGCGGAGGAGCGGCTGGAGCAGGTGGCCGAGACGGTCCGGGAGCGATTCGACCGGATCTCGGCGGGCGGCTTCACCGAAAAGATCAGAGAGGGCCGCTTCGCGGACCAGGTGGACCACGGCGTCGACCGGGCCAGGGCGGACGAGCGGCGCAAGAAGCAGGGCGGGTCGACAAGCTGACGATCCGTCGACGTGCGGGCCGGGACCCACGGGGGGTCCCGGCCCGTTCGCCGTCCCAGCGCAGGGCACCGGGATTACCACAACGGAGCGCCCGGAGCCGGGCGCGGCGGGGCCACACTCCCCGGAGCCGGGCGCGGCGGGGCCACACTCCCCGGAGCCGGGCGCGGCGGGGCCACACTCCCCGGAGCCGGGCGCGGCGGGGCCACACTCCCCGGACCCGGGCACGGCAGGGCCACACCCCCAACCGAGAGAACCGACAGAACAAACAGCCTCAGAGCCGGCGGTTCTCCCGGACCAGACCGCCCTCGCACCAGTCCCGGTAGACGAAGAGATCCGGTCGGGCGAGCAGCACCCGGCTGTTGTGCGCCCAGTTGCGCATCAACTCGTCACCGACCCGCTCGGCCTGCTCGACCAGCTTGCGGAAGCGGCGCTTCGGGTGGGCCCGGAAATTGGTCCGGATGCCGTCGGCCGCGTAGATGTAGAGGCAGTGCAGGGCGAACCGGCGGGCCGGGCAGGCCGGGTCCATGGCCAGTTCGAAGAGCGTCGCGACCAGGTGGTCACCGGCGACCAGCAGGTCCCAGTCCTGCGGCATGGAGGTCAGCGGCACCGAGTCGGGCTGGTACGCCCACGACCGCAGCTCGGCCGGCGACGGATCGACGGGGTTGGCGAAGCCGCGGAACGTCTCTTCCTGCACGTTCACCGGCCGACCTTCCGCTTGCGCTGGCGGGGGGCACCGGCCACCCGCGGACTGGCTGCTGGGGCGACACGTTAACCCGGTTGCCCGGGACAGCGGTAGACCTTCCCGGAACCAATTCGGCAACCGTTGGCCGGACCGGGTCCACCGTATGGTCGACCCGGCCCGGTCGGGGTCATTTGACCGCTTCCACCGGCAGTGGGGTGCGGGGGGCGCTGCGCCGGCGCAGCCAGCGCTTGAACCACGGCAGGTCGGGCAGTCGGGCCAGCACCGGGCCGGTCACCACGGTGATCAGCACGTACGCGGTGGCGAGGGCGGCCAGCTTCGGCTCGACCGGGTACGCGGCGGAGACCGCCAGCCCGGCGATGACGATCGAGAACTCGCCGCGCGGGGTCAGCGCGAAGCCGGCCCGCCAGCGACCGGGCTCGGCGATCCCGGCCCGGCGGGCGGCCAGCCAGCCGGTGGCCAGCTTGGTGGCCATGGTCACCACGGCCAGCAGCAGTGCCGGGAGTAGCACCGGCGGCATGTCCCGCGGGTCGGTGACCAGCCCGAAGAAGACGAAGAAGACCGCCGCGAAGAGGTCCCGCAGCGGGGAGAGCAGCTCGGTGGCGTGGTGCGCGACCGGCCCGGAGAGGGCGATGCCGACCAGGAACGCGCCGACCGCCGCGGAGACCTGGAGCTTGGCCGCGACGCCGGCGATCAGCAGGGTCAGGCCGAGCACCCCGAGCAGCAGCGCCTCGGGGTCCTTCGCGGAGAGGGCCGAGGAGATCAGGTGGCCGTACCGGATGGCGACGGCCAGCACGGCGACCACGGTGACCACCGCGACGGCGAGCGCGAAGCCGCCCTTGATCAGGCCGATGCCGGCGAGCAACGCGGTGACCAGCGGCAGGTAGAGGGCCATCGCCAGGTCCTCGATCACGAGGACGGAGAGGATCACCGGGGTCTCCCGGTTACCGACCCGGCCGAGGTCGCCGAGCACCTTGGCGATCACCCCGGACGAGGAGACCCAGGTGACGCCGGCGAGCACCACCGCGGCCACCCAGCCCCAGCCGAGCAGCAGCGCGAACGCGAAGCCGGGCAGTGCGTTGAGCACCGCGTCGATCAGGCCGGCCGGGGCGGCCGAGCGGAGGTTGCCCACCAGCTCGTTCGCGCTGTATTCCAGGCCGAGCATGACGAGCAGCAGGATGACGCCGATCTCCGCGCCGACGGCGAAGAATTCCTCGCTGGCGTTGAGCGGCAGCAGGCCGCCGTGGCCGAAGGCCAGGCCGGCGAGCAGGTACAGGGGGATGGGCGAGACGCCGAACCGACGGCTCAGTCGGCCGAGCAGGCCGAGCAGGAGCAGCAGCGCGCCGACCTCGACGAGCAGAGTTGTGGTTTCGTGCATCCGCGCCTCAGCCGTCCGGATCCGCTTCGGCGAGGATCGCCGTCACGCCGTCGAGCCCCTGGCGGGTGCCGACCACGACGACCACGTCCCCGGCGGCGAAGCGGAAGGTGGGGTCGGGTGAGACGATCACCTCGCCCTGCCGCAGCACGGCCACGATGGACGCGCTGGTGCGGGTCCGGGCCCGGGTGTCGCCGAGCGGACGGCCCACGTAGCGGCTGCCGGCCGGGATGACGATCTGCTCGGTGAGCAGCCCGGCGGCCTGCTCGCGCAGCCCGGCGAGCTGGCCGAGCATCAGCGACGCGCCGAGGATGTCGGCCAGCGCCTCGGCCTCGTCGTCGGTGAGGGGTATGTCCGCCTGGCAGGCGTCCGGATCGTCGGGGTCGTAGAGGACCAGGTCCCGCCGGCCGTTGCGGTGGGAAACCACGCCGAGGCGTCGGCCGGACTCCGTCACCAGATCGTGACGTACGCCGATCCCCGGTAGGGCAGTCTGTTCGACACGTACTCGCACCCGGGTGAGGCTACCTGTGCTGGAGGCGCGATGGACCGACGACCGGGTCACATGCTGATCATCCTGCTGCTCCTGCCCGCCCTGACCGCGTGCTCGATCGGGGACGTGCGGCGGCCGCCGCCGGACCGGGCGTCCGCGTCGTCCCGTCCGGTCGCCAGCGCGCCGCCGGTGGCGGACGTCGACGAGGTACGCCACGTCGAGGTCGCCGTCGCCGCGCGGTACGACCCGCCACGCGTCGAGTTCGTCGACGCCGAGCGGGCATACGCCCTCTTCGCGACCTGCGACGGCCGGCCACCCGGGCGGGACTGCCCGGCGCTGCTCTTCGCCACCGGGGACGGTGGCCGGTCCTGGCGGGCGTTGCCGCACCCCCGCCCGGTGGCCGAGAACCAGCAGCTCTACGCACCGAACGGGGTCCTGGTGCTGGGCGCCGAACCGTTCGGGTGGTACGCCTCGACCGACGGTGGCGCCACCTTCACCCACTACCCGGGGGTGTCGCCGCCGCCCGGCCTGACCGGGCCGGACCGCTTCCAGGTGACCGACGAGGGCGGCGGGCGGGTGGCCCGGTGGGACGGCCGCCGGTTGCGTCCGCTGGCCGCCCAGCCCGGCCTGCCCCGGGTGCAGGACGTGACCGAGGCCGGTGACCTGCTGGTGGCGACCGGTGCCGACGAGGGCGGCCGGCCGTACGCGGCGGTCTCGACCGACCAGGGCCGGAGCTGGCAGCGGACGGCGGTGCCCGCGTCGGAGGACCCGGTCGGTGTGCTCCGCCCGGTGCGCGCGCCCGACGGCGAGCCCTGGCTGGTGGGCGAGCGGCCGGATCGGATCAGCTTTCCGGCGCTCTGGCAGTGGCGGGGGGTGTGGCAGCCGGTAACGGCCGAGGGGCATCCGAGCCGGATCCTGTCGGTGGCGCCGGTCGGCGCCGGGCGGGTGGGGGTGACCGGCCCGGACGGCGTGGGTCTCGTGGTCGACGGCCGGTACAAGCGGGTGAGCTGGCCGGTCCGGCCCGAGCAGCAGCTGAGCCTGCTGCGGGACGGGACGCTGCTGGCCCGCGGGCGGCACGAGATCGTGCTGAACGTCGGCCCGGTCGGCAACCGGCGCTGGATCAGGCTGGTGCTGGCCGCCGCCTGAGGCCGTTCCGCCGGGGCCGGACTGTGCCGGCCCCGGCGGGTGCTCAGCGGAGCCCGGCGAAGAACTGCCGCACGTCGCCGACCAGCACGTCGGTCGCCTCGTGCGCGGCGTAGTGCCCGCCGACGTCCCCGCGCCGCTCGGGGCCGGCGTCGAAGCGGTGCCAGCTGACGATGTTGGCGTGGTCCCGGTCGGCGAAGCGGCGGATCGACTGGAAGTCGCCGGGGAACATGGCCAGCCCGGTCGGTGCCGTGGTCGGGCCGGTCGGCTGCTCGGTGGCGTGCGCGTCCTCCCAGTAGAACCGCATCGACGAGCCGGCCGTGCCGGTGAACCAGTAGCTGGCGATGTTGGCCAGGACGAAGTCCGGGTCGAGGCTCTCGTCGAAGAGCTGCCCGTTCCAGGCGAGCAGGCCGACGGGCGAGTCGGCCAGCGCGAACGCGAGCGTCTGCGGCTGCTGGCTCTGCACCTGGTTGAAGGAGAACTTGTTCTCGTAGAACCACTGGAGGTGCTGCAACGCGGCCTGGTCCGCCTCGGAGAGCCCCTGGAACTCGGCCGGGTCGCCGGACGGGAACGAGAAGAGTTGGGTGACGTGCACGCCGAGCACGTGCTCGGCGTCGACGCGGCCCAGTTCGGGGGAGATCATCGAGCCGGCGTCGTTGCCGACGGCGCCGTAGCGGTCGTACCCGAGGCGGGCCATCAGCGTCGCCCAGGCGCGGGCGGTGCGGTAGCGGTTCCAGCCGGCGCTGCGGGTCGGGCCGGAGAAGCCGAAGCCGGGCAGCGACGGGATCACCAGGTGGAAGGCGGGCGCGTCCGGGTCGGCCGGCGCGGTGAGCGGGCTGATCACGTCCAGGTACTCGACCACCGAGCCGGGCCAGCCGTGGGTGAGCACCAGCGGGATGGCGTCCGGCCGGGACGACCGGACGTGCAGGAAGTGGATCTCCTCGCCGTCGATCTCGGTGACGAACTGCGGGTGGGCGTTCAGCCGCGCCTCGACCGCCCGCCAGTCGAACTTTTCCAGCCAGTAGGTGGCCAGCTCGCGGACCCGGTCGGTCGGCGTGCCGTAGGCGGCGCCGGCGTCCGGCAGCTCGCCGGGCCAGTTGGTCCGCCGCAGCCGGTCGGCGAGCTCGTCGAGGGCGGCCTGCGGGATCTCGACGCGGTACGGGCGGATGGCGGTGTCCGTCATGCCTGGCTCCTTCAGAACGGAATACTTCGTTCCGCTTGAGAGTAGCAGAGCGGAACGATCCGTTCCACTGATATCTTCGGGGCATGCCGAACCCGACCGATGCCCCGCCGCTCGCCGGCCGGCGAGCCCAGGCGGCCCGCAACGACGCGGTGATCCTGGACGCCGCCCGCGCCGTCTTCCTCGCCGACCCGAAGGCGCCGGTCGCCGCCGTCGCCGAGCGGGCCGGCGTCGGAATCAGCGCCCTCTACCGGCGGTACGCCAGCAAGGAGGACCTGCTGCGCAAGCTCTGCGCCGACGGGCTGCGCCGGTTCATCGCGGCCGCCGAGGAGGTCGCCGACGAGCCGGACGGCTGGGCCGCGTTCGCCGGCTTCCTGGAGCGCGTCGTCGACGCCGACGTGCACTCGCTCACCGTGCACCTGGCCGGCACCTTCACCCCGACCGAGGAGTTGGGGCGTGCCGCGATCCGCGCGAACGAACTGGTCGACGGGCTGGTGCGGCGGGCGCGGGCGGCCGGGCGGCTCCGGCCGGACGTGGTGACGCAGGACGTCGGGCTGCTGCTGGAGGGGTGCGCCGCGATCCGCGTACCCGATCCGGAGCGGACCCGGCAGCTGCGCCGCCGCCACCTGGCGCTGCTGCTCGCCGGTCTGGTGCAGCGCGAGCCGTCGCTGCCCGGGCCGCCGCCGGCGGAGGGCGAGTTCGACTGGCGCTGGGACCGCCGAGAGTGATCCAGCTCACACCGATGGAGTTGAGCGGAATAGACTCAACTCTGGTTGTGTCTGTCCCAGTGGACACGCCGATCCGGGGGAGCCCATGAACACGGAACGCCTCACCACCAAGAGCCGCGAGACCATCACCGGTGCCGTCGCGCTGGCGAACCAGCGCGGCCACGCCACCGTGGAACCCTGGCACCTGCTGCTGTCACTGCTGGACACCGACGGCTCGACCGCCGCCGGCCTGCTGCGCGCCGTCGGGGCCGATCCCGCCGAGCTGCGCCGGGTCGCCCAGCGCTCGGTCGACGGGCTGCCCGCCGCCCGCGGCTCCAGCATCGCCGAGCCCACCCTGGCCCGCGAGTTCGTCAACGCCATCGGCGCCGCCGAGCAGATCGCCCGGCCGCTCGGCGACGAGTACACCTCCACCGAGCACCTGCTGGCCGGGCTGGCCCGGGTCGGTGGCGCGGTCTCCGTCGCGCTGAAGAACTCCGGCGCCACCGAGGAGAACCTGGTCGCCGCCTTCCCGACCGTCCGGGGCGGGGACCGGCGGGTCACCACCGCCGACCCGGAGCAGACCTACCAGGCCCTGGCCAAGTACGGCGTGGACCTGACCGCCAGCGCCCGGGACGGGAAGATCGACCCGGTCATCGGCCGGGACTCGGAGATCCGCCGGGTGATCCAGGTGCTCTCCCGGCGTACCAAGAACAACCCGGTGCTGATCGGTGAGCCCGGCGTCGGCAAGACCGCCATCGTGGAGGGCCTGGCCCAGCGGATCGTCGCCGGTGACGTACCCGAGTCGTTGCGGGACAAGAAGCTGGTCTCGCTCGACCTCGGCGCCATGGTGGCCGGCGCGCAGTACCGCGGCCAGTTCGAGGAGCGGCTGAAGTCGGTGCTCGAGGAGATCAAGAACTCCAACGGCCAGGTCATCACCTTCCTCGACGAGCTGCACACCGTGGTCGGCGCCGGCAAGGGCGAGGGCTCGATGGACGCCGGCAACATGCTCAAGCCGATGCTGGCCCGCGGCGAGCTGCGGATGGTCGGCGCGACCACCCTCGACGAATACCGCGAGCACATCGAGAAGGACCCGGCGCTGGAGCGCCGCTTCCAGCCGGTGCTGGTCGGCGAGCCCACCATCGAGGACACCATCGGCATCCTGCGGGGCCTCAAGGAGCGCTACGAGGTGCACCACGGCGTACGGATCACCGACGCCGCGCTGGTCGCCGCCGCCGCCCTCTCCGACCGCTACATCACCGACCGGTTCCTGCCCGACAAGGCGATCGACCTGGTCGACGAGTCCGCGTCCCGGCTGCGCATGGAGATCGACTCCCGTCCGGTCGAGGTGGACGAGATCGAGCGGGCGGTGCGCCGGCTCGAGATCGAGGAGATGGCACTGGCCAAGGAGCCCGACGCCGCCTCCGCCGAGCGCCTGGAGCGGCTGCGCAAGGAGCTGGCCGACAAGCGCGAGCAGCTCACCGCGCTCTCTGAGCGCTGGCAGCTGGAGAAGAGCCACATCACCAAGCTCTCCACCGCCAAGGAGGAGCTGGAGCGGCTCGGCGGCGAGGCCGAGCGGGCCGAGCGCGACGGCGAGCTGGAGCGCGCCGCCGAGCTGCGCTACGGCCGGATCCCGGCCCTCAAGGCCGAACTGGCCACGGCCGAGGAGGAGCTGGCCCGGCTCCAGGCCGACGGCGCGATGCTCAAGGAGGAGGTCGGCGCCGACGACATCGCCGCCGTGGTCGCCTCCTGGACCGGCATCCCCGCCGGCCGGCTGCTGGAGGGCGAGACCGCCAAGCTGCTGCGGATGGAGGGGTCGCTCGGGGCCCGGGTGGTCGGCCAGGCCGAGGCGGTCGGCGCGGTGTCCGACGCGGTGCGCCGGGCCCGGGCCGGCGTCGCCGACCCGGACCGGCCCACCGGCAGCTTCCTCTTCCTCGGCCCGACCGGTGTCGGCAAGACGGAGCTGGCCAAGGCGCTCGCCGAGTTCCTCTTCGACGACGAGCGGGCCATGGTCCGCATCGACATGAGCGAGTACGGCGAGAAGCACTCCGTCGCCCGCCTGGTCGGCGCCCCGCCCGGCTACGTCGGCTACGAGGAGGGCGGCCAGCTCACCGAGGCGGTGCGCCGCCGGCCGTACTCGGTGATCCTGCTGGACGAGGTGGAGAAGGCCCACCCGGACGTCTTCGACGTGCTGCTCCAGGTGCTCGACGACGGCCGGCTCACCGACGGCCAGGGCCGCACCGTGGACTTCCGCAACGCGCTCCTGATCCTCACCTCGAACCTGGGCTCGTCGGTGATCAGTGACCTGACGCTGACCGAGGAGGAGCGCCGGGAGGGCGTGCTGGCGGTGGTCCGGTCGCACTTCAAGCCGGAGTTCCTCAACCGCCTCGATGACATCGTGGTGTTCGCCGCCCTCCAGGGCGCCGACCTGCGGGCCATCGTCGACATCCAGCTCGACCGGCTGCGCCGCCGGCTCGCCGACCGCCGGCTGGGCCTGGAGATCACCGAGGCGGCCCGCACCTGGCTCGCCGAGCACGGGTACGACCCGATCTACGGCGCCCGCCCGCTGCGCCGGCTGGTCCAGTCGGCCATCGGTGACCAGCTCGCCAAGGCGCTGCTGGCCGGCCAGATCCGCGACGGCGACACGGTCCGGGTCGACCTGTCCGACACCAAGGACTCCCTGACGGTCACCCCCGCCTGACCACCCTGCCCGGGGTCCCGCCCCCGCGCGGGCCCCCGGCCTCCCCCGCCGGCCCCCGGCCTCCCCCGCCGGCCCGGCCGCACCCGGCGAGGTCCGAGTTGACGGCGAGGTCCGAGTTGACGGCGAGGTCCGAGTTGACGGTGAGGTCCGAGTTGACCAAGGGGTTCGCGTCGGGGAAGCGCGGGTGGCGTGACGCAAACTCCTTGATCAACAGGGTCGGGGTGGGCTGGAGCGGGCAGTAGGGAGGGCATGGTGGGGTTCGGGAAGCACGACCGGGAGTTGGCTGCGGCGGTCGAGGAGCTCGCACGGGCGGACACCCTCGCCTTCGGAGGGGTGGGGTTCGCCGGGCAGGTCCTGCCGGCGACGGAGGCGTACCGCCGCCTGGCGCAGGCCCTTCGCGAGGATCCGGGACGGGGGCGGAAGAAGGTGGACTGGCTGCTCGCGCACGGCTCGCCGGCGGGGAAGGCGTACGCGGCCACGCTGCTGGAGACCGCCGACCCGGCGGGCGGCCGGGCGGCGTGGGAACGGCTGCGCCACGACGACGGCGAGTTCACCACGTTCAGCGGCTGCCTCATGGGCCGGGTGACGCTCCGCGAGTACGCCACCGAGCGCCTCACCGGGGACTGATCGCCGGCCCGGTCGGGGGACTGCGAGAAGTCGCTTCACCCCGTACCTTGTGCCGCCATGACCTCTTCCGACACCGCGCCGGCCCGGCCCGCCCGGCCCGGTGCGGTCACCGTGGCGTACTGGCTGCAGCTCGCCACCGTGGCCGTCCTGCTCCTCGTCGTCTGCCTGGCCGTCGCCGACGCGGTGCGCTACAACGCGCAGATCGACGAGGCGCTGCGGCTGGTACCCGACGCCGACCCGGCCGAGGTCGCCGACGAGCGGTCCGGGAACGTCTTCATGACCTGCTTCATCAGCATCCCGGCGCTCCTGCTCGCGGGTTGGCTCGGTGCCACCGCCCTGCCGCTGCGCCGGGGCAGCAACGTGGCCCGGATCCTCGTCTTCGTGGCGGGCGGGGCGCAGCTGCTGCTCTGCGTCGGGCAGACCTGCCTCGGCCTGCTGATCGTCCCGTTCACGATCTTCGCCGCCGGGGACATCGCGGAGGTCGATCCGTCGGCGGGCGGGCCGCCGGACGCCGGTTGGGAGGAGTCGAAGTTCCTGGAGACGCTCTACGCGCGGGACGAGCCGGGAGCGGTGTCAATGGCGGTGGGCGGCATCGGGGTCCTGCTCGTGCTGGGACTCAGCGCCGCGGTCGTGGTGCTGCTCCTGCTTTCCGACTCCCGCCGCTGGTTCCGCGGTGCGGCGCCCGCCGGCCCCGACCGCGGGCCGGCATACGGCTACGCCTACGGCTACGGGCCGTATCACCCGCAGCCGTTCTGGCCGGTGCCGCCGGCCGGATATCCGATCTGCCCTGATCCCGCCGTGCATGTCGGACCGACGCCGGCCGGTCCCACCACCGCCCCGTCAACCGCCGGGCACGCCGCCGTCCCGTCGGGGGATCCGGACACCCCACAGTCCGGTGCCGGCACCGCCCCGTCGGCATCCGACGCCGCCGAGGCCGGGTCGCCGCCCTCCGCGGCAGGGGCGCCGGCCGGAGACAGCGGCTCTGCCCCGGACGACCGGGCCGGCCCGGAGAGCGCCGGACGGGACGTCCCGTAGCTGACCTCTCACTCAGCGAACAGGGCTTCGGCGCACGGGCGTCGGGTTGTTACCGTCACCGCCGGTGCATCTTGGGGGAGGCGTTCGTGAACGGTTCGGTGGCGTACCTGGTGGCCACGCTGGGGTGTCTGGTCGGGGTGGCCGGTGTCGTGATCGCCGTGCTGGCGGCGCGCCGGACCCGGTCCGGGTCACGCCCGCCCGCCGCCAACGACCCGTTCCGGGACCGGGACGCCGACGCGCTGCGCGGCGACCCCCGCGCGCTCAAGCCCGGCGACATCGTGGAGATCCGCCAGGTGCCGTACACGGTGCGTGGCTCGGTGCACCTGGTCGAGGGGGGCTGGAGCTGGGCCGAGCACCTGCTCGACGACGCGGGCGGGGTGAAGCGCTGGCTCTCCGTCGAGGCCGATCCCGACCTGGAGCTGGTGCTCTGGACCAGCGAGCCGGGGGCCACCGTGACGCCGGGCGCCCCGACGCTGGAGATCGCCGGCCGCCGCTACAACTGGGACGAGTCGGGCCAGGCGCGTTATACCGCCACCGAGGGCACCGGCCTCGACCCGCGCGGCACCATGCGCTACCACGACTACCAGGCGCCGGGCGGCGCCCGGCTCTCCTTCGAGGCGTACGGCGAGGCCGGCTGGGAGGTCAACCTCGGTGAGCAGCTGCGCCGCGCCGAGGTGATGATCTACCCGCAGGGCGGCCCGGAGCAGGCGGCCTGAGCGTGCTGGTCGCCCTGGACACCCCGTACGTCGACACCAGCGCCGCCGACCTGAGCCTGGCCCTCGGCGGCCCCGAGCACCCCGCCCTGCACGTCCGGGAGCTGACCCTGCCGGGCGGGCTGCGGCTGCGGCTGCGCCTGCTCGGCGCCTCGCACCAGGTGATCTGCGGCGCACTCGTCGAGACCGTCGCCTGCCTGCCCGGCCGGCCGCCGCACCTGCCCGAGAGCCTGCACGACGCCGGCGCCGGCTACCGGTTCACCGCCGCGGTGCTCCGGCCGGCGGGCGACGGACTGCGCCGCCGGGTCGCGGCGCTCCGCGCCGAACTGGCCGTCGACCCGTACGCGCTGGTCGGGGTCTTCCCCGGCGACGAGGACGCGGTCACCGCGCTCGCGGTCCGCCCCGATCCGCCGGACGGCACGGTGGCCTGGCGCACCTGGCACGCGTATCCGCAGACCAACGAACTGGTCCTGACCGAGACGGTGGTGGCACTGTGACGTACCGACGGTGGCTCGTGGTGGGCGTGGCGCTCGCCGTGATCGGCGCGCTGGTGGCCGCGTTCGCCATCTTCTACGGCAACTTCTCGCCGCGCGGCTACGTGCAGGACCACTATGCGCGGGCGACCAGCCGGGACATCGGCGCCGACGCGCTCGCCTACACCTCCGGCAAAGCGCCGAGCCAGGTGTCGAAGGAGCTCACCGACGCCTGGCGGCCGGCCGACCAGTACGTCGACGGCAGCGGCGTCTACCTGCGCTACGACGACGACTCGGTGGTGATCCTGCCGCTCGCCGCCGGCTCGGTGATCCTGCTGGAGCGGATGACCACCGCCTATCCCCGCTACCACTCCCGGGTGGGCACCCACTGGGGTTGGGGGCGGGGCAGCACACTCCGCGGCGGCGGACCCGGCTCCGGCAAGTGACCTGACCCCCTCGACGAATCCTGGAGTCCCCTGTGCAGACCCTGATCACCGATCTGCTCGTCACGCTGGCCTACGGCGTGGTCGGCGTCGCCCTGATGGCCGTCGGCTACGTGCTGGTCGACGTCGCCACCCCCGGCAAGCTGCACGAGCTGATCTGGGTGGAGCGCAACCGCAACGCCGCGCTGCTGCTCGCCTCGAACCTGGCCGGTGTCGGCATCATCGTGGTCGCCGCGATCGCCGCCAGCGCGGACGACTTCGCGCTCGGCCTGATCGGCGCGGCCGCGTACGGCATCCTCGGGCTGGTCATCATGGCCGCGTCGTTCCTGCTGCTGGACATGGCCACGCCGGGCCGGCTCGGGGAGATCCTGGTCGACCCCGAGCCGCACCCCGCGGTCTGGGTCTCCGCCGTCGTGCACCTCGCCACCGGCGCGATCATCGCCGCCGCGATCAGCTGATGACCGCCGAGCGGGCGGCGAAGCGGAAGGCCGCCTGGGTCGCCTCGTTGGCCGTCGGCCTGGTCTTCGCCGGCTGCGTGGTGGCGGGGGTGCTCAACGACGGCGGGGACCGCACGGTGCCGGCGCCGGCCACCGACGAGCGGACCGACAGCGTGGCGATCCTCCAGCGCACCAGCGCCGAACAGGGCCTCTGCTACGGCTGGGCGCTGGTGGACTACTACGACTACGGCGGTGCCCCGCGCAACGTCGGCTCCAACCTCGGCGACGGCATCGCGGTCGAGGAGAACCCGGCGTGCCCGCGCTGGCTGCAGGTGACCGCCAACATCGGCTACGTCCCGGAGAGCAGCGAGCGCAACGACTTCGCCCGGATCGAGGTGACCGGCTCGCCGGAGATCGACCTCGCCGATCTCGGGCAGGTCGAGCGGGGGCTGGCGCGGCTCGGGCTCACCGAGGACGCCTTCGTCGACGACCCGGGCTGGGCGGTGACCCGCGCCGCGGTGATGCTGCCGCTGCTCGCCGTCGAGGCCGGCCTGGCCGAGCCGGCCGACGCCCCGCTCCCGGCGGCGGGCAGCCCGTCCCCGCTGCCCGACGCCGGCAGCGACTACCTGCGGGACCGGTGGGGCTGGCTGCTCGCCACCGTTGGGCTGTTCCTGCTCGCCGCGCTCTTCATCACCGTGGGCGTGGTGCAGCGCCGCCGGGCGACGGGTGGCGGCGCGCCGTCGGACGCGTCGCCCCGGAACGGCCACGGGCGCCGGGGAGCCGGGCCCGCGCAGCGCCCCGGGGCGGCCGCGGTGGCCGCGCGTACCCAGGAGCGGGCATGACCACCGACGCGCCGGCGCGGCCGTCCTGGCGGCCGGCCCGCGCGGCGGTTCTGCTCGCGGTCTTCGTCTGCGCGGCCTGCGGCCTGGTGTACGAGCTGGCGTTGGTCGCGCTCGGCAGCTACCTGATCGGGGACACGGTCGGCCAGGCGTCGATCGTGCTCGGCGTGATGGTCTTCGCGATGGGGGTCGGCGCGCTGGTCGCGAAGCCGTTGCAGTCCCGGGCGGCGGCGGCCTTCGCCGCGATCGAGCTGACCCTCGCGCTGCTCGGCGGCCTCTCCGTGCTCGGCCTCTACGCCGCCTTCGCCTGGCTGGACCTGTACGGGCCGGCGCTGGTCGGCACCGCGTTCGTGCTCGGCCTGCTGATCGGCGCGGAGATCCCGCTGCTCATGGTGATGCTGCAACGCATCCGGGAGCAGTCCGCCGGGAGCGCGGTGGCCGACCTGTTCGCCGCCGACTATGTCGGCGCGCTGCTCGGCGGGCTGGCCTTCCCGTTCCTGCTCATGCCGGTCTTCGGTCAGCTCAAGGGCGCCCTGGTGGTCGGCGCGGTGAACGCGGTCGCCGGCGTCGCCCTGGTGTGCACGGTGTTCCGGTCCGACCTGACCGGCCGGGCCCGGCTCGCGCTCGGCGCCGGCAGCGTCGTGGTCGCCCTCTGCCTCGGGTACGCGTGGGTCACCGCGCACGACTTCGAGGTGACCGCGCGCCAGCAGCTCTACCGCGACCCGGTGGTGCACGCCGAGCGGAGCCGCTACCAGGAGATCGTGTTGACCCGGTCGGTGCGGGAGATCGGCCACGCCGACACCGACCTGCGGCTCTTCCTCAACGGCGACCTCCAGTTCAGCTCGATCGACGAGTACCGCTACCACGAGTCGCTGGTCCATCCGGCGATGCGCGGCCCGCACGGCGACGTGCTGGTGCTCGGCGCCGGGGACGGGCTGGCGCTGCGGGAGATCCTGAAGTATCCGGACGTGCGCCGGGTGACCCTGGTCGACCTGGACCCGGCGGTGGTGCGGCTGGCCCGCACCGAGCCGCAACTGCGCGAACTCAACCGGAACTCGCTGGCCGATCCCCGGGTCCGGGTGCTCAACCTCGACGCGTTCGGCTGGCTGCGGACCGCCACCGAACGGTTCGACGTGGTCATCGCCGACCTGCCCGACCCGGACGAGACGGCGACCGCGAAGCTCTACACCGTCGAGTTCTACGCGTTGATCCGCTCGGTGGTCGCCCCGGGCGGGCGGCTGGTCGTGCAGGCCGGCTCGCCCTACTTCGCGCCCCGGTCGTACTGGTCGATCGAGCGCTCGATCCGCGAGGCCGGCTTCGCCACCGTGCCGTACCACGTGGACGTGCCGAGCTTCGGCGACTGGGGGTACGTGCTCGCCGCGCCCGGGTCGGCACCACCGGCGCTGGCGCTGCCCGCCGACGCGCCGCCGCTGCGCTACCTCACCCCGGCGGTGCTCACCGCGGCGGCCACCTTCCCCGCCGACCGGGCCCGGCTGGACGTGCCCGCCTCCACGCTGTTGCGGCCGAGGGTGCTCGACTACGCCCGCGTGGAGTGGCGGGGCTACTAGTTTCGGGGCATGTCGCCCGGACCGTCCCGCCGCCCGCTGCCCGGCCCGGGACTCGGCTGGCTGCGCCGGCGGATCCCCACCCGGGCCGTCGACGCCGGTGCGTACCTTCAGGCGTTCGTGCTCTCCGGCGTGGTCACCGTGCTCGGCCTCCGGGCGTACCTGCAGGCCACCGGGTTCCCGCAACTCGGCGGGGGCGGGCTGCACATCGCGCACGTGCTCTGGGGCGGGCTGCTGATGGGGCTCGGGCTGGGCGTCGGGATGGTCTTCCTGGGCAGCGGGCCACGGACCGCGGCGGCGATCATCGGCGGGATCGGGTTCGGGCTCTTCATCGACGAGGTGGGCAAGTTCGTCACCACCGGCACCGACTACTTCTACGCCCCCGCCGCGGGCATCATCTACGGCGCGTTCGCCCTGCTGGTGGTGCTCACCCAGGCGGTACGCGGCCGGACCGGCCGGACCCGGCTCACCCCGCCGGAACGGCTCGCCAACGCCCTCGACATGGTGCTCACCGGCGTGCCCGGCGGGCTCACCGACCGGCGGCGGATCGCCGTGCTGCGGATGGTGCAGGGGACCGGACCGGCCACCGAGGAGGCCATGGTGCGGCTGCTCGACGCGGTGCCCCGGCGCGAGCCGCCGCCGGTGCGGTTCTGGCAACGCGGCGCGGACCGGGCCCGCCGCTTCGGCGCCTGGGTGGCCGGCCAGCGGTGGCTGGTCTGGCCGGTGGTCGTCTACCTGGTGGCGGAGCCGGTGCTGACCGTCGTGGCGGTGGCGCTCGACGGCGTGACCGGGGAACTGGACCAGGAACGGGAGTGGGGTGCCGTGCTCGGCACCTCGATCGCCGCGCTGATCACCGCGGTGCTCAGCGTCCGGGCGGCCTGGCTGCTGCGTCGGGACCGGGCGGACGCGTTCCGGCTGTTCAAGCTGGCGCTCCTGGTGGACCTGCTGTTCGGGCAGATCTTCAACTTCACGGTCAACCAGTTCGGCGCGGTCTCCGCGCTCGCCCTCGATCTGGCCCTGCTCGGCGTGGTCACGGCGGAGCACCGCCGGCTCCGCCGCGAGAGCGAGGCATCCGGCCGCTGACCGGCGAGGATCCGGCCCGCCGAACCGTGCCGTCCGGGCGCGGGGTCGCTACGGTGGTCCTCTGATCTAGGGAGGGAGAATCATGGTCGATGCTCCGGGCACCCCGCCCCGCGCGCGTCCCGCCGTGGTCACGGCGTCCAATTGGCTGCTCATCGGGGTCGCGGCGATCCAGCTGATCAGCCTGATCCTGACCCTGGCCACCATCGGCAAGGTCCGGGAGGTCATGCGGGACGCCTATGCCGGCACGTCGGTCGAGGGCGCGGCCGACTTCATCTGGGTCTTCGGCCTCGTCGCGGCCGTGCTGACCCTGCTGCTCGCGATCGGGCTCGTCGTGCTCGCGATGCTGAACAACCGGGGCCGCAACGGCTCCCGGATCACCACCTGGGTGCTCGGTGGCATCCTCATCTGCTGCACCGGCGGCAACCTGCTGAACAGCGCGGCGGGTGGCCTCACCGGTGGCGGCAGCACCAGCGGCGACGTACCGAGCAGCGAGGAGATCTCGCGCCGGCTCTCCGACGCCATGCCTTCCTGGTACGGCCCGGTCAGCACCCTGCTCGGCGTGCTGAGCCTGCTCGCCCTGCTGACCGCGCTGATCCTGCTGGCGCTGCCGGCGGCCAACGAGTTCTTCCGGAAGCGGCCGCAGGGCTGGGAGCCGCCGGTGCCGGGCGCCGCCTACCCCGGCTACCCGGCCACCCCCGGCTACCCGTCGACGCCCGGTTACCCGTCGACGCCCGGCTACCCGCCCGCACCCGGCTACCCGGGGTCTCCGGACCAGCCCGGCCCGGCGTCCGCACCCGACCAGCCCGGCCCGGCGTCGCCGACGGACCAGCCCGGAACGGCGTCGTCACCCGACCAGCCGGGGCCGGCGGCGGAGCCCGGCGAGCGCCGGGACCCCGAGCCGCCCGCGGGAAGTTGACGCCCCGATAAGAGCGACTCCGACGATCCCTCCGAGTAGGTTGCAAGCCGACGCCTACCGGAGGGATTCGTCGTGTCGTACCCCGATCAGGCCGCCCCCCGTCGCCCCGGGGTGGTCGTCGCGGCGGCGGCGCTGCTGCTGCTGATGGCCGCCGGATCGGTGGCGTACGCGGTCGCCGCCCTGGCCGTGGCGACCGGCACGGCCGACCGGTTCCGGGCGTCGGCGCAGGCCACCGGGGCCGGCCGCACCGAGATCGACGAGGTGGTGTCGCTGCTGCGCGGCACCACCGCGTTGGCGGCGGTGATCGGTGTGCTGATGGCGCTGGTCCTCGCCGGGCTCGCCCTCGGGCTGCGCTCCGGTCGCCCCGGTGCCCGGGTGGGTACCTGGGTCGTCGCCGGGTTGGGCCTCTGCTGCGGTTGTTGCGGGCTGGCCGCCCTGGTCGCGCAGCGGGCCGCCCCGCTGCGGGTGACCGGCGACAGCCGGGACACCATGGAGTTGCTCGGCCGGCTCGGCGACGCGTACCCGGGCTGGTGGATCCCGCTGAACGCGACGCTGTCGGTGGCGCAGGTCCTCGGCTACCTCCTGGTGGCGGCGCTGCTGACCCTGCCCGCCGCGGGTGCGTTCCTCCACCGCCGCCCGGCGCCGCCCACCGGCCCGCCACCCCCGCCCGGCCCGGCCTACGCCCCGCCCGGCCCGCCCTACGGCCCGCCGTCCGCGCCGCCCGGCCCGACCTATCCGGCCTCCGCGCCGCCCAGCTCCGCCTACGGTCCGCCGCCCGGCCCGGCCTACGGGTCGACGGGCTACGGTCCGCCCGCCGGGCCGCCGCCACACCCGCCGGCCTCCGGGCCTGGATTGCCCTGGGCCCCACCCACCCCGCCCCCCGCGTCGGCGCCGCCCGGGCCGACCCCGCCCGCCGAGGAACGACCGTGACCGACGCTTCCCACCCCGCCCCGCGCCGTGCCCTGATCACCGGGGCCAGCCTGGGTATCGGCGAGGCCTTCGCCCGCCGGCTCGCCGCCGACGGCTGGGACCTGGTGCTGGTGGCCCGGGACGCCGGCCGGCTGGACGCTACGGCGGCCGAGCTGACCGGCCGGCACGGCCGCCGGGTGGAGACCATCTCCGCCGATCTGTCCACCGACGACGGCTGCGCGACCGTGGAGCGCCGCCTCGCCGCCGATCCGCCGATCGAACTGCTGGTGAACAACGCCGGGATCAGCCTGAACACCCCGTTCGTCCGGTCGGCGGTGCAGGACGAGGCCCGGCTGCTGCGGTTGAACGTGCTGGCGGTGCTCCGGCTGACCCACGCGGCCCTGGAACCGATGATCGAGCGGGCCAGTGGGACAGTGATAAATGTCTCTTCGGTTGCTGGTTTCGGCGTTCCGATGCCCGGCTCGACCTACTCGGCCAGCAAGGCGTGGGTGACGAATTTCAGTGAATCGATTGCCCTTTCCGTGGCCCCGCTGGGCGTGCGGGTAATGGCGCTCTGCCCGGGCTACACCCGCACCGGTTACCACGAGCGGGCCGGCATCGACATGTCTCGTACCCCCCGCTGGATGTGGCTGCGGGCCGACGAGGTGGTCGACGAAGGGCTGCGTGACCTGCGGAAAGGCAAGCTCGTCAGCGTCCCCAGCTGGAAGTACAAGCTGGCCGTGGCGGGCCTGCGGCACGCACCGCGGCGGTTGTTGCGGGGCGTCTCCCGAGACAACCGGGGCCGCGTCGGCGGCTGACCGGCGGGCCGACCAATCGGCTCCACCGGGGCGGCGACGCACGCCGGGTGGCCCGAATGGACGGTTGCGCAACGTAGTCGAACATCGCCATCCGTCGTCGCCCGCGCGGTTGACCTGGGTGGACCCGACAGACGGCTCCCAGACTTGCGCAGTACCCTCTATCGCCATGGGGGACCAGGACGACCTGCGTAAATTCATCACCGACCTGGCTGTGGTCCACGGCCGTGTGGTGCTCTCGTCCGGCCGCGAGGCGGACTGGTACGTCGATCTGCGTCGCGTCACGCTGCATCACGAGGCCGCACCACTGGTGGGTCGGGTGATGCGGGACCTCACCGCCGACTGGGCGTACGACTCGGTCGGTGGACTGACGCTCGGGGCCGATCCGGTCGCCGCCGCGATGTTGCACGCGTCGGCCGGGACCGACCGGCCGCTGGATGCCTTCGTGGTGCGCAAGGCGGGCAAGGCGCACGGGCTCCAGCGGCGTATCGAAGGGCCGGACGTGGCCGGACGGCGCGTCCTGGCGGTCGAGGACACCTCGACGACGGGCGGCAGTGTGTTGACCGCCGTCGAGGCGCTGCGCGAGGCCGGAGCCGAGGTGATCGGTGTGGCGGTTATTGTTGATCGAGGCGCCGGCGACGCGGTGCGAGCCGCCGGATTGCCGTATCGAGCGGCCTATACGTTGGCTGACCTCGGCCTTGTGGCGTAAAAGTTTGCCGATTCGGATCTGCTGATATGCAGGCGGATCGATGCTGCTGGTGGAAGGATGGAATACGTGGGAACTGCGTTGGCTGAAATGACCATGCCTCAGATCTCGCCGCTTGCCGGCGAGCCGATCGAACGTGCCGATGCCGAGCGTCTCGCCGGGGTCCTCAAGGCCCTCGCCGACCCTGCCCGGCTCCGGCTGCTCAGCCTGATCCAGTCGGCACCCGAGGGGGAGGCGTGCGTGTGTGACCTCACCGCACCGCTCGGCCTCTCGCAGCCGACGGTCAGCCACCACCTGCGCATCCTCACCGAGGCCGGCTTGCTGGAGCGGGAGAAGCGTGGTGTCTGGGCGTACTACCGGCTGGTGCCGACCGCGATCGCCACGATCGCGGATCTGCTCACCCCGCCGCGTAAGCGGGCCACCAAGAAGGCCCGCTGACAACTGGACGTGCCGAGGTCGGGGTTGACTGCTCCGACCGGCGGTGACGGGTGGCGGGCCAGGGGTGGCGCCACCCGTCGGACGGCTGTCCGGGGTCGTGGTGGGCCGTCACCCGGGCCGGGCCCCGAGGGCCACGGGTGACGGCTGCCCGACGTCCGTACCACCCGCAGCTCGACAACGTCGATGGCCGGCCCCCGCCGGGGGCCGGCCATCGGTCTGTCCGGAGGTCAGCGACGGTGGCGCGGCTCGTGCCCGCGGTGGTCGTCACCGTCGATGGCGTCCCGCACCGCCTCGATCGCGCCGGCGGCGCTCGCCGCGGCCACCACCGCGGCCGCCTCGCCGCGCTTGCGGGCCCGCCGGTCGCGGAGGAACTCGAAGAAGATCGGCAGCACCGAGATCAGCACGATCAGGGCGACCACCGGCAGGATGTACCGGTCGATCTTGTCGCCGATCGCATCGTAGATCTGGTGGGCCAGCAGGTAGCCGACCAGCAGGATGCCGTCCACCCAGAGGATCGCGCCGACGATGTTCCAGAGCAGGAACTGCCGGGCCGGCATGCCGAGCACCCCGGCGACCGGGTTGAGGAAGGTCCGCACGATCGGGATGAACCGGGCCAGCACCACGGCCTTCGCCGGACCGAACTTCTGGAAGTAGTACTCGGCCTTCTCCACGTACTCCCGCTTGAAGAGGCGGGAGTTGGGGCGGTCGAACATCCGCTGGCCGTACCGGGCGCCGAGCCAGTGCCCGAGCTGCGCGCCCGCGATGGCGCAGAGCGGGCCGCCGATCAGCAGGCCGGCCAGGGAGAGCCGGGTGCCGTCGCCGAAGATCGCGTCGGCCACCGGCGAGGCCGCCACCCCGGCCAGGAAGAGCAGCGAGTCACCCGGGAAGAAGAAGCCGACCAGCAGGCCCGTCTCGGCGAAGAGGATCACCCAGACCCCGACCATCCCGAAAGTGTGGATCAGGTCCTTCGGGTCGAGCGGGTTCAGCGCGACGCTTTCCGAGAGCATTCGGGTCTTTTCTGCTGTGTCCACGGCCACAAAGGGTACCTGGGCCCGGTCCGGCGTCGCGCCGGACCGGGCGTACCTGGTCAGAGGCGTGGGTCGACCGGTTCCGACTCGCACGCCAGGATCGCGAAGATCAGCTCGTGCCGCCGCCAGAGCGGGGCGTCGGCGGCGAGCGCGTCCAGGGCGGCCAGGCCGAGGCCGTGCTCGCGCAGCGCCAGCCCCCGCTTGCGGCCCAGCGAACGGGTCCGCAGCGCGGCGAGCTGACCCGGCTCGGTGTACCCGGGACCGTAGATGATCCGCAGGTACTCCCGGCCCCGGCACTTGATCCCCGGCTGGAGCAGCGACCCCTTCGGCGACCGGGCGGCCAGGCCGGCGTACGGCTTGACCACCATGCCCTCGCCGCCGGCCGCGGTCAGCGCCAGCCACCAGTCGGTCGCTGCCGCCACCGCCGCGTCGTCGGCCAGCTCGACCACCTGGCGTCGGGTCGGCGTGAAGAACTCCGGATCCGCCGCGCAGAGCCGGTCCGCCAGGGCCAGGTGCCAGCCGTGGTCCCGGTCGGCGAAGCTCGCACCGGCCCCGGCCAGCACGGCGAACGGCGCGAGGGTCACCCCGCGCAGCCCGTCGGTCGGCCCCACGTACCCCCGGTAGGCCGCCGAGTACGCGGTGACCTCGGCGGCCCGGTCGGCCATCCGGCCGCGCAGCTCGGCCACCGGCAGCCCCCGGGTGGCCGCCGCGTCCAGCGCCGCCAGCACCGCCGGCAGGGCGGCCCGGCCGGCCGCGCCGACCCCGGCGTACTGCTCGCGGATCAACCCGCCCGCCTTCGCCGACCAGGGCAGCAGCTCACAGTCCAGGAGCAGCCAGTCGGTCTCCAGCTCGGCCCAGAGGCCGGCCGCGTCCACCGCCGCGCGCACCCGGGCCAGCAGCTCGTCGTCGAGCGGCGGACCGAAGAACGGCCGACCGGTACGGGTGTGCACCGCGCCGCCCGCGAACCGCCCCGGCTCCCGCTCCACCAGCACCACCGCCCGCGAGCCCATGTGCTTCTCCTCGCAGACCACCCGCTCGACGCCGGCCGACCGGTAGTCGGCGAACGCCTGCGCCGGGTGCTCCAGGAAGCCGTCCAAGGTGGACGTCGAGCAGGGCGACATGGTCGGCGGCAGCCAGACCAGCCGGCCCGGGTCCACCGCGTACCGGCTCATCACCTCCAGCGCGGCGGCGGCGTTCTCGGCCGGCACGGTCAGCGTCCCGTACGGGTGGCTCAGGTGCCGCCGCCCGGTGACGTCGGCCAGGTCCAGCACGGTGTCCGGCCGGGCCGGCGCCGCCGGGACCAGCGGGCGCGCCGGGGCGTACCACTCCCGCACCGCCGGGACGGCGACCAGCTCCTTCTCCGGGTACCGCAGCGCGGTGAGCTGCCCGCCGAAGACGCAGCCGGTGTCGACGCAGATGGTGTTGTTCACCCACTCCGGTGCCGGCGTCGGGGTGTGCCCGTACACGACCATCGCCGAGCCCCGGTAGTCGCGCGCCCACGGGTAGCGCACCGGCAGGCCGTACTCGTCGGTCTCGCCGGTGGTCTCGCCGTACAGGGCGAACGAGCGCACCCGGCCCGAGGCCCGGCCGTGGTAGGCCTCCTTGAGCCCGGCGTGCGCCACCACCAGCCGCCCGCCGTCCAGCACGTAGTGGCTGACCAGGCCGTCGATGAACGCCGCCGTCTGTGCCACGAAGCCCTCCGGCTCCGCCGCCAGCTGGGCCATCGTCTCGGCCAGGCCGTGGGTGAGCCGCACGTCCCGGCCGCGCAGCTTGCGCAGCAGCTTCTGCTCGTGGTTGCCCGGCACGCAGATCGCGTGCCCGGCCGCCACCATGCCCATCACCAGGCGCAGCACGCCGGGCGAGTCCGGGCCGCGGTCCACCAGGTCACCGACGAAGACGGCGGTACGCCCGGCCGGGTGCGCCGCGTCCACCGGGCGGCCCGCGTCGTCGCGGCGCAGCGCGTAGCCGAGCCGGACCAGCAGCGCCTCCAGCTCCTCGCGGCAGCCGTGCACGTCACCGACGATGTCGAACGGCCCGGTCAGCTCGCGCCGGTCGTTGAACAGCTTCTCGTAGCGGATCTCGGCCGCCTCGATCTCGTCGACCCCGCGCAGCACGTGCACCTTACGGAAGCCCTCCCGGGCCAGCCGCCCGTACGACTGCCGCAGGTCCCGCTGCATCCGGGCGAGCACCTGCCGGCCGTGCGTCCGGTCGGCCCGCCCCTCGGTCCGCTCCCAGGCCAGCGCCTCCGGCACGTCCAGCACGATCGCCACCGGCAGCACGTCGTGCTCCCGGGCCACCGCGACCAGCCCGGCCCGGGCGTGCGGCTGGAGGTTGGTCGCGTCGACCACGGTGAGCCGGCCCCGGCGCAGCCGGATGCCGGCGACGTGGTGCAGCGCGTCGAACGCGTCGCCGGAGGCGGACTGGTCGTTCTCGTCGTCGGCCACCATGCCCCGGAAGGCGTCGGAGGAGAGCACCTGGCTGGGCCGGAAGTGCCGCCGGGCGAAGGTCGACTTGCCGGCGCCGGAGACGCCGACCAGCGCCACCAGGGCCAGCTCGGGGATGTCCAGGATCGTCACGCCTCCTCCTTCCGGGTCAGTACGGCGAGCTGGGTCGGCGCGCCCAGCTCGGGGTCCTCGTCGCCGATGCCGCCGACCGTGGCGGTGTAGCCGTGCGCCGCCGCCACCCGCCGTACCCAGGCGGCGAACTCGGCGCGGGTCCATTCGAACCGGTGGTCGGCATGCCGGAACCGGCCCGCGCCCAGCCCTTCGTAGCGGACGTTGTACTCGACGTTCGGGGTGGTCACCACGACCGTCGCCGGCCGGGCGTGCCCGAACACCGCGTCCTCCAGCGCGGGCAGCCGGGGCGGGTCGAGGTGCTCGACCACCTCCATGAGCACCGCGGCGTCGTAGCCGCGCAGCCGGTCGTCCCGGTAGGTCAGCGCCGACTGCCAGAGCCGGATCCGGTCGCGCTGCCGCTCCGGCAGCCGGTCCAGCCGCAGCCGCCGGGCGGCCACGGTGAGCGCCTGACTGGACACGTCCGTCCCGACGATCTCGGTGAACCGCCGCTCCGCGACCAGCGCGGTGAGCAGCGCCCCGCCGCCGCAACCCAGGTCCAGCACCCGGGACGCCCCGCAGTCGCGCAGCGCGGCCAGCACCGCCTCCCGCCGGCGTACCGCGAGGGAGGCCTGCGGCGCCCGGTCGGGCTGCTCGCTCTCCACGCTGTCGTCGGCGGCCGGCTCGTCGGCCAGCCGCAGTTCGGCCAGGCGGGCCAGCGCCTCGCCCGCGAGCGCCCGGCGGTGAGCCAGGTAACGGCGGGTGATCAGGGCCCGCTCGGGGTGGTCGGCGAGCCAGCCGGCGCCGGCCCGGAGCAGCTTGTCGACCTCGTCCGGCGCCACCCAGTAGTGCTTCGCGTCGTCCAGCACCGGCAGCAGCACGTACAGGTGGTTGAGCGCGTCGGCGACCCGCAGTGTCCCGGTCAGGGTCAGGTCCACGTAGCGGCTGTCGCCCCACTCCGGGTACGCCTCGTCGAGCGGGATCGCGGTGGCGGTCACCGCCCAGCCCAGCGGGGCGAAGACCCGGCCGGCCAGCTCGGCGCCGCCCCGGCAGCGCAGCACCGGCACCCGCACCGTCAGCGGGATCGCGGTGGCGGCCAGCTCCGGACGGTCCCGGGACTCGCCGCGCAGCGCCGACCGGAAGACCTTGGCCAGCGCCGAGGAGAGCAGGCTGGACGCCGCGTAGGCGCGGTCGTTGACGTACCGGCCGAGGGTGAAGGCGTCCGGGGTGGTCGCCTGCCGGCGACCCCGCCCGCCGGCCAGCTTCAGCGGGTCGACCTCGACCAGCAGCGCCGCCGTGCACCGCGCCTCGTCCGCCTCCGGGTAGAGCACGTGCGCGGTGCCGGCGGGCAGGTCGAAGCTCTGCACGCGGTCCGGGTGCTTGACCAGGAGGTGGCCGAGGTCGCTGGCGGGACGGTGGGTGGTGGTCAGGGTGAGCAGCACGGTTCGATGCTCCCAGAGGTGTCGATCTTTTTTCGTGGTCGCGGTGGGGGTTTCCGGGGAGGGATCGGGAGGGTGCGTAGGGTGCCACCGGGCCGGCCGCCCCGAAATGCCGGCGGCCGGTGAAAAACCGGCCGGACGATGCAATGTCCCGGGCACCCGTACCCGTCAACTGAGCGGGACACCCGGGAGGTGCAGTGACGTACGAGGAGTTCGCCGACACACGGCTGAGCGCCCTGCTGCGGTACGCGGTCATGCTGACCGGCGATCCGCACCAGGCGCAGGACCTGGTCCAGGACACCATGGTGCGGGTCCAGTTGAACTGGCGGCGGGTGGTGCGCAGCGAGGCCCCGGAGCGGTACGTCCGGCGGATGCTGACCAACCAGTACATCGACTGGCGGCGCGGTTCGTGGGCGCGCCGGGTGCTGTTGCGCGGCGAGCCGGACGAGGCGGTGCCGGCGCCGAGCGACCACGCCCAGTCCGCGGTGGACCGGGACCAGATCTGGTCCTGGCTGTCCCGGCTGCCCCGCCGGCAGCGCGCCACGCTGGTGCTGCGCTACTACGAGGACCTGCCCGACGCGGAGATCGCCGAGATTCTCGGCTGCGCGGTCGGCACCGTCCGCTCCAGCATCTCGCGTGCCCTGGCCACCCTTCGAGCCGAGACCGTGGAGGTGCACTGATGATCGAGGACGACCTGCGGGCGGCCTTCGCGCGGCACGAGACCCTCGCCCCGCCCACCGGCCCGCTCCGCGCCGCCATCGACCGGGTGGCGCACCGCCGCCGCCGTCGCCGGCTGCGGCTGCGCCTCGGCGGCACGGCGTTGGCGCTGGTCGCCGCCACCCTGGTCGGCTTCACCGCGCTGGCGCCCCCACCGCCGGCCCCGTCGGGCCAGGTCGCCGCACCGACGTCACCGGCACCCACCGGGGCGCTGAACGTGCTGCTGCTCGGCGTGGACGCGGCCGGCGGGGGCCGGCGGGCCGATTCCGTCCTGCTCGTGCACGTGCCGGCCGACCGGAGCCGGCTCTATCTCGTCTCGATCCCGCGCGACCTGCCGGTGTCGCTCCCCGGCGGGGGGCGGGACAAGCTCAACGTGTCGTTCGCCGCCGGCGCGGGGAGGACCGTGGACCTGGCGGCGGGCTATCGGAACACCCGCCAGGTGGTCGCCCAGCTCGTCGGCGTACCGATCGATGCCGGCGCGGTGCTCACCTACCCGGCGACCCGGGAACTCACCGATGCGGTCGGCGGGGTACCGGTCTGCCTGCCGGCGGCGGTGCGCTCGGTGCACACCGACCGGCTCTTCCCGGCCGGCTGCCAGCGACTCGGTGGGGCGGCCGCGGTGGACCTGCTGCGGCAGCGGTATCGCCTGCGCGACGGCGCCCTGGACCGGGACCGCAACGCCGGCCGGTACGCGGCCGGGCTGCTGCGCCGGATCCAGGAGCAGGGCGTGCTGACCGACCCGGCGGGACGGCAGCAGGGTGTCATCCCGGTCGGTTACATGATCGACTCGGGTGCTGGCACCGCCGGCCCGGCCACCTCCACTTAGGGCGTGCTGACCGACCCGGCCCGGCTCAACCGGTTGCTGGGGCAGGTCGGACCCGAGCTGGTCACCGACACCGGGGACACCTCGCTGCTGGCGCTGCTCGCGGTGGCCGGGAAAGCGGCGGGCGCCGAGCCGGTCGCGGTCAGCCTGCCGGTGCGCTTCGAGGAGCGCGGCCCGTACCCGGTGGGGATGGACCCGGCACTGGCCCCCGGCTTCCTCGCCGCGCTCCGCGAGGACC
>NZ_KQ058893.1:0-135 GCF_000982955.1 Micromonospora sp. HK10 | reverse complement strand
CGCTGTCGTCCGGCGTGACCACCGCCGCCTGCTCGACCGCGTCGGCCGGCTCCGCCTCCAGGTCGCGCTCCTCCGGAGCGAGGTGGTCGCTCGGGGCGAAGTCCTCGTCGGGCTGACCCATCGTCCCTCCCTGGA